>JAJBVD010000049.1 GCA_020859985.1 Clostridiales bacterium
AAAAAATAACCGGCTATCGCCGATTTGTCCCCAGCTTTATGATTTTGTCCCCACCTGAACTCAGGCACATAAGCTATCGCCAAATTGTATTAAAAGTTGAGTGGGAATTTCGCAAAGGAATAGACCGAATAAATGGTTCCATCCGATCTCACACCGGTACGGATCTCATCCTCATCAATTACATCGGTAATCATTGCCCAGACAAGAATCGTAAAGAACGCAACACCCAGATATCCAATTGCATATAAAACAATATACAACGTCATGTTCTTTGTCCGGAGAAGGAACATAAGGAAGAAACATACCGCACCCACCACTGCGCCTACGGCTGACAGTTCTTTCTTTCCAACCTTTTTCGCTATAGACGGAGCAACAAATGCCAGCACAAACATAAGGAAATATCCGCAAAAGCTTGCAATGGAAACGCCCACCGAGCTCCCGAAATAATTGGGGAAAACGTAGTTATTCATGCTCGACATGGTAAGCTGCGAGAGAAGAAGCACGATGGCAGCAATAATAATACCGATCAATGGACGGCTGGATGCAATCTGTTTGACCATTTTGCTCAGACTGAACGGTTCCGTCTTCGTCTCAAGCTTCACACGTTCGGTGGTCAGTGTTGTACAGATGATATAGCAGATTACAGCGCAGATGGAGCACACTGCAGCTGCGATAGACATTCTCGTTCCGGAAAATACCTGATTACCGGCCGCATCCGTATAGTAAACACACATCGGAAGAATAACACCGATTGCCGTTCCTGCGAAAGTAGCACCTATGGTTCTCCAGCTTGATAACTGCGTTCTGTCTTCCGGCTTTTCTGAGATTGCTGACGCCATGGAGCCATAAGGAATATTTACGCCCGTGTAGCACACACTGCCCCAGAGGAGATAAGTGAAGAACATCCAAAAGACCTTAAATCCCATCGGCATACCCTTGAACCATGTGGCATACATTAAAAATGATGCGACTGCTACAGGTCCCATAAACCGCCGAATCCAGGGCGTGAATTTCCCGCTCTTCGTGTAAGGACTTCTGTCAACAACCTGCCCCATAATCGTGTCAGTGAATGCATCGACTACTCTGGCAAGCAGCATCATCAAACCTACCAGTCCGGGAGACACACCCATAACATCCGTGTAAAACTTCAGCAAAAAGGATGAGGAAAGGGTAAAGGTAAAATCATTTCCAAAATCTCCCATGGCATACCCGATCTTATCTCTCATGCCAAACGGTTTCACTGTTTTCGCATCACTACTCATACTTCATGACCTCCTCCATATTTTTCTTCTAATAAATTCTAAACATCACTGGTAGAAGGTGTTAGTATAATTTACTTTTTTTAGTACAATTATATATTTTTTTAAATCTATGATATAATGTGAGCTGAAGAGATTTTCGCTGCCTGCAGCAGAAAATCACAAGACCGGGCGAGCAGCTCTGCTGCGAGTATCAATTACAATGAATTCAAGGAGTACTGCTATGACAAAGTCACTTTCTTCCTTCGATGTGATCAACCTGCTCTGTAAACAGCTCAAACTGGATTTACATATCATTGACCCGGAAGCCGCCAGGGATACGATGTATTGGGAGAAAAATGCGCCTCTTGTTTTTGTATCACATATGATGAATGCCAACTCCAGGCTGCAGCTTCTCAATACGATGTCAGATCAACAAATCTGTCATTTTCAATCCAGTATTGGGCTCTGCCAGATATTTATCCCTCATATGGAAAAACCCGGCTGCCTGCTAATGGCAGGACCATTTTTACCGGAGTTTCTGCCTATCAATACCCTGCGTTTTATTTTGCAGCAAAATAATATTCTCCCCACACAGCAGCTTTATAATTATTATTTATCACTTCCGATTCTGAACGAAGAACAATTAGATTCTTTTCTTCAGTTGGCTAATGACCGGGTATTTCGGGAGCAAAGGCAGATTTTAAAAATAGATGAATGCTTTACTGCTTCCAGTTTGCAGGGAAAACTTATAAAAAATTATGAAGAAGAAAAATTGCATGCCACAATGGAAGTTCGTTATTCCCTGCAAATGTATTATATGCAGTCGTTAAAGGAAGGGGATCTGAAAAACTGTATCAAATGCTACCATGATTTTGCAGATTATACCATCAATTTACGGCTATCGACGGACTCTGTGCAAAATGAAAGGCTTTCCAACCACCTTTTAAATTCCGTTAGTATGACAGCAGTGATCGAAGCCGGTTTGCCTGCCTACGAAACCGACAAATTGTTTACTCTTTTCACCCAGAAAATAGAATCCTCCAATTCTACGGAGGAATTAAATCTGGTACGTCTTTCCCTGATAAATGAGTATTGCAAGCTTGTTCAAAAATGGAATGCTGACCATTATTCTCCGTCTGTCAAAAAAGCTGTTTATTTTATTCATTCGAACTACCAGCGTCCTCTTACATTAGAGATGGTGGCCAAAGCAGCCTCTGTTTCCCTTTCTGCACTGACTTTGCGTTTTAAAGAAGAAATACATTGCAGTATTGGGCAATATATCAATGATCTGCGTATGCGAAAAGCCGCTGAGTTGTTATTAAGCACGTCATACAAAATCAGCGAAATATCTGAAATGGTCGGTATGCATGACCAAAATTACTTTTCCAGACAATTTCGTAAAAAATATGATTGTACCCCAAGTGAATATCGAAGCAAATAGTCTGCTTCAATAGCAGCCTGGGGTACACCCTTTTTAAATAAAATCTGCTCCTTTATTGAGCTTTCTGATTTTTCCGTCGGTTACAATGTCTCTGAACCATCTTCACTGCTTCAACAATCGGAATGATCATTACACCCAAAAGGATTGCGATTAGGTATTCCGCAAGTTCCACACTGGTAAACTCAAAGGCTGCCGCAAGCACCGGAACCTCACAGACCAGCGTCGTAGCCGCCAGTGATGCCACGGCCGCAATCAGAAGCATCTTATTATGAGAGCCAAGCCGGAAGATGCTCTGCCTGCGTGATCGCATATTCAGGCTGTGGAAGATTTCAGCCATAGACATCGTCAGAAATGCCATTGTTGTCCCATCCGCGCTGTCCGCAATCGTCCAGGTACTACTCTCCATAAAATGGCCAATGAAATAGGAAATCAGCGTCAGCGCTGTTACAATAAAGCCCTGATACAGGACATCCGTTCCCAGTCCGTCCGCAAAGATGCCTGCTTTCGCGTTGCGCGGTTTACGCTTCATGATATCCGGCTCCGCCTTTTCCGTACCAAGAGCCAATGCCGGGAAGCAATCTGTTGCCAGATTGATCCAGAGCAGGTGCACCGGTTTCAGAATACTGAATCCCATCAGGGTTGCAAAAAAGATACTCAGCACCTCACTCATATTGGAGCCAAGAAGAAACTGGATAGCTTTTCTTATATTGTCATAGATACGTCGTCCTTCTTCCACTGCGCCGACAATCGTAGCAAAATTATCATCTGCAAGAATCATGTCCGCTACATTTTTGGTCACGTCGGTTCCTGTGACTCCCATGCCAACACCAATATCAGCTGACTTAATTGAAGGTGCGTCGTTCACGCCGTCGCCGGTCATAGCGGTCACATACCCTGCTTTTCTCCAGGCATTTACGATACGTGTTTTCTGTTCCGGCTGGACGCGGGCATAAACACTGATGTTCTGAAATTCTTTTTCAAAGGCTGCATCATCCATGGCCGCAAGCTGCTGGCCGGTGATCGCGTATGTCCCACCTGAAATAATCTCCAGTTCTTTCGCTATCGCAGTCGCGGTATCAATATGGTCACCTGTGATCATGATCGGACGGATGCCAGCCTGTCGGCATTCTTCAATCGCTGTCTTCACTTCCGGACGTACCGGATCGATCATCCCGCAGAGTCCTACAAAACACAGCTGCTGCTCCAGCGTCTCCGGATCGCAGTTTGCCGGCATTTCATCCCATGTTCTCTGAGCACAGGCCAGCACCCGGAGTGCCCGATCTGCCATGTGTTTGTTTCTGAAAAGAATGTTTTCCCGGTCATGCTCCGTCATCGGGACTATCTGTCCGCCTTTCAGACAACAGGTGCATCTTTCAATCACAACATCGACCGCGCCCTTGGTAAACTGAATAATTCCCTCCGGACCCTGATGTACAGTTGACATCATTTTCCGGTTTGAATCAAAAGGTGCTTCCCCGCATCGAATATACTTCTCTTTTAAATCATATTTGGGCAGCGTCATCTCGTTTGCCCAGGCTACCAGCGCGGTCTCTGTCGGTTCGCCGGTCAAAGTTCCATCCGGTTCAAGCTCCGCGTCTGAACAGAGTGCCATACCAGTTGCAAGCCGTGCATGATCATCACCGTACATATCCACAACGGTCATTTTATTTTGTGTCAGCGTACCGGTCTTATCTGAACAGATCACCTGCGCACAGCCCAGTGTTTCCACAGCGGTCAGACGGCGGATGATCGCATTCCGTTTCGACATATTCGTCACACCAATGGACAGGACGACCGTCACAACCGCAGCCAGTCCTTCCGGTATCGCCGCAACTGCCAGGGAAACCGCAACCATAAAGGAATCCAGAATCAGATCCGCATTTAAGCTGCCCGCGCGGATAATCTGAACCGCAAACACAACAATACAGATACCAAGGACCAGCCAGGTCAGCACCTTCGAGAGCTGGTTCAGCTTAATCTGCAGAGGGGTCTGTTCATCTTCCGTCTGCGCAAGCGCACCGGCGATCTTTCCCATCTCTGTATCCATACCGGTTGCTGTCACGACCGCCGTTCCTCTGCCGTAAACAACTGTGCTGCCCATGTACAGCATATTTTTGCGATCACCCAGAGTGACATCTTTTTCCCCATCTTTCAGACGGATGATGTCAATAAACTTTGTGACCGGAACCGATTCGCCAGTCAGTGCGGATTCTTCCACTTTCAGGCTGGCGCTTTCCAGGATACGCGCGTCCGCAGGCACTGCGTCCCCGGCTTCCAGAAGAATAATATCCCCAACCACCAGTTCTTCGCTGTGTATGGTCTGCACCCTTCCGTCCCTTAATACCCTTGACGTGGCCGCAGCCATTTCCTGCAGCGCCTCAATCGCTTTTTCCGCCTTGTTTTCCTGATAAACACCCAGCACCGCATTGACGATTACCACCGCGATAATAATGATAACATCGGCAAAACTCTCATTTTCAATAACCGCCAGCACTCCGCTGACAGCCGCTGCCACGATCAGAATGATGATCATCGGATCTGTCAGTTGTTCCAAAAATCGCCGGATCAGCGACTTCCCTTTTGGTGCTTCCAGAGCATTTTTTCCGTTTTGTTTCAGACGTGCCTGCGCCTCTTTTTCAGAAAGTCCGGACTCATCTGACCGCACATCTTTCAGAACCTGTTCTTTTTCTTCACAGTAGTAAAGCATAGCATCTTCCTCCTTCACATAACACCTGTAATAAAGATTTCCAGACCGATCAGAATCAGGATCACACCGCCAAGGATCTGAGCCTTATCCGCCAGTTTTGTGCCAAATTTTGCACCAATCTTCACTCCAGCCATGCAAATAATAAACGTGACCAGGCCAATGAGCAATGCCGCTGCTAATGCCATCAGTCCATTATAATCTGCAATCGTGAAGCCTACCGAAAGTGCGTCAATGGAAGTAGCAATCCCCTGCACAATCAGAGCACCGG
>JAJBVD010000037.1:0-1419 GCA_020859985.1 Clostridiales bacterium
CAAATACGGCAGAAACGGAGGGAATGGAGCATGAAGGCATATAAGCTGCAAATGGTTTCCTGTATCAGAAAAATCCTGTTTACCCTGGCGTTTGTTGTTTTGTTCGCTGCGGGTTTGAGTACATCTGCCTCTGCGGCGGCGTCTTCCGTAAAGGCGGTTACTTCCGGGAAGTCTTTTAAGGTTACCGGCTATACAAAAGTGAAATCCTCAAAGACCGGAGTTGTGAAAGTATCAAAATCTGCAACAAACCAGTATAAGGTGACCGCCGGAAAAAAGGGAACGGCTACGCTGACCTGTTATAAGAATGGAAAAGCGGTCAAAAAGATTTACGTTATCGTGACGACCTCCGGGTCTTTCAAGTATAACACGAGCAAAATTTCCCTGACCGAAGGTAAATCGAAGACGGTGAAAGCAACGGTGCAGAGCAAATGTACCGTGAAATACAGCTCGTCAAATAAAAAGGTTGCGAAGGTCAGCAGCAAAGGGAAGATTACCGCTGTTAAGGCCGGAACCGCTGTGATTCGGGCGAAGGTCTATTATAAAGGAAAAGCAATCAAGACCTTTAAGAAAACGGTAGTGGTGAAAAAGAAATCGACTGCCGTGACTGTCTCGTCCGGGAATACGTCTTCTGCTGATGGAAACACTTCAGAGAAATCTTCGCAAACGGGGACGGTGAGCGGTGAGACTTCATCAATGTCGGAAAGTTCGGTAACAGAATCTGCGTCACAGAATGCGTCGGCATCGCAGGGCGAGACCGCACAGACGGAATCGGACTCAACGGTATCAGGTACGACCACCACTGGCTTCGTTTATCATTATGATACGGACAGTGTTACAATCAGCGGAGGCAGAACGTATTCCGTCGCCGGATACACCGATTCATCTGCTGATACCTATGATTTTATCATTACCGGCGGGAATAACGCAGAGATTACCAATATTACCGAAGGAAGCTGTTATGATGACCTGAATCGTACCACAGCGCGGTATGTAAGGGTATCTTTTGCCGGAAGAATTGCCGGAAGCTGTAAACTCAACATTTACCGCAATGGTACACTGGAAGAGGTTGTCACGATAACCGTGACATCGACAGACACGAATTACTATACGTACCAGACATGGAAAAAGAAACTACAGGCGGAGCTCTGGACTTCGGATATGACGGCACTGGAAAAGCTGGTTGCTTTTGGAGATTACGTATTTTCGAGGTATGATTACACGAGCGGGTCGTCAAACAAATACTGTTATGCGCTTGGGTATGGCGGAGATTGCTGGGCATCCTCGTATCTGCTTCTAGACCTTGCGGCAGACCTGGGGTTGGAAGGTGAACCGTATTTTGTGAATGGTTCCACTTATGGACATATGCGGGCGCGGGTGTGGATCAATGGCATACAGTATGACCTGGAAGCGAGCAATAAT
>JAJBVD010000037.1:1519-2970 GCA_020859985.1 Clostridiales bacterium
GTTACAATGACGGCATCCGGAGTGATGTCGTTTTTTCCGTCCTACAGTTATGCGGAAAGCGAAACGGAAACGGTTGCTGAAACAGAAATGACAACAGAAACAACAACTGAAGCGGAAACTGTTGCGGCAGAGTCAGGAGTTGCTGAAACAGTAATCGAAGATACTGAAGCAGCAGAACCTGAAACGGAACAGGAAACAGCTAAATCCTCTTCGGAAGCAGAGACAGAGGCAGCGGATTCAAATGAGGAGGAGACGGAAAGCACTTCTTCAGAACCAGTGGAGTATGAACTGCTGCTGCCTTATTACGAAGACTGCACTTACACCTATGATACGGGAAAACTGAAAGAAGCGAAAGCAGACGGCAGTCTCATCCTGTCATATGAAGCGGGAGAGCAGGTGACGGTTTCGCTGGCTTATCCGGATGGAGTATCCCTGGATGAAATTCATGTATATGACAGCAACAATGCCGGATATGATTTTTCCTGGGATGAAGTGGATCAGAACATGACCATATCTTTTGTGATGCCTGCAGCTGATACACGGCTGGAGCTGGCATTTTCGGAGATATCAGAAGAAAGCGTTCTGGAAACCGAGGCAGAAACAGAGGAAGCTTATAACTTCATTGCTTTTGAGGTGTCAGAAGGCGGTCAGATGGTGATCGGCTTTTCGGATGGCACATCAGAGACGGTAACTTCTGATATGCTGAGCGATGACTGGGATTACGAGATTAATTTCCCGGTATCAGAGGAAGTTACGATCTCAGGCACAGCGAACGATGGCTATGTATTAGACAGTGTGGTTGTGACAAATGAGAATGGGGAGACGATCGCCACATCGGATGTACTCCCAATTACCGTGGTCGCAAATGCGGATTATAAGATTACCGTCCGCCTGAATTTTGTAGCTGTTGATACGGATACAGAAGCAGCGGAAGAATCGGGAACAGAAGACGAGGCTGAAAATGCGCAGGAAAGTACAGAAAGTGAGTCTGGCACGGACAGTGAGAATAATGTTGAATCTGAGATAGAGACGGAGTCGGTTGACGATTCCTATATTGAGTCGGAAACAGCAGATAATGAGTCCTATGCCGAATCAGAAACAGACGCGGATATAGAAAATGCTGATGAAGCAGAATCTGAATCCGGGGACGAGACGGAGCTGGAATCTGAATCTGCTGCGGAAGAGGAGTCAGAGGAAGAATCTGAAAATGAAACCGAAGAAACGGATAAAGATTCAGAAGAAGACGATGAATTTACTACAGACAGTATTTACTACCTGTCTGATGATGAAATGCTCTCCTACATCCGTCCGGAGATCGGTGAAACGGTTGTCCTGAGCGCACAGTATGTGTATTACGAGGATACGGATTTTGATTATAAATCCTATATCCCGGAATCGGATACCCTGACGGGTGCGACGGTTACCTGGGAGAGTGGAGAGATTACCTGGAC
>JAJBVD010000037.1:3070-5646 GCA_020859985.1 Clostridiales bacterium
CGGATACCCTGACGGGTGCGACGGTTACCTGGGAGAGTGGAGAGATTACCTGGACGCCGAGCAGCAATGTCTGCTATACGGTCACCTACAAGGCTGTTCTGGATGACGATGATTCGTATTACTGGTACATCGAGGTGCCGTTCTATGTGATCAGCTCCGCATCTGTGGCAACGGTGTGGTCGGACAGCTTTGAAGGCACGATCTATCTGAAAAATGAGCAGTCATCTGACTACACCGGAGTAATCCCGGAGAAGGTCGGGACAGTGCTGGAAGGGGAAGCCCTTACGGTAGTTGCCGGGGAGGGATTTGTGTTAAATGATGTAAACCTTGGCTATGACGCAGATTTGTTCCTGCAGACGGTCTATGACGATGGTGGGTTTGATGCGGATACAGCAGGCGTATACACGGTAGTTTACGAAGTGGTTTCTTATGAGAATCCGGAATACTACTGGTATGTATCCTGCACGGTGACGGTCACGGAAGCTATTTCCGCTGAGAGTGCGATTACGGTGCATATCGCAAACGGCGAGCTGGCAGCGACCGTGACAGACCGCGAAGGGATCAGTTATTCTGCCACCTATGGAAGCGACTATCTGGCAGACGGAAGCATTGCCAGTATCACGGTATATCCGGCATGGCCGGGGTATGATGATATCGAGCCGGAAATTTCTGTTTATAAGAATGGCGAGTTGATCAGCGCGGAGGAAGTGGTCGCCTCGGAAACGGTGGATGGCAGCAATACGGTTTACACACTGGCGGATGATTTTGAGACCGGGGAAGATACCTGGGTGTTCTATATTGATTTCCCAACATATTCTTCGGACGCGATCAAGTCAGATGAACGCCGGACGGAAGACTACGCCGGATACGAAGAACTGGCGGGGGTCTATACGGATGCAGACTCAGAGAATGGCAGTACGGATTCCGGGATCATGACTGTGGCGACTACCACAACAAGCAAAACCTGGACTGGTTACAGCTATACACTCTCGAACGCCAGCAGCCGGGTAACGAATTATGGCTGGGTAAGCAATTTCACTGGCTATCGTTACTGGCGTTTTAATTTCTCCAGTGACTTCCTGTCTGACCTGGATGATTATCTGGCGGATTATGGCGTAGAGCTTGCCGAGAGCCTTTCCTATGTCACGATCGGGTGCAACCAGCAGGACGGTTCCCATATGGCTTACAGCGGTGCAAGCTGTATTTCTTCTGTAACGATTACCACTACACTGTATAAAAACAGCAGCGGCGATTATTATAAGGTGAAGATCGCAGTATCTACGACCGGTAAATCTGGCACTTCACAGGGAAACTACCAGGATTACTACGGCAGTACTGAGAAGACCCTGGATACTTCAACGGGCAACCTGAAGATTATTAAGAAATCAACATCCAACAACTTTGTCAAGGAATTCGTAAATGTGACACTGGATACGAATTTCAAAATCTATACGGATAGTTCCCTGGATGATGAGTACCTGATCGATACAGTAAAAATCCGGGATGATGCCGACGAGGATGAAGAATCTTCCACAAAGCTGACAGAGACGGTTGCACTGGAAGAAGGAACCTACTGGGTTGTGGAGAGTAAACGTGCCGCAGGCCACGCGTGGGATTCTGATGGAACCAGTACGAATGTGTATAAGGTAACGGTTACTGCCGGCGAAACCACTTCGCTGACTGTGACAAACACGGCCTTCTATTTTAACGGGAACTTCGTTTATAAGACAGATGAAGCAACCGGGGAGCCTCTGGCAGGTGCAGTATTTAAGGTAGTAGGCACCTATGACAATGAGGAAGTGGCGACCTGGTATTTTAAGACGGATGAAAACGGCTATATCTCATATGACGAAGATCATTACCTGAGTAGTTGGAATGGGAATGAAAGTGATGCGCTGTACAAATACAGCAGCAGTGTGGGTTATGCCCTGCCAAACGCCATGACACTTACTGTTACGGAAGTGGAAGCGCCGGATGGATATCTTTTGTCGGAGAATTCCCAGTCCATGAAGATAAAAGCGTCCAGTGATAGCGACAGCACTTATCTGAAAGCAGACCTGTCCGATTTTAATACGCCGCTGAATTTCACAAACGAGCAGGATAGTGGATATCTGTATCTTGTAAAGGTATCCGATAACACTTCCGTGACGGAAGGAAATGCCCTGTATTCCGTGGGCAACGCAGTATATGCAGTGAAGGATACTTCGGGGACAGTCGTTGCGACCTTAACAACCGATGATTCCGGAACATCGAACACGGTGGAACTGGAGTCAGGACTCTATACGGTAACAGAGACAACTGCTTCGCCGGGCTTTGAAAAAGACACCACGATCTATACGGTGAGTATCGAAGCAGGACAGACGACCGTAGTAAATGCATCCGGAGGTGGAACCGTGCCGGAAACGCCAGTCACGTATACCCTGGATTTACTGGTGGTCAAGGCGAAAGAATACGCGACAGATATGTCGCTTTCGGGAGCGCAGTTTGAAGTGAAGTTTTATGCCGGGGCTTCTGACGCGAGCGGATCTGCGACAAGGACCTGGGTGCTGCAGAGCGACAGTGACGGCAATGTCATG
>JAJBVD010000063.1 GCA_020859985.1 Clostridiales bacterium
GTGACTTTAAATTGAAGTCTGGAGCCCCTGTCTTGCCATATTGGCCGCCGGTGTTTAAACAGGGAGATGGGTATCAATAACCCAAAAAGTCATGTGTAGAAAGCAGAGACAGCAGTTTTCTTCCTCTGATATTGTTAGACAGAAATTATTCAAATGACGTGCATAGTGCGTGAAGCAGAAAAAGGGGGAAATATGGAAAAAATCACATTGACCGGCGTGCCGGAAACCATGCTGCAAACGGTGTTTGCCCGTGCGCAGGAAACGCAAAGGCAAAATCATAAAATTGTGGATGAAAAGGCGGTGGAACTTGTCTCCCGTCTGGATTACGATTTTTCTCTGGCAAAAAAGGACAAAACCATGTCCAGCGGTGTCATTGCCCGGACGCTGGTGCTTGACCGGATGGTGAAGCAGTATTTGCATCGATTTCCGGATGCTGTCGTCATCAATCTCGCCTGCGGCCTGGACACCCGCTGCTATCGGATGCAAGGCTATTTCCACTGGTACAATCTGGACTTGCCGGAAGTGATGGCTTTGCGAGAGAAGCTGCTGCCGGAGGAGGGCATCATCACCCAGATTTCTTTTTCTGCGATGGATGCACGCTGGGCGAATAGTATTGCCACTGATGGGAAGCCCGTGCTGGTCATCATGGAAGGGCTGACCATGTATTTAGCCGAGGCAGATGTCAAACAGATTTTTGCCATCATTGCAGCGCATTTTCCGGGTGTTACGGTGTTCGTAGAAACCATGACCCCCATCGTGGTAAAAACGGTAAAGGAAAAGTCCATCGAAGGCAGCCACGCGAAGTTTACCTGGGGCGTGAAGAACGGTAAAGCACTGGCAGCGCTGCTGCCAGAGTTTGCGTTTGTGGAGGAGCACAGTCTTGTGGAAGGGATGGAGGTCATAACGCCGGTTTATAAGATAATCGGGAAGCTTCCGTTTGTGCGTAACCTGTCCAACAGGATCGTAGTGCTTGCCGGGGAGGGAACAGTAAAATGATAATAACAATCGTTTCAATCCTTATGATTATGGTTGGTTATTTTCTCATGCTGTACGGTGCAGTCGGCTTTATTCAGGACAAACGGTTTTTCTCCTCCGCGCCGAAAGAGAACTTAGCGGTGATCCCTGACAAAAAAGAGCGATTCCGCGGCGCGCATGTCATTGGCTGGGTGATCGTCGTATTCGCTGTGCTGCTGTTTATCGGCGCCTTTGTTCTGGGTATCCGGGACGGTGCAAGAAACGGCTTCGGACCGCTTAAATACTTTGCCCGATTTATTACGATGCTCTATGTAATGGAAATTTACGACATCCTCTTTTTCGACTGGTATCTGCTCTGCCGTTCCAACTTCTTTCCGCACTTTTACCCAGAGACAAAGGGCATCGTGGGGCCGCAGATGTTTGGTTATAACAAGAAGGCACATATTGTACATTTTATCGTGTATATCCCTGCCTGTGCTTTGCTGGCGCTGGCCTGCGGGTTGCTGTTTTCATAAAATTTATGGAGGTAAGGGACAAATGAAGAAAATACTTGCAGGTGGTTTATTTCTGTTATTTTTGTAATCGTCGGAGCTTTTCTAATGATACAAGAATGCTTTGGAAAAGATAAGTAAGCGGGAATTTTTGAGGACTGACACCATTGCTCTGACAGGCGGAGTGCTTCACAGAACCGGCACAATCGCTGCCGGTGCGGAAATGTGCGATTTTTATGTCTGCAAGAAGGGATCGGAATGGGATAAGGAAATCAGGAGGTAAGCTATGAAAACCTACGAATTCGGAGACAAAAACAAGCCGGTTATCCTGCTGCTGCCGGGTACCTGCTGCCACTGGAAAGCTACCTTCGGTGAGGTGATCCCCCTGCTGGGGCGCAGCTTCTATGTGGCCTGCGTTTCTTATGATGGATTTGACGAGACGGAGGACACGGTTTTTCCGTCCATGACAGAGGAAACCGAAAAAATAGAGGTATACATACAGGAACGCTTTGACGGAAAAATCTGCTGTGCCTACGGCTGCTCCTTAGGCGGCTCCTTTGTGGGGCTGCTGGTGCAGCGTGGGCGAATCCACATCGACCACGGCATCCTCGGTAGCTCGGACTTAGACCAGAGCAGCACCCTTGCAGCAAGCCTTCAGGGGCATCTCATGGCTCCGATTCTTCAAGGGATGCTTCACAAAGGCAAGCTGCCGAACTGGATGAACAGATGGGTGGAGAAACGTCCTCCGGAGGAACGCGTCTATTTTGACAAAATGCTTTCCATGTTCGGCATGGGAACGAAACAGATGGCCTTTGTAAAACGGCAGAGCATTTACAACCAGTTTTACTCCGATCTGGTCACTCCGCTGGAGGATAAAATCCGAGCCGATGGCACAGTCATCCACTGCTTCTACGCCACAATGATGGGCGGACAATACGAAGCACGCTACCGGCAGCACTTTGTTGACCCGGATGTGATCCGCCATGACCTGCAGCATGAAGAATTGCTGGTCTGCTATCCGGAGCAATGGGTAAACGAAGTTGAAAACTGTTGCGGTATATCGACAGATAAATGAATCCACTTGCGGAGCTGGAGGAGAGTATGAAAATCCTGATTTATGGGGCAGGAGTCATCGGGTGCGAACTTGCTCATATGCTTTGCAAAAAGAATGATATTACCCTTCTGGCTCGTGTGAGGTGGAAGGAAACCATTGACAGCAATGGTCTGGTGATCCGCCACTATGTGCAGAGAAAAACGACGGTTGACCGCTTAAAAACGATTGACTCATTGGAATCGAGCAATCAGTACGACCTGATTTTTGTTGTCATGCAGGCATACAGGATTTGAAGAACTACATAAAAAGACTGGAATTTCCACGCCGACATGGGACAGCCTGCGGATCGATTCTAGAATGGAGGAAAGATAAATGAACACTCTGGGCGGATTTTCTCTTGGGTTCTATTCTACTGCAGGAAGAATTGCGGCACAGACAGCGGTAGAAGAAATTGGAGAAGTGTAAGGATATATTTGCAGTGTTCATGTCAAAAAATGTCGTTATTCTATAAAAACTCGTGTTGTTTAGTGCGAAGATTGAAACGAAATTCGTTGATTTTTGCACGAATATATACTATACTACATTCAGTACCTTTAAGGAGGTTAAATTATGTATAGAAAAATCACGGGATTTCTGGAAAGCTGGAAAGCAAGCGAACACCGCAAACCCTTAATTTTGCAGGGGGCAAGACAGGTAGGTAAAACCTATTCTGTTCTGGAATTTGGACGCACTTATTATGAGAATGTCGCATATTTCAATTTTGAAACCAATCCAAAACTGAATGATACCTTTGAGGAAAGTATAAGCCCTGAATATCTGATACCGATTTTATCCCATATTGCAGGACAGACTATAGTAAAAGAAAAAACGCTGATTGTTTTTGATGAGGTACAGCTTTGTGAAAGAGCTTTGACGAGCCTGAAATATTTCTGTGAAGATGCACCCGAATATCACATCATCGTTGCAGGCAGCTTGCTTGGCGTTGCAGTAAGTAGGCATAAGTTTTCTTTCCCTGTCGGTAAGGTGGATATGAAAACTCTTTATCCAATGGATATGGAGGAATTTATGTTAGCCTGCGGCGAAGAGGCCCTTGTGGAGCGGATTAAAAAGTGTTTTGAAACGGACACACCATTGCCGGGCGCTTTGCACGATGCGGCAATGCTGCTTTACCGTCAGTATTTGATTGTTGGCGGTATGCCTGAGTGTGTAATGCAGTTTGTCGGAACAAAAGACTATATCCTTGTCCGGCATACGCAGGATACTATTCTTGCAAGCTATCTTAATGATATGAGCAAGTATAACAACCTCAATGAGATAAAGAAAACAAGGCTTGTTTATGACAATATCACAGTACAGCTCTCAAAGAAAAACACCCGTTTTCAGTACAAGCTGATTAAGAAAGGCGGTAGGGCTTCTGAGTTTGAAAATGCGATTGAGTGGCTTAGTCTGTCTGGTATCGTATCACAGGTCTATAAAGTGGAGCAGATAAAAAAGCCGCTTGAAAACTACCGTGATATTGATGCTTTCAAAATCTATGTATCGGACTTGGGGCTGCTCTGTGCAAAAAAAGACTTAGCGGCTAACGACATTCTCTATATGGTTGATGAAATTAACGACTTCAAGGGCGGTATAGCTGAGAACTATGTCAATGTGCAGCTATCCATTAACGGCTACCGCACCTACTATTGGGTGTCCGAGCGTGGGGCTGAAATTGACTTTATCATTCAGCGTGACGGACAGCTTATCCCTATTGAGGTCAAATCCGCAGATAACACCAGAGCAAAGAGCTTAAATCTGTATATGCAAAGCTATAAGCCGGCTTATGCTATCAAGCTCTCTGCAAAAAACTTTGGCTTTGAGGACAGAAAAAAGACCGTTCCCCTCTATGCCGCATTTTGTATCTAAACAAATATCAATGACGACTGACGCTCATCTAAGGGTTGTTTCACCTACCGGAAAGGGTGGGCATAGCGCCTGTTTACAGGGTAATTGGAAGGATTCCGTTTGTGCGTAATCTGTCAAACAGGATTGTGGTGCTTGTTGGGGAGGGAAAGGAAAAATGACATTTGCAGAAGAAATACAAAGATTTGGCAAAACGCACCTCTTTGCAGAAATAACAATAGATGGGATTGACACCCGCTATCTTTTGTGCGGTAAAGCGGATGCCAGGTATACGCTGGTGTATCTTGTAGGCGGCACAGGAATTTCAGATGTCTGGTTCAACCATATTATTCAAATGGAAGAGGATTATCGGATTCTTACCTTTGATTATCCTATGGAAATCAACGATCTGGAACAGCTTGCCGACCATATCATGAAGCTTATAAAAAAGCTGGATATTAAGAACCTCGTGTTAATCGGTGCTTCATTGGGCGGGTTTATAGCTCAGCTTATTGCAAGGCGGTATTCGGAGATGGTGTCCGCTGTGGCTTTATATGCTACGTGCAGTCTGTCACAGGCGAGCATTGCGGACTTGAAGAAGCAGTACAAATCATACGGTGTGATGATGGGGCTTATGAAGGTTGTCCCTTATTCATGGATAAAGAAAATACTGTTTGCGGCGTCAAAAAAGCAGGTCGGCATGGAAAATGAAAATCCCGTTAACAGAGCGTATATGGAGGACTTCTTCGCCTGGATTTATGGGCAATACACGAAGGAGTTTGACCTGCATATGACTGGTTTGATCATAGATGTGGCAGACATAAAGCCTTTTGAGCTTTCGGATTATAAAAGATTTGATGATAAAACGCTTCTGGTTCTTCCGAAGGCAGACAAGGCTTTTTCGGAAGCTGCGCAGGCGGATTTACTTCTTTCTATGCCGAAAGCAAAGACTGTTAAAGTAGAAGGCGGTCATACCGCCACACTCTATAAGGTTGATGAATATGTGCGGGAAACAAGAGAGTTTCTTGAGACTGATTTGCGACGCCTGCCGGATCATTCATATACATAAGCCCCCCTAAGGGACGGCGGACTCTGGTATAAAAAGATATGGGACATCTATGCCCGGTTTATCACCTATATCCCTGCCTGTTTCATATTGCGGCTGTTTCGCCGGAATTCGGTCGGAGTCAGACCAAGTGCTGTGTGGAACATTGCCGTGAATT
>JAJBVD010000019.1:0-38929 GCA_020859985.1 Clostridiales bacterium
CGGCCAACATTGAGGCCACCGCTGAGGTAACGGACATCACCACCGCCGTGAGCACCTTCGTGGACGAGAACGGCAATGTGCTGGACGTGGAAGCCATGACGGACGCCTGGGCGGCTGAGGCTGGCATGACGAAGCGCTACACACTGACCGACGCGGAGCGCCTGGAAGTGGCCCAGGTAATCATGGCCGAGGCTGAGGGCGAGCCCTTCGCGGGCAAGGTGGCCGTGGCCCAGTGTATTCTCCAGGCGTGCGAGGACGACGACCTGCGGCCCGCTGAGGTGCTGGAGCTCTACCAGTATTCAGGCAGGCGGCCGGATCCCTCAGACGAGTGCTACGCAGCCGTGCAGGCCGTTTTCGACTTCGGCTTCATGGCAACCAGCGAGCCGATCAAATACTTCTACGCGCCGGATATAACCACGAGCGAGTGGTACGAGTCCCTGGTGTATGTAATGACCATAAATAACCACCGATTTTTCAAGGAGGCAGATCAATGACAGACGAAGCGAAGGAAATTATCACGGACACGATCTACGAGATCGGGAACCTCTTCGGCACCCTGATGATCAAAGCGATCGAAGCCGAGCAGGCACGGGCCGAGGCCGAGAAAGACGGGAACACGTGGTACGAAAGCTGGCAGAGAAAAGACAAGGAGCTCAAACAGGCCGACGAGGAAGTGCAAAGACTGGCCGCAGAGCTGACCGCCGCCAACCAGGAGATCGAGAAGCTCCGGGCGGCCACACCATCACAGGAAGGAGATCACGACAATGGGGAAAGCAATTAAACAGGCGCAGGAAATGGCCGCAGAGGCGGCCCAGGAAAACACCGGGGCCCTCCCTGAAACTGAGGGCGAAGCTCTGGACGTGGAAGCAGCTCCGGCGGCCACGCTGGAGGAAATGGAGGAAATGGACTGGAGCCAGTGGGAAGCGGATCCGGACGACGAGGACGCACCGAAGCCCGCCTGGAGGATCGCCGACGACAGCTGCGCGGACTGGGCCTGCCGCAAAATCGCGGAGGAACGCGCCGAGCTGAACCGGATCAAGGAGCTGGCCGACAATCAGATCGCGGCCATAGAGTCGAAGGTGGCGGCCACTGAGCGCCGCTATGAGAACGGCACCCGCTTTTTGACGGGCAAACTCGCGGAATACTTCGGCACCGTGCCGCACAAGGAAACCAAGACGCAGGAAACCTACCGGCTGCTCTCCGGCACGCTGAAATTCAAGAAGCCGAAGCAGGACATGAAACCCGACAACGACGCGCTGGTGGCCTACCTGAAAGCCTCCGGCAATGCGGACATGATCAAGACCACCGAGGCACCCAAGTGGGGCGAGTACAAGAAGCGCCTCAAATTCATGGGAAGCAATGTCGTGGACGAAACCACCGGCGAGATCGTCGAGAGCGTGAAAGTGATCGACACGCCGGGCACCTTCACGGTGGACGTATAAGGAGGCAGCCATGGCAACAGCAACGAGCAAGGAACCTGCAGCACCAAAGGCCGCAGAAAAAGACCGGGGCACCCTCTCCCTCCAGCAGAAGTTTGTGGAGCTGAGGAAAGCGATCCCAGGGATCGTCCAGAAAAAGCACAGCGACGGCGTGAAGTACAAATTCGCGAAGATCTTCGACGTGTACGAGCTGCTCACTCCGGCCATGAATGAGTGGGGCGTCAACTTCGACATAGTGGGCGAGGAAGCCAACCACCACGACGCCAACGGCGACGCCCTCTTCTATCACAGCTTCCAGCAGAACACCAGGAACGGGGGCCGCGTGGTGTGGGTATACGAGGCCGACCTCACGATCCGCTGGACGAACGCCGACAACCCGGACGAGCACATGGAGGTGACGCTCCACGCGATCGGCACCAACGACGGCGGGCCGGATAAGGCCAAGGGGAGCGCCTGGACGTACTGCCTCAAATACTACCTCTTCGAGAAATTCGGCATAGATCAGGGCGACGACGATCCGGACATGGCCGACCATGGAAGCGACGCACCGGCACAAGCCGCGCAACCGGCCCAGAATGGCCGCCAGACGGCCACAGGAGGCCAGAACGCCGCCGGGGGTAGAAATACCCAGCCACAACCGCAAAACGGCCAGAACGGGCGCTCTGGCGCGTCACGGGGCCTCTCAGACGCCCAACTCTCCCGCTTGTACCGAAAAGGCGAGGACGTGGGCTGGAGCAGGCAACAGATCGACAGCCGGATCGCCGAAAAATTCGGGCTCCAGGATCCGCACGGATTGACGCGGGCCCAGTATGACGACATATGCAACCAGTTTGACGCAGCAAAGAACGGAGGACAGAACAATGCTTAACCATGTGGAGCTCCTGGGCCGACTCGCCCAGGAACCTGAGACAAGATACACCCAGACCGGCACGCCGGTGGCCAGCTTCGATCTGGCCGTGCAGGTGCCGAGCCGTGACAAGAACACCCCACCCGACTACATACCGATCGTGTGCTGGGATAAGCAGGCCGAGTTTGTGAACCAGTACCTCACCAAAGGCCGCCAGATCGTCGTGGAGGGGCGGATCACTACCCGGAAATGGCAGGGAAACGACGGGAAGAACCACAAGGCCGTCGAGGTGACGGCTTCGCGGATCTACTTCGCGGACAGCAACGGAGGCGGAGGCAATGGCAACAACTACCAGGGCAACGGCTTCATGGACTGAGAATAAACCGACCGCCGGACGACCGCCGGACAAACTGCGGACGACCGGCAAACGACCGAAAAACAACCACGGAAGGAGGCACACACCATGGCATGGATCCAGGTACACCAGCAACTAAAAGACCACCGGAAGCTGCTCATGGCGGCCGACGAACTGGAAATAGATCCGCCGTACATGCTGGGCCTGCTCGTGTCCTTCTGGCTCTGGGCGCTCGATAACACGCCGAGCGGATCCCTGGACGGCGTAAACAGCCGCACGATCGCCAGGGCCGCCCAGTGGAACGGGAACCCGGACGACTTCGTGAACGCGCTCTGTCACGCTGGCCTGATCGACGGAGAACCCGGCGAAACCATGGCCCTGCATGACTGGTACGAGTACACCGGGAAGCTGATCGACCAACGGGAGGCGGAGAAAAACCGCTCCCGGAGGCGACGCGCCGCTGCTCAGGCTGAACCGGCGGACACTTCGCGGACGACCGACAAACGACCGCCGGACGACCGCCGGACGACCGCCGGACAGACCGAGGGCAGACCGCAAACCGACCGGGAAACGACCGGAGGCAGACTAGACCAGACTAGACTAGAGAAGAGTAGACAAGATAAGACCAGAGAAGAAGGTGAATCTTCTACGCCTGACGGCGTACCGGCTGCGGAGCCCGTGCCCTTCGAGGAAATCGTGACACTTTACCACACGACCTGCACCAGCTACCCACGGCTGCGCAATATCAGCGACGGCCGGAAGAAAGCGATCCGCGCCAGGTGGAAGGAATACAGCCAGAACATCGACACCTTCCGGGAGCTCTTCGAGAAGGCCGAGGCTTCGGCGTTTATGAAGGGCCGCAACTCCCGCAACTGGACGGCCGACTTCAACTGGCTGATGAAGGCCGACAACATGGCGAAGGTACTCGAAGGCAAATACGACGACACCCAGGCACCCAGGACGGCACCGGCAGCCGGTGGATCCGGAAAAGTCAACACGCTGGGAGTGCTGGCCGACATTATCGCCAGGGAGGAAGGAGGCGGCCAACTATGACAAAAGCGGACGCGGCGCGGCTCGTGGCAATCGTCACAACGGCCTACCCGAACTACGACAAATTCAAGGACAGCCAGGCGATCGAAGCTACGACAAACCTCTGGGCGACAATGTTTGAGACAGACGATGGCCGGATCGTGGCCCTGGCGCTCAATAAGCACATAGCAACCAGCAAATGGCCGCCGAGCGTGGCCGAGATCCGGGAGATCATGCTGGAGATCCAGCACCCCGACCTCATAGCGCCGGACGAAGCCTGGGCGGCCGTGAGCGACCTGCTCTACACCGCCGGAGAATATAACCACGGCGACCTAAGCCGCCAGCTCCCGCCACTCGTGGCCCGCGCCGTCGAGACAATCGGCTGGGGCAACCTCTGGGAAATGCACCGGAGCTACTGCGTGGGCGGCAAGCCTGGCATGGATCGCGTGGCCTTCATGCAGCAGTACACGCCCATGTATGAGCGCGAGAAGCAG
Organism: Clostridiales bacterium; assembly: GCA_020859985.1. Classification (GTDB taxonomy): domain Bacteria; phylum Bacillota; class Clostridia; order Lachnospirales; family Lachnospiraceae; genus Choladousia. The sequence goes on from JAJBVD010000019.1 coordinate 4,165, forward strand.
CGGGCAATGACTCCGGCCGGGATCACCGCCACGATCGACAAGGCGGCTGCAGCTATCCCGGACAACGGGCGGCAGCTACTGGAGAGCCGGGAGGCGGCCAGACGGGAACGCGAGGACGACTACCGCAGGCTGACCGGGAACGACTGGCTCCGGAAGCTCAGCGCGAAGGCAGACACTCAGGCGCTGCCGGACGGGGAAACGGAGGGCAAGGCATGAAACTGACACCGATCACTCTCGCAGAAGCGAAGGACTTCGTGAACCTCCACCACCGGCACAATATAGCACCATGCGGGCATAAATTCAGCATAGGGCTAAAAGACGACAACGACGCACTGATCGGTGTCTGCATAGTGGGCCGCCCGATCGCGAGAAACCTCGACGACGGAGAAACCGCTGAAATACTGCGAGTATGCGTACTGGAAGGGAACAGAAACGCCAATAGCATGTTATATGGCGCTGCCGTCCGAGCCTGCAAGGCCATGGGCTACACCAAAGTGGTTACATACACACTGCCGGAAGAAACCGGAGCAAGCCTTCGGGCTTCTGGATTCACGCAGGACGGAATGACCAAGAAACGGCCGAAAGGAAGGTAAAAGAGACGGGGATCCAGCGCGAGCGCTTCGTGTTTGTACACCGGGCCACCTGGGAGAAATACCACGGCCCGATCCCGGAGGGCAAAATGGTGACTTTCCTCGACGGCAACAAGGACAACTGCAACATTGACAACCTCGTGCTCGTTGACAACGCCGTCAACCTGGAAATGAACCGCCGGGGCCTACGCTTCGACGATCCGGATCTGACAGCCGCAGGCGTGAACGTCTCGAAACTGAGGGTAAAGGACAGACAAAGGCAAAAGGAGGCAACCACATGAGAAAGAAACTGGTTTATATATGCTCCCCCTGCCGGGGAGACATGGAAAAGAACATCACACGGGCCCAGGGCTACTGCCGGGAGGTGGCCGACCTCTGGCCGGACGTGATCCCGATCGCGCCGCACGTTTACTGCACGCAATTCTATGACGAGAGCATGCCGGAGGAACGGGCTGCCGGAATGGAAATCGGCCTCGCCCTGCTGAACATATGCGACGAGATCTGGGTGTATGGCATGGCAAATCCCAGCGAGGGCATGGTCCGCGAGATTGACTTCGCAAAGGAGCACGGGATCCCGATCAGGGACGCGGCCACACTCTACACCGCCAAGCAGGAGGGCGAACCGCAGACCGGAGAGCTTCATGCCAAGCTGGAACTGATCAGCACCGGCCCGGACTCGGACGAAGTACCGGAAGTCCACATGGACGCGCCATTCCTGGCCGAAGTCATCAAATACCTGCGCCGCAATCCTGGCAGGAATTTTGTACTCACGATCGAGGAACAACCAGAGCCGGAAACGCCGGGCCCGTACACCGGAGCGCTGGAAGCTCTGGAGACGGCCAATCTCCCAGCAGGAACCGGCGACGAGGTGGATCCATGAGCTGGGAGAACGCGCCAGGAAAGAACGCTGAGGGCTACCGGGATCCGACAGCTTCCGCAGCCCTGGCAAACGTCCAGCGCAGCCAGAGGGGGCTCCAGAGCAAACGGGCCGGGGAACAATTCGAGAACATGATCGCCGCCAGCCTGGAGTGGTACAGAGACAAGGGCTGGGCCCGCGTGGAGAAAACACCGGAGCCCATGCGGCCACTCAGACCGCCGAACCGGCAGGGACAATTCCTGGCATGTTACACAAAGGCCGGGCAACCTGACTTCAAGGGCACCCTCTCCGGTGGCCGCTCCGTCATATTCGAGGCGAAGCACACCGACAGCGACCGGATCGAGTACGGACGGCTCACACAGGAGCAGATCGAAAGCCTGACCGAGCACCACCGCCTGGGCGCTGCTGCCTTCATCATGGTGAGCTTCGGCCTGGTGGACTTCTACCGGGTGCCCTGGGAAGTATGGCGCGACATGAAGCAGATCTACGGCCGGAAGCATATCAAACAGCCGGAGCTCGAACCGTACCGGGTGCAATATATCGCGGGAGTGATCAAGCTCCTGGAGGGCATAGAGCTGACATACGGAGAAACGGAGGCAGACAATGAAGAAATGTGAGCATTGCAAGGGATCGCCGCTGGCACCGAGGGCGACGTGCCAGATCATGAGCAGGATCCTGATCAATAAGACCACCGGCGAGCCGATCACGGCCCGCATGGATAAAGAAACCACCAGGAACATGTGCCGGGAAGGCGGCGAGGACTGCCCGATCCTCGACCTCCTGGAGAACCCGGAACCCATGACAGAAAACGGCCTGCTCGTGCCTACCTTCGCGCAGGCGTGACGGGCCAGAAAGGAGCACACACATGAACAAAGCACTGCTGAGCAGCCAGAACATGAACTGGTGCACACCGCTGGACTTTTTCGAGGAACTGGATCACGAGTTTCACTTCGATCTGGATCCTGCCGCAACCGAAAAGAGCGCCAAGTGTGCGAAATACTACACGCCGGAGGACGACGGCCTCAAAAAAGACTGGGGGGGGTATCGCGTATTCTGCAACCCGCCCTACGGCCGCCAGATCCAGGACTGGGTGCAGAAGGGCTACGAGGAAAGCCAGAAACCCGGCACGCTCGTTGTTATGCTCATACCGGCCCGGACGGACACCCAATACTTCCACGACTACATACTCCGGGGCAAGGCCGACGAAGTACGGTTCCTGCGCGGGAGGCTCAAATTCACAGACGAGGAAGGCAACTCAAAGGACGCCGCACCGTTTCCCTCTGCCGTTATTATATGGCGGAGCGCTGACATGAAGGAAGGAGGCACAAAATGGGCGCGAACATGACAACCAAAGAAACCAGGAAAGCCAGCTACGAGGCCGTGCTGCCGAAAACAAAAGACCGCAGCCGCCTGATCCTCGAAACGCTCGGCACCCGCTCCATGACCGTGAGTGAGATCACCGACGAGCTGGTGGCGGCTGGCCGGATCCCATACTACAACCGCAACTACGTGGCACCGAGGCTCTCGGAGCTCAAAGACATGGGGATCGTGGAAACCTGCGGCCGCCGCAAGTCCACACGCTCAGACGCCACCGAGGCCGTGTGGCGCAGGAAGGAGGCCACACCATGAGGCAGACAATGGACGTTAAAACCTGCCGGAGCTGCGGGGCTCCGATCGTCTGGATCCGCACCAGAACCGGGCGGCCAATGCCGTGCGACGCGAAGGCCGTCAACTACCTGACAAAACCGGGAGGGCCTGACAAGATCGTGACGCCCGCCGGGGACGTCATATCCTGCGAGATCGTTCACTCTCCGGCCGAGGCAACCGGCTGGGGCTATATTCCACACTGGAGTACCTGCAACGATCCGGACAAATTCAGAAGGAGGAACAAATAATGGCAATTTATCTCGGAAACCTGGACGTAACACAGATAGAGAACCGGCTCGGCGTGAAGTTGAGCGAGGACGACCGCAAAAAGCTGGAGGAGCTCCGGATCAATCACACGGACGAGATCCACAACGCCCACGGCTGGCACTGCTACGACATACCCTTCGTGATCGCATGCGGCTGCTATGAGGTGGCGCTCATGTGGCGCGACATTCTGACACCACACGCCACAGCCATGAAGGGAACCGCGCAGATCTCCGGAGACTGGGACGGAGCTCCGAAGCCCGACGAAGCATACCGCAGGAAAATGGAGGGAGCAAAAGCATGACATACAGACCGAAGATTATCAAGGGCAAAGTAACCGGCACCGGCTGGCCGATCGACGGCCACACGCTCCACTTCTCCCAGTGGGACTACGACGACCGGACGAGCTGGCACCTGCATGGCTGGGAGGACGAGGACGACGAGGCCGTCATGCAGACCATGTTCTACAGTGAAATGGAGGCCGGGATCTGCGAGAGCGCCACCCTGGAAGAATTTACAGAGGTATGGAAGGCTCACAAGTGGGAGCCGCTCTTCTCCTTCACTCTCCATCTCTACCAGGTGGAACCCGTCGAAACCATTCAGGAAGAAAGCCGCGACGAGCACCGGGAGAAACTCAGAGAGTACGGGATTGATCTCACGCCCAGGAAACAGACCGACAAGGGCGGGATCGTCTGCCTGCCGCTCGACGAGAACCTCAAAGGCGACACCCAGGCGAAACACCCGGACTGGGAGCCGGTGGAGTGCCCACACTGCGGCCGGAAATGCTGGAAGGCTCCGGAAGTGGATCGCCTGATCTCCAGCCAGGGAGCGCAGGCTCTCTGCACCAAGTGCGCACTGGAGTGTGGCCTCATATCGCCATACAAACAGAACAACGCGCCAAAACCCGGCGGAAACCGGGAGCAACGACGGAAGGCGAAGCGCTCTGCAGGTAACAGCAAGCCCAACAGGGCACGCCAGAAGCAGAGCCAGGCAAAAGGCCCGGCCACCGTCGATCAGATCCTGCGGCAGCAGGCAAAGCAAAGGAAGGCTCAGGGACATGGAAAACGAGGATAGAAACGGACGCGGCGCGGCACTCATGCTTCTGTATTGCCTGGTGGATCTGCTGGCCTGGCTGCTCATTATCGCGGCAAAGGCCACCGGCCACACCTCGCGGAGCTGGATCTTCTGCCTGACGTCACTTCTCTGGCTGCCGTTCGTGACAATGGCCGTGATCCTCGTGATCTGGGGCGCGTCAAGGCTCGCCAGGCACCTGATCCGGGAGCTCCGGGAGGCATACCGCCGCCGGAAGATCGCCCGGACGCTCTGGGAGGCCATGGAGGGGCTGACACTGAACTCCGTCGGCCCGATCTACGGCGTGAAGCGCCAGCCAGGGGAAAAGAACGCACCGTACAAGCGCCGGATCCTGAAAGCGGCGCAGACGGTAGACACCGTAAACATAGGACGAGCACCGGACACTCCGGCCGGGAAGGGAGGCAAACCATGAGTGACTACAAGACCGAAGCAGAGCTGAAAGCGTGGGCGGGTGAAATCCCGGTATTTTGTGCGCATGACGCGATCGTGGACGCCGCCACCCTGGTGCCGAACCCGAAGAACCCGAACACGCACCCGGACAGCCAGATCCAGCTACTCGGCCGCATTATATGCCAGACCGGCTGGAGGCAGCCGATCACCGTCTCGAAGCGCTCCGGCTTCATAGTAAAGGGCCACGGCCGCCTCTCTGCCGCTCTCCTGGAGGGCATGGAGCAGGTGCCGGTGGACTATCAGAACTACACCACCGAGGCCGAAGAGTACGCCGATCTGGTGGCCGACAACCGGATCGCGGAGCTGGCCGAGATCGACAACAAAATGCTGGCCGACATTTTCGCAGACATTGACACCGGTGAGATCCCGCTGGAGCTGACCGGGTACACGGACGACGAGGTGGAAAGCCTCGTCACCGCCCTGGCCGAAGCACTCCACAATGATCTGAACGAGCCGGACGAGATACCGGAGACACCGGAGCCAGATCAGACCGTCACCAAGAAGGGCGACCTCTGGATCCTCGGCCACCACCGCGTCGTCTGCGGGGACGCAACCAACGAAAAGAACCGGGAGCTCCTGCTGAACGGAGAAAACCCGGAGATCCTGCTCACGGATCCGCCCTACTGCTCCGGAGGCTTCCAGGAGTCCGGAAGATCTACCGGAAACATAGGAACAAAGCGGTACGACAAAAACGGGAAAGAGATCGACGTCCAGATCGCGAACGATACACTCAGCACACGCGGGTACCAGTCACTTATGAAGCAGATCCTCCAGAATTTTGAGGGGCGGGTGGCCTATATCTTCACCGACTGGCGCATGTGGATTTACTTGTACGACGTCGTGGAGGGCTCCGGCCTGGGCGTCAAAAATATGATTGTCTGGAATAAGAAAACACCGGGCATGGGTATGGGCTGGAGAACCCAGCACGAGCTCGTCATGTTCGCGCACCGGACGAAGCCAAAGTGGGACAACCACAAGGGCTACGGCAACGTGCTGGAGGCTACGCGCTCCGGAAACGAGCTGCACCCGACGCAGAAGCCGGTGGAAATACTGGAGAAGCTGCTCGACAATACAGACTGGGCCGAAGGAGTGCTCGACACCTTCGGGGGATCTGGCACAACGCTGATCGCCGCCGAAAGTGCCGGGCAAAAGTCGTACATCATGGAAATGGAACCCGGCTTCGTGGACGTGATCGTGCGTCGGTACGTAAAAACAACCGGAAAGACGACCGGGATCCAGCTCATACGCGGGGGCAAGGAAGTGGCCCGCGACGAATACGAGCGGCTCCTGCATTGAGAGGGACAAGGAGGTGGAAAGAATGGCCCCACAATCAGACGAAAAGCGCCCAAAGGAAACGGACGCAATAAAACACCGGCTCGAAAACTTCGCGAGCTACCAGCGCCGGATCGACAACCTGATCGAACGGCTGGCGCGTCTGGAGGACGCCATGAACTCCCCCTCCACCCCGAACCTAAGCGGGATGCCTGGAGGCTCAGGCGGGAGCAGCAGCAAGACCGAACGCCAGGTAGTCCGGAAAATGGAACTGGAGCGCCAGATCAGCGACATGGTGGCCGAGGAAAAGAAGGAACGCGCCGCCCTGGAACTGCTGATCTCACTCATGGAGAAACCCGACGAGGCGACCGTCATTGAAATGCACTATTTTGACGGTGCCAAGTGGTGGCCGATCTGCGCGGCCCTATTCTCCCGCGAGCCGGATTATGAAAAGCGGGCGGACAAATACCTGAAACGCACCTTCAAGATCCACGGCTCCGCGCTACAAAGCCTCACAAGGCTTCAAAAAGAAACGGGGGCATAATTCCCCACCGAAACCACAAAAAGCCCGTTCTGCGCCATTCTAGCACGCAGGCGGGCCTATTTTTTGAGCACAGGGGGATAAAAGGGGACAAAAAGGGATAAAAGGGGATAAAAAGGGATATTGAAAGATAATCGCGGGCGTGGTATGATACAATTCAGCGAAAGCCATATAAAAGACCGTCGGGAGACAATGCGAACTCCTGGCGGTTTTTTCATGCCCTCCCCTCCCAGAAAATAATTGGGGGGAGGGTAAATTTTCGAGAGGGGGTGCCGCCCATGAGTAGCAGCCTATACTATACCGGCTCAGCGAAGCGCACGAGCGGCGCGTTTTCCGTCACACTAAAAGACGGGGAGGCCCTCGTGAAAAAGCTCCAGAAATTAGAGGACGGCGGCCAGAAGGCCATAAACAGCACCGTCTCCGACTTTACATCAAGGGCACCCGCCTGGGTAAAGAAGGGGATCCGGCAGCATTATGGAGTAGACACCGCCGCAATATCGGAGGCGGGCCCGAAAGTAAAACGGGGGGCCACCTCCATTAAAGTGTCGGGGGTATCCGTTGACGGGGCTTCGCTCGTTTACAGCGGCCGGACATTGACGCCGACGCACTTCAACCAGTCGCCGAAGTCTCCACAAACAACCCGCCAGAAGAGCAAAATCAAGGTACCCGGCCAGGCACTCTCAACGAGCAGCCCGGTGGCAATGGTAGCACCGCCCAAAAAGTACACGGTGAAAGCCACCATCATTAAGGGCAAGCGGGCCAGCATGAAGCAGGGCACGTTCATTGCTTCCGGAAACGGGGGGAGCACTCTCCCCTTCCAGCGCACAGGCGACGACCGCACACCGATCGAAGCCGTCCGCACATTAAGCGTGCCCCAGATGATAAGCGGCCGCGCAAAGGACACGATCGAAGAGCTGATCGCTGAGAACCTGGAAAAGAGGTTTGAACACCACATCAACCAGCAAATGAAGTAATGGCCAAGCCGACGAAAGAAGCCGCAAAGCCGAAAGCGAAAGCAAAGCCAACGAACAAAGCCAAAAGCGCGAACGAAATCGCGAAAGAAAACGCGAAAGAAAACGCGAAAGAAAAGCGAAAAGAAAAGCGCAAAAAAAACGCCGCGAAAAAATAAAGCGAAAAGCCGAAGCCGAGCCGCTGAAAAAAATTTCTGCGGGGAAATGCCGGAAGGTACTGTGACGAGCTCCGAAAACGCTGCGGTGCTCGCGAGCCCAAAACTCGCGCAGTTTTTAAAAAAAATTTTTGAGCCGTTTCGTTTCGCTTTTATGCCAGAGAAAGGGGGTGCCGCTCATGGCGGAGGGCACAAAAAAGAACCTGCAAAGCTCGGCCATAATTGCCAAGCTCTTCGGGCTGACAGATCGCCGGGTGCAACAGCTCGCCAAGGAGGGCATAATTCCCGTGGAGCAGCGCAACCCGTACAAATTCGACCTGCTGCCAACCGTGCAGACCTACATCAAATACCTGAGTGACAAAGTGAACGGCCGGGAAACCAAGACGGCCGACACCGTAAAGGCCGAGAGCGACAAGCTCAGGGCCGAGGCCGACCTCAAACAGAGCAAGGCCAAGATCGCGGAGCTTCAGCTCAAAGAACTGGAGGGGCAAATGCACCGGAGCGAGGACGTGGAAGCCATGACGAACGACCTCGTGTACACCGTCCGCAGCATGATCATGGCGCTGCCTGGCCGCCTCGCAATGGACGTGATCCAGGCAGGAACGGCCGCCGAAGCCTCGGCAATTATCAGAACCGAGTGCAACAAGATCCTGAACGAGCTCGCGGGGTACAAATACAACCCCGAAGCCTACCAGCGGCGGGTAAGGGATCGCGAAGGCTGGCGAGAAGTGCTCGCAGATGAAGAGGCCGACGAGTAAGGCAGCCACCCGGAAACTAAACGCCGCCATAAACCCGGCCGTCCGCAATTTCAAGCCACCGGAGGAACTCACCGTGGCAGAATGGGCCGACAGACACCGCCGCCTGTCGCCGGAGACTTCCGCAGAGGCAGGCCCGTGGCGAACCGCCCGGACGCCGTACCTCCGGGAGCCTATGGAGGCGTTCACGGATCCGAAGATCCACAAGATCACAATGGTGGCGGCGTCTCAGGTGGGAAAGTCGGAGCTCGAACTGAACATAATCGGGTACATAATCGACCAGGATCCCGGCTCTATTCTGTTTGTGCAGCCGACACTCGACGACGCCCGCAAGTTTTCCAGGCTCCGGATCGCTCCAATGATCCGAGACAGCAAGGTGCTAAAGGCGAAAGTCTCGGACGTGAGGACGCGGGACTCCGGGAACACGATCCTCCAGAAGTCCTTCCCTGGTGGAATGTTGACGATCACCGGCTCAAACAGCGCCTCCGCGCTGGCTTCGACGCCCGCCCGGTACATAATCGGCGACGAGCGCGACCGCTGGGCCGTGAGTGCAGGCACCGAGGGCGATCCCTGGGCGCTGGCTCAGGCCCGGCAGACCACATTCTACAACGCGAAGGCCGTCGAGGTATCAACTCCGACGATCAAAGGCGCGTCCAACATTGAGAGCAGCTACTACCAGGGCACGCAGGAGCGCTGGTGCCATAAATGCCCGGAGTGTGGCGAGTACGGCGAGATCATTTTCGACCGGATCCACTTCGACCACAGCGTGAAAACGATCCGGGGGAAGAAATCGTACACCATAAACGGGCCCGTGACATGGACGTGCCCGAACTGCGGGTGCATTATCCCGGAGGAAACCATGAGACGGCAGCCCGCGAAGTGGATCGCGGAAAACCCGGACGCCTACAAAACGGGAGTCCGGAGCTTCTGGCTGAACGCCTTCTCGTCTCCCTGGGTGCCATGGGCTGACATATGCCTGGAATTTCTCCGGGCAAAGGACGATCCGCAAAAGCTGAAAGTAGTATTCAACACCAAGCTGGGCGAGCTCTGGGAGGATCGCGGCGGGATCGCCGACGAGGACACCATGCTGGCCCGCCGGGAGGACTACGGCCAGACCGCCGACGGCCACCCGGTAGAGCTTCCGGAGGGCGTCCTGGTGCTCACATGTGGAGTAGACACCCAGGACAACCGCCTGGAGTACGAAGTCGTGGGCCACGGCCATTATGGCGAGACGTGGGGGATCCAGAAGGGCTACATCATGGGAAAACCGAACACCGAAGAGGTGTGGGCGCGGCTCGACGACGTGATCGATCACGTCTGGTGCTTCCGCGACGGCAAGGGCCTGGTGATCTCGATCACATGCGTGGACTCAGGCGGCCACTACACGCAGGAGGTGTACGAACAATGCAGGCTCCGAAAGAACCGGCGCGTGTTCGCGATCAAGGGCAAAGGCGGCGACGGGATCCCGTTCGTGACGCCGCCCTCCAAGGTGCCGATCAGGGATAACAAGAAGATCACCTGCTGGCTCTACACGCTCGGCGTGGACGCTGGCAAGGAGCTGATCATGTCGTCCATTCAGGTGCAGGCACCTGGCGCGAAATACTGCCACTTCCCAAAGGGCGAGGGCTACGGCTACGACACCTACTACTTCAACGGCCTGCTCTCTGAAAAGCTGGAGCTGACTCAGACGAAGCGCGGGAACCGCTGGGCCTGGGTGAAGATCCCAGGGCACGAACGGAACGAGGCGCTCGACTGCCGAAACTACGCTCTGGCCGGGCTCCGCATTATCAATCCGGACATGGACGCCGTGGAGAGACGGCTCAAAAACCTGCCGGAAAGGGAAAAACCACAGAAGAAAGCTGCAGCTTCGCAGCCAAGACGGGCAAAACGTCCGGACGACTACTTCGACGAGTGGTAAGGAGGCGAACACATGGCAACCAAGACAAGAACCGTAACAATTATCAAGGCCGAACTGGCGGCCAAAAAGGAACGCCTGGATCTTTACCTGGCACGCGAGAAGGAAATGCTCACCGGCGGCGTGCAGCTCTACACGATAGGATCCAGGAACCTGCAAAGGTACAACACCCCGCTCTCTGAAATCCGGGCCGAAATTGAGGAACTGGAGGAAGAGATCGAGGGGCTGGAGGCCGAACTGGCGGGCGCGTCGGCCCGCAGAGCCGTGGCCGTGGTGCCGCGGGACTGGTAACGGGTAAACGCCGGGCGACCGGCTTTTACTACGGCAGGCACCGGAGGGAGGTTTCGCTCCTTTACTCTCCCGGCCTGTCGTTTTTTATGCACAAATTCAAAGGGCGAAGGAGGCGATCAAGATAGAAAGCAAGGAAATGAAAACAGCCGCCAGGCCACAGAACAAAGGCTACAGTGAAGCCGGGGCGAGCTGGCACAAGAAGGCCCTGAAAGGCTTCAACGCTCCGAGCGGCTCACCACATGAGGACATAGACTTCAACAACTACACCCTGCGGCAGCGTGCCCGCATGTTATACATGGTGGCACCGATCGCCACCTCGGCCATTAAGACCAACCGCACAAACGTGGTAGGCTGCGGGCTCCAGCTCCAGAGCCGGATCGACCGCAACGTGCTGGGCCTGAGTGCTGAACAGGCCGAAGTCTGGGAGAAATCCACAGAGCGGGAGTTTCGTCTCTGGGCTGAGAACAAAAAAGCCTGCGACGCCACCGGCCTGAACGACTTCTACGGGCTCCAGCAGCTCGCGTGCGTCACCTGGCTGCTCTCCGGTGATTGTATCGGAATACTGAAACAGTACAAAACGACGAGGCTCCAGCCCTACGCGCTGCACGTCCAGCTCATTGAGGCCGACCGCGTGGCAACTCCCACCATTTACGGCGGCGGCCAGTCGATCTACTACACCACCGGCAGGAACCCGAAGAACGGGAACACCATTTTCGACGGCGTGGAGATCGACAAAAACGGCATGACGGTGGCCTACCATATCCGGAGCACCTATCCCTTCGAGATCGGCGCACCGCAGGAGACGACCTGGAGCCGCGTCCTGGCATATCAGGAACACACCGGGCTCCCCAACGTCGTGCATGTCATGGACTCGGAGCGCTGCGAGCAATACCGTGGCGTCACATATCTGGCGCAGGTGATCGAGCCACTGCTCCAGCTCCGCCGGTACACAGACTCGGAGCTCATGGCTGCGGTGATCGAGAGCTTTTTCACGGCCTTTATTAAGACCGAGGCCAGCACGGAGGACATGCCATTCAACCAGGTGGAGCCGGATCCGCCCGGATCCCCGAACACTCCGAACGAGTACAGCATGGGACCCGGACAGATCAATATCATGCAGCCAGGCGAGGACGTCACCTTCGCGCAGCCTACGCGACCGGCCGGAGGCTTCCAGAACTTCGTGAACGCTATCTGCCAGCAGATCGGCGCGGCACTGGAGATCCCCAGCGACCTGCTGCTGAAATCGTTCAACAGCTCGTACAGTGCGAGCCGTGCGGCGCTCCTGGAGGCGTGGAAGTCCTTCAAAATGCGCCGCGACTGGATCACCCGCGACTTCTGCCACCCGATCTATGAGGTGTGGCTCTCCGAAGCCGTGGCCCGTGGCCGCGTCAATGCGCCCGGATTTTTCACGGATCCGGCGATCCATGCGGCATACCTCGGCAGCGAATGGCTCGGCCCGTCTCAGGGACAGCTCGATCCGGTGAAGGAAATCACGGCCGAGATCCTGGCATGTAGCGAAGGCTTCTCCACTCACGAGCAGAGCACCGTCCGCCTGAACGGCGGCCAGTGGGACTCCAACGTGGAAACCCTGCGCCGGGAGAACGAAAAGCTCGGCGGCAAGTCTCCGGATCCGCACCAGACGGAAACCGGCGGCCAGTCTGAGAGCACCGAAGGTGAGGGAGAAGGCGAAAGCCAGCAGCCGGAGGAAGGCAACGAGAACAACCCGCACAACCCGGAGACGAACGGCGCGAAAGCCGCCCAGGCGCTCCGGCAGCTCGTGATCACGGAGCAGATCCGGCAATCAATACAAGGAGGACAAGGCAATGAAAAGACCTGACCTGCGAATGGGGCCCGCACCGGCACCCAGCGCACCCGCAGCCACGGCGGTGAAATTCTGGAACGTGGCAGACGTCGGCGAGGACGAGGGCGAGCTCACTCTCTACGGCGACGTAATGAGCCAGCAGCCTATTGACTGGTGGACGGGAGAACCGAAGCCCGGCTTCTATATCACGCCGGAGGGCTTCATGGAAGATCTGGCGGCAATCAAAGACAAGGCCCACATAAACGTGCGCCTCAATAGCTGCGGCGGCGACCTTTACACCGGGATCGCAATCCACAACGCCCTCAAAGCACTGAGCGGCGAGGTGAACGTGATCGTCGAAGGGATCGCGGCAAGCGCGGCGTCCGTGATCATGTGCGCAGGCGACACCGTGACCGTGTTCCCTGGCTCTCTGGTGATGATCCACGGCGTCAGTGTGCTTCTCTGGGACGCAATGAACATCCAGGACATGAAGCAGATGATCAAAAGCATGGACGCCAGCGAGCGGGCCGTGGCTGAGATCTACAACGCCAAGACCGGGATCGAAACGGACACCCTGCGAAGCATGATGGCCAAGGAAACATGGATGACCGGACGCGAGGCACTGGAGAAGGGCTTCGCCGACGAGCTCAAAGAGGACGACGAAGATCCCGACATGAGCCTGAGCGCCGACCGAAAGATCCTCTTCGTCAACGGCGTGAGCCACAACGTCGAGGGGCTCCGGAATTTACCGGGGACGATCCCCACACAACCAAGTGCTAAACCGGCCAAAAGACCGGCAGCAAATAAAAGGCCGACCAACAAGGCGGCAAAACAGAAGGAGGTAAACCACATGACACTCGAAGAACTGAGAGCACAGGAACCTGATCTGGTAGCTCAGATCGAGCAGAACGCCCTGAACGCCGCCCAGACGCAGGCGAACACCGACGCGGTGACGGCTGAGCGCGACCGCCTGGCGGCCATTGACTCGATCGCGGCTTCTATCCCGGATCAGCAGCTCGTCCACGACGCCAAGTACGGCGACGAACCCTGCACCGCTCAGGAGCTCTGCTTCCGCGTAATGCAGCAGAGCGCAAAAGCCGGGCAGACCTTCCTCTCCAACTACGCGACAGACGGCGCGAAGTCCGGAGCGGACAAAGTGACAGCAGCTCCCAACGGCGGCCAGAGCATGAACCAGGCCGAGACGGACGCGGCAGACATTCAGGCGGTAGTAAACGCCTACAACAAAACCAAAGGAGGTAACTAAGAATGAGCACCAGAATTGACGAAACTCTCGGCACTGTCGGCTTCGACAATCTGATCAACGGCGTGTACCCGCCCGCTGAGCCATTCAGCGTACAGCTCGCACCCAACCAGGGCGTGCTCGAACGCGGCAGCCTTCTGGCGGCCGGTGACAACGGCATGGAGCTGATCAGTGAAACCACAACCGGCACGGCAAACGCCGTCCTCGCAAAAGAAGTAGACACCGGCAGCGACGAAACCGCCACTGACACGGTGGAGGCGGTGGCATACCGCACCGGACACTTCAACACCAACGCGCTAATCGTGGCCGACGGCTACGAAATCACGGCGGCAGACAAGGAGGCCCTGCGCTCCGCTGGGATCCTGATCTCCGACGCCGTGGAGTATTAAAGAACAGGAGGGCAAAGAAATGGCATTTAATTTTTATGATACCCACACTCTGCTCGCCTCCGTGGAGCAGCTTCCCCCGCTCCACACCTTCCTGCTGGATCGCTACTTCCCCACCAACGCGGCGAGCGACATTTTCGCCACCAACGACGTGCTGGTGGAGTACAGAAAGGGACACAAGAAGGCGGCACCCTTCGTCGCACCCCGCAAGGGCGGGATCACGATCCTGCGCGACGGCTACACCATGAAGCGCTTCACTCCGTCCTATATCGCACCGAAGCGCCCGCTGACCATTGACGATCTGGCGAAACGCGGCTTCGGGGAGGCGCTTTACACCAACCTGACACCGGCCCAGCGCCAGGGCGTGATCATGCTCAGCGATCTGGACGAGCTCCGCGCCATGAACATGCGCCGCAAGGAGGCAATGGCCGCCGAGGTGATCTTCACCAACGGCTGCATTATGGACGAGTACGTGGACGACTTCAACCACTTCGAGGAAAGAGAAGTCCGCTACTACGACGAGGACGCAAACCCGGCCGTGTACACTCCGTCCGCGACCTGGGACACCACCGAGGACTCCGGCAAGCAGATGATCGACGACATCGCCGCCATGATCTACATGCTGACCTCTCGCGGCCTGGCTGCCACTGAGGTGCTCGTCGCCCCGGACGTGGCCGACGTGATCCTGGCGAATGAATGGATCATGAAGCTGATGGATAACCGCCGCTACGAAATGGGCGGTGTGAACCCTGAGCTCCTGCCCGCCGGTGCCTCTAAGATCTGCCGCCTGAACATCAAGGGCCGCATGATCGACTTCCTCAGCTATGAGGACACCTACACCGAAGTGGACGGCACCGTGACGCCGTTTATCCCGGACGGCATGATCGCCGTGGGAGCTCCGAACGCTGGCCGCACCGTTTACGGCGCGATCACCCAGGTGGAGCAGGCAGACGGTGAATTTCACACCTACACGGGCGTGGACGTGCCGAAGTATATCAGCGACGCGCTGCACAATGTCCGCGAGCTGACACTGGCCTCCGCTCCGCTCTGTATGCCGAACAACGAGAACCCGTTTATCACAGCGACCGTGCTCTAATAAACGCGGCCAGAAAGGAGCAGACCAATGGCAAAAATTAAAGTGACACGCGGATCCTGCGGGATCAGATACACCGACGCAAACGGACGCACCAGGAGCACGACCAAGACGGCGGCGGACGGCTTTTTCGAGTGTGACGACAAGCTGGCCGCCCGCTTCGTCGGCCTGGGCGTGGCCGTCTACGAAGCCACCAAGGAAGCTGCAGCTCCGGAGGATCCCGCCGAGGATCCGGATCAGGAAACTGAGGACGAGGCCGATCAGGGAACCGGTGAGGAAACCACCGCGCACCTGGACGCGGCCCAGCTCAGCACCATGACGATCAAGGAGCTGGCGGCCCTGGCTGCTGACATGGGCGTGGACGTCTCCGGCTGCAAAAAGAAGGACGACTACGTGGCGGCGATCGCTGCCGTGGAAGTGACTCCGGGCGACGCTGAGGACGACCTGCCGGATCTGGACGCTGCCGATCCCGTGTAAAGGAGGGCAACGACATGATCAGAATTATCAAAGGCACCTACGGCCGCGTGGTGGACGGCACCGTCGTGGCAATGAGAAAAGGCTCCGAGCCCTTCTCACTCTCTGAGGAACGCGAAGCGCAGCTCGTGGCTGCCGGAGTGGCCGAAAAGGTGCAGGAACCTGAGAAGAAATACACCACCGACATGAAAATGGCAGAACTTCGGGAGGCGGCCGCCGCGCTGGGCGTGGACGCGAGCAAGGCCAAGACCAAAAAAGAAGTGATCGCCATGCTGGAGGAAGCGGAGGAAAAAGCCGAGGCCGTGGCCGAGACTGAAACCGAAGCGGAAACCAGCGCCGAGTGATGATCGACTTCAAAGGCCAGGTAGTCTACGATCTGGGGGCCGTTTTTTTGAACCTGAACGAGTTTGCCGAGACACACTGCGTGGAGGGGGCAGAGATCCCCGTCGTGGTGGATAAAGACCAACTGAACAAGCTCAAAAAAGGCCAGATCCTCGGACTCATTGAGGCCGACATGCTGCTCATGGGTAAGAAGGAGGACTTCCCCTCGTATCTCTCACCGGGAACGCTCATAAACGTGGACGGCCGCGAAATGATCGTGGCCAACTCCGGCGAGGACATGGGGCTCGTTGAGCTGGCACTGCGCCAGAATCGCACCGGATAAGGAGGCAACCACATGACACTCGTTGAAACCATAGACAAGGTGGTGGCCTGGCTCAATACCAACGTATGCGGCCAGATCACCCTCAAACTGCCGGACGACGCGACCAACGACGCCGACTATGGCGTGAAGTACGTCAACCCGGCAGCCTTCCCCCTCTATGTACCGGGAAAAGACCGGCTCCCGCCGTCCGCGACGGCTCCGATCCCTTCCGTGTGCGTGCAATTCATGGAAGGAAGCGACGACCTGCTGGAACACCGCCGCCAGCTCCAGATCCGGCTCTGCCTGAGCTGCTGGAACCCTGGCGAACACAGCGGCGAGATTTACAACCCACGGGAGAACGAGGAAGCCCTGGGCGGCTACTCGTACTACCTGGACGAAGAAACGGCCCAGACCTACACCCGGAATATGGAGGGCTGGAGGGACTCGTTCAACTTCGCGGACATGGTGCTGCGCACTCTGGAAAGCACGGAATACCTCGACGGGCTGCGGCTCGTGAAGGAGGCCGGGATCAAGTACGGGCTATTCACGGAGGAAGGCAACATCTGGGACTACTACCCCTACTGGCACAACTGGATCAGCTTCACACTGGAGTCCGGAGTCGCCACGGTAAAGATCCCGGAAGCATACGAAGATTTTTTATAAAACCATAAGGAGGTAAACAACCATGGCATACAAACATGGCGCATATGGCCAGATCAACGAAAGCAAGGTAGCAGACGCTACTCAGACTGACGTCGTGGCCGCCTATATCGGCACCGCTCCGATCAACCTCGTGCGCGGATATGCTGACGCGGATCTCGTCAACATGCCGATCAAAATCACCAACATGAGCGACGCCCAGGCAAAGGCCGGATACTCCGACGACTGGGAGAGCTTCACCCTCTGCGAAGCCTTCGCGGAGCACTTCGACAACACAGTCGGAAACGTGGGCCCGATCTACATCGTCAACGTGCTGGATCCGGACACTCACAGAGCTGCGGACACCACCACCGTGTCGCTGACCTTCTCCAGCCTGCGGGCTGAGTTTGAGAGCTCCGACATTATCCTCGACACCTTCGCGATCGCGGACATGACAGAGGACGTGGACTACTCCCTGACCTACAACTTCGCAAAGGGCACCGTCGTGGTGAAGCTGCTCGACAGCGAAAGCACCGTGACAAGTGCAACCGCGACCTACAACACCGTGGACGCTTCCCAGGTGGACTACTCCGACATTATCGGCAGCAGCACCGACGAGGGCGTTTATACTGGCCTGGCGGCCATGAGCCTGCTCTACCAGTACCAGAACGCGATCCTCAACATTCTGGCCGCACCCGGCTGGAGCCACATTCCTGCGGTATACAAGGCGCTCTGCTCCACCGTCCAGAAGCTCAACGGCCACTGGGACGGCTTCGTGAACGCCGACATTCCTCTGAAGGACGACGACGGAAACGCGATCAACACGATCGCGAAGGCAATCGCCTGGAAGGAAGAACACGGCTACACCTCGGAATATTCCAAGGTGTACTGGCCGAAAGTCGTTGACGGCGACGGCCGCGTGTACCACCTCTCCACCGTCGGACAGGCCACCATGCTGCGCGTGGATCAGAGCCACGACGCGGTGCCGTTCGAGAGCCCGTCCAACAAGGAGATCATGGCAACGAAGCAGTACTTCGGCGCTGACTCCAAGAGCAACGGCTTCGATCAGCAGACCGGCAACGACCTGAACGAGCAGGGGATCACCACCGCCGTTTACTGGGCCGGGAACTGGGTACTCTGGGGCCCGCACACTGCGGCCTACACCTACAACGGCAGCATGGACGCCCACGCCATCTTCGACGTGAACCTGCGTATGCTGGAGTACATCACGAACAGCTTCCAGCAGGATCATGGAACCGAGATCGACAGCCCCATGACACCGCAGGACAAGGACACGATCCTGAACTACGAGAAGGAAAAGCTCGACACCCTCTGCGGTATCGGCGCGCTGATCGGCACCCCGACGGTGGAGTTTTTGGAGAGCGACAACGCCACAAGCGACATGGTGAATGGCGATTTTGTCTGGAGGATCTCCGTCACCAACACGCCGCCGTTTAAGTCCGGCACCGTGCACGTGGCATACACGGACGACGGCTTCGAGAGCTTTTTCGAGACTGAGTAAGGAGGTACAAGAGCATGGGAAAATGGCTTGATATTAAAGGCCCGGTAGTGGCCGACACTGTATACGCTGACAGCACCCTGGTGGCGAAAGACGTCACCTTCACGCTGCCGGGCGTGGAATTTTTGACCGCCGACGTGCAGGCCATGGGTAACCTGAGCGTGCCGCTGATCGGGCTCCTGGAGAACATGGAGCTCTCGATCACGAAGATCGGCCTGGACTCCGGCCTCAAAAGGCTGAACCGGCTCGAAAAGCAGAGCCTGGAGTTTCGCTGGGTGCAGAACGTCGTGAAATCCGACGGCAGCACCTCGCAGGAAGGCTGCAAGGCGTTTGTGCGTACCATGCCGGGATCCTTCCCGGAGCTGGGCGTCGAAGTCGGCAGCGCGACCGAAGGCGAGTGCACTTATAATGTCACCCGTATGCAGATCTACGCAAACGGGAGCGAGCTCCTGCTCGTTGACAGGCTGAGCCAGATCCTCCGCTTCAACGGCAAGGACTACATGACAGCGATCAACAACCTGCTTTAATCGAGGCATGAGGGGCCACCAGTCCACATTCGGCTGGCGGCCCTTTTTTATTCTATCAATCCAAAACGCGAAAGGAGCGCAAAACAATGGCAGAAAAAAAGAACACCCTCACACTGGCAAACCCCGTCAAGATCAACGGGGAAACCGTAACCGAAATGACCTACGACATCAACGAGATCGACGGGATCCTCTTCGCAACCGCTGAGGCCAAGAAGAAAAGCGCCCAGGGCATGAAGAACATGTCCGTGTCGGCGGCGGCTGAGTTTGACTTCGGCCTCCACCTCTATCTGGGCTATGCGGCCATTATCGCGGTGAACCCGTCCTATGACTGGGCCGACCTGGAACGCATGAAAGGGCGCGACGTGGTGGACGTCATGGGGATCGGAAGAAATTTTATGCTCAAGTCGGAGAAGGATTCAACGGAAAGCGACTCCGACGAGCCTACAGAGACTACGCCAGAGTCTACCACACAAGCACCCGCGACCTCGAAGCGAAAAGGATAACCGACTTCCTGATCGAGTACGCGGAAGCCGCCGAGGATCTGGCGGAAGAACAACGCCGGGCTAAGGAGAAGGCCCGCGTGCCTATGAGCCACGGGAGACACAGAAGGAGGTGAGAACATGTCCAAGACGCTGGAAACGTCGGTTGAAATATCCGGAAGCCTGAGCTCGTCACTACAGAACGCGATCAAAAACGCGGTGGCGAAGCTGGAGGAAATGAGCCAGGAAACCCTCGACGCCGCAAGCGCCGGGGAAAAGCTGGCCGCCGAGATCTCCACGCAGGAGTCCGTCCTGAAAAGCCTTGAAAAAGGCTACACCGACTATGTACTGGCCGGGGAGGAAGGAACCGAGCAGGCCCAGGAACTTGCCGACAATATCCAAGATCTGAGCAGCGAACTGGACGAGAACAAGGCGTCGCTGCAAGCCGCCCAGGAGGCGGCGGCAAAGCTCGCCTCCGGCATGGACGACACCGAAAGCGAGGCGGATCAGCTCCGGAGCACGATCAGCAGCCAGGAAAGTGAGCTGCAGCAGTTAAAAGAGAAATACGTGTCCCTCCAGCTATCCGAAGAGGACACCACGGACGAGTCGGAACAGCTCGCGAGCCAGATCGACAAGCTGAGCTCAGAACTCCAGGAGAACAAGGGAAAGCTGGCCGACGCCGAGTCGGCGGCTGACAAGCTCGACAACTCCCTGGAGGAAGTAGAAACGGCCGCCCAGCAGGCGGACGAGGGCTTCACGATCTTTAAGGCCACCCTCGCCAACCTGGCGGCGGACGCGATCCGCTCGGCGATCAACGCCGTGAAGGAACTCGCCAGCGAGGTGATCGAGCTCGGCTCAGAGTTTAGCAGCACCATGTCCGAAGTGCAGGCCATATCTGGGGCAACCGCCGACGAAATGGAGGAACTGGAAGCCTGCGCCCGTGAATACGGCAGCACGACCGTGTTCAGCGCCTCGGAGTCTGCGGAAGCGCTCAAATACATGGCACTGGCCGGGTGGGACGTGGAGCAATCCACCGACGCCCTGGGCGGAGTCCTGAACCTGGCCGCTGCGTCCGGCATGGAACTGGCCGACGCCTCCGACATGGTAACGGACTACCTGAGCGCCTTCAGCATGGAGGCCGATCAGGCGTCCTACTTCGCGGACATGCTATCGTATGCACAATCTAACAGCAACACCACCGCCGAGGCACTCGGCGAGGCGTACAAGAACTGCGCCGCCAACCTGAACGCAGCCGGGCAAGACGTCGAAACCGTCACCTCTCTGCTGGAAGGCATGGCGAACCAGGGCTACAAAGGCAGCGAGGCGGGCACCGCTCTGGCTGCCATCATGCGAGACATAACAAACGCCATGGACGACGGCGCGATCACGATCGGGGACACCTCGATCGCCGTCATGGACGCCGAGGGCAACTACCGCGATCTGACCGACATTCTGGCCGACGTGGAAAGCGCCACCGACGGCATGGGCTCAGCGGAAAAGGCGGCCGCACTCTCGACCACCTTCACGTCCGACTCCACCAAGGGCCTGAACCTGCTCTTGAACGAGGGGATCGACACGATCGCCGGATATGAGGAAGAGCTGCGCGGGGCCAGCGGAACCGCCGAGGAAATGGCCAACATAATGAACGACAACCTCAGCGGCGACATGGCACAAATGAACAGCGCGTGGGAAGAACTGGGCCTCAAAATTTACGATAAATTCGAGGAACCGCTCCGGAACGCCGTCCAGTTTGTCACGTCGTCCGTGATCCCTGCCATGGAATGGATGATCAATCACGTGCCGGAAATCAGCATAGTGCTGGGAGCCCTCAGCGCAGTGATCGTCGCCATGAAGTGGAGCTCGATCGTCAAAAAGCTGAACATGGTAAAAGGGGCGATCCAAGGCGTGATAACCGCCTTCGGAGGTATCTCCGCGCCAGTCCTGGCCGTGATCGCGATCATAGCCGTGCTGGCCCTGGCCTTTACGAACCTATGGAAGAACAACGAAGAGTTTCGGGAAAAGATCACCGCGATCTGGGACGGCGTAAAGTCGAAATTTTCAGAGTTTGGGGACGCCATTGTGGAACGGCTCAACGACCTGGGCTTCGACTTCGAGAACTTCTCCGAGGTGCTGAGCGCCGTCTGGGAAGGCTTCTGCAACCTGCTGGCACCGGTATTCGAGGGGGCGTTTGAAATAATCAGCGCCGTGCTCGGCACCGTGCTGGACGTACTGCTGGGCCTGTTTGACGTGTTCTCCGGTATCTTCACCGGCGACTGGGATCTGGTATGGCAGGGCGTGCAGGAAATCTTCGGCGGAGTCTGGGACGGGATCGTGGGTATCTTCACGGCCGTGACCGGCGCGCTGGAGGGCATACTTGACGTGGTGTGCGGCTGGTTTGGCACTACCTGGGAGGAAACCTGGGGAAATATAAAGTCGTTTTTTGTGAACATCTGGGACAATATCACGACATTTTTCTCCAACGCTCTGACCGGGATCCAGAACGTGGCCACCACAGTGTGGACGGCAATCTCCGGATTTTTCACCGGGATCTGGACGGCAATCTCGACCACCTTCACCACCGTGTGGACGGCGATCTCTGACTTTTTCACAGGGATCTGGAACGGGATCACGTCGTTCGTGACTGAAACGCTGACCGGGATCAAAACCACATTCTCGAATATCTGGAACTCTATCACGTCCGCGCTCTCGTCTGCATGGGAGACGATCAAGAACGTGGTGCAGGTGGGAATCATGTTTGTGCAGGAGCTGATCAGCGCCGCCTTCCAGATCCTCACCCTCCCCTGGCGCTTTATCTGGGAGAACTTCGGCGACACCCTGACCAACGCCTGGGAAACAATAAAGAGCACCGTGTCGGGTGCACTCGACGCCGTGAAGGGCTTTATCAGCGACAAAATGCAAGCCGCCCAGGAGATCCTCTCCGGTATCTGGAGCGCGATCAGCGGCGCGGCGTCAACGGCCTGGAACGCGATCAGCGGCACGGCTTCCACCGTCTGGGGGACGATCAAGGACACGATCGGCTCCAAGATCAACGCGGCAGCCACTACGGTGAGCAATGTCACGGGCACGATCAAGACGACGGCGAGCAATGCCTGGAGCGCGGTTAGCTCTACGGCCTCTTCTCTCTGGGAGAGCGCCAAGACCGCGATCACAAGCAAGCTGCAGGCGGCGGCCACAACCGTGAGCACCGTCACCGGCACAATTAAGACCACCGCAAGCAATGCCTGGAGCGCCGTTAGCTCCACGACCTCCAGTTTGTGGGGGGCAATCAGCAGCACGATCAGCAACAAGATAAACACGGCCAAAACGGCCGTGAGCACGGCAACGAGTGCGATCAGCAGCGTGGCGTCCTCGGCCTGGAGTACGGTTAGCTCCGCAACCTCCAGCAAGTGGGAAAGTATACGAAGCACGATCAGCACGAAGCTGAGCAGCGCGAAGTCCACCGTCTCCAGCATGATGAGCGGGATCACGTCCAGCATGAGCAGCGGCCTGGGCTCCGCGCTCAGCACCGTGACGAGTAAATTCAGCAGCATATACTCCACGATCAGCAACAAAATGACGGCCGCGAAGAACGCCGTCGGGGACGCGATCAGCGCCCTGAAATCAAAGTTTAATTTCTCGTGGAGCCTGCCAAGCCTGAAACTGCCGCATGTGAGTATCACCGGCAGCTTCTCAATCAGTCCGCCGAGCGTGCCTCACTTCTCCGTGAGCTGGTACAAGGAGGGCGGTATTCTGACCGACGCGACGATCTTCGGGGCGTCCGGCAGCACCCTTCTGGGCGGCGGCGAAGCCGGGGCCGAGGCCGTGGTGCCTCTGGCGACATTGTGGGAGAAACTGGAGGATCTGATCCAGTCCGTTTTCAACGCTTCCACGAGCACCGGCAGCGCGTCCGACACTTCGCTCACCAGCAAGGCCGGGGAACTCTTAACCATGGAGGACTTCTCCCTGGGAACCCTGGCGAACACCGGCGGGATCGTCGTGTACTACGACTTCTCCGGCTTCACCTGGAGCCCGACCATAGAAACGGGCGGATCCGGCAGCGACGAGGACGACGAGCTCATGGCGAAACTGAAAGCCCACGAAGCCGAGTTTTTCGACTGGCTGGAAGAATTTATTGAAATGCGGGAGGTGGCTCAGTATGCGTAGAGTGACTGCCTACAAGGAATACACGACACGCGAGGGGGACACCTTCGACGCGCTCGCGCTGGAAATGTACGGCGAGGAAACCCTCGCCCACTACATCATAGAATTTAACCCCGACTATGCGGACGTATTGATCTTCGAGGCGAACGTGGCCCTCCGGCTGCCGATCGTCGAGGACGCGGAGACGCCGGAAACTCTCCCGCCGTGGCGTCGGGGCGAGGACGACGAGGACGACTCGTGAAACTCTATTACAACGGGGTGGATATTTACGACGACGTGTCGGTGAACTACTGCGTGCACGAAATGTACGCGGAAAAGCAAGCCGACACGCTCGTGATCCGCTTCAATGACACCAAGGGTGTGTGGAGCAAGTGGGATCCGGCTCAGGGTGACGTGATCCGCTTCGTCGAAGGGGCGAGCGACACGGGCACCATGTACCTGCACTCCATGAAACCCGAAAACGGGCTCTATACGATCCGGGCCATGTCAATGCCCGCGACCGGAGCCACAAAGAAGTCCAAAAGCTGGGAGGGCGTGCGCTTTTTGCAACTGGCGAACGAGATCGCCGGAAACCACGGGCTCACATTCCAGAACTACGGCTGCACCGATCAGGTGTACTCGTATATCTCCCAGAAGAACGAGACTGACTTCGCTTTTTTCTCCCGGCTCTGTATGCTGGAGGGCGCTCAAATGCTGATCTACAACGGCAAGCTGCTGGCGTATGACGAGGCATACATTGAGAGCCAGACGGTGGCGGGCAGCCTGGAGATCGGCGAAAATGGAAATTTTTTCTACAAAGACAACCGGGGCCGGAGCTACGGATCCTGCGAGGTGCTCAGCGGAAGCTACTCCGGCACCTTTACGGATCCGAACGCTACCAGCTCGACCGTGTACCGGCCGGAAGGGATCCAGGCAACCAGCAACGCCGAGGCCGCACGCTTCGCCAAGGGGCTGCTCAGGAACCAGAACAAGTACAACCACACGGGCCAGTTTTCAAAATCCCTCATGCTGGGATATGCTGCGGCCAGCCTGCTGACAATCAGCACCGAGAAGGCGAGCGCCTGGAACGGCGACGTGTTCGTGTATAAAGTCCGGCACGACTTCGTGGGAAACAAATCAACCCTATATTTCAGGGATCTGGTGGAGGGCTATTAAATGGGAACCATAAACAAAGGCACAATCGCCGGGATCGACGGCAACACGGCCCGCGTGACGCCCTCAGACGCCGGAGGGAAACCGACTGCAAAGATCACGATCCCCTGGCACCTGCGCGGCGACACCGGCAACCTCAGCAAAGGCACCTCCGTGGTGTACGTGGAGTTTGACGACGCCACCGGCCTGCTCCTGGGCCGTGCGGACGGGAACTGGGGCGCGTACCTGCCGACGCTATCAGCGGGCACCGTGACAGCCTCCAGCGACGTGAAGGCGGCCGGGATCAGTCTCAAAGGACACACGCATGGCGGCGTCGAGACTGGCAGCGGAAGCACCGGATCGCCACAGTAAAGGAGGGACAAGCGCATGGCTACAATGGCAAAATGGGGATCTAAATCGTGGGTGGTGAACTCCAAACAGGTGAAAGCCCTGCAAGACCTGGCCTTCTCTTATGAGCAGGTGGCCGACGAGAACACCTCCACAGAGGACGAGAAAACCACCAACGAACGCGGCACCGAGCTTTTCCCCCTGACATTCTCCACGGTGCTGCACTCCGGCGCTGGCGTGGACGTGCGGGACGAGATCGAGAGCTGGGGGAAACTCGTCACAAAAGTGAATTATTTTTACCTGAACGGCAAAAAGCTGGGGCCCGGAAAGCTCCAGCTCCGGAAGGTGAGCGTGAGCAACGTCAAGCTGGACGACCTCGGCCGCATGAGGCTGGCGACCTTAAACTTCGAGTTTAAGGAGTACGATCCGGACACAACAAGCGTGGTGGTGAGTACCTCAGCACTGAAAGTCGGGGCCAGCACCAGCTCCAAGTCGGCAGCCAAGACGACGAACACGTCCGCCTCCAAGGCCACAACAACGACAATCAAGGTGGGCGACTACGTGAAGCCCACCGGCACAAAGTACGCCACGGGCCAGACGATCCCCACATGGGTGAAGCAGCGCAGCCACAAGGTGAGCCAGATCAAGACGAGCCAGAACAAGGTGCTGCTCGGCAATCCGGACGGGATCAACTCCTGGGTGTACCTGAGCGAAGTCACGCTCGTGTAAAGGAGGCGAGACTATGCGAGCACACAGAAACGGGAGGCCGGAAGTCTGCGCCTCCAACCTGCTGCGGATCATGCGCGGCGAGGTGCCCTATGAACGGGTAAAAGGCAGGGACGGAGCCCTCGTGGATAAACCCAACGCCACCGACGACGTGATCGCGGACGCCGAGTGGCTGCTGGAGACGTTCGAGCCTCGCGTCCAGGCTGACAGCATAGAGGCCAGCCCGACGGACGCCCTCAACGGCGACTTTATGACCGCCGCCACCATATCAAAGAAGGAGGATGAAGAGGAATAATGGCAGAGCTTAATTTTATTGAAACCGACGCGGCCACCATTAAGGACGAGATCCTCGAAGATCTGGAGAACGGCGTCAACGATCCACTCTATCCCGGAGACGAGCGCCGGATCTACGGCGAGGCGCTGGCAGCCGTCATTATCTCGGTTTACAACGCCGTGAACGACGCCTGCAAGCAGAAAATGCTCCGGTATGCACGGGGCGAAGTGCTGGACGCCCTGGGCGAGAACCGCGACGTCTCCCGCCTGGATCCAACCTACGCCACCACGACGCTGCGCTTCGGCGTGGACGAGGCCGTGGCGTCAAATATCATTATACCGGCGGGCACCAGGGCGACCGGGGACTTCGTGCACTACTTCACCACCGACTCCACCGCCGTGCTATACGCCGGGAGCCTTTATGTGGATATACCGGCCACGGCTGAGGGATCCGGCGAGGACTACAACGATCTGGCGGCTGGCACGATCACGGAGATCGTGGACGTCTCAGACATACCGCTGATCGACTACGTGACGAACACCACGGACACGGAAGGAGGCGGGGACAGTGAAAGCGACGAGGCATACCGGGAACGGATCCGGGAAGCTGAGAACAAGCTCAGCACCGCAGGCCCGGCCAGCGCGTACAAATACTGGGCCCTCTCCGCGAACTCACTCGTGAGCGACGCCGTGGTGGAGTCCGAAACGGAAACAGTGACGCGCACGCTCACCGCGTACGCCGGGCACGCCTTCCAGGGCGGGGCCAACCTGCTGATCGACACCCTCGTGGTGTACCTGGCCGACGGCTCCGAAGCCGTGGAGGGCGCCGACTACGAGGCCGTGTACGACGACGAGCTGCTCACCCTGACACTCTCCGGCGACCTGGCCGACGCTGAGACGGTGAGTATCGAGATCACGCGCACCATGTACGGCCGCGTGAAGATCACCGTGATCTGCGCAGGCGGGGAGCTGCCGAGCGACGAGGTGCTGGCCGACGTACTGGAGGTGTGCTCGTCCGACGACGTGAAGCCGCTCACCGACATTGTAACGGTGGCCGCTCCGGACGTCGAATACTACGACATAGAGCTGACCTACTACACCACCAAGGCCGAAGAGTCCGAGGTGATCGAGAACGTGGAAGGCTCAGGCGGGGCCATAGATCAGTACGTGGAGTGGCAGGACTCGTCACTGGATCAGGATATAAACCCGGACTACCTGCAAAAGCTGATCCTCTGCCCGCATGACGACGACGGCAACGAGCTGACCGGAGCCACGCGCTGCACGATCGTGTCGCCGGTATACACTGAGCTGCCGAGCACGACCGTGGCGAAATTCTCCGGGAACCTGACCGTGAACCACGTCGTGAAGGACTAAGGAAGGAGGCGAGCGCATGGCAGGAATGACTTTATCAGAGCTCGACTTCATACGGCTGCTACCCGTCTTTATGAGGGACGACGAGGCCGTGATCGCGCTCAGCAAGGCCATGAACGACCTGCTCGGCACTCCTGGCGCACGGATCAAAACGATCCGAGTGTGGGACATGATCGACGAGCTGACCGAGGCCGAGTGCGACGAGCTGGCCTGGGAACTTGACATTGACTGGTACGACTCCACCGGCATGAGCCTGGACGAGAAACGGGAAACAATCAAGATGGCCCAGCAGATCAAGCGCAAGCGCGGCACCAAGTGGGCCGTGGAGCGGCTGATCACCGCCTACTTCGGCGAGGGCTATGTGATCGAATGGTTTGACCTCGACACCGCGCCCTACACCTTCGCGGCCCTGACTACTAACACGGAGATCACG
Source organism: Clostridiales bacterium (assembly GCA_020859985.1). Lineage (GTDB taxonomy): Bacteria > Bacillota > Clostridia > Lachnospirales > Lachnospiraceae > Choladousia. Next base: position 32,250 of record JAJBVD010000019.1, read on the forward strand.
GCCGAGAACCTGGCAAAATTCACAGAGGCCGCCGAGGCGGCGAAGAATGAACGCTCGCACATTGTGGGCGTTTTCTACTACTGGGAGCAGGGGCCGGGCGCTGAGGGAACCGGCGACGGTGCGATCGCCTACGCCATGGACTCAGAGCTGCACCGGTACAACTTCCGGGACTGCGGCACCTACCCGAACGTGGCGACCATCGGCGCGGCCGTGAGCAACGCCGTGGAAACCGAGCCGGAGAACGCCTCCTACCAGTACAGCTTCACGGCAGCAGGGACGGCAACCTGCGGCACCTATCCGAACACCGGCACGCTGGGAGCCGCGACAAGCGCTGCGGCCGTCGCCAGCGAGGAAGTGGAGGCCGCGCTCTACTCGTTCGTGGCATGTGGAACACGGTGCTGCGGCCAGACAGATTAGTGCACAACCGGCCGCCGGGCCGGTGGCAAATACATGAAAGGAGGCACCAGCATGGGCTACTTTTACGACACCTACCTGGGCTACCGCAGGAAGCAGTGGCTCCGGAGCATTTACTCCGTGCAGGTACTCGTCGGGAGCACCTGGCACACGGGAACGATCGACTCGAAGAAAATCAGCGACGACTCCCTGATCTTTTTCGTGACCTTCCCCGACCTAAACGACACCGCCTGCACGATCACAGCCTCGCGGCTCATTGACGTGCGGGGAGAGGTGGCAGCGTATCAGCAGCGGACGATCACGAAAGTGGCGGGCCAGGGGATGCTGATCAAGATCACGATCCCGATCTATGAAGTCACAAGCTAAAGGAAAGGAGGAACCCCGAAAATGTATAACGCTACAAAATGGCTCGATCAGGTGGAGGACGCCGACACCGGCGAGGTGATCCAGGAAGGCACCGACCAGAGCGCCGCACACTTCAACAACATGGAGGAAGGGATCAGCGACAGCGACCTCGCCGCCCGCCTCATGCTCCTGACACTGAGCCGGACGATCGACGAGGTAGACACCGAAGTGCAGACGGTAACGCTCACCAACTCGCTGAGCTACCCGTTCAACAACTCGGCAACCACCGTCTCGCTGGAGACGGCCAGGAACGACACCAGCTACACCGTGGAGGCCACCGTCGGCGACCACGAGGGCTGCGTCGGGGACGTGACCGTGTACGATCAGGCCCTGAACGGCTTCAAGATAAAATTCGACGGCAGCGCCACGAGCGCCACCATCACGCTGAGAATTAAAGGAGGTTTGTAATCATGGCAAACAGCGTCAAAGTTATTGAAAAGAACACCGGCGAGAAGATCCAGTGGGAGCAGGACGGCTACTACCTGAGCTTCGACGACGGGGCCCTGGCCATTAAGGCCACGAAATACCAGCTCGACAACGAGAACACGGTGGATATCTGCCGAAACAAGCAGGGCAACCTCGTGATCGGCGTCCCTGAGAACGGCCGCTATGTGGCCCAGGTGACGATCCCGGCCGCGACCTACACCACCGAAACCACCGGAGAAGGCGAGGACGCCACCCAGACGAGGACGAAGGACGACCTCGACATGGGCGACGTGACGCTCACCCTCTGGAGCATTGAATAAACAGCCATAGAAAGGAGACAACATCATGGCAAATTTTGATCTTTCCAGTCTGGCACTGAAAGCAGTGTGCCCGAACAACTCAATTTTTACGGACGACACCGACCTGCCCTCCGTCATGGTTTACATTCCGAAGTTTAAGAACTCCGACGTGCTGACCGGCGGGGACGACAGCACCCACCCGGCCTTCATTGTGAACGGCTCGGAGATTGACGGCTTCTACTACTCCAAGTACCAGAACATGTGCTACAACAGCGTGGCCTACAGTCTGCCGGGCGAGGATCCGCAGGCTTCGATCAACTTCGAGACGGCGATCTCGCGCTGCGAAGCCAAGGGCAACGGCTGGCACCTCTCCACCAACGCAGAGTGGGCCGCGATCGCTCTCTGGTGCAAAGCGAACGGCTTCCTCCCGTATGGCAACAACAACTACGGCAAGGACACCAGGGAGAGCAATTACAAGGCGATCCCGTCTTATACGGACAGTAGCGGGAACACCTGCCGAGTGGCAACCGGCACCGGCCCGCTCACCTGGAGCCACGACGGCACACCGTCCGGGATCTGGGATCTGAACGGTAACGTCCGGGAATGGCAGGGCGGCATCCGTCTTGTATACGGCGAGCTCCAGATCCTCGAAAACAACAACGCGGCGGATCCGGACAACCCGCAGAACTCCACAAGCACATGCTGGATGGCGATCGACGCCAGCACCGGCGAGCTGATCACTCCGGACGGCTTCGGCACGACTTCCGGCTCCGTGAAGCTGGATTATATCAGCAGCAAGTGGACGTACTCCACCGCGATCACCGACGCGTCCGACACCTCACGCTCCTGCCTGTTTGATAACGTGACCTACGACGACACGATCGGCGACGACACCCTGGTGCTGCTGCGTGCCCTGGCTCTCCTGCCTGACTCCGACGCGGCCGCCGCTGACTACGAGGGCGACTACATGTGGTGGAATAACGCCGCAGCAGAGCGCTGCGTCTATCGCGGGGGCCACTGGGGCAACGGCCCGTACGCAGGCGTGTTCTCCCTGAGCGGCAGCAACGCCCGCTCCTTTTCCAGCACGAGCATCGGCTTCCGCTCCGCTTATATTCCGGAAATCGGGTAATCTGGCAATCTGAAAATCTGGCACGAGGGGCGGCTCCAACGCCGTCCCTCTACCATGGCAAGGAGTAGAACATGGATAACCTACAACTGCGGCAGCGTATCACCAGGAGCATGATCCGGGTGAATGAACGCACCGCCAACATGAGAAAGCCGGAGAAATTCGAGTACCGCAGCCGCCTGACAGCAGCCTACCTGGATATGCTGGAGCTCTGCATTGAGGCCAACCGCTCACGCGGCCAACGGAGGACAACCCTCCAGAACCGCATGGACGTGAAGCTGGACGTGCTGCGGACTCTGATCGACACGGCAGTCTCTTCGGAGGATCGTCTGATCTCTCCGGGGCTCCACGAAGTATGGAGCAAAGAGCTGAACGAAATCGGGCGTATGCTCGGCGGCTGGATCAAGTCGGACGAGTAGAAACCCGTGGGGAATATGTCGAAAAAAAGGAGGCGCTGCGTCTATCGCGGGGGCAACTGGAACAACGGCACGAACGCAGGCGTGTTCTACCTGAACGGCAACAACGCCCGCTCCAATTCCAACACGAACATCGGCTTCCGCTCCGCTCTTGCTTTATTCGTAAATATCCTGCGGGCCAAGGCTCAGCAGGGACAACAAAGCAAAAGGGACGTATTTCCCGGCTGACAAAGTCAAAGATGAACGCCCGTGCGGCTCGCTGGTGGAGGCCACCAGGAGCGGCGGGCAAACCGCGCAGGCTGGCCGTTCCCTGCATGGGTGAAGGACAACCGGCACACTGCGGAGCGGCGTCCACAGCTTCGGCCGGTGGCCCAAGGAGTGTCACACGCGGGCCAATTTTTTGAATTTTGGAGGAAGCAAAGGCATGAACGAGGAACACCAAGGCACACTCCTGGAGCGCATTTACTCCTGGGAGAACCTGCTGGAAGCGTACCACGAGGCCGCACGCGACAAGTGGTATCGCAACGACGTGACAGCCTTCGCCGCCCGCCTGGAGGAAAACCTGATCAGCATACAGAACGACCTCATGTGGCGCACCTACACCGTGGGACGCTATCGCCAATTCTATGTAACAGAGCCGAAGAAACGGCTCGTCATGGCGCTGGGCTTCCGGGATCGCGTCGTGCAGTGGGCCATATATCGGCAAATAAACCAGGAACTCGACAACGGCATGATCTACCACAGCTACGGCTGCCGGGTAGAGAAAGGAACCACAAGGGCGGCCGACCGGCTGCAATACTGGTGCACCCTGGTGGATCGCAAGCCTGAGCGCTGGCACTACTTAAAACTGGATATTTCAAAATATTTTTACCGGGTAGATCACGAAGTGCTGCTCGGTATTTTACGGCGTAAATATCCGGACGAGGACGGCCTGCTCTGGCTCATGGAAACGATCATAAACTGCGACCACACGCCCTTCGGGCTGCCGCCTGGGAAAAGCGCCGACGAGGTGCCGCCGTCTGAGCGGCTCTTCGAGGTGGGTATGCCGATCGGAAATCTCACCAGCCAACTGCTGGCGAACGTCTGCCTCAATGAGCTGGATCAGTATATAAAGCACGAGCTCAAATGCCATTTTTACGTCCGATACATGGACGACATGGTGCTGCTGGCCGAAGAGGCCGCAACGCCGAACGAGTGGCGGGTGCTGATCGAGGACTACCTGAACCGGATCCTTCACCTGGAACTAAACAGCAAGACCACGATCGGCCTCGTATGTCGTGGGATCACGTTCGTGGGCTGCCGGATCTATCCGGGCTACCGGAAACCGACACCCAACACCGTGCGCAAAATGAAGGCGCGTATGCGCTACATTGCCAAGGAATACGAGGCGGCCTGATCGACTTCGACGCCGTGGACGCTACCATGCAGAGCTACTTCGGTATGCTCGGCCATTGTGCGGCCTACGGGCTGAAAACGTGGATCAGCGAAAACATAATTTTTAAACGAGGGGACGGGGATCCGTCCGGGGAGGTGGAAACATGGACACAATAAGCACAATTTTGATCGCCTGCGTACCGTCGGGGGTGACCGCTTTTTGCTTCTGGCTGATCGAGCAACGGATCCAGAAGCAGGGCAAGGCCAGGGAGGCCGAAGATCTCAAACGCCAGGAGGCTGAGGAAAAGCGGGAAAAGATCCGAGAGCAGCAGGAGCTTCTCCTGGTGCAAGGGGTAAACGCAGCGATCACGCTCGGCGAAGCAACCGCAAAGGCCGTCGAACGGATCCCCGACGCTCACTGCAACGGGGACATGCACGCGGCCCTGGAGTATGCCAGCAAGATCAAACACGAGCAGCGCGACTTCCTGACGCACCAGGGCGTGGAGAGTATCTACGACAACGACTGAGGGAGGCAATGACATGAAGAAAAAGCAGGAGAAAAAAATCAGCTTCATGGACACGGCGCTCGTGCTCATGGCGGTGGCTGCCGTCGTGTTCACGCTGAAAATGATCCAGCTCTATGAGCTGACCGGGGCGATCCCGGACACGCTCGTGCAGTGTGTGTTCACAGCACTGACCGGTGAAGCCGGTTTTATGGCCGTAATCATGCGGCAAAAAATCAAGGAGCGCTCCCAGAATAAGGAGCAAAACCAGAAGGAACCCGAACCGGATCCGGAAGGAGCCGGGGACGTTTCCAACGACTAAGACCAAGGAGGGGTAATATGGCACTCACTGGATCAAACAACGCCGAGAAAATCTGGAACTATTTACTCGGCAAGGGCCTGACCGCCTACGGCGTGGCCGGGCTCATGGGGAACCTATACGCAGAGAGCGGGCTCGAACCCGCCAACCTGCAAAACACCTACAACACCAAGCTCGGCATGACGGACGCCGAGTACACCGCCGCCGTGGACGCGGGAACCTACACCAACTTCGTGAAGGACTCTGCAGGCTACGGCCTGGCACAGTGGACGTACTGGAGCCGCAAGGAGGCGCTGCTGGCTTACGTGCAGGCCGCCGGTGCTTCCGTGGGCGACCTGGAGACACAGCTCGGCTTCCTCTGGAAAGAGCTCAGCGGCTACACGGCCGTGCTCACCGTGCTGAAATCGGCCACCAGCGTGAAGGAGGCGTCCGACAGCGTGCTGACCGGCTATGAAAAACCGGCCGATCAGTCCGACACCGTAAAAACCAAGCGTGCAGGCTACGGCCAGACCTACTACGACAAGTACGCGGACACGGCCAGCTCCGGCACCACTACCCAGACAGGAGGCACCACCATGGGAAAAACAATCACCACAGGAAACATCACCGACAAGATCAACGGGATCACCGTCAACACGTCGAAGCCGTGCAGCTCCGGGAATTATGACAACCTGAGCAGCCGCGAGGTGGCCTACATCGTCATGCACTACACTGGAAACAGCAAGGACACGGCGAAGGCCAACGCGAACTACTTCCAGACCTCCGGCCGCAACGCGTCGGCCCACCTCTTCGTGGACGACTCGGAGATCTACCAGAGCGTGGAGCTCAGGGACAAAGCCTGGCACTGCGGCACGTCCGGCACCTACTACCACGACTCCTGCCGCAATGCGAACTCGATCGGGGTCGAAATGTGCTGCACGGCCGGAAACTACAAGATCAGCGACACGACCAAGGAGAACGCGGCGTATGTCTGCGCATACCTCTGCAACCTCCTGGGGATCACGGCCGCGAAGGTTGACACCTACGTGCTGCGCCATTATGACGTGACACACAAGAACTGCCCGGCACAAATGGCCGGATCCAGTAACTCGGAGTGGACGGCCTTCAAGGAAATGGTGAAGAACATCATAAACACCGGCAACGCTTCCGGGACAAGCTCCAGCAGCTCCAGCTCCGGCAGCACGTCCGGATCCACGACCTACTATGTGCAGACCGGGGCCTTCTCCAAAGTGGCAAACGCCCAGGCGCTCGTGACGAAGCTCAAAGCGGCGGGCTTCGACGCAATCGTGAAACAGTCCGGCAGCCTCTACAAAGTGCAGGCGGGGGCCTACTCCAGCAAGAGCAACGCCCAGGCGCTCGTGACGAAGCTCAAAGCGGCGGGCTTCGACGCAATCATAA
>JAJBVD010000019.1:39029-42578 GCA_020859985.1 Clostridiales bacterium
AACGCCCAGGCGCTCGTGACGAAGCTCAAAGCGGCGGGCTTCGACGCAATCATAACGACCACAGGCGGCACCACCGTGAGCACCAGCTCCGAGATCGCCGTCGGCGACGTCGTACAGTTTGCCGGGGGCTCCCACTATAGCAGCACCAACGCCACGAAGGCAGCCAGCACCACGCTGAAAGCGGGCCCGGCCAAGGTGACGCAGATCAGCAAGAACGGGAAGCACCCTTACCACATCGTGCACACCACGAGCGCGTCGGCCGTTTACGGCTGGGTGGACGCTTCCGACATATCGAAATGATCGGCGCGGCCCTCAATCTGGCAGCGGCCGCCGGAGCGGTGGCTCTGCTCATTTTATGGATCCGTGCCCTCATAGACTGGGACGGGAAAAAGAGCTGCGACATGGACTGCCGGAGCTGCCCGTTCCCACCATGTGAAAAGCACGGGGAAGGAGAATCACATGAATGATATTTTGACACAACTCGCGGACGCGATCGTGCCGGTGCTCTGCCTGCTGATCGCGGCGGGCGGGGCCTACCTGGTGGCACTGATCCACCAGCAAACCGCCCAGATCGAGAAGGAGATCGACAACGAGACGGCCAGCAAGTACATGGAAATGGCCGCCGAGGCCGTCGTCCAGGCGGTGACGTACACGGCCCAGACCTTCGTTGACACACTGAAAAGCTCTGGAGGCTTCACCAAGGAAAAGCAGCAGGAGGCATACGAAAAGGCAAAGGACAAGGTGCTGGAGATCCTGGGCGACACCATAGTGGCCGCCCTGGGTGAAATCTACGGCGACTTCAACGCCTGGCTGGAGACGAAGATCGAGCAGACCTGCCGCGAGCTGAAAGTGACCGGCACCGACGCCACCACAACCGCGACGACTGCGGCCAGCGTGGCGGCCACAATCGCCTCCACGGCCGTGCAGCAGATCACGGCGGAGTCCTCGGCCACGACAGTGACGGAATAAAAAGACCGCCCAGGGACGCGCACGCGCCCTCCAGACGGCAGAAAGAAACCCGGTGGGAGAAATACCCGCCGGGCTCTTTTTTTGTTTGTTCTGGGCTATTCTGAGAGGCTGGCGTGTATGTAGAGCTCGTCCACATAATCGCCAAGCTGGTTTGTGACGACCTCACCGGCCGCGATCTTCTGGATCAGCTCAGAGCTGACCGTGAAGGAAACCACCTTTTCCTCGGAGCCGTCCGACATATCGGCCACGGCCCAATACTGGATCTCGTCGAAGGCGTCGCAGCCCTGGCTCGTGATCAGATCCTCGACATTGTAATAATTCTGATCCACGGTGGCCGTGTTCGAGTAGCTGCTGGTGATCTTCGCCTTTATGATGAGGACGTTCTGGCCGTCGATCTCATTCTCGACCGCGCTCACCAGCTCGCCGTATTCCATCTCATAGCTGGCCGCCTTCGTCTCGTCGGCTTCCGTCTGCTCCGTCTCGGCTGCTGAGGACTCCGTGGCCGCTTCCGTGCCGGACGTCTGGCTCTCCGTCTCGTCCGTGTCACTCCCGCCACCTCCGCCGATCGCGGCCGCCAGGATAATGACAACCGCCACGACGATCACGATCCACTTCTTTTTGCCCTTCTTTTTCGCAGGCTCCGCCGCCTGCTCTTTTTGCTTTTTCATGTGCACCTCCTACATGACTTAAATTTTTGCGGTTTTTCGTCGTTAGTCATGTTTGGGATAATTATACCCGTGGAAAAATGATAATGTCAATATGCTATCTACCCATGTTTGGAATAAAAAAGGAGGCGGGGACGTTGAAGCTCTACAAATACCGTGGCCGAAGCAACGCCTCCGGCCGGAAGATCCGGGAGCTGCGGGAGGCTGCCGGAATGTCACAGGAGGAACTCGCGGCCAAGATCCAGCTCGCGGGCCTCAACCTAAATCAGAAAGCGATCAGCAGGATCGAAACCGGCGAGCGAGTCGTGCCGGACTTCGAGCTGCTCTACTTCTCCGAGGTGCTGGGCGTGCCGATCGACGCGCTCCTGATCCGGGAGGAATAAAAGAGGACGGCCGGGCCGTTCTTTTTTGCGCCAAAATCGGCGCATTTATGCTTGACAATACGCTTTTAAGGGCGTATATTATCAAATAGAAACACGAATAAAAGCGAAAAACGGAGGTGCACAATGCTGGAGATCAAGAAAATGAGAAAAGAAAAGGGAATGACACAGAAACAGCTCGCCGAAGCAATCGGGGTAAATATCCGCTGGGTGCAGAAAGTGGAGGCCGGGGAGGTAAACATTGAAAACATCACGTTTCTGAACGCGATCAAGCTGATCCGGGCGCTGACACCAACCGACGACGAGGCACAGCTCACCCGCAACATGATGATGATCACCAGGCGGGTGCTGGCAGAGGAAAAGTAAACGGCGGACAATACACGAGAGGGAGCGGCTTCGGCTGCTCCCTTTTTTAATTTCAGGGAGGGAAAGAACATGGCACGACGCTTCAAACAACTGACAAAAACAGACCGGCTGCGCATAGAGGCGCACCTCAGAGACAAAAAGACACCGAAGGAGATCGCCGAGATCCTCGGCGTGCATATCTCCACGATCTACCGGGAAATAAAGCGCGGGGAGTATCAGCACACCCTCAGCGATCTGACCGAAGAAACCCGGTACAGCGCCGACCTGGCCGACATGAAATACCGGGCCAACCTGGCGGCCAAGGGGGCCGACCTAAAGATTGGCAAGGATCACAAGCTCGCGGAGTACATAGAGATGCGGATCGCGGACGGGAAGCTCTCCCCTGCTGCCGTCCTGGGCGAGATCGAGGCCAAGGGCCTGCAATTCGACACCACGATCAGCGTGTGGACGCTCTACAGTTACATAGACAAGGGCGTTTTTCTCCGGATCAGCAACAAAGACCTGCCCGTGAAGAAATCCAAGAAGCGCGGCTACCACAAAGTGAAGGCCGAGAAAAAGGCACCGAAGGGCGAGAGCATAGAAAAGCGCCCGGAGGAAGTGGCAGAGAGGAACACCTTCGGGCACTGGGAAATGGACACCGTGGTGAGCGCCCGCCCTGGCAAGAGCGCGATCCTCGTCCTGACTGAGCGGCTCACCCGCCAGGAGATCACCGCCAAGCTGCCGGACAAATGCGCGGCCAGCGTGGTGAGTGCCCTCGACGATCTGGAGAAGGAATGGGGCGACAACTTCTCCCACGTTTTCCGGACAATCACGGTAGACAACGGCGTCGAGTTTTCCGACTGCGCCGGAATTGAGCGCAGCGCCCTGGGTGAAGGATCCCGCACCAAGGTTTACTACTGCCACCCCTACAGCTCCTACGAGCGCGGGAGCAACGAGAACCTCAACAAGATGATCCGGCGCTGGCTGCCGAAGGGGACGAACTTCGACGAGGTGGCCGCCGAGGTGATCAAGGAGATCACGGAGTGGATCAACAAATACCCTCGGAAATTATTCGGCTACAAGACCGCCGGGGAAGTATTCAAGCAGCAGATCGAGGCCCTTCTGGGGGCAAATTAGGGGGCTCTAAAAATTTTTTTGAGTTTTTTCGCATTTACTACTTGACATTCCGT
>JAJBVD010000059.1:0-24779 GCA_020859985.1 Clostridiales bacterium
AACTCTTTTAGAATCTTTTCAAGGTTGTCTCACTGTTCAGTTATCAAGGTGCTTCACTTTTTTCGCACCGCCCTTTTCATCAGCGGCATCGACTATATTATCACTCGCTTTAACTTTTGTCAACCACTTTTTTCAAATTTTTTTTAAAACTTTTTTCTCTGAAATTCAGAACCCCGCTTTTTTCTTCGTTTCTTTCCGAATGCTCGTGAAGCTGTAGACAAACGCCAGCACTTCCGAGATCCACATCGCATACCAGGTATAAGAGATCCCGAAGAAATTCGTGAACACCCATACGAGCGGTACAAGCACCACAAGCTGGCGGATTGCACCGCCGATCATGTTGATTACGCCATTTCCAAGCCCTGAAGCGAAATAGCCGAAGATGATTGTCATTGTAGCAAACACAAACGTCACGGAAATGATCCGCAGTGCAGGAACGCCGATTGAGAGCATTTCCTCGCTTGCGGCAAAGAGGCCGAGCAGCTGCTTCGGAAACGCCAGAAAAATCACCGTGCCGATCAGGGCCATTACGATCCCGGCCGGGACGACACATTTCCACGCCTGTTTGATCCGGTCTTTATTGCCGGAACCGAAGTTGAAACCAACGATCGGAATCGTCGCCTGACCGAGGCCGTTCATCGGCATCATCAGGAAATTCTGCAGTTTATAGTATACGCCGAAGAACGCTACCGCTGTCGTAGAGACTGACATCAGAACCGCGTTTACCGCAAACGTCATCACGCTGCCGATTGCCTGCATGACAATGGTCGGCATCCCGACACGATAGATGGCTTTTACATCGCTTGTGTTAAAATGATAGCCTTTAAAATGTACATGAATGACCGGATTCTTCGTCTTGTTCAGCACCAGTGCTACCACCGCGCCGACACACTGGCCGATGACCGTGGCAATCGCTGCGCCGCGGATGCCCATCTCCGGGCAGCCGAACAGTCCAAAGATCATGATCGGATCGAGGATGATATTGATGATCGCGCCGGAGATCAGAGAAATCATGCTGAGGATCGTATCACCCACCGCCTGCAAAAGCCGCTGTCCATATGTCTGGATAAACGTACCATAACAGAAGATCACGCAGACTCGCATATACTGAACACAAAGCGTTTTTAATTCCGGATCGCTGGTCATGAGACCTGCGATCGGCTTTGCAAAAAAGATGCCGACCAGCGAAAAAATCAATGCGGATGCGATATTCAAAATCAGCCCCGTTGTAGCCGCGCGGCAGGCGTCCTCGTTTTTCTTCGCACCAACATATCTGGACAGAAGCGAATTCAGTCCGACATTCGTACCGACTCCAACCGCAATCATCAGAAACTGCACCGCATACACCAGTGAAGTGGCCGTCAGAGCCTGCTCCGAATATCTGGATACAAAAATACTGTCTACGATATTATAAAGGGACTGCACCAGCAAAGACAGCATCAACGGCACCGACATTGTCAGAAGCAGCGTATTCATCGGCATGACTGCCATCTTATTCTGACCGCTCCCGGCATGGCTGTTCCCTGCTTGACCGTTTTCTGCGCCGACGCTTCCAGTATCCCCGTCTCCCATCTGTCTGCTTCTCTTTATGTCCGTTTCACCGGCCATTTTTACCTCAGCATTTTCCATCTGTGTTCTGTTCCTCTTTCTCATTTTTCTCTGCTCCTTTAACTTCGCGCCTGTTCCGTGCCCTCACTGTTATTTAAATCATCACAGACCCTTAAACCTTCACAGGTACTTAAATTCTGATAAATACGGGAGAGCACGCGCATAAACTGCTCCTGCTCCTCTTCCGGGATTCCCGCAAATGCCGTCTCATCCAGCTGCTTCATATACACGTCCATCTTCTCGCCCAACCGGGCCCCCTTCGATGTGAGAAACAGCTTTTTCTTCCTCCGGTCATCATCTTCCCGCTCAACGCGAATCAGGCCATCCCGCTCCATCCGTTCAATCAGGCCGGAAACCGTGGATTTATCCAAATCCCAGGCCTCGCAGACCTCTGTCTGCGAACAACCATCATTCGTCGCCAGATACTCCAGAATATGCGGCTGTCCCCGCAGCAATCCGATCTCTCTGGCCTTTCGCAAAATATATTTGCTGAACTGCCCTTTCGTCAGAGCAATCCGGACATGCAGACCATCCATTCGCCTCTCCTTTCCCGTATCGGTAATTCCATCAGGAATATTTTTAAGCTTCCATATGGTGCCTTATAAAGTTCTCTACACGATTTTTGTTTGTATGCAAACTGTTCGCTTACAAACTATTATATACGCCGATTTATATTTGTCAACTGAATTTTTATCCGTCTATTTCCCAAATCGCAACGATCTACACACTATTACCAAAGAGAAAAGGCGCCCCTAATGGAGCACCCTTTCTCTTTCTTTTCTGGCAGCAAATACCCTGCATTTCATTCTTATTCCATGCTTTGCCGCTCTTAATTATTTCACCCGTTTATTTCACCGTCACTTTGATCTTTACCTTCTTAGAGCCGGATTTAACAGTAATTGTCGCGGTTCCTTTTTTCTTCGCCGTAATCTTACCCTTCGAGTTCACCGTCGCTACCTTCTTGTTGGAGGAGGAATAGGTCACTTTCTGAACAGACGTGATCGGCGAAATCGTTGCCTTGATGGTGTAGGTCTTACCCTTCTTAAGAGAAACCTTCTTCGAATCCACCGTGATCTTCGTCGTCTTTACCGCAGACTTCTGAACTGTCACCTTAATTTTCTGCGTCTTGCCGCTCTTCAGCGTGATCGTGACATAAGCTGTCCCAGCCTTATTCTTTGCAGTAATCTTGCCCTTTGCGTTCACAGTCACGATCTTTGTGTTGCTGGACTTCCAGGATACCACAGAATCGCCCGCAGCCAGCCCGGTCACCTTCAGAGCTGTCGTAGACTGCTTCTTCTTGAGCTTGATCGAGGTCGCGTTGACCGTGATGGTCGGCGTAAGCTTCGCGATCGCTTTCGTCTCCTTCGTGCCGCATACGCTGCAGGTACGGGTCATCGTGCCTTCTGCAAGCACAGTCGCTTCCTTTGTTGTCGTCCACTCACCGTAGGTATGCGTAGTCAACTTCGCGATTGTTTCCGTCTTCACAATCGTTCCGCAATCCTTGCAGTATTGCACCTTTGTGCCAGCTGCCGCGCATGTCGCTTCCTTTGTCGTCACCCAGATGCCGGTCGCCGTATGGCCGGTCGCTGCAACCACTTCCTGTGCCACCAGCACTTCACCGCATACCGAACAATGGCTTCCCTCGGTCAAGCCACTCGTCGTGCAGGTCGCTGCTTTCGCCGCATCTGTCACTACAGTATGACGACCTGTTGCCGGGATCACAACATCCGACGCACTCACTTCCACAGTCAAAGCCTCATCGCTGAAATAACATCCGCATTCCGAGCAATACCAGTATTCGATGTTTCCGGCTGTCGTGCAGGTTGCTGCAACCGCTTCCATATGTGTTATGGATGCAGAGTTATGCGCGCAGACGTCGCCAATCTGCACAAAAATACGGGTAGATTCACTATGATCATATTTGTCAGTGACATAACAATAATAATATCTCGACTCCGTTACATCAGAAATCTCCAGAGTGCCATCTTCCGTGTCTGCCGTTCCCCATACATTTTCCGGGTCATCCACGCCTTCCCAATACCAGAAATAGGTCATGCCTTCCGGATCATCTGCAGTCGCTGTTACCTTCATGGTCGCGGAGCCATTTAACGGTACTGTCACTTCGCTTGCATCCGGTGTCACTACTAAATGGTTCTCAATATACACATAAAAATTCACATACTTCTGGCTACCATATTTATCTGTAACTATGCAAGTGCAAACCCGCGACAATGTCAAATCCGTTAGCGTCAGCGTACTACCTCCGGTTTCTTCTATCCATTCACCGGTTGCTTCATCATATCTTCTCCAAAGATAAACCATTCCTTCCGCATCTGTTGGTGTCACTCCTGCATCCAAAGTAACAGAACCGTTTAAGGCAACAGAAACAATCTGCGTTTGCTCGGTCGTGATCGTAAATCCATTTTCAACAATCACATAAATAAGAGCCATTTCCTCAGATCCATATTTATCCCGAACCATACAAAGGCACCGATACGAATTCGTAATATCTGTCAAAGTCAGAGTTTCATCTTCACAGACAAAGTACTCTCCTAAAGCAAGATTCTCGTAAGTCCAGTAATAAGTAAGTCCATCCGTCTCTTTTGCAGTCACATTTACACTCAAAGTAACGGAATCATTTAATTCAACATAGACTTCCTGTGATTCTACGGTGACTTCCAGATCGTTGTCATTTTCAACAGATATGGCATAATATACATAGATTCCATAACCATACTGATCGCACACCCGACAATAAACATCCATATAGGAAGTGATATCAGCGACCGTATATGAGGCATTCGTAGCTCCATCTACGGGTTCTCCCTCATAATACCATTGGTAAGAAATTGATCCTCCGTCAGATACGGAAGCATCCACAGAAAGAGTTGCCGTCCCTCCATACTCGGCTTCAACTTTAAAATACTCCTGACTTACAGTCAAACCGCTATCAACATATACCAATATATCACAACTACAAGAATTCCCATAACCGTCTGTGACCTCAGCTTCATACATTCCATATTCAGTCACACTATCTATCGTATATTCGGATGTCGTAGCACCCTCTATTTCGTCTCCAAACCATTCACCATCTATGATATTAACCTTATACCACTTAAAGGTCAATGTTGTATCCATGTCCACCGATGCTTCCACTGATAAGGTTGTCGTTCCGCCTTTTTCAACGCGTACCTCATTTGTATATGCGGTTATAGTCAAACCTGTATCTACGCTTCTGGCAAACCAGACACTCTCTGTTGTATTCCCATCAGATACTTTACAGCAGTATTGGACAAATCCTGTCACTGTTATTGTTATGGAAGAAGATGTTGCTCCCTCCAATTCCATTATCTCTCCGTTATCTACATACCACTGATAAGTAAGCTCTTCGTCCGACTCAACTGGAACTGTCAGTGTCACTTCTTCGTTATACCCAACATATTCAAAGGCGGTATACTCATCTTCATTAATAGTAAAACCGCTGCTAACAGCTGCTATATCGTCCTCGCTCGCCTCCGCGATCTCCGGATCATCCGCCTCCTCAATGCTTACGATCGATATTCCATCATTCCCGGAAACATCCGTATCTGCATCCATATCCACGCTCGTCTCTTCATCGCTCACACCTGGCATTTCTTCCGCACCCACACTTGCAGAAGCTGCATCTTCCTCAGCAGAAGCTGTCTCCCCATCATCTACAATCACTGCCTCTTCCGGGGCGTCCGCCGACGTAATCATCTCTTCCGACACAACCACCGCGTCCGCCGTCGTACTCTCGCTCGCCAGCGTCCCACTCGCCGGTGTTGCCGCGATCATGACGGCAGCCATGAACAGTGACAATGCTTTCTTTTTCATAAATTTTCTCCTTTCACGCCTGTTTATGCTTCTCGTTTCCGTATACGCAAACTTATGCATAAAAACTATACTATTAGCGGTAGTATAGCATAGCCCAAATTATTTTTCCTTGACATAAATCAATTTTTTGTTATTTATTTCCTTTTTTGCAATAATCCATTTCCATAAGAATAGCTCTTCTTTTGCCAGAAACACCTTGCCCAGCCCTGCGCATACTATAGGAAAAGGCACCCCTCGCGGAGTGCCTCTTCCCTTTCGGTTTGCCCCAACAAATATGCAAACAGCAGAGTCAGGGAAATCTTCTGTTACGTTTCAAAGGTTATACTGTCCTCTTTGTCTTACTCCGCGGTATCCGCCATCATAGCTTCCACACTGCTCTCTGATCCTGCCGCTTCCACTGCAGCAGTTTCTGAGTTGCTTCCTGCTGCTGCGATTTCCACTGCTGCTTCTGCATCAGTTTCCATCACATCCTCTGCTTCCGCTATCACTTCGATATCCGTTTCTGCCTCTGTGATTTCTTCTGCAGACGCTTCTGCATCGTTCTCCGTCTCGACGGTTGATTCCAGAGCTGCCGAAAGATCGATTTCAACCTCTTCCAGATCTTCCGCTTCCAGCGCCGCGATCGCCAATGCCGCTTCTTCTGTATCCTCTTCGTCAGATTCTGTGTCTGCGGTCTTCGTCAAAATCACGGTATACGTATCACTGTCCCCTTTGTCAATCTCTGTTGCCTGGAACAGATACGTTGTTCCCGCCGTAAGCTCATAAGTAATAGCAAAATCCAGCCCCGTATCGCCGTCATCATTATAGGCCAGCACAGTCGCATCCTGATACAGATAACCGTACGGGTCATTGTAGCTGTTATAGGATTTAAAGGTATAGTTCGCCGTCTCGGTCGGCGTGAATGTAAAGTACTGGGACGGATTTGACGAATCCAAATCTACACTCACTTCCTCATCCAGCGTAAGCTCTGTGGTGCTGATGCGGTTGTAAGTGATATAGTACACATAATTTAGTGTGCTATACGTCATTGTCGCCACAGCTTCATTGGACTCTGCATCGATTTCAAGTGTATACGTCACGTCACTCTCTACAGAAAGTGTAACGGACGGCATGGTCTCTTCCGTTCCATAAAGTGCAATCTTACCATAAGAGGTACCCTGGTCAACCGAATAAGAGAGAATTCCGCTTCCGGTCACATTGTTAACATTAAAGACACTGGTGTCCATATAATAATATACGTAATACGTATAAGACAGGTCCTCATATGTCATGTTAATCACTGTATTTCCATCTTCGTCGGTCACCACTTCATAGCTTACCCCATCACTCACAGTAAGATTAAAGGAAGGCATTTCTGATGCAATACCATACAGAGTCAGTTCTCCGTACGAGGTTCCTCTGTATACATAAGAGTTTGTGATTTCATCCCCTGTTACATTGCTGATAATAAAGGAACTGCTGATATCCCTCTCATAATATACATACCAGATCCGTGATACACCGGAGGAAGCATTCGTCACCGTCAAAGTTTTCATATAAGACGCTCCGGAAACATCCTCGCAGGTAACAGTCACTGTGCCACCATCATTACTTTCAGCCGTTACTGTAATATCACCAATTTCTGACTCTGTACCGTAAACGGTTATACTTCCGCTATATGAATTATAATACAGTACATTGTCTCCGGATACATCACTGATGTAGGCAGCATTTTCAATCTCAATGATATACTCGTTCAGAGTCGCGTTCATGGCTGAAAGCGCGTCCTCATCCTCCGAGCTCTGATACAGCGCAGTCGCATTGCTTATTGCAGCTTCGACGTTACTCTTATATGTTCCGTCTGCAAGACAGGAAACATATTCCTCCAGTGTGTCAATCTTGCTGCTTAAGGAATCTTTCAGGATCTCCAGAGCAGACTGGCCTACCGTACTGCTTCCGCTACTCGGCCAGTAACCGACTGTATTCACACCTGTGATCACTCCTGTCGCTGCATCATAGTCGCAGACGTGCCACAGATTGCCGGACTGTCCAGTCGGGACATAGTAGGTCGCACGCAGCGTAGAGCCCTCATACGCATTCACGATCGCTGAAGAATAGTTGGACATGATCGTGCTGTCTTCATCTTCCTGATCCGAAAAATCATAGACATAGAAGCTGTACGTGCCGCTTGTCTTCACATAGACAGTCGTTGTCTCCGGACCTTCATAGGACGTGTCATCTACATCCAGGCCATCATACAGCGTACTGCCATAGTAGTATTCCATGTCAACATACCAGGTATGGAAACGCGACGCTCCATCGCCGGCTGGGCCAACCAGATGAGAGTCCAGATCAGACGGCGCACCGGATTCTGCATTCCCCCATGTAAGTACAAAGCGAATCTGGTCACTCTCCAGAGACGGCGTGATGGTAAAGTTGTTTGTCACCGTCGTCCCTGCTACCACCGTCACGTTGAACGATGTCGCCATGATAGTTGTATCGTCATCCTCATTGCTTAATACCTGAATAGTGTAAGCGCCTGCTTCTAGCTCTTCAAAGGTGTAGGCACCGTTGTCGGAGGCCGCCACTGTGATTGTCTGCACCGCTGTGCCGGATACATTGTTGGATCCGCTCCGGATCTTCAGTATTACTGAATAGCTGATTGCTTCTCCGGTATAAGCATCCGTAAGCACGCCTGTCACACCGCCACAGGTCTCGTCTTCTCCCTCGGTCATCACGATTGTCGCGTTTGCGTATGTGCCGGAATTGACGCTTGTGATCACCAGTGTCTGCACATTAGTCTTATAACCATCCAGACTGATGGTCAGGTAATAGTTGCCCAGCTGTGTCTCGAAGGAATAGCTGCCGTCTTCACCCGTAGTTGCCACCAGTTCGCTTGCCGCAAGCAGACTGCTGATCGCAGTTGTATTAATCTCGCTGCTGTACGCAGTCAGATAAACCGATGCTCCCGCAACAGCGATACTATTCGCATCCGTAACCTTACCGCTCACGATAATAGCATCCTGCTCTGTATCAGAATTATTCTCCGCTACCACGGTATCCAGAATTGTTCCGGTGGTATCGTAAATCGTAACACTGCCCAGACCGCTGACACTCGGAATATTTTCCTCGTCGCTGACAGTCGCTGTCGTCTCCTCCGCGCCGCTGTTCAGCGTCAGATCAACTTTGCTTTCTGCAGTCAGCGCCAGGTTCTGACTGGTCTCAATCTGGCTGCCGGCCGCGCTCTCCGTCGCTGTTACCGGAATCGCCGTACTGGTCTGTGCACCGCTAATGACGATGTCTGACGCCGCATTCAGGGTCACGCTCTCCACCGTTCCATTATTAACCAGCTGCAGGGACGGGGTGCTGCCCGATAAAGTGGAATTCACTTCAAGAGCCGTGCTCGCACCATTCTCCACCTGAATTTTACCGGCAGATGCCTGCCAGATGATCGTATTGCCGGAAGCGTTTTCGATAAATGTGTTCTCCGCGATTGCGCGAATAACAATCTGGCTGAAGTTTGCGCTGTTTGCCACTTCTGCGTTCGGTGCGTTCACAACCAGTTCTGTAGTATTGTAAGTCCCCGTCCCGATTGACAGAGTGGCTGCACTGTCCGTCTGAATCGTAATCTTTTCCAGTTCAGAGGAAAGCGCTGCATCCAGTTCTTCCTGAGAAGTGACTACTGCCTCGCTAGCAGAAGTACCAAGTACCGAGATCTCGCATTTGGCACTAAGCAATGTGCCGTCAGCCGTCGTCGCCGTAATGGTCGCTGTACCCGCACCAACTGCTGTCACCGTTGCTGTCAGATCCCCATTGTCCGTCACAACTGCAACAGCCTCATTGCTGCTGCCCCAGCTGATTTCTTTATTATAGGTATTATCCGGAGAAATCGTTGCAGCCAGAGTAACCGTTCCGTCAATCTCCAGCGAAGCTTCATATTGATCCAGTGTAATTGCTGTCGCTTTCTGCGGCACAAGCACCTCACACTCTGCCGTCACTCCGCTGCCGTCCTGCGCCGTTACGGTAATGGTCGCCGTACCTGCGGACACCGCTGTGATTGTACCGGTCGAGTCTACCGTTGCCACAGCCGTGTTGCTGCTGGAATAGCCCACCGCCTTATTTGCTGCGTTGCTCGGGCTGACTGTCGCAGTAATCATTTGAGCAGCTCCCACATCCAATGTCAGGCTGGTTTTATCAAGAGTAATGCCCGTCACCTTCTGCACCGGCGCTTCTGTCTCTGTCTGTGGTGCTTCCGTCTGCGGCGCCTCTGTTTCTGTCTGTGGTGCCTCCGTCTGAGGTGCCTCTGTTTCTGTCTGTGGCACCTCTGTCTGCGGCGCTTCTGTTTCTGTCTGAGGTGCCTCTGTCTGTGTCACCTTCTGAGGTACCGTCACCGTGCAGGTCGCGCTCTTTCCGCTTCCGTCCTGTGCCATCACGGTAATCACTGCCGTACCCGCTGAGACCGCCGTAATCCTGCCGTTTGAATCTACCGTCGCCACAGCTGTATTGCTGCTGGAATAGCTCACCGCCTTATTCGTTGCATTACCCGGACTGACTGTCGCCGTGATTGTCTGACTGCTTCCTGTCTCCAGCGTCAAGCTGGTCTTACTGAGAGTAATACTCGTCACCGGTCTTGTAACAGTAACCTTACAGGTATATTTCTTTCCGTTTTTCGCCGTAAAGGTTATTTTACAGGTTCCTACTCCCTTTGCGGTAATTTTCCCTTTTTTCGTAACAGTAGCCACGGACTTTTTGCTGGATTTGACCGATTTGATCGTCCCTCCATTCAGCTTCACCGTCGTGCTGCTGCCCAAAGCAATGGATACAGAAGTCTTGCTCAGGGCCGCTTTCTTCACCGTCACCTTGCAGACATACGTCTTTCCATTTACCTTAGCTTTAATCTTTGCCGTGCCGGCTTTTACTGCCGTCACTTTACCTGAACTGCTGACCTTTGCGACCTTTTTATTCGAAGAGGACCACTTCACTTTCTTCTTGGTCCCGGTCACTTTCAGCTTCAGAGTTTTTGTCACATAAAGCGTTGCACTTGTCTTATTCAACTTGACAGTACTCGCCGCCTGTGACGTCATCCCCATGCCGATAGTCAGCATAAGCAGCATTACTACAAACAGGAATGCTCTTTTTGCCCATCTCATCCTCTTTTCCTCCTTTTCGCATTGCTGTCGGGTTACATATACACTATGATACTTTTTAGCCGCCTGATCGCAATTTGTTTCTTATTAAAACAAAAAAGGCTACGCTAATGAAGATACTATAGCATAGCCCGAAATATTTTTCCTTGACATAAATCAATTTTTTGTAATTTTTTTCAACAGAAACGCCATATCCGGCCCGTGTTCATTTTGAGCCTTCACATAATCTTGATAATCCGGCTAAGGCTCTCCGAAGACATATTAAGATAAGAAGCAATGTCCTTTTTACTGACCTGCTCCTCCAGACCGGGATAATACCGGGTAAACCACTCGTACCGCTGCCGTGCCGTACAGGATGCAAGAACATGATCCCGCTCGATGACATTCTGCAGCGACTGGGAAAGCAGGCTTTCATAAATACGCGCTGCTTCAAGATTGCCCCGCACCAAGCGATCCATCTCCTCAAGCGGTATGTACAGAAGCATGGCATCCCGCACCACCTCTATGGTACCGACGGAACAGATTTCTCTGTCCAGACTGTAAATGGATGTGACCGGTTCCCCCGGCCGATATCCAAAGCAGAAAATTTTCTCCCGCCCTTCTGCGTCCAGACAGTAGCTTTTGACAACGCCTGACAGCAAAAAAGGGATCTCTGTAAGCTGTTCATGCTCCCGAATAACAATCTCTTTTCTTTTCAGTCTTCGGATGCTGGAATGGCGCACCGCCTCTTTCAGCAGATCCGTCTCCTGCACTCCGATGGTATCACGCCAGAACGCTTTGATCTCCATGTTCTTTTCCCCACACTTTTTCACCGGCTATTTCTCTCTATAGTGAGAACCGCATTGCCATATTTCTAACCGATTGTCCTTTATCCGGTTACTGAATCCTATGTCCGTACTTGCAAAGCAAGTATGGACGCAGACCCGCGCCAATCGCGCAGCGATTCTTGCATGCGCGGTTTTCATTGTATCATAAACGTCAGCTCGGCCTCGGTGCAGACCTTGCTCTCCACACGATATTCCGCGCCGCCGCTGGTGTCCGCATCCTGCTTTACGTAACGCTCAACATAAGCGGTCGCCTTGCCGATGCCGACCGGTCCTTTGACCTTAACGACCTCCATCTCCAGACGAAGGACGTCTCCCGGCACGACTTTCTGACGGAAGCGTGCCTTATTGATGCCGCCGAAAAGGACGATTTTGCCCTTATACTGTTCCAGAGACAAGATTGCCACCGCACCCACCTGCGCAAGTGCCTCGCAGATCAGCACGCCCGGCATAACCGGCTCCTGCGGAAAATGTCCGGCAAAAAACGGCTCGTTATAGGTCACGGACTTATGTCCGACTGCACGTACACCCGGTTCCAGCTCGTCTATCCGGTCCACCAGCAGAAACGGGGAACGGTGCGGCAGTATTTCCATGATTTGTTTTGTATCTAACATAATCCTGTTTCCTTCCTGATCTAAAACTTATTATCTACATAGCTATTCAATACCTTCACAGTTACGAGGGAAAAGTAATAATGCTGCGAATCTCTCCATGCTTCGCACCTCGAAATCCAAAAACACTCAGAATGCGTAAACGCGCAGCCCGACCCCATCTGTCAGGCTGCGCCTCATCATTTCATCAATCTGTATACTTTTTAAACAGCAGTGTCGCATTGTGTCCGCCGAAGCCCAGAGAGTTGCTGATGCAGGCGGTCACTTCACGGCTGACGCCCTCCGGCGTGTAGTTGAGATCCATCTCCTCTTCCGCTTCGGTAAAGCCCGCGGTCGCATGGATATAATTCTCCGCAATAGTCTTCACGCAGGCTACGGCCTCCAGGCCGCCTGCCGCTCCAAGGCAGTGGCCGATCATGGATTTGGTCGAGCTGATGTTCAGCTGGTATGCCGCCTCACCGAACGCGGTCTTGATCGCGCGGGTCTCACAGAGATCGTTGAGATGCGTCGCAGTGCCGTGCGCATTGACATACTGGATCTCGTCCGGAGCAAGCTGCGCTTCCTCCATCGCCAGCTTCATCGCGCGCGCCGCACCCTCGCCGGTCTCCACCGGAGAGGTGATGTGGTAAGCGTCGCTTGTCGCGCCGTATCCGGCCACCTCGGCATAGATCTTCGCCCCGCGTGCAAGCGCGTGGGAAAGCTCCTCCAATACCAGTACGCCTGCGCCTTCGCCCATGACAAAGCCGCTTCTGTCCTTGTCAAACGGCAGCGACGCCCGCAGCGGGTCGGTCTCTTTACTCAGTGCGGTCAGCGCAGAAAAACCTGCAACGCCCGACTCACAGATTGCAGCTTCTGTGCCGCCGGCCACCATCACATCCGCGTCTCCGACCTGAATCGAACGGTAAGCCTCACCGATAGAATGTGTACCCGTTGCACATGCAGTCACTACGTTAATATTTTTTCCTTTCAGTCCGAAATGTATCCCGACATTCCCGGCAGCCATATTGGAGATGATCAGCGGAACAAACAGGGTCGGAACCCTCCCCGGGCCTTTCTCTTTTAACTTCGTATATGCCTGCTCAAAAGCCTGCAGGCTCCCGATACCGCTGCCGATAGAAACACCCGTCTTACAGCTTTCTTCCTCTGTCAGTTCTGTAAGGCCGGCCTGTGCAAGTGCTTCCGATGCCGCAGCCACAGCAAACTGGCTGAACCGCTCCATACGCCTTGCTTCTTTCGCGTCCATCACAGAAGCCGGGTCGAAGTCTTTCACTTCAGCCGCCAGCGTCACCTTGTACCCTTCCGTATCAAAGTGTGTGATCGGTGCGATTCCTACCTTTTTTTCTTTCAGGCTGTCCCAGTAAGCATCCGTCGAATTGCCGATCGGGGAGACCACGCCCATGCCTGTCACTACGACTCGTCTCATGTAATATCCTTTCTGCTGTGTGTGTCCTTATGATTCATAAAACTATGATAATACTACGGATTTCTCCGCGCTGACGCACTCTTTTTGTATTATCATATCCCCATGCCGCCGTCCACAGAAATCACCTGGCCGGTGATGTAGGCCGCTTTGTCCGAGGCCAGAAAAGCCACCGTCTCTGCAATGTCCTGCGGCTGCCCGATCCTGCCAAGCGGAATCTGTGACTTGATCGCGTCCTTCTGTGCGTCATTCAGCGCCGCTGTCATGTCCGTGTCAATGTATCCCGGCGCTACCGCGTTGACCGTAATGCCGCGTCCCGCCAGCTCCTTCGCCAGACTCTTTGTCATGCCAACCACGCCGGCTTTCGCCGCGCTGTAGTTGAGCTGTCCGGCGTTGCCGTGCAGTCCCACGATCGAGGAAAGGCTGATGATCCTGCCGTAACGCTTGCGCAGCATCTGCTTGCCCGCCAGCTTCATGCAGAAAAATGTGCCCTTCAGATTCGTACTGATGACCTTGTCAAAATCCTCCTCGCTCATGCGAAGCGCCAGATTGTCGCGGGTGATGCCCGCATTGTTGACCAGAATATCCGGCACGCCAAGCTGATCGGTCACTTCCTTGAACATCCGCTCGCAGTCCGCCTGCACTGACACGTCCGCCTGCACAATGATCGCGCGTCTTCCGAGCGCGCGGATCTCTTCCGCCGTCTCCTGTGCTTTTGCTTCGGAGCCGCAGTAGTTCACCGCTACATCTGCACCGTATCCGGCAAGCGTCAGCGCGATCGCACGTCCGATTCCTCTGCCTGCGCCCGTCACGAGCGCGATTTTCCCTTCTAACATGTCTTACTCCATTCTATCGCTCTGCAAATCCGTCTTCTATCCCGTATCACAAAATCCCCGATCCTTTTATATCTCAGGGAAAACATCCCGCAATATATTTTTGCAATATATATTATCACATAAGCATATCATGCATTAATATTGTATTTATTAAATCTGCGCGGCACGATAACGCCTACATGATTCCGGCGTTCCCATAATTCAGCCGTTACAGCGTCTCACGCAGCGCCTGCAGATCCTCCGGTGTCTCTACATGCAGTGCCCGCACACCGCGATTGATCTTCTTCATAAAATTCGTGAGCGTCGTCCCCGGTCCGATCTCGATAAACGTATCAGCTCCGGCCTCAATCATATGCTCCACGCTCTGCTGCCAGCGCACCGGCGAGCAGACCTGACGGCCGAGCAGCGTGCGGATCTCTTCCGGATCGCTGACAGCTTCGCCCGTCACATTGGATACAAACAAAAGTCCCGGTGCCAGAATCTCCTGATCCGCCAGAAGAGCCGCAAGCTTTTCGCCCGCACCGGAGAGCATCGGTGAGTGAAACGGCCCGCTCACTACCAGCGGAACAGCCCGTGAAGCACCTGCTTCCAGCAGCTTTGCCGCCGCACGGTCTACCGCATCCTTTTCCCCGGAGATCACCTGCTGACCCGGACAGTTGTAATTGGCCACACTGACCTGTCCCTCGGTCGCCGCGCAGATCTCTTCGATCGGGATCGGCTTTCGACTTAGGATTGCAGTCATCGCACCGCCGGTCGGCACGGCTTCTTCCATATAAATGCCGCGCTGGCAGACGATCTTTACCGCATCCGATACGGAAAACGACCCGGCTGCCGTGAGTGCACAGTATTCGCCAAGGCTTAAGCCTGCCGCCATATCCGCCTGAATTCCCGCCTCTCGCACCGCCGCCAGAATCGCAAGCGACGCAGTCAGCAGTGTCGGCTGCGTATAGCGGGTCTGATTGATCTTTGTGTTTGGCACCGTGTCAGCGCCGCATGGCAAAGTCTCCGAAAAACAGATTTCTTCCAGCGAGTACCCCGCCGCATTTGATGCCGTCTCAAACACTTCGCGGCTGGCAGCGCATGAATCATAAAACTCCCGGGCCATGCCGACGCGCTGCGCCCCCTGCCCCGGGAAAACAAAAGCTATCTTTCCCATGTATTTATTCTCCAGGCTGCGCTCCGCTTCTGCGAAATCTGCCGCCTTTTTGCCAAATACCAGGCAGCAATACTACCCGGCTTCCATTTTCTGTTATTTACCGAGCAGCTTCTCCGCCTGACCCATGATCTCCTCGATCATCTCCTTGCAGGTCTGCTCTTTTTTCACCATACCTGCAATCTGTCCGGACATCATGGAGCCTCCGGTCGTATCGCCCTCCTGCACCGCTTTGCGCAGGGATCCGACTGTCAGCGTCTCAAGCTCCTCAAAGGTACAGCCCTCTTTCTCCATCTCCAGATACTTCCGCGTCATCTGATTGCGGATCTGGCGGGCCGGATGCCCTACCGAACGGCCGGTCACGACCGTATCAATGTCCTTTGCCTTGAGCACCTGCTTCTTGTAATTCGGATGAATCACACATTCCTCCGCTACCAGAAAACGGGTCCCCATCTGTACGCCTTGCGCCCCGAGCATCATTGCCGCTGCCAGTCCTCTGCCATCGCCGATACCGCCGGCTGCGATGACCGGAACCGTGACACCGTCCACTACCTGCGGCACCAGCGTCATCGTCGTGCTCTCGCCGATGTGTCCGCCTGACTCACAGCCCTCTGCGATGACCGCATCAGCGCCGGCACGCTGCATCATCTTCGCAAGTGCCACCGAAGCTACTACCGGAATGACCTTGATCCCGGCGCCCTTCCACATCTCCATATAGGTACCCGGATTGCCCGCGCCGGTCGTCACTACCGCAACCTTTTCCTCGGCCACCACCTGCGCGACCTCTGCTGCAAAGGGGCTCAGCAGCATAACGTTTACGCCAAACGGCTTGTCGGTCTTTTCCTTTGCCCTGCGGATCTGCGCACGCACAACATCCGCCGGAGCGTTGCCCGCTCCGATGATACCGAGTCCGCCCGCATTCGATACGGCGGAAGCAAGGGAATCCTCAGCCACCCAGGCCATGCCGCCCTGAAGGATCGGGTACTGAATCCCCAGTAATTCTGTGATTGCTGTTTTCATTAATCCTCAATCCCCTTTGTCTTCAGGTAGTCCACTACGGACTGAATCGTCGTCATCTGCTCCAGATCCTCGCTTGGGATCTCGATGTCATACTCTTCCTCCAGAGCCATCACAAGCTCAAACAGGTCCAGAGAATCCGCTCCCAGATCATCTTTAAAATTGGTCGCCACGCTCAGTTCTTCTTTCTCTACATTGAGCTGCTCCGCGATGATGTCAAATAATTTCTCCAGCATAATCTTAATCTCCTTTATTAATGAAATGTTTTAATGTGGCGCAGCCGCGCCCGTACCCTGACGGGTTCTCGCATTTATTATAAGCAGTTTCCACACTTTGTCAACAATGGAAAACCACAAATAGCGATTTCTCCGTACTATTCACGGCGAGCCTGACACTTGCTGTCAGGCTGCGCCAGAACGCGTTTCGGATGTGTGATTTCGCACCCATGCATCGAAGATGCATTTAAAATGGGGCGAAATCGTTACCATTCACAGCTCTGCTGTGAATAGTAACATTTCTCTCTTTCCAAATCGGGCACTATGAGGTAAAATAACGGCATAAAAATGTCTGCCCGCCCTCCCGCGCACGTTTACACGGAAATAACCCATACGGGGACAGCAAAATCATGCGCTCTCCGCGGAGCGTTTTATGATACAGGGTACGAAATTTCCTATTATAAAACGGGAGTGGGCGGCTGAATGGAGATTTAATTTTTATGAATGATAAAGCGTTAAAGGTACTTGAATACCATAAGATCACCCTGCGGCTGGCCGAATTTGCCGGATCACAGCCGGGAAAAGAGCGCTGTCTTGCTCTTATGCCCTCCGACGATCTGTCGGAAATCCTGCGGATGCAGCATGAGACGACCGATGCTGTCAGCCGGATCTTTCGCAAGGGACATGTTTCTTTTTCCGGGCTCAGCGACATCCGCGGTTCCCTTAAAAGGCTTGAGATCGGCAGCTCATTAAATATAGAAGAACTTCTGCGCGTCTGCACGGTGATGGAGACAGCTGCCCGTGTGAAAAACTGGGCGAAGGAGACGACGGACGGCCGAAGAAGTGATATTCCCGTGCCATCCAGCCGCGGCGCTGCACCGGATGGATACCATGACAGACAGGCCAAAGCAGTTGGAAAAAGCGGAGGACAATCCAGCGAGAGCGAAGATTCTCTCTCGCAGATGTTCGCGGATCTGCAGCCGCTCACTTCCGTTTCTTCTGAGATTCGCCGCTGCATCCTCTCCGAAGATGAGATCAGTGACGACGCAAGCTCCGGACTCCGACAGGTACGCCGACAGATGAAGCAGGTCGGCGAGCGGATCCGCACGCAGCTTTCCTCTTTTTTAAACGGCTCCTCCCGCGCATACCTGCAGGATGCCGTCATCACACAGCGTAATGGACGAAGCTGCATCCCGGTAAAAGCAGAATACCGCAGTCAGGTACCCGGCATGATCCATGACCAGTCTTCCAGCGGTTCCACCCTTTTCGTAGAGCCGATGTCTGTCGTAAAGCTGAACAACGACCTGCGCGAGCTGGAGGCACGTGAAGAACAGGAGATTGAAAAGGTACTCGCGGCTTTGAGCGCTGAGGTCAGCGCACATACCGATGCACTGAATTACGACGTTCTGCTCCTGACCGAGCTCGATTTTATTTTCGCACGCGCGCAGCTCTCCCTGTCTTATAAGGGGACGGAGCCTGTTTTCAATACAGAAGGGCGCATTGATATCAAAAAAGGACGCCATCCTCTGCTCGACCCCAAAAAGGTTGTGCCGGTAGATATTCGTCTTGGCGACGATTTCACTTTACTGGTCATCTCCGGTCCGAACACCGGCGGCAAGACGGTCTCTCTGAAAACAGTGGGATTATTTACGCTGCTCGGCCAGGCGGGACTGCATATTCCGGCGCTTGAGCACTCGGAGCTGTCCGTTTTTTCTGAGGTGTACGCCGACATTGGCGATGAACAGAGCATTGAACAGAGTCTGAGTACGTTCTCCTCGCATATGACGAACATTGTTTCCTTTTTAAAGGCAATGGATGAGGCGGATGCTGCCATATGGAATCCGACATCAAATGCCGCTGCCTCAAAGACAGTTTCCGGCATGGCAGAATCCGGGTATTCTGCTGCCACAGTACGGTCAGATCTGCACGGGCAAACGATTTCCTGGGGAACACCGGATGACCGCACGGCCGGCGAGCGGTCTCTGGTCCTTTTCGATGAGCTTGGCGCCGGCACCGATCCGACCGAAGGTGCTGCGCTGGCGATCGCGATTCTCTCGAACCTGCATGGCCGCGGTGTCCGCACGATTGCGACGACACATTACAGCGAATTAAAAATCTACGCGCTTTCAACGCCCGGAGTGGAAAATGGCTGCTGCGAATTTGATGTCGAGACGCTGCGGCCGACCTATCGGCTTCTGATCGGTGTCCCCGGCAAAAGCAACGCGTTCGCGATCTCCGAAAAGCTCGGTCTTCCGGACTATATCATCAACGATGCCAAAGAGCGCCTCACGCAGCAGGAGGAGGATTTTGAGGATGTGATCGCCGATCTGGAAAAAAGCCGTTCGACGATCGAGCAAGAACAGGCAGAAATCAGCCGCTATAAACAGGAAATTGAGGATTTAAAGCAAAATCTTTCCCGCAAGGAAGAGCGCCTCGATGAGAGCCGCGATGCCATCCTGCAGAAAGCACGGGAGGAAGCGCGGGATATCCTGCGTGAGGCCAAGGATTACGCGGATGAGACGATCCGCAAATTTAATAAGCTTGGCAAGGAATCCGGCTCCCGCAATCAGATGGAACAGGAGCGCACGAAGCTGCGCGGAAAAATGTCTGAAAATGATTCGCATCTCGGTATCCGCTCTGATCGAAAGCCCAAAAAGGAGCTTTCCGGCAAGGATCTGCAGATTGGTGACGGCGTAAAGGTCTTAAGTCTGAATCTCACCGGTACTGTCAGCACACTGCCGGACGCGAAGGGAAACCTGTTTGTCCAGATGGGCATTCTCCGTTCCCAAGTAAATATCAAAGATCTGGAGAAGCTGGACGAGGAGCCGCTGACCACGTTTTCAGGGCACAATGCCGCGGGCAGCATGGCAGGTTCCGGAAGCGGCAGGCGTTCCGCCGCTGCGGGCGGCAGCAGTTCTTCGGGCAATTCCAGCCAGCGCGGAAGCAATAAACGCTCTGCCGGGCGCGGTACGGCCGGCGGCTTTGGTTCCACCGGGAACGGTGGATCGTACGGAGGCAGCTCCGGCTTCCGTAACACAAAGAGCTACGAGATTCGCTCTGAGATCAATCTGATCGGCAAAAATTCCGACGATGCGATTCGGGAGCTGGACAAATACATGGACGACGCAGTACTTGCCCATCTCTCCCCGGTACGGATCGTGCACGGCAAGGGAAGTGGCATTCTGCGCAAAGCAGTCCATCAATATCTGCGCCGTCAGAGCTATGTCGCCTCCTTCCGGCTCGGAGAGTTTGGCGAGGGCGACGCAGGCGTAACAATTGTGGAGTTAAAATAATAGAGGGTGATTGATTGAATACTATGACGGAACAGCAGCCGAAAATATTGATTGCGGACAGCGATGCTGCATCCTCGCAGCTTACCGCATTTTATCTGACACAGGCTTTGTATGACAGCCGCATTGTCGCTGAGGCAGACCGGATTCTTCCGGAATGTCTCACTGGCACGCCTGATCTCGTTCTTCTTGATCCCCTTTTTCCGGAAAAAGAGCCTTTTCAGGTTTTTCAGGATCTGCGTCTGCAGTCCGATATCCCTGTTATACTGCTTTCCTCCGCTTATGAGATCGAGGATCGTGTCCGGGGGCTGGATCTTGGCGCGGATGATTATATGGAAAAGCCATACGATGCGCGCGAGCTTCTGGCCCGCATCCGGGCAGTCCTGCGCCGATACATCCCCGCTGATAATAAACAGCCGTCAGAAACCGAGGCCGGGGAATGCGTCAGGTATCCGGATCTGGTCATCAGCCTCACCAATTATTCTGTACTCTATCGCGGCGAAACTCTGGAGCTGCCGCCAAAAGAACTGGAGCTGCTGTACTTTCTGGCCTCCTCCCCCAATCAGGTGTTTTCCAGAGAACAGCTGCTCGATCGGCTCTGGGGCTTTGACTACATGGGAGACACCCGCACCGTCGACGTGCACATCAAGCGTCTCCGGGAAAAGTTCAAAGCAAACAAGTACTGGGCGATCAAAACAGTATGGGGCGTCGGATATAAATTTGAAGTAAGAACCAGATAGCAAAAGCAAACCACCATTGACGATGTGATTTTGCAATGCCATAAGACAAAACCGTTTGAAAACATTTACGGATAAGTTCCGAAAAACCGCGCAAAGAAATAAGAATCCTTTCATTTTTTGTCCGGCCAACCATGGTAAAATACGGTTATAAACGGTTCACGGTGGTCATGTTCTCTGATGACTGCGGAGAACGGAAAATCAGATACCCAACAACAGAATTGTCGCGGCGCACAAAACCCCAACCGGAATCGGCTATCCCTGCAGACACAGTTATCGCCGGAATCGTATGCTCATATCTGACAAGGGCCGCCTTCACAATCGGAAACCACTTCCGCCGCAGACAGAAAGGAAGGACTCATTATGAAAAGGAATCATTTTACACGTGCACTGCTGACGCTTCTGTGCTTTTGCCTCGCAGCCGCTTTTTCCATATCGGCGCTGGCGGACACTTCGCGCTTTGAGGCTTCCACTTCCCGCGATGAAAACAACAACATCTGCATCGACTTCCCAGAAGTACAGGTCGTACTCCCATCGGACTGGGCCGGTAAGGTACAGATGAACATTTCCACCGATTACGTCAGCTTCTACCACATTGACTCGCGCAACGCGCTGACAGAGGAGCTGGGATTCGAAAACGGCGGTCATCTGTTCTCCATCTGCTTTACGACGACAGAGGATTATGTTGACTATCCGAGCTACATGGTAATAGGCAAGACCACAGAGGGCACCTACTACGCGGAATTTCCGACAGATTTACAGGCGTACACAGAAGACATCGATATTTATAACGAGTATTTCTCTCTCGCCAACGACATGGACTGGGTTAAGGCCAACATCACCCTGACCATTGAGACCATCCTTACGGTTGACTCCGAGTATATCTTCACAGACAGCGCCGCCGCTTATCTGACCGGAGACGATCTTGCCGGCATGACTGCTGATGAAGTGCAGATGGCGATCAACGAAATCTATGCACGCCATCACCGCAAGTTCCTCAAGGACGACGTTCAGGCATATTTTGACTCCAAGTCCTGGTACAGCGGCACCATCGAAGCAGAAGATTTTGACATCAATGTGATGAATGTTTATGAATCCGCCAATATCAACCTCATGGTCAGCTATCTCGATACGCATGATTTTGACAGTGATACGGACACTGCCGATACAAGCGACAGTGAGTACATCCTCGAGCAGAGCTCGACATCGTACCTGACCGAAAGCGATCTCACCACGCTGACCACCGATGAGCTTCAGATGGCCATCAATGAAATCTACGCACGGCATGGGCGCAAATTCAGCAAGGACAGTGTTCAGGAATACTTCAATTCCAAATCCTGGTATGTCGGCACTGTTGAGCCTGATGATTTCGACACCAACGTGCTGAACATCTACGAAACAGCCAACATTGCGCTGCTGCTGGAGGTAAAAGAGGCGCGATCGTAAAAAAGCCTGCACGAAAAAGAAAAAGCCCTGCCCGATTCTTTACTTATCAGGTAAAGAACCGCGGCAGGGCATATCTGTCGCTGACACTGCAAACGCTTTGGAACAAAACAGAAATTGTTTGCGCCTTTATACATCCAGTACTTCCCGCGCTGATTTCATTCGCTCTTCAAACTGTACGTAAAAATCCTGCCGCGGATCATACGGCTTCATAAAGAACAGCTTTAATATGTACAGTTCAATATTCTTTATCTCACTGTCATCCGCCGTCCTTTTTACAAGGGCTTCCGCCTGCTCCAGAAAGTTATGCCACTTCAGGATATAGTCTTCGTATCCGGCCAGTTCCGGCTGGTCGAGCCATTTCTCCACACGCACCTTTGTCTTGTTCTGTGCGGGGCATTCGTGAGTCTGTACGAAATATGAAAATGAGACGGTCTCACCCGTTTTTATATAATACCGCCCCAATGGAAACAGACGGCAGATCCCCGGGCGGTATGGGTGAACACTGCAGCGGCCCTCGGAATTCAAAAAGCCACAGGCTTCTTCCGTCCCATTCACGTCATTGCCGTCTCCATCAAAAGAGTCTTCCCGCGCAGGCTGTTTCAGGGCCGATATGCCCTGAGCATTTCCATTCATGCGCAGGTTCGGCAGGATGATGCCGTCAACAACATTCAGCTCCAGCTTATCAGCGAACAGCGCCTCGACCGGCAACCCGGTCCCCTGAGAGAGCCGATGCACATCCAGCGGATCCAGAATTGCAGATGTCCCCATCCCATGACAGCAGACGGAGCACCCGCGGCAGCCGCCGCAGCCGACCCGCACCATGTCATGCCGGCTGTAAAGCCGCCCATCTGATATTTCCTCAAGGCCCACCTGTCGTCTCATGAATTCCCTGCCTCCGCATCCACGGATTGCCTGTATCTTATACTACCGCATCGCTTTCTCATAGCCACATTCCGCAATTCAGTTTCCACATATTTCATCCCGACCTTGTAAGCCTTCGGTTTGTTTGCCATTAAACAGGCTGTGTCAAGGCTTTTTTATGGTCTGCAATTCTGGTCTGCAAATCGCGCATTAAGCGGTACAGGATGCATACGTTATTTCGTATACAGGAAGCTTTAGTTAAAGTACACCGTATCCTCTTCCGGCGCACCGGTCAGCTCATAGCTCGTCGCATACAGCACCGGCCCTTCTTCGCGGTATTCCTTCTGATACTCATAGCGAATCTCGGCCGTCAGCCATACCCACTGCCGCGGCTTTAAAAGTCCCGCAAAGTCCGCCTTGCAAAGATACCCGACAAATCGGATGTCCTCGGCGCAGCAGGTCATGACGTTGCGCCCCGGGATAAAAGTATTTGAGGGCAGCCGCCGCGATTTCATAATCTTTGCACGGAAGCGCACCTTTTTCCCATTATAGCGATCCTTTGACTCAAATGCGTCAAGATACCAGAGGCCATAATCCATGTCACTCACCTGGATCACATCCGCATTGAAATCAAATGGCGGCACGTCCTTGCCTGGATCAATGGGGTTCCCGTCCACGTCCTCGAAATAAACCATCGCACGCGGATTCAGCCCGCGCACGGTGCGGCGGAACGACAACAGCTCCATGTCCGTAGTACAGCGGTTGAAAATTGCCATCTCTGTAAACTGAAACAGATTGCTCAAAATACTCCGCATATTGTTCAGGTAAACGGAAAACGTACTCCCATCCACCACGGTGATGACCTGAGCGATCGCCATATCAATCGGGAGCTCGTTCCCGTACAGCCACTTGCAGTCCCACATGCCGTTCATCTCGATAAAGATGCGCTTCGGCCGATAATGCTTCACGCAGTCACGCAGGAAATCTACATTGAAGTCCTCCTGCTCATCCGCGGTGATCACAGATATATTCATCCCGGCAAGTGCTTTTTCATCGTACTCGATCTCGCCTTCTTCGCAGAGGATCAAAAGCCCCCTCTGACCATCCGCAAAATCTCCTCCGTCCAGCACATCCTGCAAAAATGTCGTCTTTCCCGCTTCCAAAAATCCTGTTATTAAATAAATCGGTATCTGCCGCATATCCTGTCACTCTTTTCTTTTCATATCACACCGCCCGGTTCCGTCATCCGCCATTGTTGCTTTTTTGTTTCATAATAAGCCTCAGAGTTCATGGCAAAAAGTATTCCTTTCCTTCTCATATCAGATGACAGCAGATGTTCAGGCCTTCCTATTTACACCAGATGAAACAGTTCTTCCAGCTTCGCCTCGTTCAGCTTTGCCCCGATCACACAGAAGCGGCCGGTATAATCCGCCGCGCCCGTGCGGATCTCATACTCCTCCGGCACAAAGTCAAAATGAATCCAGGAGCCGTCCGTCGCCGGAAGCATGCCTTTTGCACGCAGTACGGTTCCATAAGTCTCCTCATCGCTGAGACCCCTGAGGATTTCCTCCACTTCTTCTTTGGTATATTTACGCGGAGTCTCTTTCCCCCAGGATGTAAATACATCGTCTGCATGATGATGGTGGTGATGATGTCCATCATGATCATGATGATGCTCGTGGTCATGGCAGCAGCACCCGTCCTCGTCATGGTCATGGTGATGCTCATGGTCCTCGTGATCGTGGCCGTGGTGATGCTCATGCTCCTCGTGATCATG
>JAJBVD010000059.1:24879-42471 GCA_020859985.1 Clostridiales bacterium
TCATGCTCCTCGTGATCATGGCCGTGGTGATGCTCATGCTCCTCGTGATCGTGGCCGTGATGATGCTCATGCTCTTCGTGATCATGCTCGTGGTGATGCTCATGGTCCTCGTGATCATGCTCGTGGTGATGCTCATGCTCTCCATGGCAGCAGCACTCTTCCTCATCATCATGATGATGTTCATGCTCTTTGGTCTCCTCAAGCAGCATCTGCGCAAGGACGTCGGTCTCCTCCATCGCGCCAAGGATCTGTGCTCCGGTCAGCTCGTCCCACGGAGTCGTAATAATTGTGGCATTCGGATTCTTTTCACGAATCATTGCGGCCGCTGCGAGCTGCTTTTCCTCAGAAAGCTTCTGTGTGCGGCTCAATATAACGGTCGCAGCGCTCTCAATCTGGTTGTTGTAGAATTCGCCAAAATTCTTCATATACATTTTAATCTTTGTGGCGTCTGCTACGGTCGTCAGGGCGTTCAGCTGAAGCCCGGCTTCCTCTGCAGCATCCTCTACTGCCTTACGAACATCAGAGAGCTTGCCAACACCTGACGGCTCAATGATGATGCGATCCGGAGAAAACTGCTCCGCCACTTCTTTCAGAGCCTTGCCGAAATCTCCCACCAGTGAGCAGCAGATGCAGCCGGAGTTCATCTCCGTAATATTGATGCCCGCATCCTTTAAAAAACCGCCGTCAATACCAATCTCACCAAACTCATTCTCAATCAGTACGATCTTCTTACCCGCAAACACTTCCGCGATCAGCTTCTTGATCAGCGTCGTCTTACCTGCGCCAAGAAAGCCTGAGATAATGTCTACTTTAATCATGTTCATCCTTCTTTCTTAACTAAAAAACTTTAAAGGCAGCGCCTCATTCGCGCTGCCTTGCTATACTACACCAAATTCAGATCGTTTGCAAGCCCTCCGTCTGCTATTTTTCCGCATCATCAACCGACATCAAATCATCTCACCTTCCAAACTTCCCAAGGAATTCCCTGATGCGGACATGGTCTGCGTCAAACACCTCATCCGGCTGTCCTTCCAGAGCCACGACGCCCTTATCCATAAAGATCACCCGGTCGGAAATTTCGCGGGCAAAGGACATCTCATGCGTAACAATCACCATTGTCATCTGCAGATCCGCCAGAGATTTGATGACCTTCAGCACTTCTCCGGTCAACTCCGGATCAAGAGCGGAGGTCGGCTCGTCAAAAAAGAGAATCTTCGGATTCAGCGCGAGAGCCCGGGCAATCGCAACTCGCTGGCACTGCCCTCCTGAGAGCTGGCAGGGATAGGCATCCGCCTTATCCGAAAGCCCCATTTTCCGCAAGAGCTCTTCCGCTTCTTTATAGACCTCGTCCTTTGGACGTTTTTGAATACTGATCGGGGCATCCGTGATGTTTTTCATCACTGAGAAATGCGGAAAAAGATTGAAATTCTGGAACACCAGTCCAAAATAGGAATGAATCTGCTTCAGTCTGGCTCCTTTCGGAAAATTCCGCCTGCCGTCAGCCTCAACCCAGGCTGCTTTTTCTCCCATATAATGAATCTCTCCGCCATCGATCTCCTCGAGCATCGTCGCACAGCGCAGCAGGGTAGACTTACCCGATCCGGACGGACCTATGATGGATAAAATCTCTCCTTCACTCACGGAAAGCGAGATATCGTGAATGACCTCCAGACCGTCAAACTGTTTCTTAATATGGTTCATTTCCAGCAGCTTCATATTTGGTCCCTTTCTTTCCTAATGTTCCTTCGTTCGTAATAAGTCAGCGCCCTCACAGCCGCCTTATTTCCATAAATATTCCGCATATCAGTCGTTTTTCCATTCGGATCCGTCACATTTTACTGATAATAATTCAGGCTCTTTTCGATCCGCTCCATCACAACCGCCACGACGAGATTAAACACATAGTAGAAAACAGCCGCCACGACAAACGGCATAAACGTTGTCTGCGACGCGGCAATCTGCTTCGCGATCGTGAACATTTCCGCATATGCCAGCGAAAAGCTTAAGGAGGTATCCTTGACCAGTGTGATAACCTCATTCGTCACAGAAGGCAGGATCCGTTTAATCACCTGGGGAAAGATGATCTTAAAAAAACACTGTGTTTTCCCATAGCCCAGTACCTGCGCCGCCTCATACTGACCGGCTGGCATGGACTCGATGCCGGCGCGGTAAATCTCGGCAAAATATGCCGCATAATTCAGCGAAAATCCAATGATGATCGCTGTGAAGCGGTACCCGCCGCCTATCTTCATGCCAAACAGATAATAAGGGCCAAAATAGACCACCAGAAGCTGCAGCATCAGCGGCGTCCCGCGCATGACGGATATGTAAACCTTTGTGATCGTACGGAGAATGGCATTTTTTGACATTCTTCCGAATGAGATCAGCAGGCCAAGCGGCAAAGAAAAAATCAGGGTCAGAGCAAAAATCCCCATAGATTTCAGCATACCGCTGCTCAACTGATTAAGCATTACTGAAAATTTCATATCGAAAAGCCTTCCTGTCGGAAAAAGGGCATCCCGTCTTCACAAGATGCCCTCATCTCTTGGTTTCTTATAAATAGTTCGCATTTCCAATCCGCATCGGGTAGCCACACGTAACTGTTCAGTGCCTTCACAGTTACGGGGAAAAATCCATTTAAAATCGCGCCGCGATGGGATTTTTCCTTGTAATATCCATGTTTTCATACGTACCTCGCAGTAAATGCGAGGTACTGTCCTGAATAGTTACAACCATTCAATATTTTCACAGCTGCCGATGCATTATTTTGTACCCTCAGATGATGTCTCGCTATCAGGCTTACTCTGTCACAGCCTCGGTCTCGACTTCTGTCTCACCCTCTTCAAGGATGCCATCACCCAGGCAAACCATATCGCCGAGCTCATATTTCTCAGCCAGCTCAGCCACGGTGCCGTCCTCAACCAGAGCCAGCAGCGCCTCATTTACGGTATCACGAAGCTCTTCATCATCCAGACGGAAGCCAATGCCGTACTGCTCAGAATTCAGCTCTTCATCCAGAATGATGTAGCCTTCTTTTTCCTTGATCTGATACTGTGCTACACCGATGTCCATCGCAACCGCATCGATGCTGCCTGCCTGCAGCTCCACAAACGCGGTATTGTAATCCGCAAACTCCTGCAGCGTACCAAAGGTAGCCGCCAGATCTTCCTGATCTCCGCCTTCGCTCAGCAGCTCAAGTGCTGCGGAAGCCGCCTGTACACCTACGATCTTGCCCTCAAGATCCGCAAGGCCTGTGATGCCGGACTCCTCAGATACTACGATCACCTGGCTATTATCCACATACGGATAAGACCATGTGTAATCATCCTCACGTCCGTTGATCGTAAAGCCGCTCCAGATGCAATCGATAGAACCGGATTCCAGCTCCAGGTCCTTGGAGTCCCAGTCAATCGGAGTCTTGACGAGCTCCCAGCCTTCCAGATCGCAGACCGCCTGCGCCAGCTCCAGATCAAATCCGGTATATTCTCCGTCATCGTCCATGTAGCCATACGGCGGATACTCCGCATCGAAGCCGACAACAAAAGTTGTTCTCTCTTCCTCTGCCATGCCGACTGTTCCCATTACCATGGAAAGAGCCATTGCCGCAGCCATTCCGGATGCCATCAGTTTTCTTTTCATAATCGTTCTCCTCCATTTTCTATGGATACCCGCACCATACAGATCGCCCACCGGACGTCAGCGCGGACATTTATGGTTCTCCGCCAAAGGCAGAAAACAATTATAAAGTTACCATCATATCAGACGCCCAAAATGCGGCGCCCTTTCCTTCAGAAATTACATGCCTAAATGGTATAGGACGCATCAGTCTTCATACTCACTGAGCGTGCTTTTGTATTTCAGGATCCAGATGCCAAACAGGATCATCCAGCCAAGCTGTCCGGCTCCGGTAGTAATCCCCGTAATCTCAAGATTGACAATACCGGACAGGATGCTGATGATAGCTGTCAGTGCAACTACCATTTTCGCCACTGCAACATATGTAGAAACACTTCCGTAGCGCTCGCCGCTTACCGCATTCTTCCTGACCGTTTTTATCGTAGCCAGATAGCAGAAGAAATACATGAGAACAGCCATCGTCACGACAATTGCCAGCACCAGCGCGGCCACCGCAAGCGTGATCAGACTCGTCGTTCCGGAATTCCATGCTGCAATCACAAAGACCACAAATACAACCAGCACAACCAGAAGCGCCGCACAGGCAGCGATCATGTTCAAAATGACCGCAATCCTCATAAACAGGAAACCAACGCCAGACATCTTTTCTCCGGCATTCCGCACGGTGATACACAGAGCCCACAACGCAATACAGAGCAAAAGATCCGGTACACGAATCACCAGATTCAGTATCAATGCTCCGCTGTCAAGCTGAGCCATTGCTGCCTGAAGCATTGTGGTATAACCGCTGATCTGCGATGGGAGCGGAAGTAAAGCTAACAGCTTCGCCCCCTGTTCATAATTCAGCTGACGTAAAAATATTGCAGCCACGGAGCTTACAAAATATACTGTCTGAAACAAAGCGATCAAAATCATAAGCGGTGACGAAAGTGCATCCCTTGCAGCTTCCATGATCCGCCGGGCTGTACCGGATGGCTTGCTGCCATGCTGTCCATAGCCCTGACTTCCCATCGGCGGCTGTGAATAAGGCGGTGCGGCCGCGCGCTGTGTCTGTGGCGCTGGCTTTGCGGCATTTTTCCGGATATCCTGTGCGTTCGCTGGACTGCTGCCTGTTGCTTCTGCCTGAATATTCTGAATATTCTGCATATCCACAGCTTCCTCTGCAGATGTCGGAACCGTTCTCCTCGGAGGGCGGGATGCCGATCTCCCTGACCGTCCGGCTTCACCCGAACCTGTCTGAGCTCCTGCCGATGTGTGGCCTCCCTGTACATCTCTGCGGATCACTCCCTGCGCACCGCTGTACTCCGCCATAGCCTCCTGCCCGTATATCTGCGGACCGCCTTTTGTCCGGCGGGGATGCGCAGGCCGCTGCGCGGACTGCTGTCCTGACGAAGCCGCCCCTGATGCGGCACTCTGAGACGCAGGTGCTGCCTTCCTGGCGGGCTCCTCCATCTGAGGCTCACCGTCCGCGGTCTTTTTCGCAGCTGCTTTCATCAGTGTGTCCACGTCTACAGGCTTCTGCGCAGCCGCCTGCTTTGACGCTTCTATATCCGCAGCTTTCTGCGTGTCTGCTGACTTCGATGACTCTGCAGGCACAGCTTTCTGCTCAACCGGTTCTGCTTCCCCAGTCTCCTGATTATGTCCCGATTCCCGCTGAGAATCGAGAACGCTGGCTGCGCCATTGCCCTCCGCGCGGTTCTCTATAGTAGCCGGTTCTTCCGAAATCACCGTCAGATCTGGCTCTCCGGCAGCTTCCTGTGCAGCGGATGAATCATCCTCCCCCTGCACTTTGGCCCACATCTCCTTCAGCTGTTCCTCCATCTTTTCCAGTGAATCTTCAGGCGCGTCACTCTCCAGCGCATCATCCATTTCAACAAATGCATTCCCGCACTCACTGCAGATTGTACTGTCATCGCTTCCTATATTGCCACATACAATACAGCGTTTCATCCCTGTTCTGTTCCTCCTGTTCTGACTGTACCCGAAAGGCTCCATGACCGTTCCACAAATTATCGGGGCACAACTTATTTGTGATTATAACCTATTCTTGCAGTCATAGCAAGGAAAAAATGGTACATCGCAGGTCACATTCAACAAAATTCTATACATTTTCCTGCAGCATCTTTTCCAGACTGACGAGTTTCACGCTGAGGACAAAAATCTGCGTTGCCAAAGCCAGCTCTTCCTCTGTCGGGAAGGAAGGCGCAATGCGGATATTGCAGTCCTTCGGATCCTTACCATATGGATAAGTTGCCCCGGCTCCCGTCATTGTCACACCTGCCTCTTTTGCTTTCGCTACGATCTTCTTCGCGCAGCCATCCAGAGAATCAAAGGAAATGAAATAGCCTCCCTTTGGCTTTGTCCAGGTACCGATCTCCAGTCCGCCCAGTTCACGTTCCAGTCCGCTTTCAACAGCCTCAAACTTCGGGCGCAGGATTGCCGCATGCTTCCTCATATGCTCGTGAACGCCATCCATATTCTTAAAGAAACGCACATGCCGCAGCTGGTTCAGCTTGTCATGTCCGATCGTCTGGTAAAACAGTGCACGCCGTGCATCTGCAAGGTTCGCCTCTGATGCCGCAAATGCCGCAATACCAGATCCTGGGAAGGACACCTTCGAGGTGGAAATAAATTTGTAAACAAGATCCTCATTGCCAACCTTTGTCGCCTCTGTCAGCAACTCCAGAATCACATCCTGATCATCATCATACAGATGATGGATCGAATATGCGTTATCCCAGAAAATGCGGAAGTCTTTCGCTGCCGGCTTCAGATTCGCAAAACGAAGCACCGTCTCATCCGAATAAGAAACTCCTGTCGGATTCGAATATTTCGGTACGCACCAGATTCCCTTGATCAGCGGGTCGTTGGCCACCAGCTGTTCCACCAGATCCATATCCGGCCCGGTCGGAAGCAGCGGAACATTGATCATCTCAATCCCAAAAAACTCTGTAATACCAAAATGACGGTCATAGCCCGGCACAGGGCAGAGAAACTTCACCTTCTCCAGCAAGCCCCACGGCGTATGCCCACAGACGCCCATCGACATTGCCCGTGCTACCGTATCAAACATCACATTCAGACTCGAATTTCCATAGATCAGAATATTCTTTTCCGGCACCTCCGACATATCGGCAAGCAAATGCCGCGCTTCAGGAATTCCGTCCATCACGCCGTAATTCCTGCAGTCTACGCCGGATGAGCAGGTCAGATCCGCCGTGCTGCTCAAAACATCCATCATGCCATTAGAAAGATCCAGCTGTGCCTTCGAGGGCTTTCCTCTTGACATATCAAGCTTCAAATCCTTCGCTTTCATTTCATTGTACTTTGCTTCCACTGCCGCTCGTTCTGCCAGAAGTTCCTCACGGCTCATACTCTTATACGGTTTCATAATGCCCTCCTCCTTGGTCCATGACTGTTCCGTACATTC
The DNA here is from genome assembly GCA_020859985.1 of Clostridiales bacterium. Classification (GTDB taxonomy): domain Bacteria; phylum Bacillota; class Clostridia; order Lachnospirales; family Lachnospiraceae; genus Choladousia. The sequence goes on from JAJBVD010000059.1 coordinate 31,946, forward strand.
GCAATAGCAATTGTGATCCTTTTTGAATGTCTTTGTACCGCGTACAAATGTCCGTCCATAGATCAACCTTACTTATTCTAGTCCTCCAGACTGTATCCGTCAAGAGTTTCTTTGCGCATTCATCAGCTGACAGTCACGACTATGCTCGCACTTCCCAAAATCGCAGTCCCAGGAAACCAGCTTCCGGCTTCCGTCGTCATAGACTTCAAATTCACAGAAAACCGTCCTGGTCTGATTCTGTCTTTTACAAAAGCCGCTTAAAAATTCCTCTGTCTCCTGCATGTCCTTCCTCCCCTTTCTGAGTACGGTCTCTCCAGACTGCTCCTTAGCCATATCCGGGCCCAACCGGGTGCTTCCCCGCATATCGATCACCGGGACCGTTATTTTTCAGACGCATCATCGGACACTGTATCTTTTTTCACTTCATCCTGATTTCTCGAAACGCGCTTCTTCAGATCAGCAAATACCGCCCTGTGGTTGTATGACACCGCTTTCGGGTTCCTTTTCAACAGCCCGCGGATCGATTTGCCATTCAGCTTCTGCAGCAGCTCACTCTCTGCGGACAGGCGCCCCGACTTCTCCTGCAGTGCGGACAGCTTGTCAGTCAGCTCCTGCAGTGCCGCGGCCCGGTCAGCCAATCCCCTGATCGGTGCGATGACATGCTCGCTGCTCTCCCGCATAGTCTTTTCGATCTCCAGCTTCTTTTCATCTACAGCCGCTCCAAGCTCATGCCGACGCTCGGCAAGCGCTGTCCCCAGCCCGCTCCGGCGTTCTTCAATCGCTGTCTCCAGCTCGTTCCGTTGCTCTTCAATCGCCTTCTCCAACTCATGCCGCCTTTCTTCAAGGGCCGCCTCCAGCTCACGCCGACGCTCGGCAAGCTGCTCCAGTTCTTCCTGTGCGTGCTCCAGATAGACCAGCACATCCTTCAGACGGATTGCTGCGCGGAACGAGGTCACAAAATCACCTGCGATAAACGGCGTCACCGCAAAGGTAATTACCGTAACAGCCTGCTCATTGATCGCGAGCACTACTTTTTCCAACTGCACCTGCAGCACATCCACCACTAAAATTGTCATCACACCCCAGCAGAGCACTGAGGCCAGACAGATGTGGCCGTTCACACTAAAAAGTCTGCCCGTATAGTCCCAGTAACGCACGTGAAACAGCTTTTCCATGGCAGCTCCGGTCACGTATTCCAGTATCGTAGCGGACACCATACCGGCAAGACACATCAGCGGCAGGTTGTCCCGAAACGGGATCGTCACCAGCAATACGCAAAGCGCTCCGCACCCATAGATAGGGAGAAAGGGGCCTTTTAAAAAGCCCCTGTTCACCCAGTGTTTTTCCGATATTGATACATAGACGGACTCAAAAATCCAGCCCAGAAAGCAGTAAATGTAGAAAAAAAGCACCCACTGTGAAAATGTATAAATCTCCATATGTTCTCCGCTTTGCGCCTTCCCTTACGTTTTTTCAGCAGACCCGCTTAGTTGCTCACTTCCAGCAGCTTGTTCTTAAGCTCCTGCTCCATCCGGTTCAGCTCATCCTCGGCAGCACGGCGCTTCTGCCGTCCGTCCTCCTGAATCTTGATCACATCATCCAGCGTTGAGATCAGGGTCGCGTTCGTGCTCTTCAGGGTCTCAAGATCCACAATACCGCGCTCCGAAGCCTTTGCGCTCTCCACAGTCGCCACCTTCAGCTTCTCTGCGTTTTTCTTCAGCAGCGCATTTGTCATATCCGTGACTTCTTTCTGTGCCTGCGCAGCCTGATTCGCGTGCTCCACACCGAGCGCGATCACCATCTGGCTCTTCCAGAGCGGAATCGTATTGACTACCGTCGACTGGATCTTTTCGATCATCATCGTGTCGCTGGACTGCACCAGACGAATCTGCGGTCCGGTCTGAATCGCAATCATACGGGTCAGCTCCAGATCGTGAAGCTTTTTCTCAAATCGGTCGCACAGGTCCTGCAGATCCTTCGCCGCCTGCGCATCCTCCGGAAGATTGCTCTTCTGCGCCTTATCGTACGCCTCTTTCAGCTCCGTCGCGCGGACCTCCTCCAGACGCTTTTTCCCGGCCAGAATATACATGGACAGTTCTTTGAAATACGAGAGATTCAGGCCATACATCTTGTCCAGCACCGCCACATCCTTCATCAGCTGCACCTGATGGTCCTCCAGAGCCGTGCAGATTTTCTCCACATTGGCCTCTGCCTTGTCGTATTTTGCCTTCATCGCAGCAAGCTTATTGCCGTTCTTTTTGAAGATACCAAGAAATCCCTTCTCCTCGTCCGCATCAAAGCTTTTCAGCTCGGTCACCAGACCGGAAATCATATCACCGACCTCACCAAGATCCTTTGTGCGCACATTCTTCAGGGCATTTTCTGAAAAATCTGCCATTTTCTTCTGTGTTCCGGCTCCGTACTGCAGAATACCGTTCGAATCATGCAGATTGATCTGCTTACTGAAATCGTCCACCATCTTCCGCTCTTCCGGTGTCAGCGATTCCTCCGTCAGCTGTGGATCTACCGGTGTCTGCTCTGCTTCATTTGCGGCAGGCACTGCTGCCTCCTGCGTGGCCGGAACGGACGCCGTCTCCTCCACAGGTGTGCCAAATGTCAGTACCGGCGTTGGTGTCTCCGCAAAATCCTTAAATTCATCCATCACTTTTGCCCTCCTCGTTTTATGTTTTTTAATTTATGTTTTTTAATTTTTGTTTTTTGTTCTATGTTTTTTATTCCATGTTTTTCCGATTTATTGTCTTTTAATTATGAGGATGTTTTGCCTTCCCTGCCAGAATCGTTCTTTCTGGAATCCTGTGTCCCGGAGGCTTTTTCAGCCGTGCTCCGCGTAAAACCACTTCCGGTCAGTCCCTCCTGCGCCAGCATAGAATTCAGCACAGAAATATCCGACGAAATGTCCCACGCCTGTTCCTCGTACAGGCTGTCCAGAAGATTCTCAAACGCAGTATTGATCGTATCCAGCGCGCTCTCGATCTCCTTCTTTGTCTCCGCCATATTTTTGCCCTCCGCAGGCTGCGCATCCAGCTCGCAGTAGGCGTCCAGCAGCTTCTGCGTCGTAGGCAGATAGTAGCTCATCATTTTCCGCAGGTCCGTCACCGCATCCGGATCCTTCTCTGCTTCCCTAAAAATCCTCGTCACCACCAGCTCCAACCGGGTGAGCTTCGCAGTGATCTCCTCCCCCGGGATCTTCTCATTGCACTCATGAATGTGAAGAATATACCGCTTCCCCTCGTCAATCAGGGCCTGATGCTCCGCAGAACGCTGCGCAGTGCTGTTTCCGGATGTCGAAGGATCTGCCGAACCGGCTTCAGAGCCATGCGCGCCCGCTGCACCGGAGTCGTTTGCTTCGGTCTTCCCGGCAGCACCATATCCAGCCGTACCGCTCGCCGCCTGTTCCCGCTGCCTTCGCTCGTACTCTTCCTCCGCCTGCAGATATTGCTGGTAAGTCGACTGATCCGTGATCAGCAGCGTCTCTTTGCGGTCCAGATATCCCACCGGAAAATAACCGCGCCGGATCATGTTTTTCAGATCCTTCGCCACATATTTCGTCGTACCGCCGATCCCCGAAGCCAGCTCCTCAATCTTGCAGTACGTCCGCTCACCGATCACTTCCTGATAGCGGCGAAAGCGCCGGGAAAGCCCCAGCCTTTTTTGTCCGGCCGCGCCAAGCAGCAGACTGCCTGCACAAAAAATTCCGGTCGTAAATGTACCTGACATCAGCAAAAAAGCATCTCCGATCATGGCTCCGGCCATCGCTTCAAGCGCCATCACCCCTCCGAACATTGCGCCCAGACCAAAGCCCAGATACTTCATCGCCTTACTGCCGAATTCTCCTGGTACCTTTCGTCTCACGGCAGGCGGCTGATAACGTCTGTTGTAAGTCTGCGAAGACTGGTTCTTTGTCTGACCCGTCTGCCCATACGCCTGCTCATATGCTCTGCGTGTACGGTCTGTCGTCCCGCGGTATGTCTGGTCATAGTCCCCATTTGTGCTGTTATACGCACCGTCCGAAGCTCCGTAAGCCCCATGGTCTGAGCCATAGCTGCCATCATAGCCGCTGCCTGCACTGTCATAGCCGGAACCATAGCCGCTCCTGCGGTCTCCACGTCCTCCAAGATTCCCCCGAAGCGCATCCTGCAGTCCGTCCATCGCGTCATTTACCACATTGGAAATCGTATTCCCCAACTGTGAAAAATCCCCTGTGTCTACGGCATCCTGCACCAGATTTTTTATCTGTTCGCCGGTCTCATACCAGTCGTTTTTCGTCATATCACGTACTCCACTTCCATGTTGTCCGTTTGTAACTGTTCAGTTCCTTCACAGTTACGATGGAAAAGCCCATTTAAAATCGCTGCGCGATGAGGCTTTTCCCCATATACTATATGTTTTCATACGGTCTTCGCAGCAAGTGCGAAGACCTGTCATGAATAGTTACGTCCATTTTTGTTTTAGCGTTCCTTGCGCAGCAGCACCTCATATGATATTATGCTGCGTTTTCAGCGCAAAACAAAGCACCCGGTTATTGTTACGAGTATATCACCTAAGCAGATATCACGCAAGAATGAATAAAAAGAATGCGCCCTGGCGCATTCCCGCGCCGAGCACGGTCGCTTTAGCGACGTATTTCCATACGTGCGAGTGCGCATCCCTGCGGAGCGTTTTCACTTTATAGAAACGAAGTTTCCTATAAAGTGAAAAAAGGCTGCCCGCCAATCTGGCGAACAGCCCTGCTTTGTTTTCGATTTTATGACCAGTATCTTCTCGCGCATACCGGTGTGCGGTAATTGTAGCTCGAAATAATGATGCCGGTACTGGAGGTGCTGGCATGTACCACCTGTCCGCCGCCAATATAAAGCGCTACGTGGCTGATACCGCCACCGTTCGAGTAGAACAGCAGGTCGCCTGCCTGAATATCGCTTAAGGATACTGCTGTACCGCCGCTTGCCTGAGAAGCTGCTGTACGGGAAATACTGATCCCAAAGTGTGCAAATACAGACTGTGTAAATCCGGAGCAGTCAGCGCCATTGGTCAGGCTCGTACCGCCATATACATACGGATTGCCCACAAACTGTACTGCGTAGTTCGCAATCGACTGACCGGTAGAGGAGGAAGAGGAAGACGTAGTCGTTGTAGTTGTAGTCGTCGCCTCGGTCGCCGCTTCCGTAGCTGCTGTTTCAGTCTGAGCTGCTTCCGTCTGCGCTGCCTCTGTCGTCGTAGTTTCGGTCGCCGCCTCCGTTGTGGCGGTCTCAGTCGTTGTAGTCTCAGTCGTCGAAGTCGTTGTCTCCGTTGCAGAAGAGCCATACTTGATCTCATTTTTCGCATTTACCGCATCCAGATAATCCTGATATGCCGCTACTGCCGCGTCATAAGTATCATATACCAGCTGCTCATCTGCCTGATGTGTTGCCTCATCCGCCGCTTCCTGTGCGTCGAGATAAGTCTGATATGCTGCGTCTACCGCCGCCTGTGCGTCGTCTAAGCTTGTTGAAGACGATGTAGTAGTTTCTGTCGTAGTCGTTGTTGTAGTAGCTGCCGCTTCCGCCGCTGCTGCTTCTGCCGCCGCTGCTTCCGCTGCCGCTGCCTCAGCTGCTGCCGCTGCTTCCTGCTCAGCCAGATATTCCAGCCATTCCTCGTCCAGTCTCTCCTGCTCTTCTTCCAGTGTCTCTCCTGTAGAATAATAGGAGTCATAATTTACATACCAGGCATTCACATAACCATATGTACCATCCTCAAGCACGACTTTCATCCAGTCGCCCTCGTATGCAACTACTTCCATCTGATCCGAATAATAAACCATAGCTATCGTATCAGAATCCTCGCTTGCCTCAGAGTGGACCCAAAGTCCTTCCGCATTGACCGTCGCCACATTATAAGCGGTCTCTTCTGCAATCACATCCGCTTCCTCGCCCGTAGCGATATAAGCCGCGTTCACATATCCGGTCACATTTCCGGACTGAATCTCATACCAGTCACCAAGCTGTCCGAGAATCGTCACAGAATTGTTATTATAAATCTTACCAACAACCTCGCTGTCCGCGCTCGCCTCCGAGCGGACATTGATATAATTGTCACACTGTCCGAAAGCGGTCTCACCGCTCATGCTGGTATCATATACCGGCTCGGTCTCTGTCTCAGTCTCTGTTTCGGTCTCAACAGTCTCAGTCGCTGCAGTTTCCTCCGCAGAAGTCTCCGACACGGCCTCAACTGCATCCGCAGAGGTCTCTGATGCTGCCGCATCTGCATCTGCAGAGGTCTCTGTCGTATCCGCCGTGGATTCTGACGAATCATCCGCCGACTCTGCCGCGCTCGTTGTCCCCTTAACAACCACCACAGCATCCGTCTCAGAAAGTCCCGCCAGCGTCGTATTCACTACTATTGTATTTTTCTCGCTAAGCCCTGCCAGCGTCATACTCGTATTGTCTGCCAGAGCAGCCATGCTAAAACTCGAAGCCGCAATCCCTGCCGCCAGACAGCAGGCTGTAAACTGCATCACTGCCTTCTTCATCATCTATCCCCGCCTCCAAACATTTTTAAAACTTATTACGAAATTATTACATTTATTACGCGATTATCATAACAAATGGCAGGGATATTGTCAAGAGTAATTAATAACTTTTTAAACTTTTTCATTTTCTATTTATATTTATTCTAAATTCGCAAAACAGCAGGCCATATTTGACCTGCTGTTCCTGTTTTTTTCGTAATTGTTCAGTACCTTCACAGTTACGAGGGAAAAGCCCATTCAAAATCGCTGCGCGATGGGGCTTTTCCCCACATGTTAATCGTTTTCATACGGTCTTCGCAGCAGGTGCGAAGACCTGTCCTAAATAATTACTCTTTTTCTACTATTATGATAGAATTGTCCGAGGCATTTTTCCGGATTCAGACCGGTTTCAGGCCCGATTCAGATACGCTTCCACAGAGGAAATCACGTTTGCCCCGTCCGAAACCGCCGTTACAATCTGTCTCAGGCGCTTCGTACGGATATCTCCGGCAGCAAAAATGCCCGGCTTTTCCGTAATTCCATCCTCCGAAGCAGAAATATAACCATTTTTATCAAGATGTAATAATTTGGTAACAATTTCCGTGTTGGGTCGCGTCCCCACTGCAATAAACACACCATCCACCTCAATAGCCTGCTCGCTTCTATCCTTTTTGTTTCGGATCCGGATACTTTCCACCTGATCATCGCCGCGGATTTCCGTTACCTCGGAATCCCAGATAAATTCCACGTTTTTGCATGCCCGCAGCTGCTCCTGCAAAAAACGGGCTGCCCGCAGCTCGTCCCTGCGGTGAATCAGATACACCTTACTGCAGCCACGCGCCAGAAACAGCGCATCTTCGACTGCTACATCGCCGCCACCCACGACTGCAACGGCCCGTTCCTTAAAAAAAGCCCCGTCGCAGGTCGCACAGTAGGAAACGCCCATGCCCGCAAGCTCCTTTTCGCCAGGAACACCGAGTGTGCTGTGTTTTGCACCCATCGCCAGCACAACCGTACGGGCACGGAATTCCTCACCGCTCGTATACAGCACCCAGGTGTGTTCTCTGGCAGGATCATTCATACACGCAGTTTTGCTGTCTATGACATTTTCGGCAACAGCATTATTCTCCGGCAAGCCATCACAAAAATGCAGCGCAGTTTCCTCACCGATATGTCTTACTTCTATATTAATAAATTTTACGCCCAGCTTTTCCGCATGCTCCCGGAACTTCATACCCAGTTCAAAGCCGCCAATCCCCGGCAGTCCTGGATAGTTATCCACTTCATAGGTATTCAGCATCTGTCCGCCGCTCATGTATTCCTTTTCCAGCACCAGCACAGACAGCTGCGCCCGCACCGCATAAATCGCCGCTGTCAGACCGGCCGGACCCGAACCGACAATAATGACATCGTAAATCATGGCAAATCCTCCTGTTCTTTACTACAACTCATGATAGTATGGGCAGATATCCTCATAATGTCCGTCTTTCATACGGAAACCGCCGGGAATCGTCCCCAACTGCACAAATCCCAGCCGCTCATACAGATGCCGTGCGTGCGTATTGGATTTTACCACCGCATTGAACTGCATCACCCGAAACCCATGTGCCTTTGCCTGTACCAGACAGTCGCTCACCAGCTTCTCGCCAACATGCTGCCCGCGTATGTCAGAGCGCACCGCATAGCTCGCATTACCGATATGCCCGCATCTGCCGATATTATTTGGATGCAGGATATACAGCCCGCAGATTTCACCACTATCCTCGTCCTCAGCAACCGCCGTATACGTCTGCGATTCAAAAAATGCTTTGCCAGTCTCTTCTGTCAGGTCTTCCTCCTGCGGAAACGCAATGCCGTCGTCGACCACGCGGTTCCAGATGGCAATGGCCGCCTCTAAATCCTTTGTCTCTAATTGCCTTACTTTAATATTCATGATGGTATCTCCTTCTCTGATTCTTTTGCATGATCCATCCTGATCACTCCTGTCTTATAAATAACATTGTTATCAGCCATTGTAAAATCCGCAGCCTTTAAATCATTCAGGCAATTCGAAAAATTATCGAGCTTCTTCATAAATTAAAACACCATCCCTTTCAATTTCATGCTTTAATTCATCACTGATTCCTTTATCAAGGTCTATAACATCAAACATCAGCAGAGTATGAGAGCATTCCTCAAGGTCAAAAGCCAGCCCAGGGGTATCGCCTCCGCAGACTGCAATATCAATATCACTTCTTTCCGTATGTGTGCCTCTTGCCCGCGAACCAAAGAGTATCACTTTTTTGACGCCACGTTGTTTCGCAAAAAGGCGAATATCCTTCAGCACTTTGTCGGGAATATTATATTTCATACTTACCTCCGCTGATTTATACTGCATCGGAACATCCTTGTGATGCTTTTAGTATACGCAGATTTCAAGAAGAATTCAACAAGAAACAACGAATGTTGTATCCTGTAATGTGAGCTACAGGGATTTTCGCTGCTTACAGCAGAATATCACAACGCCGGGCGAGCAGCTATGCTGCGAGTAAGAATTTATCATTGACAAAACAAACAAAATCTATTATATTTATTTTAATAATCATTATCGTTATTATATTTAATGTCAAAATCCTTTGCCGTTCAATATAATGATAAAATAATTGAAGGAGGCGCCTATGGCAATGCACAAACACAGCCGTCAGCGCGAGGCGATAAAAACATTCCTGGAAGGACGAAAGGATCACCCGACCGCGGATACCATCTATACAAATCTGCGCGAGGACTATCCAAATATCAGTCTCGGCACTGTCTACCGCAATCTGGGCCTTCTGACTGATCTGGGTGAGATTTCCCGCATCACGACAGGTAACGGGCCGGAACGCTACGACGGAAATGCGGTTCCGCATCAGCATTTTATCTGCACAAAATGCGAGCACGTATACGACGTTGAGACAGAGCATCTGGAGGAAGCACTTCGTTCCGCAGTCAAAAGCTGCCCCGGCAGGATTGATTCCTGCACGACCAATTTTTATGGTGTCTGCCAGAGTTGCCTGGAGAAAGAGGTACCGGATAATAAAGCAGGCTGACACATTTCCGCGCCGTTGCAGAGCCAGTGCGCTCGTCCGGCAACACAGGAGCATAATTTCCTGTACAATAAAAAATTCAAAAAATATCGAAAAAAATAAAAATAACGCTTGACAGAAAAGACACGCAATGCTATATTGATTTCAGTAACAATTACTATTATTAAAATAAAAATATCAAAAAGGAGAATAAAACTATGAAAAAATTCGTATGTACAGTATGTGGTTATGTTTACGAGGGCGAGGCAGCTCCGGAAGTCTGTCCGATCTGCAAGGCACCAGCATCCAAGTTTAAAGAGCAGGCAGAAGATAAGGTATGGGCAGCTGAGCATGTGGTAGGCGTTGCGCAGGGCGCACCGGAAGACATCATCGCTGATCTCCGCTCGAACTTCGAGGGCGAGTGTTCTGAGGTTGGTATGTATCTTGCGATGGCGAGAGTCGCTCACAGAGAAGGATATCCGGAGATCGGCCTGTACTGGGAGAAAGCCGCTTATGAAGAGGCAGAGCATGCAGCAAAGTTCGCTGAACTGCTCGGCGAGGTTGTGACCGACAGCACCAAGAAGAATCTTGAGATGAGAGTCGATGCAGAGAACGGCGCTACCGCAGGCAAGTTTGACCTTGCGAAGCGTGCAAAGGCGCTCAACCTCGACGCAATCCATGACACCGTACACGAGATGGCTCGCGATGAGGCGAGACACGGCAGAGCATTCGAGGGACTGCTGAAGAGATATTTCGGCTAAATATTTGCTGAATTTAAGGGCTTTCCAAAGGATTTTTAAAAACGAGAGGGAACGAATCAGAGATGGTTTGTTCCCTTTTTTGTTGTCCTTTGATTGTCCTTTTTCCCGAAAAGGAGTCTTTACAACTTCTAAAGTTGTCCTTCTTAGAAGTTGTCCGTTCCAGTCAGCGTAAAATTATTGTAGGAAAAGTAAAAAGGGAACACCAGTTTGTGTTAT
>JAJBVD010000044.1 GCA_020859985.1 Clostridiales bacterium
GATGGGTGGACGACGATTATTGGGAATATAGAAGATGCTGCATCAATGTTGACTCAGTGGAAAGCCTGGTGAATATTGATTTTGATTATGTTTTGATAGCAACCGTGGACTACGAGATCGCAGAACGAGAAACAGAAAGACTGTTGGATTGTGGCGTACCTGTGCAGAAGATACTAACTGTAAAATGTCCCGAAGGAATCAGAGGACAATTACTGCTGCAGTATTTATACAAAAAACAGAAAAAAGGAAGAAAATGGGAATGATATCTGAAGAATTAGATACTGATCAGAAATATTATACTCAGAGACTTAAACGCATTGTTTATGAATTTTATCAGGAGCATAGGGAATCCTGCGCAGAGCAATATAATATGGCTGAGGCACCAGACATTGACCAATTATATGAGAACATTGAAAAGAAGGAGTTAAATCGTATATTAGCCCATGTAAGTGTGGTTGTTCTGACAGCCAATAAATATGAGAAAAATATTTTACATAGCAACTGGAGTAAACGAACGGATCATAAAAAGATATATAAGACTACTATTCCTGTTCTGGCAAGTGGTGGGGACGAATATGAACCTACTGCTTATTTGTTTGAATGGCATGGATATCAGGTGATGCATATAGCAGCCATATACACAGGGTCGTATACGATAGGAGGATCGGCGGATATAGTTCGTTATATTGTCGACAGTCCCAGATTAAATCCATCAGTCATAATATCGTATGGTATTTGTTTCGGCCTTAACGAGAATAATCAAAAGATGGGTGATGTGATAATATCAGATAAGGTATATCCGTATTTTATTGGATCAAAGATCAATGAAAATGGTTACTATGTGAAAGATGATAATGTTTTTCGAATTAGAAGAAAAATCAAAGGAAAACTGCAAAATGGAATGGACGAGAATTATTTTAAAGATTTTGGTTTTTCAGTATCAATTGGGAATTATCTGACTGGTGAGGCGGTTGTAAGCGACTTTACCTTTCGCGAAGCGATTAGCCGAATAACGACTCAAGATGTGAATGCAGGCGAAATGGAAGGATATGGGCTGTTTAAGGAATGCTACAGCCGCGATTGTATCATTCCATGTCTGATCATTAAATCAATTTGTGATTGGGGAGCTTTGAAGAACACAAGAGATACTGATTTGTTTGAAGAAATCTGTGGAAAATCAGATAAATATGGATTAGATGAAATAAAAACGGTCAAAGATCGCATTCAGGCGTATGCCTCTTATCATTCATTTCTTGTCCTTGATAAACTTTTGGAAAAAAAAGTATTTCTTGGATCGCTATATGAGCAGCTTAAGAGAAACATAATAGAAGATAAAAACGAAAATGGGATATACAATGTTCATGTACAAAAGAAATTGAAAGCACTATCAAAACTATACTACCAAACGAACCGAGCAAATAAACAACGGACTACCAAAATCATTGATGCATTGGTTGCTGAAAAGGTGTTACAATCTCCGGAAAAATGTTTGGACGAGGACATACATAAACGGGGCAAACGAAACAAAGATTTTTGGAAAATCAATCGTACATAAGGAGAAACTGGTGATGATTATAAGACGAAAATGTAGTCAGGTGAAATTAAAAGATTTGTTAAAAGCCGATCCATTTTCAAGAGAATTGTTAATACGATATGATGCTCGGTATCAGTATGTCCCGGTTATGACAAAATCGGATTTTTTCGATCAGGTATATGCGGATGTTGCAGAGAAAAAAATTAAATGGAGAGATGGTTCACGAAATGAAGTTTACGATGAAGATATTGATGTATGGGAAAAAGAAGTCGCAGAAACGGAGAATTCGTTAGTCATTTTTATAGAAGGGTACGCTGGATGTGGGAAATCTGTATTTGTACAGCATTTTTTAAAGCAACAACTCGGAATAGATGGATATGAATATAACTATTATAATTATGATATTGCTGCATATCCTAGAGGAAATGTAGAGGAACACCATATTTTGCCATCTCTTGTGCAGGGATTTATTAGTCACCTGACAACTTGTGTAATTGATAATCCAAATGTTGTGAGAAAATTTAAGGAACTGGTTTCTCAGGAAGAAATAAAATATATCGATAAATCGTTAAAAATATCGAATAACTTTGTTAATTCCAAAGTGTTTGCTGAAGCAGAAAAACGCCTGAAAGCCGATCATAAGGCAGAAATGTTCCGTGTTGCTGTAAATACCCAACTGGAAAAAATGGGATGTGAACACATATTGGCACTTGATTTTGTTTTAAGGCTTGCGAATTATATTGAAAATGGAGAGAACCCCGTTATTTACATTTGTTATGATAATTTGGATGCTATTGAGGATATACAGGAATTATATGATTTTATCAATATGCTGATATCTTCCAGACGAAACGTTGATACTTATATTAATAAGACGGAAAAAAATTACAGCAATTTGTCGACTCCTCGTATTGTTTTATTTTCAACCTATCGAAAAATTACTGCTGCAAGAGTTGAACTTGCAAACCTGTCAGAACGCTGTGGAGATATCTCGGATGAACATGAGTTCATTCAGTATATTGAGGGATCGAACCTTTATAATTATCAAGACATTGTTGAAAATAGAAGAAAATTTTTTGATCCACTCTTGAATTCACGCCATATTGGAGGAGATAAGATTAGAAGACAATTTGACAAGGTGGCAGTTTTGTCAAAGCTTCATTTTGTCAAAGTTAAATATGCGGGACTCTGGAATAACAATTACCGCGTATGTAGCAATATTTTGAATGATATTTTTACTTATTATGAAAGAGATATCGATATTTGTATTGCCTTACAAAGGAATAAGACGGATGGGTTTGATGAAGAATCTTCATCCTATTATGGAGCCAGTGCTGTTTTCCTTTATGTTGTATGTAGGCTCTTTCAGAAAAAGAAATTATGGGGAAGAGAGCATCTCAATCTGGTTCCATTAAGGGAAGTACCATCAGTACCTGAGCCGAAATGTTCGGAACTTACATCTTTGTCCAGATTGATTCTAACCTATATATATAATAAAACTGAAGTGAGTGGAGAGCAGGAAACAGTTTCACTAAAGGAACTGTTCGATGAGTTTAATGGTTTGTATTCCGGCGATGAAATATGCGCATGTTTAAATAATATGCTTACGAGAGACAGTACCGGCACGTGGAGGAGGCCGATTTATTATAGCCATAAAGCTATTCCGTCAGATAAAGATACAGCAGTCAGTCTGACTAATCAGTGGGATGCTTATATTTCAAATGGAAAGGATATACCTGATAATCTATATACCGAGTTTTCCTTATGTGAGTGTGGTGAGGCATACATAAACCTGATGATTCCGGATTTTGAATGTTTTGCAGTGCGAGCAGGCAATAAACAATCTTTGTATATGACAACAAATCCGGCAGAAATAGAAGTAATGGCGGAGAATGTTGTAAACGCAGTTAAATGTTGCTGCAAGAACATGACTCTCTTTAGCCAAAAATATATGAATATAAAGTCTATAGATAGCTATGACAAATATATAAAATGCAGTATCCATCCACGAACTGCAAGTGGGAATCCGCAATTGCATACAGAGCGGTTTATTTTTTCTCATATCTTTTATTTAGATAAATATAGACTATGCCACATCAGAAATATGAGTGGTACGGACAAAGAGAGAGCAAATACATGTATTATCAAGGTGATCGGTGAATACCTTGATCTGTATAATGATTATATTCGGACGAAAAACCCGGAGCGTGAATTAATTGCTGAAATGCTTCGAGATAAAATGTTAGTTGCTCAAAATGCAAATGAAGAGAAGGATAGGTTTATTTCGATTCAAGTAGATTGGAATGAGTATAGGAAACTTCAAGATAAAAAAGGGAAGTGATATTTAGGTTTTAAATGAAATTTTTTTCGGGTAGACCAGGCAGTGGAGTATCTTGCCCATGTTTCAGGACTCGAAACTGTCTTTTTTCCAGTGAGAACTGTTTGCTCAAGTCTCTTTTTTTCTGATGAATCCTATCTATAAATAAATATTTACTGGGAAAATGGCATATCTTTTGGTAGTAGAAAAATGGCTCTATGAATGTTAGAGGAGGAGAAATAAAGCATGAATGCCATTATTCTTGCAGCAGGGAAATCAAACAGATTTGCACCATTTACATATGAACGCCCAAAAGGATTGTTCCGAGTAAAAGGTGAAATTTTAATAGAACGACAGATAGAACAACTCACCGAAGCCGGAATTCAAGATATATATATCGTTGTTGGCTATATGAAAGAGAAGTTTTTTTATCTGGAGCAGAAGTACGGGGTAAAGCTCATTGTCAATAATGAATTTGGCAAGAAGGGAAATCTGTATTCGCTTTATGTTGCCAGGGAGCATCTTTCAGACACGTTTATCTGTTGTGCTGACCACTATTTTATAAATAATCCATTCTTGTATGAAAATGTGGACAATTGTTCATATAGAGCCTGTGCTTATCAGACAGGAAAATTCAGGGGTTTTTCTGTAGAATACTCTGACGCGCACGTAATTACGAGCATCAAGATTGATGGAGCGGATTCACTTGCGATGGTTGGGCATGCTTATATGAATGAGCGATGTAGTTCTGTTTTTCGCGGACTCATGGAGAAGGAAATCAATGACTTTGGTGTGTCCTCCATGTTCTGGGAAGAATTTTATGCGAAACATATCGGGCAGATTACTCTTTATATGAAGAATTTTAAGCCGGGAGATATTTTGGAATTCAATAGCATAGAGGATTTAAGAGAGTTTGATTCGGAATTTTTGATGAATGTTGACTCTGATATTATTACAAATATTTGTAGCACACTTCATTGTGTTCCTAACGATGTAATAAACATTGCTGTAATAAATGCAGGGCTGACGAACGTGTCGTTTTCGTTTGAATGCTGTGGCTCGAAGTATGTGTATCGACATCCAGGAGGCACGGCAGGTAATCTTATAGATAGACAAGCTGAACTGTTTATGCAAATGACTGCAAAGAAAAATGGGATTGATAAATCGGTAATCACTATGGATCTTTCCGGATGGAAACTATCGTACTATGTGCATAATGCTAAAAACTGTGACTTTGAGAAATATGATGAACAGTTGAAAATCGGAATGAAATACCTTCATATGCTTCATGCAGTTAAGCCTGATGATACGATCAAGATATTCGATGATGTATCCGAGGGAAAGAGGTTGATGGCTATCGCATCAGCAACGAAGGGCAACCTCGCACATGAGTTTGCAGATTTAATAGAGAAGGTTGATCGGCTTTATCCACTTGTGAAAGCGGATGCTACACGATTGGGGTATGATCTGGTTCCTTGTCATAATGATACATATGAGCCGAATTATCTTTATGATGATAGTGGGGAGATATATCTGATAGACTGGGAGTATGCTGGACTGAATTATGCAGCGAACGACATTGCCTGTATTCTGTGCCGTTATGACTGGACAGATGAGCAGATTGAGAGATACTTGAGATTCTATGTTGGACGTGAGCTAACGAAAGATGAACACAGGTATTATATGGCGTTTATTCCTATCTCAGCATTCTATTGGTTCTGCTGGGGATTGTACAAAGGAAGTGTTGGTGATGATGACAGCTTTTTCTTCCTGCCAGCATATAGAAATCTTGTGAGGTTTATCGATACAGCATTAGAAAGTTATGAGGCGTCGGAATGATTACAGTTATTGTCCTTGCCGGAGGAGTTGGCTCCAGAGTAGGTGCTGACATACCAAAGCAGTTTGTTGAGGTATTGAATAAGCCCATCCTTGCCTATACAATTGAGAATTTTCAGAATTATTCGGAAATTGATGCTATAGAAGTAGTTTGTCATTCCAGCTGGATTGATTATTGCGAAAACATGGTGTGTGTGTATGGGCTTACCAAAGTAAAGTGGATTACGCCTGGAGGAGAGACGTTTCAGGATTCTGTGATGAACGGGATTAACAACTTGAAGGGTAAGATGCAAGAGAATGATTATGTCTTAATTCAATATGGTGCAGCACCATTCACATCGGATAAGATTATTTCTGACGTAATCCAAGTCATGAAAAGAAATGGATCTTCTGTTTCGGGAACTCCGTGTTATCAACTCATGGGAAGCAACGATGGAAACGGAGTGAGTAAGACCTGGATTGATAGAGATAAGTATATTCAGATAGCCTGTCCTTATGGATTTAAATTTGGTTATTTATTGGATGTATATGAAAGAGCAACAGTTCAAGGACTCTTAGAAAAGATAGAACCGCATACGACTTCACTGATGTATGCATTGGGTGATGAACTTCAATTAGCTTATGGAGATCAGACTAATATTAAGATTACCACAAAAGAAGATTTGGATTTGTTTGAAGGGTACGTTTTGATGAAACGTAGAAAAAAGGCTAAATCTACAACAGGCGGTTAATTGAGTGCAAAGCCAATAGCCGAGTTTATATTTTGTGGTCGGGGCAAAAAGAATGGAGATTACAACATGAATGTTGGAATTATTTTAGCTGGAGGTACGGGCACCAGGATTGGTGCCAATATCCCTAAACAATTTATAGAGATACAAGGAAAACCAATTCTCGCTTATACGCTTGAAATTTTTCAGAACGATGAAAAAATTGATGCTATAGAAGTCGTGTGCCATAAGGACTGGGTAGATGAGGTGAAGAGAATTACCGATACATATGGAATTAGCAAATTACGCTGGCTGTCCATAGGTGGGATAACATTTCAAGAATCTACAATGAATGGTATCTTTAATCTTAAAGGGAAAATAGCTGCTGACGATATTGCGGTTATTAGTTTTGGTGTTTCTCCTATGACAACAGCGGATATCATTGATGACAGTATACGGGTGTGCGAGGAGCATGGAAATGCAATTGCATCGGAAGATATAGTTCTTTGCACATGTATTAAAGATGATGAGTATAGTACAACACAAAATCTGATTAGAGAGAATATTAAAGGATTTAGTAATCCGTGGGCTTTTAAGTTCGGAGAATTGTGCGAGGCATATGAAACAGCTGTAGAGAAAGAGATGCTGGATGACTTGGAGCCACACACTACTTCGCTTTATCTGGCACTCGGGAAAAGGTTGTGGTTTTCTAAATCAACGTCAACCAATATTAAAATAACCACCCCAGAAGATTTGGATATTTTCGAAGGACATCTTCTTTTAAAGGAAAAGAGAAGAAAAGAAGCTACAGAAACAGAAATAGATATAGCAAACGAAATGATGAAAAGTGAATAAGTAACAAATATAGTGCATACGAGTGCTTTAGGGAGGTCAATATATGATTACTTACAAGGAGTTTGAAGTAATTCGGTCGATGCTTAAGAGCAAGGGGGGGCAACGTTCTGCAAAATCCATTTATGAAAATAAGCAGCATTATTATGTGTTTAAGTCAGAAGAAGAGGTTGCAAGATTGATTGAGTCTTTGGAACAGAAAGGCTATCTTTCCAACGGAGAAGTCACGCAAGAAGCACTAGACGAGATTGCTCCTCTCAAGGTTGATAATGGCGTAATTCTTGCTGCTGGCGGGTCAGATGTTTCAGCTAAGTCGGTATATTCAGTTCCAAAAGGTTTGTTTATGAAGAATGGTGAGACTCTTATTGAGCGACAAATTCGGCAACTGAGAGAGGCAGGAATTGATGACATCACTGTTGTTATAGCATACAAGCAGGAACTGTATTTCTTTCTGCAGGATAAGTGGGGTGTCAATCTCGAGATTAACCCCGATTTGAAGAAGAATAACATCTTCTCACTGTATACAGCAAAAGCTCATATCGGAAGCACTTACCTCTGCAATTGCGATAATTATTTTGAGGAGAATCCCTTCTCGCAGTATGAGTACAATGCGTTCCATGCAACAGTTTATAAGGAAGATGCTCACAACGAACTTGTTGTCCGCAAAAATTCTTCCGGTAGGATTCTGGAAGTTTACAGCGGCGCAAAGAGTGGGGAATGCATCTATGGACATGCTTATGTCGATAAGGCCTTCTCCCACAGATTACTGGAGTACATGGAAAAAGAGATTGATGATTTCCGTGTATCTGCTTTGTTCTGGGAGGAATTCGTTAGCCGCCATGCGGAAGATCTGGATATGTATGTGCGTGAGTATGACGCTGATTTTCTGTATGAATTTGATCAGATTCAAGGTATTCAGAACATCGAGGGTCTTTTCCTTGGCAATGTAAGCGGTCGAATCAATACGAAAATCTGTGAAGTGTTAGACTGCACAGAAGATGAAATTGACCATATTGAAATCCTTGAAAAGGGCCTTACGAACATCCTGTTCACATTCATCGTAAGAGGTGTAAAATATATCTTCCGTTATCCGGGTGACAGCAGCCAGTTTTTCATCTATAGGAAGAATGAGTGCATAGCACAGAGGTTAGCTGCAAAGGCTCATGCGGATGATACTTATGTTTATATAGATGAATCCGGCATCAAAATTTCCAGGTTTCGTGAGAACTGCCATGACCTGCACGGAGTGTACTACGAAGATGTAGAATTGATGAAGCAGGTGGCTCGGAAAATCCGCGCTTTCCATGATGTCGGCTATGATATGCCTGATTGGGCGGAGTATAACTATGATCCAATTTGGCAGTGCGAGAGACTTTTCAGGGAGGCTTCCAAGGTAAAGGGAAATTTGTTTATGATTTTCGAGAAAGAATGGACAATCATGCGGAAACTTCAGAAGTATGCGGATATGGATGGAGTCAAGCATACAATGTGCCACAACGATATTAATATTGATAATGTCATTCAGACGGATACAACCCTCGACATTATTGACTGGGAGTTTGCGGGATATAATGACCCTGGATATGACTTCGGACGTGTCATAGCCGGGCTTGATTATGATGTGGATGAGCCGAAAATTCTGGATATTTTGGAGGCTTACTTCGGACGTCCTGCAACTGAGAAAGAGCATCTTCACTGGATGGCATATTCGGCAATCCACAATTGGTACTATGTAGGTTGGGCACTGTACAAGGAAAGTATAAATGAAAGTAGTCGTGACTGGATGCTGTTCTTTTTCAAACAGGCGAAGAAACTGGCAGCATGGTGTATGCCTAAATATGAAGCAATATATGGAAAGATTGAATAAGGTAATATACAACATATCCACATGGGTATAGCACCAAGGAATTTGAGAAAATTCCTATGAAATACCAGAGAAATCGGAAGCCCCCTTTTTATATTCCATAGTAGAAAGTCGGCAGTTGTGCAGGACAGGCAAATTTATGCGTATTGATGATTTATATCGAGAGGCGGTTGAAACGGGGGTTATTCACGAGGTTGAACCTCATACAACTACTTTGATGTATAAGATGGGGAAAAATATATTTTCCAAGGACTGTCAGACAAACATCAAGATTACACAAAAAGAGGATTTGGATTTGTTTGAAGGATATGTGATGATGAAAGAAAAGAGAAAGAATGGATAAAATGGAATTTGTGTTTTGATAGCGTAACTTATCAATGGCAGTAAAGTCTGACAGAAGGTTATTGCTCTGATTGATGATTATTTTTCAGGAGGAAATACAAGCGAGGAGATATTGATATGATCTCGAAGGAAATGTCGATGATTATTTCAATTCAGAACAGTTTCGGCAGTTGATGAAGTAGTGGGAGTTTTTGCCCGCCAAGTTGTAAGAAACAAGGCTCAATCACTGAAATTTTGTGGTTGACATAGTGAAATACCGATAGATTAACCAATTATAGCACCTATATATAACAAAAGAGGAAATGTACTATGGCTTTAAATACGAGAAAGTTTCCATATTTATTTTCGATCGGAACGCAATTGGCTTATAGAATTAATAAAAAATATTATGGAGATGTTCACTATGTTTGGTGTACTACCGAATTCAATTCAAAAAAACAACCTCCTACTTCAAATCCCGCTACTATATGCAAAAGATTATTAGAACAAATATCAACCGGAGACAGGCATACCCATGAAATAGCCGCTAATCAGGACGGAATTTTGAGAGGTGCTAATGAGCATATGAATCGTGGAACAATAACCTTAGCTTCAAGAGATGAAATCAGGGATATTGTCGCTGCTGCTGGATATGAGGCTTTTATGCCGGTGATATATATAGTTAATAGCAATAAAGTTAAGAGCAGGTGTGTCGAGGTAGACAGAAGTAAACGTGCCAGTGATAATGCGGTAGAATATAAAATAGAAGATCTGAGAGCAGATGAATATATTGTAATTCCTCTTAAAGACTGCCTTGTTGGAGTTATGGAAATAGCAGATAAGAAAGCAGGTGAATAATATGGCTCTGGCTGTGAAACCAATAGAAAAAATTGTTGTGAATAGAAAACAGATGTTACCAATAAATAAAACGAAACCAAAAACGGTAAAAGTTCGTATTTCTGCTAAACCTGCTAAAAAATCTTCCGGTAAGACTGCATTTCATAAAAGAAATAAATTAGCAGAATCGATGACGCTTGATGAAATGTTGGAAGCTTCTTATGTTTTAGACTGTTGGGTAAATGAAGATGTTGTTGTTTTGGCGGATTCAAAAAAAGCTAGGGCATATGTGAAAGGAATAACCGGTACGAAAAGAACGAGCGCATCTGTAAAGATGGCAAAACGAGCGAAAATAATTCTTTCGGATCAGATTGTTTCCACTAACAAGAGAAATGCTAATAAAATCAAAGGGGAAAATTTGTATCTTTCATTAATGAATGAATCGGATTAAAGCAATTTGACATAGAAGGCTGGAATTGATTACGGTAGTGCAAGTATCAGATTATTATAGAGATTCGGATGCGTGAAAATGTCATAAAATATGGATAGACGCCTGAAAATGTAATTGTTGTTTCGTCTAACGGGTGGTAAATGATGAGTAAATGTATTAACAGAGATACGGGCGTATCTTATTTACGGATTAATGATGGAGATTATGTTTCAGAAGATTATTTTTATCCTTATCCCACGGAGTTTATATTCATAGATCTGTTTTTTGTGTCATTGCTTTCATCAAAAGGGGAATATTTTCTTTTGTTGGATTTTGCAGGATATATTGATCCTGTGAATCTTGAAAATAATAAGAAGAGCCTTTTCTCTGTGCCGTATACAACAATGCCTGTTTTGATAAGCAAAGGTTCCGGTATTGATAGGCCATCTCAGTATGGAACAATATGGCAAGAGTTCCACGATTTCATGAAAAATAAAAGCAATGAAATAGAAGCTGCTGAAGCACAACTTCGGTATGGTATGGGGATACAGCACTGGGTTACAGAAAAAGGGGATACTTATTTGGAGTACAAGTTTTCCAATACAGGTCGGGTGCAAAAATGTTATTGCGTTAGAGAGCATTTTGTGAGCAATGTTGAGGAAATTGGTATCTTAAATCTTAAAGATCCTGATTGCCTTTTTCACCATTATTATCTTCCTTTAAAAAAATCGGAAAATTACGAATGGAACAAGGACAATGGACAAATAATTTTTTTGGATAAATGTATTCCTGAAAACGTTGTCTGTCAGATACTTCGTCCTGCAAAATTAAAAAAATATGCTATAGCTGTAGACGGAATAAATCAAGATTTTTCATATGATGAAACGGATTTATATGAATTGGATTTATTCTCTCCTAAGCGTAATTATAATATAAAACGGAAAAGTGATGGCTTATCTACTTTCGATAACCAAAAAGAAAAAGAACAGAGGTCATCTGGGAACTCTTATAGTGTAAATATTTATGGAGCTCCTTCGGGTCTTCAGATTCAGCAAGGGACATCTGATTCTATGCAGACACAGCATAGCATCAAGCAAGAAGTAGATTATACGGAACTCCAAAACGTACTTGACAAACTTTCTGATTATAAGTCGATATTTAACCAGGAGTTTGGAGAACGGAGCGATGAACTGGAATTAGCTCTTGAAGAAGCAACGGAAGCTATAAAAACACAGAAAGTGAGTAATTTGCAAAAGGCACTTGGTTCGATAAAATCCATTATGGAGGGAGCAGCAGGCAGTTTTGTTGCTACAGGAGTGCTAACTGCGCTGTCACAAATTCCGCATATATTTGGGTAAGTTTAAATTTCAAAGAGATAGGGATGCAATAGCACTAATATCACTGAAACAAGCTTGTTGACGACTATGAATTAATGAGAAACGTTCCGAATGTAAACACAAAAAATGGAAGGAAAAGGATGTAGAAGCATATATGGGTATGTAAATATTATCATTCATTTACAAATGAAAGGCAATGAAAAATGGAAAAGATATCTGAGAAGATAATAGAAGAATAAAGGTAATTCTCAAAACAACGATCCTCATTCTAACTCAGGGGTTATTTGTTTAATAGGAAATAATAAAAATTAATCTCATTGTTGTAACGCTGAATGAGTATAAAAGGTGAAAATTTACATGAAAAGAATTTACAAATGGTTTAATGCTCTTTCAAAACGCCAACATGACAGCATATCTGGTTCGGTTGCTGCCATTGGTGTGGTTTCTACAGTATTATCTGTTTTAGGAATATCTCTGGGAGATTTGGATGGGATAAATATTTGGTTGAGGATCGCGATAGTTATTGCGGCTTTTGTAATTATAAGTGTGATGATCTATATGCTGATCGGTGTGCTATTTAGTGACTCGGTAACAATGGATATTCGTAACACATCGGTAATTATTTGCCATGGAGATTTATTCCAAACTACTCATTACAATTATAGGTGAAGGGGTCATAATCAAATGAAAGGAATTATTTTAGCGGGTGGCTCTGGCACACGCTTGTATCCACTTACAAAAGTTACATCGAAGCAATTACTTCCGGTTTATGACAAACCGATGATTTATTATCCGATGTCTGTTCTTATGAATGCAGGGATCAGGGATATCCTGATTATCTCTACGCCGCAGGATACTCCACAATTTAAGGATTTGCTTGGAAACGGGCATCAGTTTGGTGTTGATCTTACATATGCGGTGCAGCCATCGCCGGACGGTCTGGCGCAGGCATTTATTATAGGCGCGGATTTTATTGGAAAAGATACTGTCGCTATGGTACTTGGCGATAATATATTTGCAGGGCATGGTTTGAAAAAGAGACTAAATGCGGCTGTAAAAAATGCAGAAGTGGGAAAGGGTGCAACGATATTCGGATATTATGTGGATGATCCGGAACGGTTTGGAATCGTGGAATTTGATGCAGAAGGAAAAGCAGTCTCGATTGAGGAAAAACCAGAATATCCAAAGAGCAATTATTGTGTGACCGGGTTGTATTTCTATGATAATCAGGTAGTTGATTACGCAAAGAATCTTAGACCGAGTCCGCGTGGTGAATTGGAAATTACGGATTTGAATCGGATTTATCTGGAAGACGGAAACCTGAATGTTGAACTGTTGGGCCAGGGATTTACATGGCTTGATACTGGTACACACGAAAGCCTTGTAGATGCTACAAATTTTGTGAAAACTATTGAGCAGCATCAGCATAGGAAGATTGCCTGTCTGGAGGAAATTGCATATTTGAATGGATGGATCACTCGGGATGAGGTGCTTGCTGTGTACGAGGTTCTGAAAAAGAATCAGTATGGGCAGTATTTAAAGGATGTTTTAGATGGTAAATATCTGGATGTCCTGCATTGACTGAAAGAAAAGAGGATTTAAAGATGACTATTATTGTAACAGGCGGCGCAGGTTTTATAGGAAGTAATTTTATCTTTCATATGATGGATGCTTATCCGAATGACAGGATTATCTGCCTGGATAAGCTGACATATGCGGGGAATCTTTCTACGCTTGCTCCTGTCATGGGCAAAAAGAATTTCAGATTTGTGAAAGCTGATATTTGTAACAGAGATGTAGTATATAACTTGTTTGAGGAAGAACACCCGGATATGGTTGTCAATTTTGCGGCAGAAAGTCATGTAGACCGTTCTATTGAAGATCCGGGAATTTTCCTGCAGACCAATATCATTGGAACGGCGGTTCTGATGGATGCCTGCCGGAAGTATGGGATTTTCCGTTACCATCAGGTGTCAACGGATGAGGTGTATGGGGATCTGCCGTTAGACAGACAAGATCTGTTTTTTACAGAGGAGACGCCGATTCATACGAGCAGTCCGTATAGTTCCTCGAAAGCTTCGGCGGACTTGCTCGTGCTGGCGTACCACCGCACATACGGTCTGCCGGTCAGCATTTCCAGATGCTCAAATAATTACGGACCGTATCATTTCCCGGAGAAGCTGATTCCGCTGATGATCGTCAATGCGTTGAACGACAAGCCACTGCCGGTATATGGGGAAGGGCTGAATGTTCGCGACTGGCTGTATGTGGAGGATCATTGTAGGGCGATTGATCTGATTATTCATAAGGGAAAGGTCGGGGAGGTCTATAATGTTGGCGGACACAATGAGATGAAGAATATTGACATTGTAAAGATTATCTGCAGGGAGCTTGGCAAGCCGGAGAGCCTGATTACCCATGTGGCAGATCGTAAAGGGCATGATATGCGTTATGCGATTGATCCTACGAAGATCCATGAGGAACTGGGGTGGTTGCCAGAGACGAAATTCGAGGATGGAATTAAGGCAACGATCCGCTGGTATCTGGACAACCGTGAGTGGTGGGAGACCATTATCAGCGGAGAATACCAGAAGTATTATGAAACTATGTACGCGAACAGATAAACAGCAGTCAGCTGCGCAGCAGGCAGGTACATGGAAAATAGATCGGCTGTATGCGAATATACAAGAGGAGATGGACACATGAAAGTTTTGGTGACTGGTGTTGCAGGACAGCTGGGGAGCGACGTTATCAGTGAATTGCATTGCAGGAATATTGAATATGTTGGAACAGATTTAGGCCTTGCATCAGGGAACGATGATCGTTTCTTTGCTCTTGATATAACGGATGCAGAAAAAGTAGAGGAATCTTTCAAAAAATACAGACCCGACGTAGTAATTCATTGCGCTGCATGGACAGCTGTGGATGCTGCAGAGGATAACAGGGAAGGTGTTTTTCGTGTAAACAGAGACGGGACGAAAAATCTGGCCGTTGCCTGTGAAAAATATGATTGCAAAATGATGTATATCAGCACGGATTATGTTTTTGACGGTCGGGGGACAGAGCCGTGGAAGCCGGACTGCAGGGAATTCAAACCATTAAATGTATACGGAGAGAGTAAGCTGGAAGGTGAAAAATGGGTTTCCGGTCGGCTGAAAAAGTATTTTATTGTACGTATTGCGTGGTTATTTGGCATCAATGGGAACAATTTTGTGAAAACTATGCTGAATGTCGGAAAGACACATGACACGGTTCGCGTGGTCAATGACCAGATCGGGACACCGACATATACATATGATTTGGCAAGACTGCTTGTTGACATGATTGAAACTGAAAAGTATGGGTATTACCACGCGACAAACGAAGGCGGGTATATCTCATGGTATGATTTCGCGAAGGAGATATACCGGCGGGCCGGATATACAATGGAAGTGATTCCAGTGACCACGGAAGAATATGGACTGAGCAAGGCAGCAAGACCATTCAACAGCCGCCTGGATAAGAGCAAGCTTGTGGAGAATGGATTCGAACCGTTGCCGACATGGCAGGATGCATTAAGCAGATATTTAAAAGAGATTGAATATTTGAAGAGATAATGGCCAGATAAAAGTTACAAAAGCGCCGATTGACGGATTATTTGTTATAGAGCCTATGGTACATGGAGACAGTCGAGGCTGTTTTTTGGAGACATATAATCAGAATGATATGCATGAAGCGGGACTTGATATGGTATTTTTTTAGGATAATCTGTCAACAAAAGGCGTACTTTGTGGACCGCATTTTCAAAAGCAGTATCCTTAGGGGAAACTGGTGGCATAATAAAGGGAAAGGTGTTTGATGTTGCTGAATTCTGTTATAAATGTACCGATTTTTATCATCCAGGTGATGAGAGCGGGTTTGCATGGAATGACCCTGAGATTGGGATAATCTGGCCAGATGTTGTCGGTGAATATAGGGGAAATGCATCTGCCGATGGATATCGGATGAAGGATGGAATTGGGTCGAATCTGAGTGAGAAAGAACAGAAGTGGAGAGACTTGAATGAAACATTTATGTTTTGATAAAGTAGCTTAGCAATGGTAGTAAAGTCTTTAATATAATACCTATATGACAAAAGAGGAAATGTACTATGGCTTTAAACACGAGAAAGTTTCCATAGAGATGTCTTAGAAATTCAGCAACGAAAAGTCTAATTTGTGAGGTGAGAGCATATGAAACAGTTTACATTATTTCCGATAGATTTTGTCTTTATTGCTTTAATAATCATTTGGGTGGTAGGCCTTGGAGCTGCTATTTCTCTTAAAATGAAATTTCCGAAACCGAAAAAGCCTGAAGAAAATGAGAGTGACGTGCGGTATATTGCAGAAAAGGCACGCAATTCGTGGTTAATAGTAAGTTGGGTGTGGCAGAGTATGTATTATCTAATGATTATTGGATCGCTTTTATGTACTATTATAGTGTTATATGTAAGTTGCTATATGGATATCAATAATGATGGCGTGGTAGGCCGCATTTTCATTTATTCAGCGTTTTCCATTGTATTTGGAATGGTTCCATATATGGTTGATATAAAGAAGATATCGTCAGCTTTTCATGCTGCGCACAGACTGGCAAATGAAAGTCTGCTTACTGGTGATGGGATTGCGGAAGCGTTGATTAAAGGGGAAGAACTGATACGGGAAAGCTTTGATGGAGCCAATATTATGGTAAAACCATCAGATGATTCGAAAGGTAAGAGAGAGTAATTTTTATATCGAAATAATAGGAAGGGGTGTCGAGATTGCTTACCCAACGGCGCATGGTTTTACATTTACATTATTAGTAACCGAATAAGGCTATATCGGTAGAGGTGTAGCCATTGTCCTCCAGATAGTGTTCGACAGATTGTGCTAAATATCCTGCAATAGAAACTTCTGGATTTGTTTCGGCTAACTCAGTAAAACTGAAGATTTTTTCATATACCAGCTTTAGGCAATTAAGGATCCTTGCAAAGTCATCGGAAGTTTGATCTGCGAATGACAATTCTTGCAATAAGTAGTATGCCGCATTGGAATAGCATCGAATGCCCATATCGCTGTCAGGATATTGTAAGAGAAATTCATTGCCAAGATGCCAGTAATCTATGTATAGCTCCTGTGCCAGATCTTTATCAGGATACTGGGAGAAGAAGATTTCCTGATCATTGATGAAAGATAGCAGGTTTACTGCATCTGGCAGTAGCTCGTACCATAATTGTGTGCCTTTGTATGCCGGAGGGTTATTATATACGTAATCAAGATAATCAAGAAAATCAAAACAATCATTCGTGGTTGTAATGACCTTGTTCTGGTAGCTCTCGTCCGCATAAACAAGGCAGTTGGTCCTTTCAGAATATATCAGGGCAGTCAGCTGACCTGAGAAATCTGCATACGGAATTCCATTTTCATCATCTTCAGATTCGGCGGCATTTTCACTTAAATATTCTTCTGACAGGCCAAAATAAACATCGTTGTATTTTTCTGAAGAAAGCTCGGGAATGTCGAGGGCCGTTGAAAGGTTCATCAGACATTCCGAATTGTAGATTTTCATGCTATTGTTTTCTGCCGCATCATTGTTGTCCGCAGAATGTTGTTGCTCAGATTCTTCTGACGGATCCGAATCAATGTTGGACTTTTCTGAAACTGGTTCGGTCTCGAATGTATCAGAGTCAACCAGAATATCATCTGATAAAAAATTATTGATAGAAACTATTGCCTGAGAGACAGTGGTCACTGTATTGTATATATTATTATGAAAAAAAATTCCCATAGTAATAGCGATTATCAAAAGGCCGCCTATTGAGGTGTTACAGGCTTTTGTTTCTTTGATGATTTGTTTGCTAAAGCATGAAATTCTGGCTCTGTAATGGTTGAGATCCACCTGCAGGGATTCAGCAGTCATTTTGTCAATGTTCGGCTCCTTGAGCTTGGCTTCTGCTTTGTCGCTTTTGTTGATTAGCCAGGTTTGTGTTTTAATATGATTTTTTTTGCGCGTGGCATTACAGACATAGCTATATAAACCTACTAAGAATAATATGATTAAAGTAAGAAACAGTATGCTTTCGGGGAGAAATTCTTTGTTTTCTATATATGCGAAAAAAAGTCCAATGGCAAACTCAAAAATATAAGGATATGCATTTTGAAGCCACTTTCTCATTATGTATTGCGCCTCCTCTCAGTAAAGCCATTGATGTATAAGGATAACCTATAATTCGACTAAAATATACATTATCTTTATACTGTAAATTTTATCTGATGTCCAGTAGAAAATTGTATAAAAATAACAAAAAAAATTTAACAATGCGACTATAAACAGTAAAAAAGCACCAAATAATATTAATATAGTTAATAATTATTAAAATCATTAAAATGAAATTATTATTTGTAATACGATGTTGTGGGGATAAACATGAACAGCCAAAATACTAAAACTTATTCTGCTCTTTTAAAACGGTTGGGTAATGAAATTCAAAAAGAAATGAGATACCAAAATATTGATCAGACAGAGCTTTCAGTACGGTCTGGTTTAAGTCAGTCAACTATTTCAAATATGATAAATGGAAAAGAAAATGTTTCTATGAAGAAATATTTTTGGGTAATGGAAACGCTCCAAATAGATGCGATTGCTATGCTCACGCATTGCTCCGATGAACTGCAAAGTAGTATGTCCAATGAGGAAAGTGCAAAACCATTTTGTTTTCCTGATGAATCCTGGAAAAACTTCATCAGCGATCCGGATGATTTTGCATTTAACGGACAACTGGGAAAGTTCCACAGTTTGTTTCACTCTACGAATAGACATGACGATAAACTGATCCGCGGGACATTAAGTTTGTATCCGAAATATGGAAAATGTCAGGCAGAATTAGAAATTCTGGTTGAAAATAATTCAAAGGATATACCGGATGGAAAGAAAAAATATATAGGAACGGCAGTGATATCAATTATACAAAAAGCGGTGTATTTATTATTGGTGAATGAGGCAATAGGAGAATTGTGCTTTTTAACTTATCCTTATATGCAAATACTTGGAAGCGATACTTCTTTAGAATGCACTATGGCACTTGCATTGACAGTGTCATCCGGGGTTGACAGCAGAATGCCGACCGCACACAGGATGTTTTTGTCGCGCAGAAAATGCGATCAGAAAGCAGAAGAATTAATTTCGGCTCAGCTTATGATGAATAAGTCTTTGATACGAATTGACTCGCGGGAATTCGATGCAATTCGTAATAAAAACGGTTTCTCAGAGGAGTTTATTAATGTGTTTTATAAGCATTATGCAAAGAAGGAATATTATGAAATAGATGAAGATATTTTTAAACAATTAATTCGAGAAAATAAGAAATTTTTCGAGGATTTGTGTATCCTAAGAGGGCATTCAACATCCCCAAAGAATAATAAAATAAGTGGAACAGCAATAAACGATATTTACCGTTGCGTCATAAATGATTTGCCATAAGGGGTTCCCATTTCCTATTGAACTGATATGGCGGCAGAACTTTCGGATGAAGTACATAGATCTCAGATTGCAAAAACTTCAGAGGCTGTAATTGGGGATTCGGTGGGTCTCTATATTATATTCAGATTGGATGCGGGGAATAAACCTGTTTGGCCGAAATCTGAAAGGAGAAAAAGAATATGAAAAAAAACGAGCGGGAAAAAATAGATAATCTTTATAAATCATATGAATTTGAAAAGGTAAAAGAATGTCCTAGCTGCAATGTTTATACATATGATCAGGGCTATTTTAACAATGCGGAGATTGTTGTTTTTGATGAATCAGAAGATAACATTGAAGAAATTAAAAATGAGTTTGGCAGAATGGGATATTCGATTTCCAAACGGAAAGCCAGTGAATATGAGATTATTAAACAGGAACTTTTTAAAGGCTTTTTTAGAATTGCTGCTTCAAATGAAAGGGTGATTCGGGAATATAACAGGTATTGCGATATTCAGTCGAAGCGAATAGGCGGCGGCTCTTATTCGTACATTGAATCTCACTATTTGCTGAATGGGCAGCCATGTGAAAAAAATATTCTGGAAACAATTTATTCGCAGATTATGCAGGAAGGTTCACAGCTGATTATTCTTGAAGCACCGGCAGGATTTGGAAAAACATGTACCGCGTATGAAATTGTAAATTTAATTGCGCGAGATAATGATGAGACAACCCCATTTTTGACAGAACTGTCGAAAAACAGAATGGCAAAGATATTTCGTTATGTATTGTTGGATGAATGTGATAAGAAATTTCCGAGGTTGTCTTATGATTTGGTAATTGGACAGATTAAGGCAGGAAATATTCCACTTATCATTGATGGATTTGATGAACTTCTTTCTAAAGCAGAAAATGATTCAGAAAATACGGATAGCTCTGACAATGAAGCGGTAACAATGTTGGACACGATCGCACAATTGTTTGGTAAAGACAGCAAAGCAAAGGTTTTGCTGACTTCTAGAAAAAACTCTATCTTTGCAGGAAAAGTGTTTGATAATTGGGTCGAAAAGAAACTTGATGGCTGCGTTGTAAACCGAGTTCAGATACAGACACCAACCAGTAGGGATTGGATTGGAGCGGAAAAACTGGAGTATCTGAGTAAAATTGGAATTGAAGCAGATTATATTGCAAACCCGGTTTTACTGTCAATGCTTAGAAATATGTCACTTGAAGATTTTGAATCTAAATTTCGGACAGCAAAAGATATAGTTGATAATTACTATGATATTATGTTGGAAAGAGAGAAAGAAAGACAGCAATTGCTGATTAGCGTGGATGAGCAAAAAAACATTATGCGTAAATTAGCAACAATAATGGTATTATTGGATTTTTCATCTGATGATCCAGAAAATATGCAGGAATGGATAAAAGAAGTGGTATCTTCAGATGACATGGCAAGGTACTTGAAATTATATAGCGACAAGGCAGAGTATGATGATATTTTAGTTCCAAGCGAAGACGAGTTTATTATGAAACTTGTACATAATGCTCTTCTTGACAGGGTCTCTATTAATTCAAACAGTATCGGATTTATAAATGATTTTATATTTGGTATTCTGATTGGGGATGCAATATACGAGAATGAATTGCAACCAAAGGATTTATCTGACAAATATGTAATCCTGATTTCTTCTGCATATATAGTTGAGGACAAGGACAGACGTGAAATTGTTTCGCGGAAGATTCACGAAGCGGATTTAAACCTAAGTATTGATCTCTGGCTTCAGCTTGATATGAATCTGCCGCACTCACTTAGTGAAAATTATAAAAATGAATATATCCGGGATGTGGTTTTCTCGGGAGGTACAAATTTTACTATGGGAGGGAAATTTAATAATTGTACATTTGAATCCTGCACGTTTGAAAGCAATCGGATACCTAAAGACTTGTTTAGCGGATGTTGCTTTATTAATTGTAGTTTTTATGATGTGACGGTTATTGAAACTGGAAACCCGATGGAGAATTCAACGTTTATTTCATGCAAAGGAGTTGAACAGCTGCAGAAAAAATTGATGATCAATAATCCTGAGACTTTACAGAAGGACGAACTATACTATGAAAAACTGGTATTAGAACAGTATTGGAAAAAAGGCGCTAAATTCGCGGAACCAAGAAAAACCCGCTTGACGTTGATGAAAGGGATTAACCAGCGTGAACATGCACAGGTAGGACTGGCGATTGCGAATTTGATCAGTAAGGGAATACTTGTCGAACTAACCAATTGTATACAACTGGAGTTTTCGAAAATCGGTGAGGTCAAATCCATATTGGGAAGATAAGTAATTATTTTCTAATATGGATTTCGATAAACTGTTTAGAGAAAAGATAAAGAAGGATGAAAAACATAATGTACAATATGAAAGATGATGATATTGAACGCCTTGTAGGTGCTTTGGATGGCCCTATTGTTAGTGAAATCCGTAGACCAATCGAAAATAAACTGCAGAAATGTGGTATTATGTACCGCCTGTTTTCACGTGTAAAGTCAAAAGAGTCGATACGGGCGAAATTGAGCTGGAAAGCGGAAGAATATGAAAGAGATGGGAAAAAACTTCAGGATGCGATTGGATTTCGTATTGTTTTGTATTTTAGAGATGATATAGATATTTGCATCAAAATTCTCAACGAACTATTCGATGTAGATAATTATGAGTATGATAAGCCGAACTCAGAAACTTTTAAACCTCAGCGTATTAACTATGTATTCAGAATTCCGGATGGCATAATAGGTTTCCCGAGTAATCCGAATATAAGGAATATTATTGATGATACATTCGAAGTTCAGATACGTACAATTTTTTCAGAAGGATGGCATGAGGTAGAACATGACGTTAGATATAAATATAAATCTGAATGGGAAAATGAAGGATTTATTTCCAGAGAATTAAATGGAATATTAGCTGTCCTGGAAGTGTGCGATAATAATATATTGGCTATATGTGACGATATGGCATACAAAAAATATAAAGAAAAAGATTGGGAATCTATGCTTCGACATAAGTTTAGACTTCGCCTGAAGAATGACCCTTTGGCTGACAATATCCGACAGATTTTGAATGAAGCACCGGATATAGCAAAAGAATTATTTCGATTTGACAGGGGCGTGTTTATTGATTATTTATGCAGTTATTCAATTCCTTTGAATTGTAACAATATTGTATGTGTGGCAAATGAGTTTCTATCAAAAAATGAACAAATTCGTCAGATATCAACCAATAGAATTAAAGAAACATGTGCCAGGTATATAGAAAGCAAGGCTGTTTCGTAAGATATCCGATAGATATTTGTTCCTTAGCAAATAAACTGAAAACAAGCTGCGGGTTTATGGAATTTTCAAATGTAAAAATAATTATTTAAAACTCCAAGGAGGCACGAGATGCTATCTCCGAAATACCAGATTTTTGTATCGTCTACATTTACTGACCTTAAAGGACCTCGAGCGAAGGTTCGCGATGCTATCTTGTCTATGTATAATTTTCCTGTTGGTATGGAAATGTTTGGTGCTGCAGATGAAGAACAATGGCAGATTATTAAAGAGACTATTGATTCCTCGGATTATTATGTTCTGATTGTTGGACAGAGATATGGTACAGTTATTAATACAGGGGAATTTGCTGGGATTAGCTATACGGAGAGAGAATTTCGGTATGCGTTGGAAAAGAAAATCCCGGTGCTTGCATTTATCGTAGATGAAGATGTGCTTGTCAAACCTGCTGACATGGAAAAAGAGAATTCGGAAAAGCTTAAGGCGTTTAAGGAATTTGTTAGGGATGGACGGCTCGTAGACACTTGGAAGAACGAGGATGAATTGGCGCGTAAGGTGATGGATTCCCTTTACAAGCAGATTGCCAGAACCCGGCGTCCAGGCTGGATCAGGGGAGATACAATAGATATTGAGAAAAGCCTGAAAATGCTTACGGATCTGAGTGCGCAGGTTCAGACCCTGACGGAAGAGAATAAGAAGCTCTTCGAGGAAAACTGCGTATTAAAGCAGAATTCAGCCCGATCAGCCAGGAGACCGAGACTTGAAATTTCTTTTGAGGCGGATGTACCGGATGATGTTGAAGAGGAATATACTCATTTATTTAACCGTAAGGATAACATCCGTACAGATGAAGATGGAAAGATTTATCTGAGGGTTCTTACAATACATACAGAAGCAATCCGGCGAAAATATTTACCTGTGAGCATAGAGGGTTTTTCGGATGAAACCCGTGCATATATTACGGAAGAGGATATTAAAAAATATAATGGGGCTCTTCCGGATGAAGAGGAATTAGGGGTATATTTGAAAAAGTATAAAGCCTATCATCTGGCTCAGGATTGCGGAATTGCAGTGACTCTTTCAGTTTGGAATTCGGGAAATGCGAAAGCTACAGATGTGTTGGTTTCGATTGTTTTTCCGGAGGAAATTGCTGTTTTTGATATAGAAAACATAAAAGATATGAAAAAACCTGTTGAGCTGAAACGACCTCAGAATTTGGAGGAGCTTGCATACGAAAGAGCGCTTTTAGCCAAGAAACATATGTCAGAGAGCGTTATGGAAAATGTTTTTGCGCAGTTTGACAAGTATACGCGGGCAGCGTATGGTAGAGAGAATGCCTTTGACTGGGCTTCTATTCCGCCACTAACGCAAATAGATGGTCAGCCCTTTGATGAAGCGCTTACGATTGCTGGTAATGTTGTGAAAGTTGAGTCTGATAATGGTATCTTGCACAGTACTTCTGGCTGCTTCGGGGGGATATACATCATTCCAAGACAGAAAGGCGAATTCAAAGCCAAGGTGACTTTGATGTGTGCGGAATACGAAGAACCAGAAGAGAGAGAATTGATTTTTGTCTGTGAATAAATGAGTAAGCATCACAGATAATTGTTGTGAGTTATGCTAATATAGTTTATCAGAACTTCTAAGCACCATAGAGACTAACGCTGAAACATGAAACACTGTTTATTCTCTTATGATTTGTTACGAAAGACAAAGCGACGAGAGCTTCAATGGCAGAAGGAAGAGCTTGCATGTTTTTGTAGTACTGGTGAAAATCCGGCACAAACCTGCTATAATACAACGTATGAATAAGGGAGTGAGTAATTGAATTACGACTTAATGTTCAATTTGAGCCTTGCGGCGATAATTTCCATTGTTGTTGTTGTTATTTTATATTCTATTCTCAAAAATCCATATAAATTCCCATACTATACAGTGGATTTTGATGTATCCGGACGCAGGAATGTAGTAATGCTTGATGAGATAGAAAACTATCTTAACGTTCATGGTTTGGACGAGTTCGATCTGAGAAAAGATGAGACAGAGGAATGGAAGGTAAAATATTCCCAAAAGGCACACAAATCCATACTTAGACCTTTAAGAGTTTGGCAGTATAACCGTACAATTGATGATGAAGCTCTGTTTGAATTTAATTTGTGTAGAAAGCAGATTAGGTATAGGCAGCGAAATTACATAAAGATGCCATATGAAGTAATGAACACAGTAGAAACTTTTGACTGTGATTATGATTATATTGTCGGAAGATATAGAGAACTGGAGAAGATTGGATTTGAAACAACCACATCGAGATATCGTGTGAAAAATCAAAGGAGACTAATGACGCAGGAAATGAGGGAACGAATTAAAATTCGTGATAATTACACCTGTCAGATGTGTGGAAAATATATGCCTGATGAGGTTGGATTGCAAATTGATCATATTGTGCCGGTATCAAAAGGCGGCAAAACATTAGAAAGCAATTTACAGGTTTTGTGTTCTGTTTGTAATGGCAGGAAATCTAATAAGTTGTGATTACTACAAAGTGGGGAGCCGATGCCATTGCGCTTGCGCAATTACACAGCCTTCCCAACTTACCCATCCAGCGAAGAATTTGTCTGGTGCATAGGAGTTGCATGGCACAGGGGCGTGTAACAGTATTGTCGCGAATGTTGACAGCTTGGTTTGTTTGCTGGTGCACTAAATTTGTCTTTGGATAGATACTTTGCATTTTTTGGCTTACATTCACTGTGTTAGGCATAAAACTCTAAAATTTTGTGTTATGGAATTGACAAATAAAATATACTAATTGATAGCATATGTATTACAGCAGGAGGAGGGCATTTGTAAACATGAGACAGAAGAAGGCCAAAATGCAAATGCCAGATTTCCGTACACTGCCACCGGAGCAACGTCCGGCAGTCGGAGAAAAAATTACTATAGCGTCGGGGCCATTAGAGGGCAAAGCTGGCATTGTGGTGAGTAGACTTTCCGTTAACCGAGTTTCGATTGAGATACCATTTTGTGGTAGAAAAGCCGTAATAAGGATGGGACGCGAGGCACTTTTAGATGAGGATGGGAAGCAGATGCCGAAATACTATACGGAAGAGGAAAAAAAGGAACATGTCGAGCAGTTCAGACGTTTGGAATTGGAAATGGGTGAAAACCGTCTGCATGATTACATGAAGTATAAAATGGGCCTCCGCAGCGAAACCAGGGAAAAATTAAAAAATGGCGAAGAGTGGGTAAGAGATTATTTTGATGAGGATATTTGCGAGGGGCTTGGAATTGGAATCGGATGGATACTGGACGGAGATAAAGCTTGTAAGGATTATCCGTGTGGAAACCAGATGAAGACATATTTGAACGAACGCCCAGAGAGACGTTCTCAGGTCTGGAAATGGATGCAAGAGGATGGATGTGAGGTGCTGGACTATTTCCACGGTTGTGTGGAAGATGACTGGCTCGAGGAAGAAGAGTATGAAGAATATGAAGAATACGAAGAAGAGGAATTTGAAGAGGGTAGTTTTGAAGATGACTTAGAGGATTGAGAATGAAGATTTATGTTGATATATGTCGGTCAACTACAACTTGCGTTGTGTTTTGCTGCAAAAAAGTGACGGATAATTAGGGATTATCCGTCACTTTACAGAGTGATTCATATAGATTTCCCAAAATTCATTAATAGAGACATAAGACTATGGAAAATGAATATGCTTTAACGATTGTATTAAGCAGCCTCCAAATAGACTGCTTAAAGCGCAGAAGGATTGAACATTTTATTAAAAATAACGTAAATTGGTTTAAAGTTTTTCAAATAGCTACAAAGGAAAAAACAGTATTTCTGGTATATAAAAATTTGTTAGAACAACATTACTTATTTCTGCTGCCTTCCACCTTACGGGTTGTCTGGGAACGCGCATATTATGGTAATATCCAGCATAACCAATTCTTGATTTCGAGAACCTGTGAAGTCGAAGACACGTTTGCTCAAAATCACATCACTGCATATCCAATCAGAGGAATAATCATACTTCAATTGTTCCCAGAATGTACAGGCTGGCGTATATTACGGGATGTTGATTTTCTGGTTAGTTCTGATTGTGTAGAAAAAGCAAGCGAAGTAATGTTAAAGGAAGGATTCGCCAAGCTTTACATCAACGACGAAGATTTACTGCTAAATAATAAGAACTCATTCAAAAGTTCTATTTTTTTCGAGAAAAAATATGAAAATCTTGGAGCCTTTGATTGTGACTTGTGCCAGGATATCAAACCTTATGAACAATATGAACGAATTCTTTTATCCTTGTCAAAACAGGGATCAGAAGACTATTTCATTTCACATTGCATTTTGTTTTATTTATCAGCACTTGATGCAGTTGATAAAGAAACCATGAAACAGTCGAAAGCAGATAACTCTTACCGGCTTGCAAAATTATTGGATATTCAGTTGTTAGAACATTTATGTATAAACAAGGACATAAAATCCGGCCTTGACAGAGAAATTGAAGCTTTCCAAATAGGAAGTCAGGTAAATATCATCCGAAAACTCATCACTCACTACTGGGAAGGAGGCGGAACCGTATGAATCACATATCTATAACAAATTATTCAAAATATCCGAATCTGGTCATTCTTCTGAATGGCCTGACCGGACCGGAGGAACGGATTGCTTTTTCACAAAGCGAAAAGCTATCTTTCAGCACACTGATTCCTTATATTCAGCAGATGCAATACAGATATCAGCTATTTCATCCACATGCTTCAAAAAAAGAAATAATGGAATTTAATCCCACTATTATTATCTGTGAACCGGAACGATTTTTTGAATGGCACCGTTCTTTCAAAGTGTCAGGTTTGGAGAAACCTCCGCTGCTTCTCACTATAGAAAGCGCAGATACAACCAGTTCGATCAAGGAAGATAGCGTTTTAAAAATCAGGCTATATAATGTAAATTCACAAGATGTAACCATTGTATTTTCCTCAGAGCCACAAGAACGTACGGATAAATTAAGGAATCTTAATGACTTTCCTACCGTTAAGATTCAATAAGAGTGAAAAATTTATTATACGTTTCCAACGTCTGGTCAAAATCTATCCATTCGAATTGCGAATGGATTTCATTAATTCTGATATAATCATTCTGCATTATCGCCACCGGAAGCCAAAGGAACTGGTAAACTTTTACTTTGTCCAGTAATAACCTGAAATTAGTTACCTGCAACGGTTGCCCTAATGCATATTGTAAATATAGTTCCACTAGCATTGGCGATAGGAGTCCCAGTTCATATCCATCTTTTTTGTTGTAATACAGGCTTTTATGAATATATTTGCGTGCCAGTTTATATTTTTTGAAATGAATACAGGCAATAGCCATTGAGTAATAGATTTTAGCAATACTTTTTGCATCATCCAATGCTTTTGCCAGTTTTAAACCGGGAAAACAGTTCTCTTTATATAAAAGCTCAGGCAACAGGTAACAGTCCGTTTCACATAGATTTGTGCGGATATATACTTCCTGTATTGAATTTTTATATTTGTGATTAGTGTCTTGCGTTTCCAGATAAAAGCTCTTTGCATCATCAAAACATAGGTTGAAGCGATATATATGCCCCATATGCCTTAATGACTGGAAGATACTGTTTTCCTGTTCTGGATAGTTCCTTATATCTTTCTGAAACGGTTCAAGTATTGCTATCGCTTGCTTAAAATTGCCAATTATCGTATGATGGTCCGCCATGAAAATCAATGCCTGGGCAAAATACCATTCGCGAATTTCCGTAGATTTTAATGTCGGAATGATATTTTGCAGATTCGAAACAAGTATTGTATCGTCTCCAAGCCACTGGTTAAGGTATCCGCTAATTATTTGTAGTGACTTATTATGTTTGCCCAGATAATTGTTACTGCTGTCAATCTTCTCAAGATAAGATACTCTTACTTTTGTATCAGCCCGTTCTTCAGAAATTGCTTTAGTAAACCAGTAAACATCTTTGAGAGGTTCATATTTGGAGAATTCACTGATGTCAACAGGCATTATCACAATCTGGGTTTGCTTTATTGTAAAGAAAATGTCAAGCAATCGTTCCGTATCGTTTATCTGGAGATTGAATTCATTATCTATAATCAACTGAATCAGGTGTTTATACAGTATTATAATCTGGTTGTCACTTGCACCGAATATTGTCCTGCTCGCTATGTGATTTAAATATTTTTGAAAAATATCATAGCGCGTATTATAAGGAAGGATGTGGATTACGTTATTGTGAATTACATTATGTATCTTGTATAAGTTTTCTTCGCTTTCAATATTTGTTACGAGTGACAGGGAATGAATGTCATCATATGCCAGGCATGTAGTAATTGGAAACAGAGAGAGCAACATTAAAAATATTTCCCGATCAAATATCTGTACAAATGATAATCCGAGCATGAATTCACGCTCATTTTCGGGCAGATGGCTAAAGAACCGATCAATTATTTCGCTTTTGTCCTTATAAAAGATCATCTCAGCTTTACGCGGACTATGAACCATATCTGTGTTTTGGTATGTATTAATTGCCAGCTCCAGATAGATAGGGATACCATCTGAAATAGCAACAATATTCCTAACCGAGTTTGTGTCAATGCCAGATATACTTTCCAGTAAAAGCTTGCTTGCTTCCTCTTCAGGAAGTTCTTTGAGCTCGTAGGATATCAGCTCATTCTTTTTCAGAAAAGGAAATCTGATTTTTTCACGACCGGCTATAATAAAAAGGCCAGTATAAGAATATTCTACTAAATCCAATAACCAGTCTTTAACGGCTGTGTCAGAAAACTGTTTATATGCATCTATAATTAGAATCAATTTTTTGTCATGATAAAGACGGTTGATCTCCATTCCAAGCAACGCTCCTAATGTACTGTATAGTTCATTCGCAGTGAGACTTGAAATATCGAACATTCTACTATTAAAAATGCGGCTATAATAAGTTGTTTTTACTTTTTGAAATACTTCCCCTGCAATCTCCGCCATTTTATCTAATGGTATATTAATAAATTCCTGAAATCCAGATAAAGGAATACTTATAAGGGATCCAATGTCTTTAATATATTCCAACCATTGTGATTTCACGGTTTTAAAATAATCTTCATTAAGCTTTGTTATCTGGACCCGATTCCAATACGTAAAGAAAGCATAATCGAATAATGGGCACGCATATGGGATTTGGCCTCGCAGATGTACAATCGCGTTTAACAAGATTGTACTGTCTGCTATTTCCAGAGAAAGGTTTAAAATTGTTATATTGGTATGGTCAGCCTTCATCCTTTCATTAAGGATTTTTTTTATTTCACTCAAAAGACGTGATTTCCCAATGCCGCCCATGCCATAGATAGAAAGCACTTTATAATAATTATTTTCAAAAGACAGGTGCTGATATTCATGTTTTACCGTTTCAATGATATCGGTCCTGTCCATAAATTTTATATCTTTTCTGTTAAATATACTTTTAAATTTCATAACAGCTTAGCCTTTAAGGAGGTATTAATCGGATGCTTGTTACAATCTTTGGACCGGATGGAGCCGGTAAAACAACCCAAATCAAAAGATTGCTGCAGGACTATGCAGCAAATGACTTTAAAATAGCTTCGGTATACGATGTCATGCCGGATTTTGATTATCAGGTTGGGAGCGATCTTAGCAGGTATTATAATTATTTCAAAAATTTTGATGTAATACATACTCGTTTTAGATTGCACTCAAATGAAAGCGATATTGTCATGAGCATACTGGAATCCATTCCTCAGGGAACGGATATTAAATTGACAGCTCTCTCGGCGTATATCGCATATTACTCTTATGTCCAGTGGAATAAATATGTCCTTGAGCCTTTATTGGCAGATGGCAAATTTTTAATCTGTGATAAGTATTATTATGATGATGTAGCTACAAAATCTGCGTTTGGATGTCCATATAAATGGCTTAAACAATTACATTACGACACCCGGAAACCAGATTTATCATTTTATATAAAAGTCGATGGCTCTACGCTAATAGAACGGAATATGCATCGAGCTGATGGGCGAATCGTCCATTTTCAGTCAGATGTTGGTGTTAATCGGCTTCTATATTATTATGAGCAGATTGTTCAAGATGAAAACCTTATTGCAATCAACGGCAACAATAGCCAGGATGCCATTCATTCGGAAATCGTAAATGTTCTTGAGGAACATAAACTGGCGCCGTGGCAATATAGTAATAGTTCAGACTGATTGAAGCTATCCATCATAGACTCATTTTTAGGTAAAACATACGCTTAGGACCACTGAAAATGACGGATAATCCCTAATTATCCGTCATTTTTACACGAGACAAAACATCCTTTTTTAGGCCCATGAAATCGCGTCTTGTAGCTATACGAAGAGCTGTAGTAAAGGAATTAAAAAATAGAATGGGACGGAAAGATACATGAATGATTTTTACGGATATATGAGAATATCAGAAGACCAAAGCGAGGAAAAACAGATCTTTGCATTGCGTGAATATGGAGTAGAAGATTCTTGCATTTACAAGGACAGACTGGAAGATTTGAATTATCCGGCATACTATGATCTTCTCGATGTCATCCGGCCGGGTGATACTGTTGTATTAAGAAGCCTGGACCAGCTGGGGGACAACTATGAGAACATTATCAGTAAATGGGAAAAAGTCACGAAAGAGCATGATGCGGCGATTGTTGTTCTGGACATGGAGCTTCCGGATATGGCGAAGGCATTGAGCGGGCAGTTTGTATCTGAATTTGTGCTTGATGTTATGAATTATGTTGAACAGAACAGGAAAGTGCTTCGCCGCCAGAAACAGCGGGAAGGTATCAGAGCGGCTCATGAAAGGGGTGTGAAGTTCGGCTCTCCCCCAAAAATGGTTCCGGAAGAATTTAAGATAATTAAAAGGGAATATGAACAGGGAAGATTGACAGTTACAGATGCTGCCGCCCGTTTACATATCAGCAGGGCAACGTTTCGAAAATGGATGAAGAACGAAGAGATAATTCAGAAGGGAGGGTTTTGATTGTTATACGCACTTTACAACGCATTTGCGGAAGAACAGAATAAGGAAACTAAGTCAGTCAGGGAGCCATCGAAATTCGGAGAATGTTCGGAGGCTTCTTTTAGCTTCGAAACTTTTTCACTCCCGGTCGATTTATTTCAGTTTACGATTGAACGTAAGCGACACATCCAAAGAGAATGGCGTTCGACTATAGCAACGTTGTTCCCGGAGTATTTCTTTTTTGATTGTGAGAAAGATATGGCTTCTGAGGTGATGAAGAGACTGGATGAAGAGTTGAATCGGGATCAGCCGATAAAACAGCAGGTTCCATTGATTGCCATACCTCAGGAACTCTCTGACCTTTTATATGAACTTTGTGATCAGCAGCATCATATTCCAATGTCAAAGGGAGTCATTGTAAATGGCATGGCACATGTCACGGAAGGCCCACTTACGGGTCATGACAACAGGATCGTGCGGATTGACCGACACAAACGATTGGCCTGGTTGAAATATTCTGAGAATATTACCAGGGATTTTTCAAAGAATAGCACCAGTGTGCTGGTTGCCGGGCTGGAGATCACGGAGAGAGTGTCATAAGAAAGCACAAGACGGCAGGAAGATGGAAGAAGCTTATAGAACTGACGGATATAGAGAGTTATCCGTCAGTTTTTGATAGGAAGTTTTCTGAATGAATAAAAGGTTGCATGGCGCGATAGCTGTCAGCGTAAATGATGCAGAAAGCAGATGTTCCTGCTAGTGGATATCGAAATCCTTCCTCGGATGCTTATTTGTCAGGATGTCTTTCTGTTTTGCAGTGGACACATGTGTGTAGATTTCGGTCACGGAAATAGAACTGTGTCCGAGCATACTCTGGATGTATCGGATATCTACACCTGCATCCAGTAAGGAGGATGCGAAGGTATGGCGAAACTTATGGGGCGTGATTTTCATTTCAATCGCCGCCTTGTTTACATATTTTTTTATCATTCGCCTCACGGACTGGTCTGAAATAGCTCTACCGTGTGGCCCGGGGAAAAAGAAGCCGCTTTCACGGATACGATCTTCGTGAACCTGACGGTATTCTTTTAAAATATGGACAACATCGGTATTTCCAATCTGCAGGCGTCGCTCTTTGTTTCCTTTTCCTTCAATCAGGAGCTTGCCGCTGTTCAGATCAATGGCTGTACACCTCATCTGACATAATTCTGAGATTCGCATGCCGGTGGAAAAAAGCATCTCGCAGACAGCGATGTCCTGCAACGCTTTCCGGCGGCGGTAATCGGTCGTGGCTGAATGGTAGTCATCATAAATCTTTTTCAGAAAAATTTCTACGACATCGAGAGGAATAGACTTAGGAAGCGTGACAGGC
Source organism: Clostridiales bacterium (assembly GCA_020859985.1). Lineage (GTDB taxonomy): Bacteria > Bacillota > Clostridia > Lachnospirales > Lachnospiraceae > Choladousia. Next base: position 33,216 of record JAJBVD010000044.1, read on the forward strand.
TCCCGGAATTTGATGTGTACTTTGCTAAATGGATTGGTCAGAATAATATCCCGGAATTCAAGATAGCGGAACAGGGCTTTCACGGAGGCAATTTTTCGTTTCACAGTTTTAGGCCTGTATTTTTGGTGCAGTTTGGAGATATACTCCTCAATGACTGATGGGGTGATGGCCGCAATATCCTCTACCTTGACTGTCGCCGCAAATTGGGAAAGATCTATCCGGTAGGCTCTTATGGTTTTTTTGTCAAGACGTTTCTGGTTCTGGCAGTATGCCAGATAATCGTTGATACATGAGTGTAAGTTCATAAAATACGCCTTCTTTCTTTTTGCTATTGTAGAGCTAACAGAAAAAGAATAATATTTTATATGGGATACCGCAAGGGCGGATGTTGATTTAGAAGAAGAGGTTTGAGTGATGCAGAAATGAAACAGAGTGTAGGGCATTTATGGAAAACAGATGTTGATTAAGGGTTTGCCTTATGGTAAGCTATGGCAACGGCATAATTTGTCATAAACAGAACATTAGTGCGGCAGAATGTCGAGATAAGGGGGTATCTTACGTGCCGGTCATTAAATGGATTCATTTCTCAGATTTACATTTGAACAGTGATGGGATGGAGACGGAATTACTACGGGACGAACTGCCTGATTTCCTATTGAAAAGTGGGATTCGGTGCGACTATGCGTTCTGTACTGGTGATATTCGGTATGCGCCTGATGGAGCATACCCGAATGATACCGCAGAATACATTTTGTCATTGTGTACAGCAGCACACGTTCCAGTCGAGAACTTGTTTATTGTGCCGGGTAATCATGAAAAAAGCGGAAGGACTTATGAGGAGATTCTGGCTTTTTTGAGGGGAGACGAGGGAGAAACGTCATGAAACAGTATACATTTAAGGTATATCCGAAAGGAAAAGGGCGGGAATGCTACCGGATAATTCATATATTAGGCAAAGAGACATTGGATAGATTATGCGAAGTTATCCTCGATGCATTTGGTTTTGTGGATGAGCATCTGTATGAATTCTGCATGAATAACAGGATGTATGAAGAAGATAATTATCAATCAGATCCGGATACGGAATATCAGGAATCAACAAAAGAAAAGATAGACCGGCTCCAGCTTGTAAAAGGGCAGAAATTTTCTTTACACTATGACTTTGGCGATGATTGGATGTTTGTGATAAGTGTACAGGGAATTAACGAAACAGACGAAAATATCATGCCGTACATAACCCAAGAGAAAGGATTTCTCATACAATACCCTGATTGTGAGGAATTTGAGTGAGAAAAATACAGGAAGTTAAGGAAGTGAAAGAAAAATATTAGCACTCAATGCTTGACACTGCTAACAATTAATGTTATAACTCTCATAGAACAAAGGAAGAGCGATGGAAAAATAAAAACAGATTCCATTTTGCCTCCGGTTCCAATACAGATAATAATAAAATTGTTTTGTTTAATAAAAGGAGAGATGACATATGTTGAGACCGAGTATTTACAGAGAGAATTTGTGGGATGAGTTCTTTGATGATTTCTTTAATGAGCCGTTTTACCGCACAAGCGTATCCAGAGGGCAGACAGACCTGATGAGAACGGATGTGAAAGAAAGCGACAGCGAGTATGAGCTGACGATGAATCTTCCGGGCATCAAAAAAGAGAATGTGAAGGCCGAACTGAAGGATGGATATCTGACAATCCAGGCATCCACGAACACAAATAATGATCAGAAAGATAGCAGTGGTAAGTATGTTCGCCGTGAACGCTATGCCGGATCTTTCAGCAGATCGTTCTATGTGGGAGAGGATGTAAAGCAGGAAGACATCAAGGCAAAGTTTGAGAATGGTACCCTAGTCCTTACCGTGCCGAAGAAAGTCCAGCAGCCGGTAGTTGAAGAAAATAAGTATATCGCCATTGAATAATATAGCTTACAAGAATTTCGCTGCGCTTGTGGGCGTTGGACATCCGGTGGATGTCCGTTTAGCCTTCGCTGGGTGGCATCGCGTCCATTGGACGGGATATTCGCCGACCGAAGTGGAGCGTAGACGAAATTCGTAATCTAACGAGCAGATGATTTTTGCTGCGAATTTCTGCTACAGGCAGTGAAGATCTTGGCGAGTTAAATACCATCCGTATCCTTTTGATCGACTTACCGTATTTTTAATCAGAGCTACATTTTATGCGATGTACATCGTTTAATTGCCTTCTTTGCAACAAGCAACATAAGAGTGAATAAGTTAGGCACTATTATACATGATAAATCACATAAACACCTACAATCACAAGCAGTACAACTAACAGCACGAAAAAGACAATTTTTCCTATGCGCTGCTTGCCTTTTGACTTTTGTTCACTGGCATCCCGTTTTCTTTCATATTCTAATGCATTTGCTTCCAGAGCCATATTTTGCATTATATTGTCTCTTCTTATTGGATTCATTCCCATCTTTTCATCACCTCATCCATAAATCAGCCAATATTTCCTTTGGCATATCACTGGCTTCCTTTATATAAGAAACAATTATAGGAAGGATTATGTGATAAATTATTTTTATCCATTGATACAGTAAGTAATGCCTGAGCGTGATTAACATCAGCAACAATATCATTGAAAAACTATATTATATTTACAATAAGCAATATTGCACCATTGTCTACTCCTGTAAATACAGTGTCCCGTTAAATGTTGCCGTGTAAAGTTTAGTTACGCTTGAATAAGACGTATCTTCGAAAACCAAAATTCCACCATACCATTCACCGTCTATGTATTCACGATAACTGAGAGCAGCGGGAATTGAAGTTATGTCTGTATAAGTTCTTTTTACGGTTTTGGATATTTTGGTTATATTATAATGTTTTTTAGATTCATTTGCTAAAAATCATTTATCTAATCAAGAATAGTTTTTCAGATTACTATCATGCGAAACTTTGTTAATATTATAAGGCTGGTCATTTTTGCGCACTGTTATCTGGATTTTTCTCTGAATGTCCGCATCTCATGACCGTCCCTATTGAGTATATTTTTATTGTATCATCGGAGAAAGATTAGTTTCGGAATTTTTTCTTAATTATTGTAATTCTGTGGCTGATAGAATTCAGTACCTTGAAGGCAGCGCTTTTGAACTATGAATTATGGGGCTTCAAAGTAATAATTGTATCGTCTGCAGAGACTGTTCCTGCTTATCTGGCTGCATAAATAGTACCCCTCGTATCCCCTTATTTGTCAAAAACATACCATTATTGTCGAACCGTGTCAATGACCGATACTGGCAGCAACACGGATATTTTGCGTGACTGCTTATTGCACATTGTCCGTCATTTGTCTGTGGAAGAACCGGAAAATTTGTGGTAGGATTGCATACACAGGAATTTGATAAGGTGGATGCTGGCTCATGAAAAAGGGGAAAATCGAAATTTTGAAAGAGTGGATTGCAGAACATAAATACTGTTACGCGATGCTGTACCTGGTGTTCTATCTGGTGGTCTTTTTTGCGCTCGACTTTACGATGGAGCCGAAGTATATTCTGCACTGTGCGCTGGACGACCGGATTCCGTTCTGCGAATATTTTATTGTATTTTATTTTGCATGGTATCCGGCGTTCTTCCTGTCGCTTGTGTGGTACATGCTGCGCGATAAAGAGGATTTTCAACAGCTTTGGTTTATCATATTTAACGGAATCACGTTCTGCCTGATCTGCTACATGCTGTTCCCCAATGGGTTAAATCTCCGGGAAGAAGTGCCGAACAGGAACCTCTTTTGTGTGCTGGTGAATCTGGTGCGTGGAGTGGACGCGCCGGTCAACGTATGTCCGTCAATCCATGTGTCCTCGTCCGTTTCCATTGCACTGGTAACTGCGAAGTCAAAGCTGTTTAAAGAACACAAAGGGCGTAAAGCTGCAATCATAGTGCTGATGATCTTGATCAGTATTTCTACGTTATTCGTGAAGCAACATTCGGTCATAGATGTGGTATGCGGCGCGGCAGTCAGCCTTGTTCTGTATGTGATTGCGTATTATACAAACTGGAGAAAGCTGCTGAAAGGCAAATTAAAAGTGCTCCTTTAATCGTGAAGCGCTTTTGTATGGAAAGAGACTATTTAGAAATATTGGAATTTAATCTCGGAAAATGAGGGAGTGCCTGGCAGCGTGTGGCGGTTTTGTGTTTTGATAAATGCTGAAAGTCAGAACCGTGAAATCAGGAATGGCAGCGGCAGAATAAAGAAAGACGAAACGTTTGTTTTTTTGCTAATGAACCGAATAATAAGATGGGCGGCGCGAAAATGACGCTGCCCATTTTTCTTGAAAAAAAGATGAAAAAAGTTGTGATAAAATTCATTGCCCAGTTGTTTACATAGTGTAAGGCCTTATAACATCAATGGAAAGGATGTAGCATGAAAACACAGGATTATCAGGAAGCTGCGGCTTTGTATACCGACATTCTGTATCGGGCTGCGTTAAGCTGTTGCAAGAACAAAGCGGATGCGGAAGACGCAGTGCAGAATACGTTTGTAAAACTGCTGAAATCAGATCTTTGCTTTCAGGATAAAGAACATCTGCGCAGATGGCTGATTCATGTTGTGATAAACGAAAGCCGGAATATCTGGAAATCTTTCTGGCAGAGGAATACAGTGCCGATTGAAGAATGGGACGACGCTGTATCTGACGAAAACGACAGGAAGCGGGAATTGTATGAAGCTGTTATGCAGCTTCCGGCAAAATACAGCGTTGTGGTCCACCTGTATTATTATGAGGGATATTCTGTGCGGGAAATTGGCGGAATCCTCGGAATATCGGAGAGTAATGTCCAGACCCGTTTAATGCGCGCCCGGAATAAACTGAAAAAACAGCTGAAGGAGGAGTGGCAGTGAATTTGAAAGATAAAAATCAAATGGAATCGAAAAAAGAAGAGAAAAATCAGACATACTATCGGGAAGTTTTTGATAGTGTGTATGCGTCAGAAGAATTAAAGAAGCGCATACAGAACATAAACAGTAACAGCAGAAGAAAAACCTTTGCGCTTCGTAAGCTGGCGAACGTTGCTGCTGCCATTGTGATTGTGTTTTGCTCCATAAATGTGGTATCGTATGCTGCGACGGGTGAGGCGTGGATCGCGACCGTGCTGGAGCAGACCATTGCGTATATAAATGAGAATCCGCAGGACGTGGAGATGATTAAGAGTGTAAGCGAGGATGGTGCCACGCAGTATTCGTATGTATATCCGGAAGATGATGGAGCAACATCGGTGTTTCTTGTCGGGAAAGAGGAATCCGGGGAGGAAGCATCCGAACAGGAATCCGAGACCCTGGATGTTCAGTTTCCAGATCCTTCGATTGTTACAGAGGCGGATAGGATTTATCTTGTAGTTGATGAGATAAGGATAGACATTACAGACGACATCGCGGATGAAGAATGCGAAGGCACTTTTACTTGGCAGAATCAAATCTGGCGGTATGAAATCAAAGGGAATGCCGAGACGAACAGCATAAGTATAACTCCTGCGGCAGAGACAGAAACGGTGGAGGAGGAAAATTAAAAGTCTTGCAACAGGTGCAGAGGATTGCAATTTTGACGGAATGAGGCGTATATGAAAATACTTGTAGACGCGGATGCGCGTCCTGTGGTTTCAATCATAGAGAAAACCGCAAAAGAATACGGAATACCAGTGGTTTTGCCATACTGTTTGCCCTAAATATCAATATAAGAAATATAGCAGGAGCGCCCGGCCGTAACAGGTCTGGCGCTTTTTCAACGTTTATTGCACATTGCCCTTTATTTGTCCGTGGAAGATTCAAAGAAAATGTGATAGGATTGGATGTATGCAATGATGAATTGATGGAATATTGCAATGGAAGCTTCCTGGCTTTGCTATTATCGGGCATTGCAGATAGGTGATGCATCTAAGGTAGTTCCGATTGATAAGCTGAGCGTTGTAATTACTCTTGTGCTTGCTTTTGTCTTTTTGCATGAGGAATTTACAGTGAAATCCATTATTGGCTGTGTGCTGATTGGTGCCGGAACACTGTGCATGGTATTGTAATGGAATAATAGTGTAAGGGACAGTGATGTGTAATGGGCAGATTAATAAGCCTGCTGATCGGATATGCGTTTGGCAATCTCCTGACAGCGGAATTGGTATCCCGAAAGGTTTCCGGGAACAGTGTTTTTAATATAGGGACTGGGAATCCGGGAATGGCGAATATCGTAAACCAGTATGGCGTAAAATATGGCGCGGTGGTATTGGCCGGGGTTCTGCTAAAGACTTTTGTCCCCTGCCTGGTTTGCAGAGTGGCTTTGTTTCCGAATCTGGGTGCGACTGCTGCGGCTTTTGCGGGGTTCGGAGCAATTCTGGGGCATAATTTCCCCATCTGGCATCGGTTCAGGGGAGGAAAAGGCGTAACCTGTACCTGTGCTGCGCTGGTCAGCATTTCGTTTGGATATGGATTACTTGCCTGTGTGATTGGGCTGATTGGGGTTTTGATCAGTCATTACCTGCCGATTGGCGCGGTTCTGATACCGGCTGCTTTCCTCATACCGGCGTTCTGCGTATATGGGCGCAAGGTGGGTATTCTTGCGGTCTTCATGGCATTGCTGATGTTGCAGCGACATATGCCTGGACTTAGAAATATTCCCACAGGAACCGAACCGAGGAAGGATTTATTGAAAAAGTTGAAACGGCGGCAAAAGTGATTTTGAAAGAAATTAAAAAAACGGAAAAATCGAGTAGGAGGCGGTGATTAGCCGCCGTCCTCTCACAGCACCGTGCGTACCGTTCGGTACACGGCGCTTTCAATAGTTGATGTGCACAGACTGGTATGCTGTGGCTAAATCATAAAAGCCACTGCGTATCAGTCTTTCTTTTGTCATTGCTCTTTTGACTGTCGTCAGATTCGAGTTAAACCAGTGTCCTTTTCTGCTATTTGCAGCCATATGTGCATAGTATTCCGGTATTCCCATTTTCCTTAGATTTCTCTCCTTAGTTCTGGGCTTCTTCCATTGTTTCCAGATACACATTCGGATTCTGTGATACAGCCATCCATTGATATCATCTATCGGATTCTTCATGCTCGCAATTCCGTAATAGTTCAGCCATCCTCTCGCATATACCTTGATTTTCTCAAGGCTCGGCTTGATGCTCTGTACTCGCCTCCGGGAAGACAGACTTTTCAGATTTGTCTTGAACTTCTTCCACGACTTCGGATGAACACGTATGTATATACCGCTCCCGTTCCTTCCCAGTGCGAAGCCGAGGAACTTAAAATTTCGGATTGCAAATACGCTGACTGTCCTGCTCTTGTCTCTGTTGACTGTCAGTTTCAGTCCTTCCTCCAGATATTTTGTACTGCTTTCCAACAGCCGTTCCGATGCCCTTTTACTCTTTGCAAGTAGAACGATATCATCTGCATATCGGATACACGGAACGCCTCGCCGCTGGTATTCCCAGTCAAACTCATTGAGGTATATGTTTGCCAGAAGCGGCGACAGGTTTCCTCCCTGCGGCGAACCCTCCTCTGTCTCCATGACCACGCCGTTCTCCATTACTCCGCTTTTCAGATATCTCTTTATCATCTGAATCACCCGTTCATCCTTCACGTCTTCCCGGAGGATGTTTAGAAGCCTCGTATGGTTTAGCGTGTCAAAGTATTTTGACAAATCAAGTGCTACCGCATAGGTATATCCCTGTTCCGCATACTCCTTTACCATGAGCATTGCGTCCTTGGCGCTTCGTCCCGGTCTGTATCCATAACTTCCTCTGCAAACTTTGGTTCATAAATCGGCATAAGCTGTTGCGCTATGGCTTGCTGTATGACACGGTCTGTCACTGTCGGAATGCCAAGCTTCCGCACTCCGCCATCCGGTTTGGGAATCTCAACCCGTCTTACCGGGGAGGGCGTGTATTTTCCCTTCTTAATTCTTCCGATAAGTTCTTTCTGATTTTCCCTCAAATACTGCGCCGTTTCGTCAATCGTCATTCCATCCACTCCCGGCGCGCCTTTGTTTGCCTTCACTCTCTTAAATGCTCTGTTTAGATTATCCTTATGCAGTATCTTTTCCAAGAGTTCCGGCTGTGCACTGTCTCTTTCCTTCCATATCCGGTTGAACGAACGATGCGCTCTCACATACCCTTTACGTT
>JAJBVD010000012.1 GCA_020859985.1 Clostridiales bacterium
AATTATTTATACTCCCCTCGAAACACCCGGTAGCTCCCCTACCGGGTGTTTCACTTTGGCTTAAATACTGAGTTTGTGGGGTTTTCAGTTCAAGATAATCTCAATCAAAAAGACATATTTTCAAAATCAAATTACTCCCATTTTTACGCCCAATCATATAAAATAGTAGGGAGCTGTTTTTTCACAGCCCCCGAAATTCTGTCACTCGATTGTCACGTAATGCTTCTCTTCTACCTGTTTTCTGGCATCCCTGCGCGGAATCCGAAGCTGCAGAACACCGTCTTCAAACTTCGCATGAATCTCCTCCTGCCTTACATTCTCGCCCACATAAAAGCTCCTGCTTACATTGCCGGCATAACGTTCTCTTCTGACATATCTGCCGCTCTCCGCTTTTTTATCCTCATCGGACTCTTTCAGCGCGCTGACTGTAAGATACCCATCCTTCAGTTCTACTTTCAGATCATCCTTTTTGAAGCCCGGAAGTTCAATATCTACCTCGTATTCCTGCTCGTGCTCTTTCACATCCGTTCTCATGATGTGCTCTCCGCGTTTTCCATGCATCATCCCATCCATCTCTGTAAACGGATCGTCCATCCAGTCATTCCATAAATTTTCTCTGAAAATACTTGGCATCAACATATATCATTACTCCTTTCGCAATCTGCTTATTTTATTATTAAACTCAGAAAGAATATCCTTTCTTTTGTTCTATCCGTGTTATAACATATATTGTTAGCCAAGTCAAGAGGTGAGTGCTAATTTTTTTCTTCCACTTTTTAGCTCGTTTCTCGGAAACGTTGAATCTACGCGGTTTTTCGGGCATCCGGGCATCTTTTTTTCGTCCTTCATAAGTAGTGATTTTCCGGGTTTTACGCCATTTTTACGCCATTTTTACGCCATTTACTCCAGTTCAAATGCCCCGGTGTAAAGCTGGTAATATGTGCCCTTCTGTGCAATCAGAGCGTCATGGTCGCCCCGCTCAATGATCCGTCCATGATCCAGTACCATGATTGCTTTACTGTTCCGGACAGTAGACAGCCGGTGCGCGATCACAAAGACCGTCCTGCCGTCCATCAGATGATCCATCCGTCGTCATTCTGGTCACCAGGGAGGATGTGGAAAAATGATCAATGTCCGCAAAAGAAAAATCCTGAATCTTAAAAAACAGCTCCTGCCGGAGATTCCTCGCAAATCCGCAGGAAGCAACGGCAGCGGTCTTCCCGGCGAGAAAGCCAAACATCAGCGAAAACATGGCCATAATGACCAGCGCCACACCTAACCGCATAATAGGTCCCAAAGCTTCGCCTGTCATCCGGTCGATCAGTTCTGCCATCACCAGAGGCAGCAGACATTCCAATGCAACCTCCAGCGACACATAAACGGGCGTCAGGATCGAGTCTTTTTTGTACTGCCTTACACTTTTCAGTAACGTTTGAATCATAATCTGCAAAACCTGCCTTTCTTTTTCATCGTTTAGTCCGAAACATACTTGTCAGAACCAGACTTTAAACTCTTATTTTTAATGCCATGTGTTTAATACCCTGAATTTAACAGTATGCTTTTGTTATACGTGAAATAAATACCCGATGATAATTCGGGCATTTATTTCATCGAATCATTTATCTTCACAAGCAGATGATAAAACTGTTCTCTCTCCTGTTCATCCAGCGCTGCCAGCAGAATCTGCTCCCCGATATCCTTGTCCTGCTCTGCGGCCTTACAGAGTTCCTTTCCTTTTTCTGTAAGCCGAACATATTTCAGACGTTTATCCTCCTTCGGGGTAAACCCTTCCACTAACCCTTTCTTCTCCAGACGGACAATCACTCCCGCCGCGGTAGACTGGGCGACCTCGAAATGCTTCTCCAGCACCTTCAACGGTATGGAATCCTTTCCCATCTGATGGATTGCCATCAGCATCTGCATCTGCGTAAACGTAACTCCATGTCTGTCGCCAAACCGCTCATTTGCACCTTTTTCCATCTTTTCGCCTATTCGTTTCATAAGGCCGGCGCATTGAAAATCATCATTCACAAAAAACACCTCTTTTCTGATCTCACAGAAGCATAGCAGAATAAAAGCGTACTGTCAATAGTATAGAATTGTTTTTTGATCAAGTTCGCATATTTCACAGCTTCGTTTATCTGCTGATGGCAAAAGTCTGGTTCCCTAATATCCATCCAGACTTTCCGGTAGAGAAACAAGCTCTGGGCGAGTCTTCGCCTGGACGGTGCAGGTATTGTAATCAGCAGCATAATTCAGGCAATCAAATCCGAGCATATTTTTATGAAGAATATGACCAGAACAACCAGCATCAGCGGCTTCACAGACTTTGCTCCCCACCGCGCAAAGAACCATGTGCCTGCATAATTTCCTGCTATGCTGAAACACCCTGCTGTCAGCCCCAGAATTAAAATCACTTTCCCATTCAGAAGATAGACAGCAAGCGCAGTGAGATTCGTTGTCAGGTTAATTACCTTTGCCACTCCGTTTGCGGATGTAAGCCGCATATGGGCAACCGCAGTCAGCAGCAGCAACAGAAATGTACCTGTTCCCGGACCATAAAAGCCATCGTAAACACCTATCACCGCTGCAACGGCCATACTTAAAATCGTGGTTTTCTTCTCACTATAAGGGGGCTTCTGTATATCAAGCGAATGGCCGCGCATTACATAAAACGCAGTAACCGGCAGGATGACCAGCATAATCATTTTGAAATATTCATCGCTGATCATCAATGCCAGATTTGCTCCGGCACCAGAACCAATCAAAGCACATAAGACACACAAAGCGGCCTGTTTCCAGATGATATATCCTTTTCTGGCGAATCGCCAGGTTGCCAGCGCGGTTCCCATGCCTGAACTGAGTTTGTTTGTGCCAATCGCCATATGCACAGGAAGCCCGGCAATCATATACGCAGGCAGGGAAATTAACCCGCCCCCGCCTGCAACAGCATCCACAAAACCTGCCAGGAAGACCAGCGGGCATATAATCATAAACTGCAGCGCAGTGATTTCCATACAACGCCTCCGCAGTTATTTCAGTTTCAGGCCATCTCTGAACGCTTCGCCTACCCGCTCCGTAACCTTGTAATATCCATGCGTATATGGGTCAAAGGCGATTGCAGAAACTTTTGAAATATTCACCTTGTCGCCATCCATAACAGCTTCATCCGCGGTCGTATTGACCACTTTACCTATCACCCCGCATCCGTATTCTCCATCCTGATATTCGATAAACTCACACTCCATGCACAGGGGAAATTCGTTGATGATCGGGGCATCCACATATTCCGACTTTGTCGTGGTCAGACCACTCTTTTCGAATTTATCCGCAGTGTTATTCCCGGATACGACACCAAAATAATCCGCTTCCACTACGTGCGCCGCATCCGCAATACTTACTGTAAAAGCCTTTCTTGATTTGATATTTTTTACCGTCTTATGTGACTCCGTCAGGTTCAAAATCACCTGATCTCTTTCGAGCATGGTTCCCCACGCGGCGTTCATGACATTAACGCTTCCATCCTCGTTGTAGGTTGCAATCATCAGCACCGGCATTGGAAAGATTGCTTCCGTAGTCTTTATATTTTTTCTCATTTCGATAAACCTCCTGAATTTTTTCTGATTGCCCTTTGGCTGCACCTATGCTATCATAGCGTCAGATTTAAAACAAGTACCTACTTTTATGTCAGGTACTTACCTGGAGGTAAGCGTGATGAAAAATATAGAAACCGCAAACTTTGAAGACACCGGATATTGCTATACCCTGTCCCTTATTTCCGGCAAATACAAGCCGATTATCCTTTACTGCCTGATGGAATACGAGCCGGTGCGCTTTAACCAGATGCGAAGATATCTGAAAAACGTGGCTGATAAAACGCTGAGCCAAAACCTCAAAGAACTGGAAGCTGACGATCTGATCATTCGCCATGAATACCCGCAAATCCCTCCGAAAGTAGAGTATTCACTCACGGAAAGAGGGCATTCGCTGGTTCGCGTGTTGGATAAACTGTGCGATTGGGGAAATGAAAACCGGCGCTTGTGCAATGATCAATAATTGAAAATCTGATGACGGCTGACTGGACTGCTCATAAAAAACCACCCCTCCTGATTTCTGGGAAGCTTGCATATACGAGTATACTAAAAATAACAGTCATCTCACAACGTTCACTCTACTTCAATCATTTTGGCATATTCCTTACGGATAGAAAGTTCATAGCCGCGTACTGTAACTTCTACAGGATCTCCCAGGGGCGCGACTTTCCGGACATATATCTCAATGCCTTTCGTAACACCCATGTCCATAATCCGGCGTTTTACAACGCCTTCCCCATGAATTCTGATTACTCTGACGGTGTCTCCTACCGAAACTTCTCTCAATGTTTTCATTTTGATAACTCCTCCTCATTTCTTTTCCAATTCAGCAGCAATGCTGAATTTATAATTACGAAAACCGATCCGGCGTTGTGAACAAGGGCTCCCACGACCGGGTTCAGTATACCTGTGATCGCAAGGGTGATTGCGATAAAATTCAGTGTCATGGAGAACGTCATGTTCAGTTTAATGGTAGTCATCATTCGTTTGGAAAGCGCCACAAGATAGGGCAGTTCTTCCACTTTATCGTCTACCAGTGCAATATCAGCGGCATCCACCGCAATATCACTTCCAATACCACCCATAGCGATTCCGATGTCCGCCTTTTTCAGTGCCGGTGCATCGTTTACTCCGTCACCGATCATGCAGACCGATTCCCGCTTTTCCTGATAAGAACCGATCCATTTCAGCTTATCTTCCGGCAGACATTCCGCATGGACTTCCTCGATATGCAGCTGCCCGGCAATCGCTGTGGCAGCTTCTTCATTGTCTCCGGTCAGAAGCACAGGTTTTATAGAAAGGCGCTTGAGCTGGTCGATCATAGAAGCACTTTTCTCCCGAGGCGTATCGGAAAGGACAAGAAAACCGGCCAGTTTTTCGTCTGTACTCACATAAATCACGGTGCATCCCTGTTTCAGGAATGCTTTTGTTTCCGTAAGCATCGTTTCTGTAACTGCGATGTTCTTTTCCACCATCAGTTCTGAATTTCCTGCCAAAATCTCTGTACCGCCAACTACAGCAGACACCCCGCGTCCCGGCAACATGGCAAACTGATCGCAGGGTGGAAGCGCCCCTTCGCTACGCTCAGCGGATATCCCGTCCGAAGGACGAGGATGCCACCCGGCGAGGGCAGGTCGTGCCGTCCATTGGTAAAAATGCTTCGCATTTGGACGGCACTGGGGAAGGACTTTCCCCGTCTCTGTGCTGTAACTCTTTACGATCGCCCTGCCCAGC
>JAJBVD010000028.1 GCA_020859985.1 Clostridiales bacterium
CGTCAATCCCTGTCAAAACAATAAAGTGTCCGGTATAAGTAAAATCTCCCGGATACATACTCGCAATCATCGGTGTGGATGCACTTAGATTCTCCTGTATGTATTCCGCACTTACAGTCCCTGCCGCTGCCTGCAGGCCAAGCAGTTCTGCGCCTTCGGTCATCAGGTTCCAGGATGATCCCTCGCCCCACACATAATATCCATGTTCTTCTGAAAACAGCGCGACACTGTACGGGTCCCAATCTGTTGTGCCGGTGAGTCCATAAAGTATCATGGAAAGGCAGGTCGGCCCGCATCCGGTAATGCCCATACAGTCACTTCCATATGTTCGATATCCCCATCGTTCATCCCACTGGATAAAAAGCGGAATACTTCCTTCTTCCACTTCGTCAGTCAGATCAATTGTGTAATTGATATTCTTCTTTTTGGGATACGCATTTACAAAATCCGCAGCTTCTGGGTATTTCTCCGCAAATTCAATGAGGCTTTCCGGAATATATGTGGATTGGCGATAATAGTGAACTGTGCCCGCTAAAAGCGCAGCCAGAAGAAAGACAGCAAAACCTGTTTTCATGCACCTCTTCCTGTTTTTTATTTTTCTAAGCGGTAATTTAAGTTTTCGTTTTTCATCTCTGCTGTGACTTGTATCTGATATTATTTTTCCTGTAATTTTGTTATCCGCAGAATAAACCGCCCCGGCACATATCCTTTTCTTTCTGCGTTCTTCCTCCAGTTTTTTCTTCTTTTTTACAATTAGTAAGGCCGCTATATAAAGCAAAGTGATTGTAACCAGGAAAGCCCAAAATTCTTCAAATGTAAGGTACCATACGAAAGCTGCTGCCACTAACCAGGCAATAATCAGTATTATATAGATTACCGAAAAGATAAACATTCCCATAATAAAAAAGTCTCCATTATGCTGATTTTCTTCGCCACCTTTTAAGCCTGTGGCGGGTTTTCCTACACTTTCATCATAACAGAGACTTCTTAATTCTGGTCTTAACAAATCTTAAAAGTTCTTAACTACAACCTCGGTAATTTTCACTTACATTTTCACCATGACAGGAAAAAACAGTGCAATGCAATATTGTTCCTCTGATATTTCTGTTCTCGCAAACCCGTGCATCTGGTTCATCATCATGGAAATATTTTTTACGCCGATTCCGGTTCCTTCCACATATTGATTTGGCACGGCAATCCCATTTGTAAAGGACAGTTCTATATAGTCAGCTTCCGATTTCTCTTCCGACTGTTCCTGCACATTTTCCGCAGCTGCAATACCGTTTTTATGTTCATACAGCAATTCCAGTCGAATTTCCTGCGATTTATCCGCGTATTTTTCGATATTGGATATAATATTGTTCATGATTCTTCCAACATAGTCCGTGCTGACACACACAAGAGCCGGTTTCCAGTCAAGGGAATCTGTATTGACTGTAAAACCCTTAGATATCAACAGCCCACATAGTTCAGAAAGATAATCTCCAAACGCACTGATAGCTTCCTCTGGCTCCTCCAGCTTCGCCTCTTTCTGGGAATCAATCAGGAAATATTCAAACATCTGATCAGACAATCCTTTAATCTGTAAAATCTTATCATAGGCTTTATCAATATATTCCCGACTTACACGCCCTTCGCTTTCCTGCCTTTTCAATATTTCCATATACGTCAACAGCCCGGTCAGCGGGGTCCGGATATCATGAGACATTCCCAAAACCAGTTTTTTTGTGCCTCACGCAGTTCTCTTTCGGTCCGTTCTCTTTCATCCAGAGAGCGGCGCATCTCATCCAGTCCAGCGGCGAGAGATACCAGTTCGTCAGCAGCACCGCCCAAACGCGAAGCGTTTCTTTTATTGGCAGTGCGCGTTCTGGCAGGTGCACCATCTGGTGCGCGTGCCGTTTCAACTTCAGGGCGGCTTCCACTCAGAGTCACCGTCTGTGTCAGGTCTCCTTCGCGGATTCTGTTTACTTCCCTTTCCAGCTGCCGGATGTACCGCACATCCTCCTGCATTCCGGAAATAAAAACGCCAAGGCAGGCTGCAAATCCCACTATAACAGAAATTCCAAGCAAAATATTATAGTAGACAGAAACCGCTCCTTCATAGAGATAGACGTTTGCTTCTCCATCAGAAAACGTAACAGCAAAGTAATAGCGCCAGGAAAGCGCGCTGACTTCCTTTGCCCCCGGATAGAGTTCTCCATCATAAGTGATGTCGAATAGTAGCACATCTTCCCTGGAAACTGTAAATTCCTTGATGTTCCTTTCTTCTGCCCAAGCCCGAAGCTCCTCCGAATCGGTTGCTGCCAGCCTGGTCTGTGTTACATAATCCTGTAGTTCTTCTGCCCGTTCTACTTCCGCCTTATATAAATATCCGGATTGCCAGAAGTATTGTTTCATCAGATATTTGCAGCCAAAATAAAGCAAAACCATCAGAAAAATCCCGACCGCAAGTCCATGAAGCAGACGGCAGATCATCTTTCCTGTCAGGCTATTCTTACTCTCCAAACTGATACCCCTTTCCCCACACCGTCAGGATCAGTTTCGGCTTCTGTGGGTCAGCTTCAATCTTCTTTCGCAGCCGCCGGATATGAACCATAACAGTATTGCCGGATGTATACACGAAAGATTCTCCCCATACACTTTCATACAGATTTTCTACTGAAAATACTTTCTGCGGGTATTCCAGAAACAACAAAAGCAAGCGGTATTCCATATCCGTAAGTGTAATCTCTTCGCCCCTGCAATAAACCTGATTTTTTCTGGTATTGATCCGTATCCCGGAATGCTCCAGCCATTGTTCTTTATCCGGTGTTGCCTCAGGGCAGCCTTGTGCGAAGCACAATTCAGTTGGCTGCCCGACCTGCCGCCAAGCAAAGCGAGGGGGCGCTTCTTCTGCTTGCCGGTCATATACATTTCGCCTGCGCAGAAGCGCCTTTATTCTCCCTAATAATTCCGCATATGAAAAAGGTTTGACCAGGTAATCATCCCCGCCTGCCATCAGCCCAACCAGCTTATCCGATTCCTGATCCTTTGCTGTCAAAAACAGCACCGGCACACTGGACACCTTGCGGATTTCTTCACAGGTCTTAATTCCGGACATTCCCGGCATCATCACATCAAGTATAACAATATCTGTCCTGTTATTCAGGCGTTCCAGTCCAATCTGTCCATTCTCTGCTTCCTCTACAATATAGCCTTCCCCTTCCAGAAGAATACGAACGCCTTCCCGGATTGCCGCGTCATCTTCTACTATCAAGATTGTCTGTTTTATCATTGCGGTTCCCTGTCCTTTCTGGCAAATTTTCTGTCTATAAGATGTTCATGCAGTACTGATCAAATTTGAGAAAAAGAATAACACATTTGAATTCATACTGTTCCCGGCAGTTGCTGATTTTCTTGATTTTTTATTCCCGCGAAGCAACGAGCCAAGCAGCCGGAGCCATAAGGAATCCACCGGTAAGCCGGTTTCTCCGCTGCCGCTTCGGTCGGCGCTAAACGAGTGCCCCAGGCACTCAGCGCCCCTTATGGCATAGCTTGCACGGATATTTGGCGGCGCTGAACGATCCTGTGTGCCAGTGGCACACGCTTAGGACCGACCGGAGCGAAGCGTAGACCCAGCGGGCATTCGCTTAGTGCCGACCGGAACGGAGTGCAGATGCCGCGAAGGTCTCAAAAACCCCGTATACTTGCATCGGAGTCTTTGACCTGAAATACTGCCATAATGAGTACGATCAGAAAAGCCAGCAATACAAGACCACTTACCTTGCCGCCATCTGCTCCGGAAAAACCAACAGTAAGCCAGTTTTCGCTTTTCACGGTATAGTTCCAAATTGCATCATAATCACGTTCTGTACTTATATTTAAAATTTCTGTCCTGCCAAACAAAACCAGATAGAAAGAATACATAGTTACCGATGTCCAGATTGTTCCAGATGCGTATGTCACTGCCGCCAAAGCCATTCCCATAATCAGCAGAGTCACTGACATCAGCAATAGCGCCCCCATATTGTCGCCTGCATCCGCAAAGTCAAAATGAAGCACAGTAAAAATGATTCCAGAAAACAGAATAGTTCTTTTCCATGGCCAGGCTTTTCTCATAGAAGCCATTACCAGCCCACGAAGCAGGATGCCATCAATAATTCCCCGCCTCAATCCGCTAAATATGGTCCAACATATGGCATATATTATTTCAGGGCCGGAAAGATTTTCATTTTGAAAACTGCCCTGCGTAAAAATTATGCTAAGTATTGATAGAATAATCGGCAGGAGAAGCGAAATCACGTACCACCTATCAGTCCCGTTTGAAGCACATTTCAATTTTGTGCTCATATAAAACTGATCAGTAGTCGATTTCAAAACATACTTTGTGTAAAGACTAACAGATCCTATTACGAATGCAACTGCCAAAAGACTGTACAGACAGATATTCAGCGTTAGAGAATTCCATTTTATATACACAATGCCATACGCGATCTCTGAAGCGGCCGCATCCGACAATGTCAAAATTATCCATGCTATCAATATATTAACGATTATTTCAATTCTTTTCATACTGCCTCCAAGCGCCGCATAAACACGAAAGCTTTCTGAAATTCGGCGCCTTCTGCTGTCAGCAAAACAAGCAACCAGAAAAGGTGGTATTTTTTGCTCGCTACGCGATTAAATTTTATTATAAACCAGATTAAATGTCATCTTAAAAATTCTTAACAGAAAACAACGTTTCTGAGCCTGCATATCATGATGAATGATTCTTTTGGATGGTAAAAAGCGCCAGACCTGCTATGGCCGGGCGCTCCTGCTATATTTCTTATATTGATATTTAGAGTAAACAGTATACAGATTTAGTTAAAACCCCATGGATTCGGATATTTATCCCTGCTCCAGGAAAAACCATTCTGATATTTCACAGTCATATACAAGATTTCCCCATCCTTTTCCAGCCGGACATAACATATCCCATCCTCAAACAGGTTTGTGCATTGAAGCAGCCTGCCAGAAACAGAATCGGTGAGCCGTCCTCAAACCAGTATTTTTCTTTTGATGGACTCCACTCGTAAAACCCTTTTGCCGGAATCACACACCGGCGCACAAGAATATCATCCCGAAAGGTCCGCCTTTCCAATATGCCTTCCGCTCTTGCATTAATCAGCAGGCTTTTGCCCTGATAGCCTGGATACAGTCAGCATTCCGTTTCTCTGACCGAATACCGTAGCTGTCTCCGACGGCCGTATGTCACTGATTCTGATTGGAAAATTCGCATTGTTCACTATACGTGTTTAATGTATAATGCATATTCACCAACACAAGAAAAGCC
>JAJBVD010000062.1:0-31543 GCA_020859985.1 Clostridiales bacterium
ATATGCAAGCCTTACTGTAATTATTCAATTACTACACAGCATAACACTCTTACTTGTCTCTATCTGTTGGGCTTGTTTTTTATTTTAGTATATACCTCTTTAGGACAGAATGCAAGCGATTTTTATTAAAAGATAACTTGAACACAATGCCGCAGAGGAAACCCTTTCTCTGATCAGTACCCGGCTGCCATCAGTCCTTTCTCCAGACCATCTTATCTACCACCCGTGTGTAGCTCTGAATGATCTTGACCACTTTCGTGCTCACATTCTCTTCCACATAATCCGGCACAGGGATACCATAATCCCCATTGCCATTCATATCAACCGCTGTCTCAACCGCCTGAAGTAAGCTGACCGTATCAATCCCGGCGAGGATGAAGCAGGCCTTGTCCAGCGCTTCCGGACGCTCTGTACTTGTTCTGATGCAAACAGCCGGAAACGGGTGCCCGACCGAGGTGAAAAAAGAGGCTTCCTCCGGCAAGGTACCGGAATCCGAAACAACCGCGAAAGCATTCATCTGCAGGCAGTTGTAATCATGGAATCCCAGCGGTTCATGCCGGATCACGCGGGGATCAAGCCGGAACCCGGATGCTTCCAGTCTTTTTTTACTTCTCGGATGGCAGGAGTAAAGAATCGGCATGTCATACTTTTCCGCCATCTTATTGATTGCTGTAAATAGCGAAAGAAAATTCTTCTCTGTGTCAATGTTCTCTTCCCGGTGCGCAGAAAGCAGAATATATCTGCCTTTCTCCAAACCAAGCCTGCTGTGAATGTCCGACTTTTCAATCTCATCAAGATTTGCACGCAGCACCTCCGCCATCGGGGAGCCGGTCACATAGACACGCTCCTTCGGCAAGCCGCATTCATGCAAATATTTTCGGGCATGTTCAGAATATGCCAGATTCACGTCAGAGATAATATCCACAATTCTTCGGTTCGTCTCTTCCGGCAGGCACTCGTCCTTGCAGCGGTTGCCCGCCTCCATATGGAAAATCGGGATATGCAGCCGTTTCGCGGCAATCGCGGAAAGGCAGGAATTGGTGTCCCCGAGGATAAGCAGCGCATCCGGCCGGATCTGGCTCATCAGCTTATAAGAGCAGTTGATGATATTTCCCACAGTGGCTCCCAGATCTTCTCCTACAGCGTCCATATAAACTTCCGGATCCGCCAATTTCAAATCCTTAAAAAATACGCCATTGAGGTTATAATCGTAGTTTTGGCCAGTATGGGCAAGAATGGTGTCAAAATATACCCGGCATTTGCTGATGGTCGCGGCAAGCCGGATGATCTCCGGTCTCGTCCCGACAATAATCAGCAGCTTAAGCTTGCCGTTCTCCTGCCATTTGATATCTGAATAATCCGTTCTGATCTTTGTGTCCATTCTACTTCTCCTCCACCACAGGCTCATAAAACGTATCCGGCCTCTCTGGATTAAAAATCTCATTGCAGGTCATCACCGTGACCAGATTCTCCGTCTCGCTCAGGTTTATAATATTGTGCGTCCAGCCCGGAATCATGTGAACAGCTTCGATCTTATCTCCGCTCACCTCAAATTCCACCATCTCGCCAGTGACAACATTCCTCTCCTGAATCAGCCCATGCCCGGCAACTACGATAAACAGCTCCCATTTGCTGTTATGCCAGTGCTGGCCCTTGGTAATGCCCGGCCTGCTGATATTGATGCTGACCTGCCCACAGTCCTCCGTGTGGACAAGCTCGGTAAAGCTGCCGCGATCGTCACAGTTCATCTTCAGCTCGTATTTGAACTTTTCCGTCGGAAGGTATGTCAGATAAAGGGAATACAATTTCTTCGCAAAGCTCCCCACCGGCATCTTCGGCATCATCAGCGTCTCCGGCTGCTGCCTGAACTCTTCCAGCAGATCAACAATCTCTCCGAGCGTCACCTTATGGGTAACAGGAACACAGCAATAACGGCCATCCGGTTTTAACACAGTCTCTACGCCGTCAAACTCGCAGTGCTGTTCCCTGCCTTCGAGAAGATCATACATTCCTTCAACCAGATCATCAATATAGAGCAGCTCAAGCTCTGTGGTCCTGTCGTTTACTGTAAAAGGCGCATCGTTCGCCACAGCCCAGCAAAACGTGGACACCGCAGAATTGTACTTCGGGCGGCTGTGCCCCATCAGGTTCGGGAAACGATAAACCGCAACCTTCGCGCCGGTTTCCTCCGCATGAGAGAAAAACAGCTCTTCTCCGGCTTTCTTGGAACGACCGTACTCGGAATTGCCGAATCTCCCCGCCAGCGTCGCCTGAATAGAGCTCGAGAGCATAATTGGCGCCTTGTTGTTGTGCTTTTTAAGCGTGTCGAGCAAATCGGACGCAAACCCAAAATTCCCCTTCATGAAATCTTCCGGATTCTCCGGCCGGTTCACCCCCGCCAGATTAAACACAAAGTCAGCACGTTTGCAGTACTCATCCAGTTCCTCCGCAGTGGAGTCTATATCATATTCGTAAATATCCGTAATTGCGTGTTCACCGCCCGGGGCAAGGCCTGGCCTTGTCCTGTTTTTCCCATCTCGTATGTTTTTCAGATTGGCGGTCAGGGCTGTTCCGACCATGCCCTTTGCGCCGGTGATCAGGATGTGCATTATTGTGTACCCGCCCCTCTTAGTATTCGTATTCTACTTCTATTGCCGCTGCTGCGTCAATCACTTCTTCCAGCCTTCCAATGCTTCTTTCACGTAATCCGTAGTCAATATTTTCTCTACCGTTCCGTCCACATCGAGGCGCCTTGTGTTGTGCGATGTGTACGCTTCATTCGCCATAGTACGCACCTGTCCCTCGATGAAGAACTTATCGTAATTCAAATCCCGTCCATCCGGCAAAACTCTAAAATAGTTCCCCATATCAATACTGCGAACGCATTCTTCATTCGTCATGAGTGTCTCGTACAACTTCTCGCCGTGACGGGTACCTATTATTTTTGTACCGGTATCTCCGAAAAGCCTCTGAACCGCTTTCGCCAGATCACCTATCGTGCTGGCATCCGATTTTTGCACGAAAAGATCCCCCGGCTCCCCATGTTCAAAAGCAAACATAACGAGAGACACCGCTTCGTCCAGATTCATAAGAAAACGAGTCATGTTCGGGTCTGTGATCGTAATTGGATTCCCTGCTTTGATCTGGTCAATAAAGAGAGGAATAACCGAACCGCGTGAACACATTACATTCCCGTATCGGGTACAGCAGATCGTGGTCTTACCCGCCGCAACTCTCGCGTTTGCCCCGATGACCTTCTCCATCATAGCTTTCGAAATACCCATCGCATTAATCGGGTAAGCCGCCTTATCTGTGGACAAACATACAATTCTCTCAACACCGGCCGCAACAGCCGCATGAAGGACGTTATCCGTTCCCTCAACGTTGGTCCTCACCGCTTCCATCGGGAAAAACTCACAGGACGGAACCTGCTTCAATGCCGCTGCATGGAAGATATAATCCACACCCTGAACAGCATCTTCTACGGAGCGCATATTGCGAACATTCCCAATATAAAACTTTACCTTAGAAGCATTTTCCGGATGCTTCGCCTGCAGTTCATGACGCATATCATCCTGCTTCTTCTCGTCACGAGAAAAAATTCGGATCTCTTTCAAATCCGAATCCAGAAAATGTTTCAAAACAGTGGAACCAAACGAGCCGGTGCCTCCTGTGATCATCAGAGTTTTGTCTTTGAAAAATTTAGATGTAGACATTTGCTATATCCTCCATAAAAATTGTAGTGCAGAAAACACTCAAACAGGAGCCCGTAAAGGGCTCCTGATATGCTGTCTTTGGTGTTTTAGAGAACAGGCATTCCTGCCAATTGTTCAATCACAGTGAAAGTCTGGAAGCTATCCTACGACAATATTTTATCCCACATAGGCATAACATTTTCTGGATAATAGGCCGATGCAAGGCGTTTCCCTTCTTGCCCCATTTGATTTCTCAGGTGTTCATCATTACAAAGACGAACAATTGACTTAATAAGTTCTTTTTTGCTATGAACACGATAACCATTTTTCTTATTCTTTATTGTTGGCATATTTCCAACTACTGGCACACCACATGATGAGAAATCAAGTGCAGATAATCCAAATGTCTCACTCTTACCAGATGGATTCACCACTCCTACTGTAGTAGTTATAATTACATTATATTTTTCTACCCCCAACACACCATGAAGATGTACACTTGGATGTAATTTCCCATTTTGTGAAAGAGCAGAAATACAGTGTTCTTCGTATGAAGATAACCCATCTGAAGAAGTAGCACTATCATACAAATGTGAGGATCCTATCACATGTAGCTGTGCGTTCGGGATTTTGTTTAATATATCAAACCATGCATCCGCTAGTATGTGAAAACCTTTCGGGGGAATAATGCTTCCTATATAAGTAATATTAACACTTGAGTTCCTATTAGTTTTCAAATGCAGCGGAGATATCATGTTATATGCCAGCCCAGCCTTTGAAGTAAAAAGTCTCATATATCGATATTCAAAATCACCTACTGCTACGATTTTTCTCACTGTCATACATTTCGCAGCTTGTATCACCTTATTCGGGCGCAAAAAATTGTGTACCCACAAGATAGTATCAACTTTATACTGCTCAATATAATATAGCGTTCTTGCTAAGTTAGCTTGAACTATCAGATAATCGACTTTCTCTTTACTTGCAACCCTAATCGCATCCTCTAAATCATTTACAATAATGTCCTTGCAATTTTTAGGATAATTATTATCATTTAAATGAATAACCAATACTTCATACCTATCATCCTGTGATAAACACTGTGCAAGCATTGCGAATTCAAACTGAGTTCCTCCTACTCCAGGATTGCCCCCCCTAGGATTATTCAGATGTTTATTTACAAAACCCTGATCGTTAATAAACATCGCTATTCGCATTGAATTTTCTCCTTTCCTAGCGCAATAAACACCATGATTATGGAAACAATATATTTAATTATATTTGCGATTAGAACAGCATAACAGAACCCATACATACCATATCTATTCATCAAAAACCAACTCAAAGAAAAATAACATATCGCAAATACCAACTCCTTAATTAATTGCCAATGTGTGGGAGCAAATTCCAATAGTGCCGGTTGAATTAGGCCGCACGACACAGAAATAATAGCAGCTGTATTTGCAATAAAAATATATGGTTTCGCAAGCGTATATATTGTCGGGTATAATAAATTGGTAAAGAAGGGAGAAACAACCCCTGAAAAGAAAATAAAAACAAAAGATAATAATGTAACCAAAGAGGCGAACATTACAAATAATTTTCTTGTCATTTTAAAGTTCTTTTGGGAAAAATATCCTAATATAACACCCGATATGGGTGTCATTATTAGTGAAAAACTTTTTCCAAAAAAAGCAGCTACAGTATATGTTGAAACTGCGTCTCCACCCAATATTGGATACAAAAATATTCTATCGAAATATGTAATAATATTTCCAGATAATGTGGATGCAATTAATGTGAAATATTTTTTTAATGTGCCTCCAAATAATTTAGTTCTTCTATATGGTTCTTTATAAACCTTAGTTGATTTTATGATATAACCAAAGGATATAATTTCGGAAATTGTAAACGGCAATATCCAGCATGAAACCCCAACCCAAAATAAAAGGATACCTATCAAATACCCCACTGCTCCAGCAATGCTGCACATCAAATTATTTTTAAAATTGAGAACAATACGATATTCAACAACAAAATATTGTCTTATAATAATTAGAAATACTGTAGCACCGCCAATTATCGCTACGACAACTGAATAAGCGAAATATATTCTTAAAGCTAATGTCAGTATAATTGCTCCAATGGAAGCTGAAAATAGAAGAATGAAATTAAAATCTCCTTGTTCTTTTTTCCTTTCGTATTCAGTATTAAGTATTAATCTGACATTATTTAAACTGCCCCCAAGACTTCCTGCAATAGTATTGATCCCCCCCATTACTGTTAAAGCGGTGCCATAATCGTTCGTAAGCATCTTTCTCGCTAATAAAGGATACACAATTATTTGCATTGTACCGAGAAGGACTACAGATGCAAGTATATTATAAATGAAGTCTATTGATATAGATTTTCCTTTTTGTAATAATTTTCTATTCATAGATTTCAAAGTCTACTTCTCCCTTCATGTAAAGTGATTCTTTATATGCCATAACAAATCCAAGCAAAAACCAACTTCCTCCATCTGAAAGATACGATCCACTAAACATTAACCCAATCAAATATGAAATTCCCATTACAAAAGCCAATTCATTAATGCGAGAATCACCCACCATTTTAGGGATATATTTAATAAAGTTATAGGCAAGTACAAGGATTACTGCAAAACCTATGATTCCATAGTCCACCATCAAGTCTATTAAAAAATTGTGCGCCCATATATCTAATTTCAAAATAGTCCCTCCTACCCCGTTTCCGATTAAAGGATGGGCTATAATTAGTTCCCATGCCGACTTGTAAATTTCTATTCGTTCCAAAGAACTCGCGTCTTGGTTACCCGAAAAGAAAGAGGTGATTCTCAAAAATCCTTCACCAACGATTGCCGAACTTGATAACGTTGAATAACCAGATACACATATAATAATAATCAAGAATGCAATACCGATCTTATATGAAAGGCGTACATTTGCTTTGCCCCAGAAAAACAATCCCACGCAACCACAGACAATGATCGCACCTCTCCCCCCGCCAGCAAAAACAACGAATATGTTTGAGACCAACAGAACTATACTCAATATTGTAGCAACCGATGATTTGAATATGTCCGAACAGTTCATTTGCTTCCTATTGACTAAATAATATAAAAGCATAGAAAACATGTATGAACCACTATATGATAGTGTTTGTCTGTCTATTCCCAACTTCATATACAGGCTTATATCTCCAGTTGGATTAGAAATAACTACATAGAATAATACCAAAGATTCAATAAAAACTAAGGGATAAAGGAATTTTTCCAAACTTCTTATTGCATCATTTTCATAACACATTACACCAGCGATCAAACACGGCATAGCCCGAACTAAACACGAATTATACACCCCTTTTATTGTATTTGATAAAGTCACGTTTGAAAGGTACATAAACAAAATCATGAAGATAACAATAAACGCCAAAATAAGTGCTTCAAGCTTTGCCCTTGAAATTCTAAACCCAGATTGTATTATTTCATACATCATTAATAGAACAATCAAAAATCCAGAACCAGCTGTAACATAACTGAGTAAATAAAAATTTGTCGAAAAAAGTATATCAAGCACGAAACTAAACGAATACGAAAAAATATTAACATACGTAAAAACTGCAAGCAGGCTTACAAACAAACCTTCCTTTTTTTCTTCTATCATCATGTCATCCCTTTGCTTTTATCGACCGACTAGCAATATCACTATAACTAAATATATTCATAGCCTTTTCAGCTTTCACTTTAATGTCTTTATAGCACTTTATCACTGCTTTTATATTCTGGGATATTTCTTCAACCGAGTCTTTATATAAGAACTTAACATTACCACCACAATCCACATGGGTTGTTCCTTCCCAATATTTCACTATCATTGGTATTCCCTGTCCAGCTACTTGTTCCCAGAAAACAGAGTGTCTTCCTGGAAAAACAGCCAAATCACAAGCTGCGAAATATTTATATGATTCATCTGATTGAACCCATCCAATATATTGCACTTTGTCTGAGCATCGTTTTTCAACTTCATTTTTTAATTCTGGAGTCACTGAGCCAAAGATAATCAATTTAATTTTAGGATCACTGATTTCATTGACAGCATCCATTAATAATAACGTTTGTTTTTTCCACTGATCAATTTTTCCACCATTCATGATTAAAAAATCATCTTCCGCAATACCATACTGTTCACGAATATTCTGCTTTACTTCTGGTTTGGACGCTTCCTCTACAAGTTCGTCATCTGCCCCCATGACAAGAAGCCCCACCTTTTCTCTTGGAAGCTTATATAAATCTACAAGGAAGTCGACTCTAGCAGGTAATACTCCCCAAAACCTTTGTACATAAGGACAAAGTTTTTTTGCGTAATACCGCCACAATATTTTATGCTGTATATTTTTCGAAATCCAATTCGACGCACTATTTGAAAAATCCGCATGATTATCTACAAACAGTTTTACATCTGAATGTTGTTTCATATATTTGACAACTGTTGCCTCTTCAACGCTTTGGCAACCATGATGAAATATTATATCTGGGCTTTCAGTTTCTAGTGCATCAAATAGACCATCGAATACCCGGATCCGCTTGCTTATGTTATCTCTTCCTCTAAGAGGAAGCCTAATTATTTTTACACCATCATTATTCATGTAGTGTGACGCATTGCATTTTTTTAAACTTCCGTCCTTATCTCTTTTCCATTCACTTGCTATAAGAGTTACTTCATACCCCATCTTCACATGATATTTAGTTATAATATTATCTTGATAACCCAGGCCATCTGTATAATCTCCCGATATAGAAATGTGTACAATTTTCACTTTTTCACCTTCTTGTTACTTTATATGATTAATCATATAAAACAATTTTAAGTTGCAATTTAAAAGGATAGTTAAAATTTTTACTCGGATATCCGGAAAAAACAATAATTGTTTTCTAATCTTATCGTCATATAACGTTGATACTCTTATACAAAAATCCTCATAACTGCAATACATCGCCGAAACCCTAATAAGAGCAAATACCGCTCTTGCATAAGCATGTTGAGCAAATTTCATTCCCTGTACCGGTGCAATGATATCAGCGAGTTCAACAAATGCCTTTTTATGCGACACCATCCCAGTTAATGATGGATTGGTTGTTTTTGAATTTTGTCTCACATAGTAATTATACAAAGGATACTCTTCATAACTCACCGCTTCAAAAAAGGCCAAGACTCTCCAAATATATATTGCATCTTCTCCAAATGTTACCTCTGGGCTGTATAACAAACCATTTTTCACAACTGTATCTTTGTGTAAAAGCATAGCTGTAATAACAACATTTATTTTGCGTTTCAAAAATAATTTCATTATTTCATTTCTAGAATAACATTTAGAGATAAAATCTTGATCCGCAAAGGAAAATAAATTGGTATCGCTGACTATTCTAAAGTTTGATAACGAAATTAATGTATCGAACTTCATAGCACCAAAATATAATCTAGTCAAAAACTCCGGATGAATCACATCATCAGAATCGATACATACAAACCATTCTCCTTTGCATGCTTTAATTCCGTTATTTCTTGCAATTGAAGTGCCTTTATTTTTTTGCTGCAAAACCTCGAAAGTGATTTTTGTATTTTTCATTGCCTCGTTTATCTTTGAAACTGTCTTATCTTTTGATCCATCATCAACAAATATCACTTCAACACATGGGTACGATTGTTTTTTAATCGAAGAAATCGTATTTGAAATATATAATTCTGCATTAAAACATGGAATTATGATGCTGATCAACGGAAATTTGTTCATTTTCATGCCGCAAACACCTCCTCAACACCTGATTCAGTGCCTGCTACATAATACAGATTAAGTTGAGCTATACCCCCCCCGCATTTCATAAAGATGGCATCAACATATAAATCAACATATTTATTCGTCATATTCTGGCGGGAATACTTATACGCATTTTTTGTAAGCCGCTCTATATTGAATTTATCAGAGTTTTCTACCATTGATTCAATTGCCGTTTTCACTGTACTTAAATCTCCCTGCTTACATACAATTTCATTCTCAGCATCCGCAATTTCCGGACTTCCTCCTGTATCATAAGTAATAATAGGTGTGCCACATGCAAGAGCTTCTATGTTTACTGTTGGGAAATTATCTTCATATGTTAAATTTACAAAAACATCTGCAGCTGAATAAATCTTTGCTAGTTCTTCTACACTATTTGTTCTGGCTAAACCGATTACATTTGCGGGAACTTCCTTGAGTTGCTTTTCACTCAAGCCAACCAAAACAACCTGATAATCTTCACTAAGCATATTTGCCAGTTTAAAAAAATCATACAATCCCTTACGTTCCCCCCAAACCTGTGCGACGCCCAAAACAACTAGCTTTTCATCAAGACCATGTCTGGATTTAAAATCACTTGTAATCGGTGAAAATTTCGTAAGGTCAACACCATTATTAACAACCTTCACGGGATATTCCCTCAAAAAGCTTTGTTTCGCGAGATTTCCCAACCATTCCGAGGGTGTTATTATTGTCATATTTTGCACCCCAGTAAAGGCAGCTTTCTTCCTTTCATAATTTTTTAAGGGCTTTCCCTTTAAATAACAGGACGGGTATTCTCTTGTTTGAATGCAGGCACAACATTGCGTTTTCCATTGTTCACATCCAAATAAAGAAAAATGAGTACAATGTCCTGTAAACGACCAGCAATCATGCAACGTCCAAAAAACAGGTTTCCCACATCTTTTTAAGTATTCAAACAGAATCTCAATATTAATGTAGTACCCATGTAAATTGTGAAGATGAATAATATCGGGATCATACTCTTCAATCTCATGTACAAGTTCTCTTGTAGCCGCCTTCGAGCGAAATCCATCATCATCAAACAGCCTGCAAGAAAGTGCATTTATATATGCATCGTACTTGCCACCAATTTGAATGGAATCTTCCGGCTTGTACTGTTTCTCTCTTGCAGCTGCAATCTTACACTCGTGTCCATTCTCAACTAATGTATCATATATCCCGTTTACTATTCGAGGTGGGCCACCAACTGTAAAAAATGAATTGATTTGTAGTACTCTCACAAAATTCACCTCATAACTTTCTTTTCTTCTTGTCTCCGCTAAGTTTAGTTGCCCCCTGAATCGTATAAGTAAAGAACGGCCATGGATCGTCTCCTGACCATATCTGATCAACCGAATTTCTAAAATCAAACCATGAAGGTTTACAATGAAATCTGTCCTTTGACTTAAGGAACCAAAGAATATCTGTAAGTAAGTAGCGCAAATACTGCCCTTCTGGATATTCCATATAAGTGGTTACTTCTTCTCCTAAGTAGTCCTGTAAAATCTGTTCCGTGAAATTCACACCCGCCACATAGCAAATCTTCACGCTGCCAGTAATTCTGGGATTAATTTCCATTACCTTAGCTGTGTTATCCCTAGGGTCTTGAATCAAATCAATATCTGCATATCCCCGCCAATTTAATGCTTTCAACAGTTGTCCACAACTTTCAACGATATCCGGACGATGCACTGTTACATTCAATGTACTGGATCCGCCCTCTAACGGGTACCAGCGAACCTTAGCAAATACGCAGGCACTTTTTATCTCTCCCTGTCTATCCACGAACAATTCCGCCTTATATTGTAAATCGGTCTGCGGTATATATTCCTGAATCAAACATGGACCATATTTTTCTACGCTGGCTTTGACAATACTTGCAATTTCTTCCGGTTTGTCTATCTTTCTAAAGCCAACAGCTGAAAACCCTGTTCTCGGTTTAATGCACACGGGATAAGTAAGGTTCATAGCAGACAAGTTTCCAAGAGCTTCATCTGCTATGTAGGTCTGCGGACATGGTATGTCATTCTCCATACAAATCTTCATGGTTTTAAGCTTGTCGCTTGCATATTGAAACACATCCCAATCATTTACCGCGATTGAAACATAGTTCTTTAACTCTTCCTTATGCTTTGACAAGATAATTGCCACAAAGTCATTTAATGGAATAACCAGATCATACAATTTTGTCATCAATTCTTTTCTGATGGCTTTGTATGTTCCTTCTTCATCCTTAGCGTCACAATATCTCAATAATTTTTTATCAGGATAGCGAGACGCATAACCCATATCTAATTTCGTTGAATTATATGTCGTAATATGACAGCCAAACGCATGGAGCGACTTCATCAAAGGCATAATCTGTCTTGCACGCCCTTCTATCAATAAAACACGAATGCCACTATATTTTGTTTCAATCCTCGATTTGGACACTCTCTCCACCTCCGCACAATCCCATAGTAGTAAATACTACCTTGTCCGTATTTTCAGTTCCCAATGGGAATCTCATTACTCCATACTGTAAAATTAATGGCATTATATCCTTCTTTTTCTTCTCTAAATCTATCACCTGGCTACCTTTGACTTCTTTCAGTCTTGCATACCTGTCTTTTTCATTCTCCCCGCCTTCAACGCCAGTGGAGATAAACACACGTCCATCCGAAAAGCTCGCGCAGCCATGGCAAGGGCCTTCCGCATCAGCTATTGTCTCAAGTTGATGCGTCCTTCTATCCATACGGTTGATGTGGTTTTGATCTGGTACGCTCCCGGCATCTGTCCCCCATACGAGAGAGGTCTCGTTAAAGCAGACACCGATTGCACGCCAGTCCTGATTTCCTGCGCCGACCGCCTCCCATGAATTACCGTTATCCTTACTCTTCATAAGATGACATTCTGCATCGGCATCCCCTGTCCCAAGCCAGATGCACTCTTCATATGGATCATATTTAATAAAATGGATGTGCCGAACAGTCTTCTGGAAAGTAAGAATCTTCTCGAATGTCATTGCATTGTCTGTGCTTCGATAAAGGCTTGTATCATTTTTGTGGTCGAGGTTCACAGAATACTCGCCAAAGAACACTGTACCGTCTGGTGTCACGCAGACGCCTTGATGTGCGGGTTTATTGCCAACATATCCAGTAAAGACATTTTTCACAGATCCGTCCTGCCCAATCGTATAAGACTTTTTCTTTGTAGTGAGGAAGATGTCCCCATTTCTAAGCGGTAACAAATGATGAATTCCCTCTCTCAAAAGCTGCCGCGAAAGCCGGTTGGAGGCCAACACTTTCTGTACTCCTCCGTCAACATGGTATTTCTGCGTCACCCGCTTGCCGTCATAATCTATCGCATAAAAACACATTCCTCTGGCAACCCATATTCGGTTTTTCTCTGTATATAAAGCTCTACCTCGAAATAGTGTCCTCATACAAGCTCCCTCATTTCAGCTTCTAGTCTATCCATAAAAACATCCATGGTAAAATGCGCTTTAAAAAACTGCTTTGCATTATTTCCGCACGCATCATACCAGTCCGGATGTTCTATATAATCAAACATCAGTCTTGACAGTCCTTCATCATCTTCTGCATTTACGCAAGCCCCACACTGTGATTCTGTAATCACTTGCTGTGCTGCACCATTGATGGCACCGAAGATAGGCTTTCCTGTCGTCATATAGGTTTGCAACTTTCCTGGCATCGTATTCCCGACAAAATTATTACCTCTCAGCGTTATGAGAAGCGCATCTGCCTTTTTATACCAGATAGCCATATCCGCCCGATTCTGTTTGCCATGGAATAGCACCTTATTTTCTACCCCTAATTTTTTTGAAAGCTGCTCTAATGATTCTCTCATTGAGCCATCTCCAACCATGTGTACAACAAAATCTTTCCTGTTCTTTAGTCTCGCAGCCGCTTTGATGATTGTCTCCAACTTCTGCCCTTTCCCCAGATTGCCGGCAAACATGAAATCTGTGATACCATTGTTGTCAGCATTCAAATCCAAATCCAACATTTCGCCATTACAATGCTGTGGAATATAGACCATATTCTTACAATCAATACCATTCACTTTTTCCATGTAATTAATAAATGGCTCAGATGTAACGGCAATTTCATCACATTTCTGATACAGCCTTTTTGAATACTTTGCTACCAATCTATATATCTTTCCTGTACCAAGATAAGCTTGGGCAGATTCCGGCCAAATATCTAAACAGTAGACCAGTATTGGAACATGATTCTTTTTCTTATATGCCACAGCTGGAGCAAGCATTGTGACTGGAGACAGTTGATACGCCAACACCAGATCAAACTTATCTAACTGTTTTGCTTTCTTTGAAGCGGAGCGCATATAAGATAAATAGTTTAAAACAAGGTCTTTCTTACCTTTGCCCCGTCCATGTTCATTACAGCGTATTACATGAACGCCATCTATTACTTCATCTCTTTTACCATGTTTATATTCTTCCGGCACTATTCCTTCCGGATAATTCGGAAGGCCAGTAAGGACTGCGACTTCATGACCTCGCTTTACAAGCTCCGGTGCTATCTCATTTATTAAAAATTGCTCCGGCCAGTAATACTGGCATACAATAAGAATTCTCATTTTCAATCCTTTGTATTAATCTATATTATAGCCTCAATTTCATTGCTCTTAAACTGTTCTGCATTCGTTAAAAGTTCCTTAAATATTTTCTTTGGTTCTTTTTTAAACACACTGGCAAAAACACAAACCACTGTGTCCCAAATAAGCTTAATGTCATATAGCCACGAACGATGCGCTACATAAAACAACTCCAGTTCTAATCTGGTCGGTAACACCTTTTCTTCATACTCTTTTTCATCAGTCACAGTATCGCCATATATGTAATCGTACAGAGCAGCCGGTCCGCTAAGTCCAGGCTTTACTTTCGAAGCTATCGCATAGCGTCCGCCTCTTGTGATTTCCATCTGATCCTTTGCAGCCGGTCGTGGTCCTATTACTGACATACTCCCTGTAACAATACAAAGCAGCTGTGGAAGCTCATCAATTTTTGTATTTCTGATGAACTTTCCGAATGGAAAAATCCTGTCTTCTTCTCCACGGAAAACCGATTCGTTTACCTCTCCCTGACGCATGGATCGAAATTTATACATCGGAAATTCTTTATTGTCCTTGCCGATCCTCCGAGCAACATAAAACACAGGACCAGGGTCGGATATTTCTATTCCAATAACAGCAATCAGCCAAAGCGGTGATGTCCCAATTATTCCAATGATAGAAGCAATAATATCAAATACACGTTTTGCAAACAGATAGCCTTTCAGCCTCATCCTTCTCTCTCCTCAATCAGTCATCTGCTCTTTTAAACACACACTCAAAAGCCTCTGCATAATTACATCCCGCCTGCGATCCACGATAAGCCGCAAGGCCTTCTAATGCTTCTCTCGAACGCGGATGTGGATATGGCCTCATCACGCCCTTATATACGGAAAGAGCTCTTATTTTAATATCCACTCCTTCTTTTCCAATCTCAACGTAGTAATTTGGAGTGAAACGATTAGATGATGAATCAATCGACCACTCCGTTGACGATAAGGCTTCCATGTATAACAATTCCCTCAATGCAGGAATCCCTTCTCTCCTCTGGAATAACCTGCAAGCTGCCTGTGCGGCGTAAGAAGTCATTACATGATCATTATTGGTATCCGAGGGGCAATGTGTAATAATAGCCTCCGCCTGAAAATCCTCTATACATTTTTCTATAAATTGAACTAAATCCAAATGCGGCACCGTGTTCATTTTAATATTTGGAAAATCCGCTGTATATTTTTTCTCTACACCAATGAGTTCCATTGCTGCTACCTGCTCAGCTGCCAATGTTTCTGATATATTTGCCCGGGCTGCCACATTATTTGCCATTGTTGCCACAGCTACTTTATTTCCATTCTTAATCAACTTATGTATTGTCGCGCCTGCTCCTAAAACCTCATCATCCGGATGCGCTACAACTACCAGATAGTTCATTTCTCAGTTCTCCTTATTTTGTCTCTCTCCTGTTTTCACCCTTCCATCCTTCCGGATGCTCCCCGACCGGATGGAACGTCGGGACAATCTTCTCCACCATCTGCACAATATCCGGGCTGTTTTTATAGCTTGCGGTCGCCAGCTCCTCCAGCTGCTTCAGGAATTTTTCTACCTCGAACGGGATAGGCTTGCCAATGTAGATCAGTTCATTGTCTGTCTTTTTGATTCCTTCCTCGGCCATGAGCTTTTCTTCATAAAGCTTCTCGCCGGGACGAAGCCCGGTATAGATCACTTTGATGTCTTCATCCGGCTTATAACCGGACAGCTTGATCAGGTTTCTCGCCAGCGTGTCAATCTTCACTGGTTCTCCCATATCCAGCACGAAGATTTCTCCGCCCCAGGCGTAGGTTCCCGCCTGCAGCACCAGACTTACCGCTTCCGGAATTGTCATGAAGAATCTCTCGATTTCAGGATGGGTGACCGTGACCGGTCCGCCCTGCTCGATCTGTTTCTGGAACTGCGGAAGGACAGATCCATTGCTTCCTAGCACGTTTCCAAATCGCACGGCCACGAACTGGGTGCCGGTGCGTTCCCGATTCTCGACGCTTTCTACCTTTAGCGGCTCTTCTTCGCCATTATGTACGCTGCCTGCCGTATTTACTGTATTTATCGTATTTGTATTGTTTACTCGCTCTCTTCCATCCGCCGCCATGTGATCCACCGGATCATAAGCGACCTGTCCATCGATTACTTTATCCATATGGGCATGAACAAAAGGAAGCAGGTCTGTCCTGCCGCTTTTGCTGATTGCGTCCATACTCTGAATGACCATCTCACAGAGCCGTTTGCTTGCTCCCATGATATTAGTAGGATTGACTGCCTTATCCGTGCTGATCAGTACAAACCTCTGTGTACCATGGGTGAGCGCAGCGTAAGCGGTCTTGTAGGTACCGATCACATTATTTTTGATTGCTTCATTCGGGCTGTACTCCATCAGCGGCACATGCTTATGCGCGGCGGCATGAAATACGATATCCGGATGGTAAGCTTCAAATACCTGATTGATCCTCCGGCTGTCCCGCACCGATCCGATCAGGACATGCAGGTTCAGCTCCGGATATTTTTCTTTCAGTTCCAGCTCTACCGCGTAAGTGGTATTTTCGTAGATATCAAAAATGATCAATCCTTTTGGCTCATGTGCCGCGATCTGTCTGCACAGCTCGCTTCCAATGGAGCCGCCGCCGCCCGTGACCAGTATCGTTTTGTCCTTGATATATTGGAAGATTTCTCCCATGTCCACCCGGATCGGGTCTCTGCCGAGCAAATCCTCCACAGCCACGGATCTCAGCCTGCTCACAAGGAATTCCCCATTGGCAAGCTGGTAAAGCCCTGGAAGGCTCTTGAGTTTGCATCCGGTCTCCTTACAAATATTCAGGATGGCTGTCCTGTCTCCGGCACTTGCCGTCGGGATGCAAAAATAGATTTCTTCCGCGCCGTATTTCTTTACAAGCTCAGGAATATCATCTCTGCCGCCGGCCACAGGTACTCCCTCAACAAACCGGTTCCACTTATTAGGGTTATCGTCAATAAAACACGTCGGAATCTTATTCGTCTTATCCGATTGCTGTAATTCCCTGACCACGGTTCTTCCTGCTGCTCCGGCACCCACGATCATAACTCTTTTTCCGGGGTTCTCAGCGATAACACCGTTTTTCCTGGCAAACATCTGCGTATAAAAGCGATAGCTAAAACGAATGCCCACAACAAGGATCAGCTGGATGACAGCTCCCACGAAATAGTAAGAAAAAGGCATTCTCCCACAACTCACAGTAATCGCAGCTGCATGGACCAATGATGCGATCAGAGAAGCCGCTGCATAGCGAAGCAGCTCATGAAAACCGGCAAAGCGCCAGATACCACGGTACATACGCATAAGCCAGAAAAATAAAATGGAAACTATGATATAGAAAGGAATAAATTTTACATAAGAAGATATGTATTCCCCCGGAATACTGGTAAATCGAAAATCAAACCTCAGCCAGAGGCCAAAAAACCAGGCAACCGCGATAGCTGCCGCATCGTATAAAATCAGACCGGCCGCTATTATTTTCCAGTGCTGAATTCTTATTCTGCCGTCCTCCGTATTATGATTATTTCTTGTTCTGACATTCATTCGCTGCATACCCTCCCACACGTTTTTGGGACAATCTCCTTTAAATTCCAGTCATTCGTATCTGTAAGCAGGTGTCACCCGCAGGGCATAGCTTCGCCATTCCGCTCATGTCTGGCATGGGCGGGGCGACGGATTGCATATCGTTCGGTCACCTCCGACGCGGCGAGGCGCTGCCATTGGTGATCCGAAGTCCTGTCTTTCTTCTTTCGGGATGTTATTCACGGATCAGGAATCAGAATCCAGTGCTTCTTCCAGAGATTTCATCATCTCAGTCTCTTCTTCCGCAGTGGTCTCAAGAATTTCTTCCTCCGACTGGAGTCTGGCTTTTTCCGCCTCAAAGCTTCCGCTCTGCTGATCAGACAGATGGTAGAAATATCCGATGCACACTACCAGCACAAGCACGGCAATGGCATAGATAACCGTAAAGAGCGGTCTGTGTTTTCCTGTACGATCCCTGTGCGATTTTCCCATAGGTTCTTCCCTCCCTGCTCCTGCCGGAATTGTATCTGTTTCACATGTATTGTAGCGTGTGAGTCCTAAAAAAAGTGCCCCGCATCCTGGTATGAACCTGTGCGGAGCACGCTTCTGTGTCCGAATTTATTCTGTTTCAAGCTCGCTGTCGACCGGCATAAAGAGTGCAAACGGTCCCATCGCCTCGAATTCTCCCCGGATGACCAGCACCGGCACCTCGTCGTCGCTCGCCTTATCCTCATCGGTTACCGTCCAGCGGAGCAGGTAATCGTCATCTTCCGTCTCCGTTTCTGATTCCGCTTCCGTCTCTTCCCCGGTTTCTGCCTCAGTCTCTGTCTCAATCTCTGTCTCTGACTCGTCTTCATCCTCCTCAGAATTCAGGATTGTGAAGTACACCTCCGGTTCCCA
The DNA here is from genome assembly GCA_020859985.1 of Clostridiales bacterium. Lineage (GTDB taxonomy): Bacteria > Bacillota > Clostridia > Lachnospirales > Lachnospiraceae > Choladousia. The sequence continues at coordinate 18,610 of JAJBVD010000062.1, forward strand.
GATGTAATTGATGGCTCCCGTCTCAGAATTGACCTGCATGACAAAGCAGTTTTCCAGAACAAACGGTTCGATCTCGGTCAGCAGAGAAAGGTCTTCCGTGGCTGCTTCCGTATCATAGTCCGGATCCATATAGAGCACGATACGCTCCCAGTCTACCTCATCGAGATCCCGGTTGGCCTCCGCGAGCAGACTGCCGCTCATGTTATAGATGTACTCGTCCTCGCCCTGTTTGATCGCCATATCGGCAAACCCCATGGCACTTGAGTAGTCCTCGATATTGATGTAGACATCCTCCGCCACCTCAATCTGCTCTTTCAGCACGATCTCTGTCTCGTCCTCAGTCTCGCTTTCCGCCTCAGTCTGAGCCTCCGTCACTGCTTCACTCTCTTCTTCCTGTTCCGCCTCTCCCGAAGAAGTGGTGTGGACAGCGGTATTTGCATAAACAGTGGCACTGCCCCTGCGCTCTACATAGTCGTCGTCATAATCATAGATTCTGCTGACCAGATCCTTCAGGACATCATAGAATGAGATGTTGCGCTTCTGATCTTCGAAATCTCTCACAAATTCTGCGGTCGGCTCATGGCCGTATTTTTCCGGAGAAGTATTCTTCACAACGATCGGCACTTTTTCTACCAGCGCGACCGCGCCCAGTGTCGGGAACGTGGCGGTGATCTCACCGGTCTCACTGTCCAGCTCATCTACCGTGATAAAGTATACCGTACCGGTCGTCGGATCGATCTGCATCAGCAGCAGGTCGCTTGCCTCGCGTTCCTTGGCCGCCTCGATGGTGACGGTCGCGGTGACCGATCCGTTCGTATTGTAGTGAACGCTTCCATCACTCTCCTGCACCGCCAGATCTACAAATGGAGTCAGCGCCTCATAGAGCGTCGGGTTGACTGTTTTGTTGGATGCGGTCGTTGTATTGCTGCTCGTATCGACCTCCAGAGTATCCAGCACCTCCTTGATCGTAGTGATCGTGTTGTCATCGTTGAACGTCTCTACGACTTCTGCCACCGTCTTGTTCTCATAGGCGGAAGTATCCGCGTTCTGTACGATCAGAGTCTGCCCTTCCGAAAGGCTCTCGTCCGTCACAGTAGGATTCTCCGGGATAATCTCCGAAATGCTGGTCGCCGCGTCAGCGGAAAGCGCCGCGCCTGTCATCACAGCCATTGCCAGAAACAAAGTGATCAGTTTCTTTCTCATAACTTCTCCTCCATTCTTCTATAGGATTCCATTTTACAGGTTCATTTACGGGTTCATCTATTTCTTCCCATGCGGCGTTCCCGCATCGGTTGGAAATCTGGGTTTGTCAGTTTCTGATGTAAAAAAGATCAATGATCAGTTCCTGCAGGGCGTCTTCATCTGCGTAAAACTCATCGTGCAGCTCGCCTGCCTCATCCTCGCCCTCAAGCTGTATATAGCTGTCGTCCGTGAATTCCAGCTCCTGCACCAGCTCCGCAAGATCCAGATATTTATTTTCAGTGATGCTGGTCTGCATATAGTCGTCCATGTCCGCCAGATTATCCCACGCCTCCTCTATCTGAGAAGTGTTCATCCCGCGCACGGTCTCGATGTAGGCCGTCACATAGGTCTGCTGTCTTTCCATACGGCCTTCATTGCTGAAGTCCTCGGATGTGTCGCGGTATTGCAGGAAAGCGCGGATGTTGGTATCATCTAGCTGGACCTGCGCCCCCTCATACAGCTCCGGGTATTCCTCTGCCAGCTCGGAATTCGGCACCGTGACAGTGACTCCTCCCACCAGATTATTGATATAGGTCATGGAGTCCTGATTGGTCACCACATAGTCCAGCACCGGGATTCCTCCCAGCAGCAGGGAGACCGCCTCGCAAAGATTTTCACAGCTTACTTCGCCGCCTTCTCCCCAGGTATAGGCATAACCGATGTGACTGGTGTACAGGCCATCGTCATTGCCTGTCATGGAGTAGCGCCGGATCTGTGTCATCGTATCGCGGTTGATCGCCAGTACGCTCAGCCGGTCATTGTATTTATCCAGAACGACCAGCGCAATGCTGTCTGCCCGGGCTTTGTTGCCATACTGGACGGACGCTTCCATTTTGCCGGTGGAGTCCACGCCCGCATATAAAATACAGGTAACGAGATTGTTGTAGGTGTATTCTTCACCATTCCATGTGATCTTTCTATAGCTGCTGCTACTGGCGTCATAGGTGTTTTCCGCCGTCACCTGATAGCTCTGATGTTTTTCCCAGGCCTGATAAAAAATCCCCGCGCATACGCCTGCCGCCAGAACCACTGCCGCACAGCTCGCCGCCAGAAAGTTGCGCCGCCGCACTCTGGCCGCATGAGAATGTCTGTGATGATGAGAGTGGCTGTGGTGATGATGCCTGTGCTCTTCCTGCTTCTGATCCCCGGCACTCATTGGCGTCTGCCTCGTTTTTCAGAATCCTGCTGCTCATCTTTTCTATAATATCCATAGCCATGACCATAACCATAGCCATAGCCGTAATAACCATAGCCGCCTTTCTGCGCACCGACCTTATTGAGGACAGTGCCAAGCAGGCGTACATTCGCGTATTCCAGCTGCCGCTTTGCGCGGATCGCCTGTGCGCGCTCCGTCTGGCCGCTCACAACCACCAGTACAGTACCGTCACACAGCTTGGATACCAGTGTGCTGTCTATCACTTCATTGACAGGCGGCGTATCCAGAATGACATAGTCATATTTCTGCTTGCTCCACTGACAGAGCCGCTCAAACCGCTGCCCCGAGATCAGCTCACTGGGATTCGGCGCCTGCGCTCCGGTAAAAATCATATCCAGTGCATCGTTTTCTGTATGACAGAGGACATCCGCTATCGTGCGCTTTCCGCACAGGAACTCTGTCAACCCCTCTGTATAGCCCGTGATATTGTATCGTTCCCTTATAACAGACTTGCGGATATCGCAGTCTATAAAAAGAGTCTTTTTCCCCAGACTTGCAAAGCTCTGCGCAAGATGGAAGGAGATGGAAGACTTTCCCTCATCCGGCACCGCGCTTGTGACGGAGATCAGCTTCAGCTCATAGCCGCTGAGCTGAATGTTGCCGCGCAGGATATTGATCGCTTCTTTTACATAGAATGGAAGTTCTTCCACCTTTGGCTTGACTTTTCTTATGATGGTCTTCTCCTCCGCGGGGGGCTGCCCAACCTTCCCGGTCGAAAACAGCGGTTCGTATGTAGCCATCCCACTGTCTCCTTTCACATGTCTTTACAGTAAGGTACGCTGGAAAGCACCGGAATTCCAAGGTAGCGCTCCAGATCTTCCTCAGTTTTTAATGTGGTATCCATCAGTGAACGCATGACCAGAATCGCGCAGATCAGTATCCCGCCGAGCAAGCCTCCCTTTACCAGCCAGGAGGTAAGGCTGTCAGATACATCCTCCACAGATTCCGCAGCCGAGAAATCGATCACTGTCGGCATGCTGCTGCCGATCACCTGATAGATCTGGTTGACTCCGATGTCCACCAATGCATTCGTGATATCGCGGCACAGCTCCGGATCCGAACAGGTAACCGTAATCTCTACGATGTGGGTGGAATCCGGATTGTTCACAGATATCAGCTTTCGAAGCGCCTTGTAATCCAGATCAAGCCCCAGCTCATCAATGACTTTATTCAGCACCGTACGGCTATTGATGATCTTTGCGTAATCCTCGGTCAAAGCTGCTGATAACTGCAGATCGGAAATACTGATCACCGAGTCTGTGCTGGTAATGTAAATAGATGCCTCCGTCTGGAAGGACGGATCCAGCATAAATGTGCAGTATGCGCCAAACAGCGCTGCTCCGGCCAGTACCGACAGCAGGATCATCCGCCAGTGCGCCAGCAGCATGAAAAACAATTCTTTTAAATCTATCTGCTCCGGCTGCTGCCGCATCCTCACGGTCTGCACGGCTATCGTACGCTCTGCCGCGCCTCGATCACCCGCGCTGCGCAAGTTAGCACCGGGGCCGGCATCGGCATCTTTTTTTCGGTTCTGCTGCTCTTCTTTTTCCATTATGTACTCCAAAAATGTTGCGATCTGATCTGTGAAGCCCGCAAAGAATGGGACTTTGAAGGCTTCCTTCCCTGCTTGCAGTTAAAATTATTTTACCCCCCCCCTAAGTATTGCCGTCAAGCTTAAAAATGCCCAAATATTGCGTTTCCTTACCATTTAAATATTACTATCCCCACAATGGAGATCGCCATGCCAACGATTTTCCGCCACTCAAGCGGCTGCCGTTCCACGCCGAAAAGCCCCATCAATTCGATCACATAAGCGACGATCAGCTGCGCAACGACGATGAGCATCGCCGCGCGGGCCGGCCCTAATGCTCCCATGGCTTTTACGACGGTAATCGTGATAAACGCGCCGATCACACCGGAGAGCAGCATATATTTCGGCTGGACGTCAAGAATAGCCGACATGTTTGTCCGGTCGGTGAACAGCCAGGCCGCAATACAGACAAGCATGGCTGTAAACTGCACAAAAGCAGACGATAACCAGAGACTCGTCTGCTTTGTCATTTCGGTGTTAAACACTCCCTGTATGCTCATGAGAGCGCCTGATAAAAGTGCTGTTAAGATTCCCCACATGTCTGATCCCTCCTGTTTAAGCCGGCAATCAGGTAGAAAAGAATGCGCCTCGGCGACATAATTCTTTATGCGCGAGTGCGCTCTCCTCTCCGTTCCGGTCGGTGCTAAGCGGATGTCCACTGGACATCCAGCGTCCTCGCAGAGCGTTTTTGCTTTATAGGAACGAAGCTTCCTATGAAGTAAAAAAAGCTTTCTGCCGCTATGTGCAAAAAGCTTTTTCACGAAGCAGTTCTCCTGACAGGAGTATCTGCATTTTTTATGAAATTATGTATCCTCTCGTGTAACTATTCAGGACAGGTACCTGACACTTGCTGCGGGACTGCGGGGCACGTATGAAAACATATAACATGTCTTCTCATTTAAAATGACTTCTCCAGTCTGCGCACCATCTCGTCAATGTCCTCTTTTTCGATCACGAGCGGCGGCACAAGACGGAGCACATTGCCCTCGGCGCTCAGCACCACAAGGCCGTTTTCGAGCGCGGCCTTCACAATGTCGCCGACCGGACGCCCTTCTACCACGAGTCCCTGCATGAAGCCCTTACCGCGGCGGGTAGTCAGGAAGTCGTATTTCTCTACGAGCGCATCCAGCTGCTGTTCAAAATATGGAGTGAGTGCCTGCACATGCTCCACAATATGAAGCTTCTCGAAAAGGTCAAACACTTTGGAGACGGCCGCGCAGGCGAACGGATTGCCGCCGTAGGTTGTGCCGTGATCGCCCGGTACAAGGGAAGCCTCTGCCACCTTTTCACTAAGGACAAACGCGCCGACCGGCACACCGCATCCAAGCGCTTTCGCGCAGGTCATGATGTCCGGCTTTACGCCATACTGCTGGCAGGCAAACCAGCTTCCGGTCCGCCCCATGCCGCACTGAATCTCATCAAGGATCAGCAGAATGTCTTTTTCGTCACAGAGTGCGCGGACACCCTGAAGGAATTCCACTTCGGCCGGATAAATGCCTCCCTCACCCTGCACCGTTTCCAGAATGATCGCGCAGGTGCGGTCGTTGACCTGCGCCTTTACACTCTCCAGATCATTGAAATCCGCAAATCTCACGCCGCCCATCAGCGGTTTGAACGCTTCCTGATAATGCGGGTTGCCGGTCACAGAAAGTGCGCCGACACTCCTGCCGTGGAAGGAATGATTCATCGCGATGATCTCGTATGCTGCCGCCCCGTCATCCTCATCGCCGACACAGCCTTTCGTCACGCTGGCTGCTGAATCGTTATCCGTTTTGCCAGCATCAGAGGCTGATGATACAGCAGCCGCGGCCGATTCCCTTGCCTGTTCCTTCAGATAGGCATATTTCCGCGCTGCCTTGAGCGCACCTTCAATCGCCTCGGTGCCGCTGTTGGTAAAAAACACCTTGCTAAGACCGCTCGCCTTCGCCAGCTTTTCCGCCGCCTCCGCAAGAGGTACATTGTAAAACAGGTTGGAAGTATGTATGATGTTGTCAATCTGCCCCTTCAGCGCATTGTTGAACACTTCATTACCGTAGCCGAGCGCAAACACCGCGATCCCGGCTCCGAAGTCCAGATACTGTTTGCCGTCCACATCAGTAAGGTACACGCCCTCGCCTTTTTCAAATACAACCGGAAAACGGTTGTAGGTGTGGAGCACATACTGTTCTGTTTTCTCCATATAATCCTGACTTGTCATTGCCGCCCCTCCTCGTAATAGCGCTCCTCTTTGTCTCCGATGATTGCTGTGCCGATTCCTTTGTTTGTAAAGAATTCCAGCAGCAGGCAGTGCTCGATCCTGCCATCCAGAATGTGGACTCTGGAAACGCCCGCCTCGATCGCCGCGATACAGTTCTGCAGCTTCGGCAGCATACCGCCGCCGACATTGCCGCTCTTTAAAAATTCCTTTGCCTCCGGAATCGTCAGCTCGCTGATCAGGGAGCTGTGGTCGAGCGGATCGCGGTAAACGCCCTCGATATCAGTCAGAAACGCCAGCTTTGCCGCCTTGACCGCCGTTGCGATCGCGCAGGCCGCATCGTCTGCGTTGATGTTATATGAATGGTACTGGTCGTCCGAGCCGATCGGGCAGATAACCGGGATAAAATCGTTGTCGAGCAGTGTATTAAGGAGCTCCGTGTTGACCTCCTTTACCTCTCCGACATAGCCAATATCCTTGCCGTCCGCCAGCTTTTTGTCCACGCGCAGCACCGTGCCGTCCTTGCCGCTGATACCGACGGCCTTCAATCCGGTCTTTTCCATCATGGAAACCAGCCCTTTATTAATGCGGTTCAACACCATCTCCGCCACTTCCATCGTATCCTTGTCCGTGACGCGCAGGCCGTTGACAAAGCTTGTCTCCAGACCGACCTTGTTGATCCACTTTGTAATTTCCTTGCCGCCGCCGTGCACGATGATCGGCCGGAAGCCGACCAGTTTCAAAAGCGCCACATCGCGGATGACGCTCTTTTTGAGCTCGTGATCCACCATGGCGCTGCCGCCGTATTTGACGACAATTGTTTTCCCCTGAAAGCGCTGGATGTACGGCAGCGCCTCGATCAGGACGTTGGCTTTCTGCAGCCAGAGTTCCATATCTGTTGATTCCATGATTTGAAAAGTCTCCTCTACCACATTATGCTTACAGCGATTGTTGTTCAGCTCCGATAATCTGCGTTAATCTTTATATAATCATGAGTCAGGTCGCAGCCCCATGCGGTGGCAGTCGCCTCGCCCATCTTGATGTCGGCGATGGCGGTAACAGCACTCTCGGAGAGGATGCGGGTAGCTTCCTCCTCGCTGTAGCCTGTCGGCACACCGTTCTCAATAATCTTGATTTTCCCTGCCGCGCTCTCGAAATACACATCAACCTGATCCGGGGCGAAGGACGCGCCGGAATAACCCATTGCGCAGAGGATCCGGCCGCAGTTCGCGTCGTGTCCGTAGATCATTGCCTTAACCAGGCTGGAGGAAACGACGGATTTACTGATTGTTACAGCCTGCTCCCTGCTTGCAGCTCCGACGACTTTGACCTCAAACATCGCAGTTGCGCCCTCGCCATCCGCAGCCATCTTTTTGGCCAGAACGGTATTGATCTCATTCAAAGCTTCATAAAATGCCTGATAGTCTTTGTTCTCTTCGGTGATCTCCGGATTGCCCGCCAGACCGTTTGCCAGCACCAGACAGGTATCGTTGGTCGAAGTATCGCCGTCAATGGAAACCATGTTGTAGGTGTCCGGAACACTCGTACTTAAGGCTTTCTGCAAAAGCTCCTGTGAAATATTCGCATCCGTGGTGATGAAACTCAGCATCGTGCACATATTCGGATGAATCATGCCGCTGCCCTTGCACATACCGCCGATAGTCACGATTTTACCGCCAAGCTCTACTTCCACGGCCACCTCTTTCACTACGGTATCCGTAGTCATGATGGCCTCCGCAGCCAGCGTGCCGCCCTCTTTCGTGGCCGAAAGCTGCGGCTTCATCATCTCAATTCCCGTACAGATTTTATCAATCGGAATCTGCTTCCCAATCACGCCGGTCGACGCGACCAGCACCTGGTTTTCCTGAATGCCGAACAGTTCTGCCGCCTTTGAAGCCGTATCACGGCAGTAGCCGTAGCCCTCCGCTCCGGTACAGGCATTCGCTACGCCGCTGTTCACAACCACTGCATGAACACCAGCGAAATGCACAGCGTTTTCTACATCATTACAGCTTTTTACAATTTCCTGATCCCACTTCACCGGCGCTGCCTTGACCAGATTCGTTGTAAAGGTTCCCGCCACACGGCAGGCCGCTTCACTGTAAATCATAGCCATATCCTTTTTGCTTTTCTTGATACCGGCTGTAATACCGGTCGCCTGAAATCCCTTTGCGGCGGTCACGCCGCCCTCGATTTTTTTCATAACCAGATCTAACTCCTTCTTACTGCTTTTTCGTTATATGAAATATCAGATTATTTCATTATTATAATCATTCTATCTGCGCAACAGATGAACTGCTTTATGCCATAATCATTTTGTTTCCGGTTTTTACGGGAACATCGGCGCGATCCGCAGTCCTTCCGCTTCGTCCTCTCCAAACAGCAGGTTCATGTTCTGCACCGCCTGTCCGGCCGCGCCCTTGACCAGGTTGTCCATCGCGCCCATCATGATCACGCGGTTCGTGCGCGGATCGATCTTGAAATTTACATCCACAAAATTGCTGCCCTCCACCCACTTGGTCTGCGGGCAGACATCTTTATCGAGAACGCGGACAAAATATTCATTTTCATAATAGCGGTCATAAATTGCTTTCACATCCTCATAGGATACCTTTTTCGTCAGGGACGCATAGGCGGTGATCAGGATGCCGCGGTTCATCGGTACCAGATGCGGAGTGAAGTTCAGCACGACCTGCTTCCCTGCCGCATAGCCCAGCTGCTCCTCGATCTCCGGTGTGTGCCGGTGACTCGCTACGCCGTACGCCTTGATATTCTCGTTGACCTCACAGTACAGGTTGTCCGTCTTCGCGCCGCGTCCCGCACCCGAGGTACCGGACTTAGCGTCAATGATGATCGTCGCCGGATCAATCAGCCCTTCCTTTACCAGCGGATAAATTGAGAGGGTGCTGCAGGTCGGATAGCAGCCCGGATTGGCGATCAGCCGCGCTCCCTTTATGCTCTCGCGGTTGATCTCGCACAGACCATACACTGCCTCGTCCAGAAACTGCGGTGCCGCATGCTTCAGCTTGTACCACTCCTCGTATACTTTCACGTCCTTCAGGCGGAAATCGGCGCTTAAGTCGATCACCTTCGCCCTCGAAAGAATCCCTTCATTCACCAGAGACGCGCAAAGTCCCTGCGGAGTCGCCGTGAAAATCACATCCGCCTGATCCGCCAGCGCTTCCATATTGTCATCCATACAGCTTGCGTCCACAAGCTGAAACATATTCTGATAGATCGATGCATATTTCTGATCCACATAACTTCTTGATCCATACCATACAATCTCCGCGTCCTTATGTCCGAGGAGCAGCCGCACCAGCTCGCCTCCCGCATAGCCGGTCGCTCCGATAATTCCCACTTTTATCATAATAAAATCTCCATTCTATATCGTCAGCGAAACGTAAAGCGTTTTCCGTATCGCTGACACGATCTGACGTCTAAAAAGACAGCAGGTACATCATACTACCATGCCTCTTTTCTGTAAAGCATTTTCGCGATTGCATAATTATACACAAGCAATGTATATTATGCAAGTCTTTTTCCGTTCATAATAAAAAGTTTTAGTAATAGCCATGCACCTATTTTTCTCATTTAGATTATTTAAAATATTTTGGTTGACATTATATATTTATTGTGATATATTACATTTGCATTTGTTTGCTCATATACTATTAATCTATTATTCATGAATCATATGCTGCTCAGAAAGGAGGTCTGCCAGTTGCAAACAAATACCATAAGGTCTTCTACTGCGGATTCTTTGGAAGCAGAAAAGACGAACAATGGCCTTCCACACGGAATACTTACGGAAGCGCATCTGTGGGACGAAATTCTTAAAAAAGAAATCTTCGAGATGCCTTTTCTCATTCTGCCGGTAATTTATAAAATCCATGGACAATCCTATCCCAAAGAGACTTCCATTGTCCCTTTTGGTACCGAATATTCCGTGGAGCGGGCACCGACCCGGGATATTTCTTCCATCCGTTCCGACACCACGTTCTGGATAGCCTCACAGCTCTACCATTTTGAATGTGAAATCGGTTCGGATCCGGAAATTGTACATCGTGTTTTCGAGTATGATACACAATCCGCGCTTTCCTGTTCAAAAAACAAACAATTACAGGATTCAAAAACATTACACTATCCCTACTCCGCTGTACTCTTTCTAAAACCTCGGATAAAACAGCCAGACCATTTAACATGTCAGATTCACCTGCCTGCATACAGTACGAAAGATCCATGCAAAACTTCCTGCAATAATTATAAAACACAAAACAATACAACCATGAAAACCATAACTTATAATGTTGGTAGTTTGAAGGTGCAATCCTATACCATACAACAAATTGCAAAAGAAAAACTTTTTATTCTGATTCCTTTCACACCCTTACGTTTTCGCCCGCTTTTGGAAAAGATTGAGCATCAGAATTATGATATTGGTTCTGCAAAATCGGAGTTGACAAATTACTTTCATGAAATTATACTTGTTTTAGCGGAAGCTGTAGAGGAAGACTATCTCAGCGAAGCAAACAGAAAAGACATCCTTGCACTACTGCGAAAAGGCATGATACGGGTATTTCATAAAAATAACGAACTATTACAGGAGGTAATCCACATGACTGCACCGATTCTTGAACTGGAACGTGAAACCATAGCAAGGCTACAGGCTACCGTAAAAGAAAAAGAAACAACAATTCTTGAACTGGAACGCGAAACTATTGCAAGACTGCAAGCTACTGTAAAAGAAAAAGATATGGAAATTAAAGCCTTAACTGCACATAGAGACGCAGAAATTGAAGCCCTGACCGCAAACAAAGACGCGGAAATTGAAGCCTTGACCGCGAACAAAGACGCGGAAATTGAAGCTTTGACTGCGAATAAAGACGCGGAAATTGAAGCTTTGACCGCGAATAAAGACGCGGAAATTGAAGCTTTGACCGCAAAAATTTTCGAACTGGAAAACAGGACTCTGCATCATAAAAAGAACTGGAAGCAAAGACTCCGTTTCCTGTTTTGATAATTCTCACAGAAGCCATTCAGATTATAGTGTTCCACTACGCAGATTACATTGAGAATGTGTGCTGCATCAAAAGCCAATGCAAGACATATAATACGAAAGGACATCACCATGGCGAAGCAAAAGGACCCCAAAACTAATGCCATGCGGATTCTTGACCGCATGAAGATTCCATACACCTTTCAGGCCTATGAATGTGACGAGTTTATCGACGGACAACACGCGGCGGATCTGCTCGGACTGCCCCATGAGATTGTTTTCAAGACGCTCGTCACGGTCAGCCCGGAGCGCACATACTATGTGTTTGCGCTCCCGATTGATGAGGAACTGGACTTGAAGAAAGCGGCGAAAGCCGCCGGATGCAAATCGCTCTCCATGCTTCACGTAAAGGATATTCAGGGCGTCACAGGTTACATACGGGGCGGCTGCACCGCAATCGGCATGAAAAAGAACTATCCGGTCTTTATGGATAAATCCGCACTGCGTTATGAAAAAATCGCCGTCAGCGGCGGAAAGATCGGCTTGCAGCTGACACTCACGCCGCGGGATTATGAAAAGGCCTGTCAGGCTGTTTTCTGCCCGCTGACGCGAAACCATAGTGAATGAATATAACGATTCAAGACAGTACCTTGTAACTGTGAAGGTATTGAAACAGTTACGAATGACCAAACTGCCTGTTTTCGCATTTTAGGGGTTGCCCTCTCACAAAAACTGTGCTATCTTAAGGCAGATGTCGCGCATCTGCTTCGCAGATACACGACATTGCATGAGGGAGTAGTTGGCACCATTTTTTCTATCCAGGTGTTGCAAGTCAACATACTGATTCCGCATGAGGCGAGCCGCGGACCGGCAAAGAATCCCCGTTGAAAAGCTCTTCTGTGTGAATCTGGCTTGTATGAAATAACGAGACTCATGTATGGTACTTTTGTGCTGCCATACATGGGTTATTTTTATGGGCAGCGAAACAATTTGCTGTCCTTTTTTGACAGCGCAACGCAAAGGAGGTTTCTTATGTTACTGTTTTTCCAGATTCTCATCACCATGTTCATCGCCGAGATGGGTGACAAGACACAGCTTCTGATGATCGCCATGACCTCCCGATACAAGCTTCGGGATATCATCATCGGCTCCGGCGCTTCCGTTCTGGCACTGAACGCGATTGCTGTCTGTCTTGGCGCTCTGCTCTCCCGTTTTATTCCCACCTGGCTGATCAAGCTTGTGGCGGCTCTGGCGTTCTTTTACTTTGCCTGGACGACGCTGCGCAAAGTGGAGGAAGGGGAAGAAAAGGAGAACGTCAAGGATTCGAAGTTTCCGATCCTGACAGTCTTCGGTACCTTTTTCATCGCGGAGCTCGGAGACAAAACACAGCTGACCGCCATTACATTTGCAGCAAATGAGGGCGCGCAGCACGCCATCCTCATCTGGTTGGCCTGCTCCATCGGCCTGTTCGCGGCGGATCTGATCGGCATGCTGATCGGCCATCTGATTGAAAGCAAAATGCCGGCCGGATTTCTTGATAAGCTGGCTTTCGTGATCTTTGCATTCTTCGGATTTACGACTATGAAAGACGGGGCAGCGCTGCTGACCACAGGGGTTACACCCTGGATCATCGCTGTCTGTACGGCGGCGCTGTTCGCGCTGATCTGTGTCTGTACATGGAGAGCCGCGCAT
>JAJBVD010000062.1:31643-143154 GCA_020859985.1 Clostridiales bacterium
TCTAAATCTCGCTGACGCTCGATGGCGCGGCCTGCATCCTGCATCCAAAAACGATGCAGGACATTTCATGGAGAGCCGCGCATTCTAAATCTCGCTGACGCTCGATGGCGCGGCCTGCATCCTGCATCCAAAAACGATACCGAACATTTCATGAAAAGCCGGAGATATGCAACCGCATTCCCGGCTTTTTACTTTACTCATGAATCCAGTTCAGATACTTCAAGATGGTCTGTTCATATCCATTATCAGACGGCTCATAAAACTTCCGGTCTTTCACCGCATCCGGCAGATACTGCTGGCGAGAAAAATGCTTTGGAAAATCATGCGCGTACTCATAACCGACTCCGTGGCCGAGCTTCGCCGCTCCTTTATAATGCGCATCCTGCAGATGAGGCGGCACCGCAGCGGGTGTCTCTTTCACGGCCTCCATCGCGTCAAAGATGGCGTTTGTCACGGAATTGCTCTTGGGCGCGCAGGCAACGTAAAGTGCGGCCTGCGCCAGGATCAGCTGTGCTTCCGGCATCCCGACCCGTTCGACGGCCTGCGAAGCGGCAACCGCCACCTGCAGCGCCTGCGGATCTGCATTCCCGACGTCCTCTGATGCACAGATCATGATCCGGCGCGCGATAAAGGTGACACTCTCTCCCGCGTATAGCATCCGCGCCAGATAATACACAGCCGCATCCGGATCGGAACCACGCATGCTTTTGATAAAAGCAGAGATCACATCATAGTGGCTGTCCCCATCCTTGTCATAGCGGATGACCCGCTTCTGGATGCACTCCGAGGCCACCTCCAGTGTCAGATGGATTTTCCCGTCCGTGCCGGGAGCCGTCGTCAGTACTCCCAGCTCCACCGCATTCAAGGCGCGTCTGGCATCGCCGTCCGCCATATCCGCGAGAAATTCCTCCGCGTCCTCCTCGATCACGGCGTTATAGGCTCCCATACCGCGCTCCACATCGTACACTCCGCGGCGGATCAATGTTCGAATGTCTTCTTTTCCCAGCGGCTTCAGTTCAAAGATCACTGAGCGGGAAAGCAGAGCGCCGTTCACCTCGAAATACGGATTCTCAGTCGTCGCCCCGATGAGGATCAGCGTCCCGTCCTCCACAAACGGAAGCAGATAGTCCTGCTGTCCCTTATTGAAGCGGTGTATCTCGTCCACGAACAGAATCGTCCGCTTCCCGTACATGCCGAGATGTTCTTTCGCCGTCTTCACGACCTCTTCCATGTCTTTTTTCCCGGCTACAGTCGCGTTGATCTGTGTAAATTCCGCCCGCGTCGTATTCGCGATCACCTTCGCGAGTGTTGTTTTTCCCGTTCCCGGCGGTCCATAAAAAATCAGCGAGCTTAGCTTGTCCGCCTGTATTGCGCGGTAAAGCATCTTATCCTTACCGATAATATGCTGCTGCCCGACGACCTCGTCCAGCGTCCGCGGACGGATCCGCGATGCCAGGGGCGCTTCCTCCTGCATTGTTTTTGCTCTTGCGTACTCAAATAAATCCATGTTCCGTCTCACCTGTATGACATGTAACTGTTCAGTACCTTCACAATTACTATCACATCAATTCTGTCAGTTCCGCATATACAGTTTCACCGACATCCAATCTGTCACTTTTCACTCCAGAATCAGTTCATCCACCGTCACAAACACATATCCCTGCTCCGTAAGCGCATCTACTATCTGCAGCGCTGCGTCCACGGAAGACTCATAACAGTCATGCAGCAAAATGATGTCGTCCGGCTCCACCGCCTCCAGCACTTTGCGCACGACATCGCCTGTATTCTTCGTCGTCCAGTCCAAAGGGTCTACATCCCAGAGCACAGGAAACATTTCAAAAGAACATTCCAGGTCCTTGCACCAGGAGCCGAATGGCGGGCGCACATATTCGGTATTCTTTCCGGTAATTTCATGGATAAGCGCACTCGTTTTCTCCACCTGTTCACAGGCCGCTTCCACACTCAGATCGCTGATCTTCACATGATCATAGGTGTGGTTTCCGATCAGGTGTCCCTCCTCGTCCATCCGCCGGATGATGTCCTCATTACCCGGAATATTTTTCCCAATCACAAAAAAAGTAACACTCACGCCGCGTTCTTTCAGACCATCCAGCAGCTTTGGCGTACAGACCGGATGCGGGCCGTCGTCAAATGTGAGTGCTACCCGCTTGCTTTCCTCCGAGTTCAATATCTCCGTTTCTGATCTGCTCATCTGATTTTCGTTCTCCATCGCCATTTCCACATCCGTCTCTGCTCCGGATATTCCTGCGGCCTCCTCTGCCACCGCCGTCTCAGATATCTCTGCAGTACCGCCGTCAGCTGTCGTCATGTTTTCTCCGGATACTTCTGCCGTCTTATCTGCCATGGCAGTTTCCGGCAGGCTCCGATATAAAGTGATCAATATAACCACCGCCGCCGCGCAGGCAAAAGCAATTGTCGTCAGTTTCTCAGAAAGCCCGTAGAATCGACCGTGATATCTGCCTGCTCCGTTTTTATTACGCCCACGCTGTAATTTTTTCATGCTGCCCTGCCACATTTTCCTAAATTTATAGTAAACGACGTAAGTCGTTTTACTTTGCGCCACCTTCCTGCCCGTCTGTACAAACAATACCATATGCCAGAGCTTTTCACACAGCCCTGCACAGAAGGAACGGCGTTATGCCGTTCCTTCTAATCTATGACGGTTTCTCTTGAAAAATGCAGCATATCCGGCTCGCACCGCTGTTGGTTCACGGTTGTCCGATATAATTTCAGAACAAGTCTTTGCACTTGCTGCAAGGATCATATGACAACGCTTAACCGCTTGTTACTTCAGCACCACCTTGCGGAAGTTCTTCTTGCCCCGCTTCACGACAAGGCCGTCCTTGAATTTTTCTCCCGGAATGACCGCCTTGACATCCGTAATCTTTTCTCCATCCACGGTCACGCCGCCCTGCTCGATCGCACGGCGTCCCTCGGAGCGGGACGGTACCAGACCGGCTTTTAAAAGCAGAGAAATCAGGTCAATGCCGCCGTCTGTATCCAGATCCGCCTCGGAGATTTCCGCGGTCGGCATATCCGCCGCGTTTCCACCGCCGGAAAACAGAGCCCGCGCACCTTCCTGCGCCTTTTTTGCCTCTTCCTCACCATGCACCAGACTCGTCAGTTCATATGCAAGGATTTCTTTTGCCTGATTGAGCTGGCTTCCTTCCCATTTGTCCATCTCATCAATCTGCTCCAGGGGCAGGAACGTCAGCATCCGCAGACATTTGAGCACATCCGCGTCCGCCACGTTTCTCCAGTACTGGTAAAAATCAAACGGAGACGTCTTGTTCGGATCAAGCCATACCGCACCGCTCTGGGTCTTGCCCATCTTTTTACCTTCCGAGTTCAAAAGCAAAGTAATCGTCATTGCGTAGGCGTCCTTGCCCAGCTTACGGCGGATCAGCTCCGTGCCGCCGAGCATATTGCTCCACTGGTCGTCGCCGCCGAACTGCATGTTGCAGCCATACTTCTGGAACAGCATGTAGAAATCATAGCTCTGCATGATCATATAATTGAATTCAAGGAAGCTTAAGCCGCGCTCCATCCTCTGCTTATAACACTCCGCGGTCAGCATCCGGTTCACGGAAAAATGCGCGCCGACCTCACGCAGCAGCTCAACATAATTCAGCTTCATCAGCCAGTCCGCATTGTTGACCATCAGCGCCTTATTATCCGAAAAATCAATAAAACGGCTCATCTGCACCTTAAAGCAGTCGATGTTGTGCTGAATCGTCTCCGGCGTCATCATCTGGCGCATATCGCTGCGTCCGGACGGATCGCCGATCATCCCCGTGCCGCCGCCCAGAAGCGCGATCGGCTTGTTGCCCGCCATCTGCAGCCGCTTCATCAGGCACAAGGCCATAAAATGTCCCACATGAAGGCTGTCCGCTGTCGGGTCAAATCCAATATAAAATGTCGCCTGTCCATTATTCACCAGGTCGCGGATCTTATCCTCGTCCGTCACCTGCGCGATCAGTCCCCTTGCCACCAGTTCGTCATAAATCTGCATTGCTTTGTCCTCTCTTTTCTGACTTTTCGTAACTGTTCAGTACCTTCACAGTTACCTTTTTTCTTAATTTCGCCTTTCAGGAATGAAGCTTTTATATCATAAGAAAAGCCCTCATCCCTATTCCGCATAAGGACGAGAGCTGTAAGCCCCGTGTTACCACCTTATTTCACAGACAGCTCACACCGCCTGCCTCAATGAGTACCTCATGATACTCTGACACTCGATAACGGATGTCGCCCCGCCGCAGCCTACTCAAAACCGACATACCCTCGCATCTGCATTCGGTAAATAACCCCTGCCCGACAGTATTTCATAAATACTGCCAATATCGGTTTCTTTGGGTGCGAAGCTCCGGGATGTATTCAAAAACAGCTTCCGCGTGCACCTCTCATCATCGGGTCAGATCTCATGTGATACAGACTGCGCTTTATCATTTCCACGCAAATACCTTTTATCGAAATTGTATCGAAACCGCCCACCGGTAACTTTCTGTACTTTCCGCTGTCTTTTACTTGTTCCCTTCCACGCTTTCCAAACAGTATAGTCAGTTCCTCCGTTTTTGTCAAGAACGATTTGTAACCATTCAGGACAGTACCTCGTAACTGTGAAGCTACTGAGCAGTTACGAATCATTTTGCTCCAGCAGGCGGAAAGAAAGCTCCAAATAAAAGATTTCATCCGCATCCTCCAGATCCGAATGCAGGATCTCTTTGATCTTTTCCAGACGATACAAAAACGTGCTTCTGTGAATAAAAAGCTCCTTCGCTGTCTGCGTCGCGTTCAGCTGCTGATCCAGATATACCCGCAGCGTCTGCATATATTCCGTATGATTCTTTTCGTCCTGTTCCTTCAGCCGCAAAAGCCCCTCATGACAGATCATGTTTGCCGGCAGCCGCCTCGTAGACTGCTCAATGATATAGGGCAGCGCCACCTGATTAAAATAATGAATCCACAGATACGGCTTTTTACGGCTTCCCACATCCAGCGCCGTCCGCGCCTGCACATACTGGCGGCGCAGATTCATATGTCCTTTCATGGTCCTGCTGTACCCGGCCTTCAGATAACTGTCCCGTATAAAATATACCAATTTCGCGGCGACCGCTTCCTCGTCCATTCCCAGACGGGACAGGTTGAAAAAGCTGACCACTTCCTCCTGATACAAAAAGCTGACCGAATCGTTCAGCTGTTTCTGAATATAATGGCAGATGGCGCCTGTAGAAAGCTGCTTCTGATTCAGATAAGTAATCTGCAGAATCAGGCAGAGATATTCGTCGTCGCTGCCCCATCCGGCCGCGCTCAGTCTGCGGCTGATCTGTACATAATCCGCGGTCCGGTCCGTCAGAACGCTCTGGAAGATGGTTTCCAGAGTCCCTTTCATAGACGCAGGCATTTCGCGGGAGAGCTGGTATTCCAGATGCCTGCTTAAATTCTCCAGAATGCAGATACAGCCCTGCGTGACCGGATTGTCACATTCTGTCAGCACCAGCCGATACGCCGGCTGTCCATTGATAAACAGGTTGCGGTTCACGGAACGGTATCCGCTGATATAGCCCGGATACAGCATGGCCTGCTTCGCCTGTGTGATCTTCTGATATTCCTCGTCCTGCAGCAGGGCGTTCATATAATCGACATTCACGCCATCCTCTGTAAACAGCCTTGCCCGTTCAGGCAGTTTTTCCATTCCAGCCGCAGCTGTCAATGAAAAATCGGCGCCCATGACCATCAGCGGATTCCCCAAAAATCCGGCACTCAACTCCAACACCTTTACGATTCCGGCATTCCCGGTCAGTAACCGGATGACCTCATCTTCCCATTCGTCGCAGCTGTCAAATGCCATCTGAAGATAATTCAGAACCGCAGCCGCGCCGCTGCACTCATCCATCTCCCCGGTTGCCACGCACACCCAGACGCCGCCTGTGTTATTATCCTCTGTTTTCTCATCGAGAGTTCCCCTGGCATTTCTTCCTTCCGTTTTTCCATCAGGAGCTCCGTCCGCAATCAACTCTTCCGCTTTCTCAACAGAATATCCGCCTGCGCTCATGCCTTCTGCTTTTCCATCAGAATTTCTTCCTGCATTCCCGTTCTCTGTCTTCTCATCAAAAGGCTCCCTGCCAGCTGTCCCGCTCAGGCAAAACACGCAAAAGGTTTTCTCCGGCAGGCCTGCGTCTGTCCATTCTCTGACCTCCTGCTTTGATTCGGCCGGTATCACACGCACATGCCCGCTGCGCGCTTCTTTTCCGCCCGGTCCAGCCGTTCCGGCACTCGCACGTGCTGTCTGCGCATGTACTGCCTGCGCATGTACTGTCTGCGTATATAACGCCTGCATATGCGCCGCCTGCGTATGCGCTGCATGTTCCCCGCTGCGTAACTCGCTGCCAAATAAAGGGCGCAGGTAACCATCCCTGCCGGACAGCCCCGCAGCCCCCGTAATTTCAAATTCTTTTTTCAGCTGTTCATACAGCCAGACAGATGAAAGCTTCACCAGTATTTCTCCCCTGCATTTCCCGTAACCGTGAAGGTACTGAACAGCTATCCGTACTTTCACAGTTCCCTATCAGACGATAAATGTCTTCGCGACCTCCGCCGCCTCCACACAGTTTTCAGTGTAAGCGTCCGCACCCATATGCTCGGCCAGCTGCCGGGTCACTGCGCCGCCTCCCACCATAATCTTATATTTTTTCTCCGGATCATTGCGCCGCAGTGTTTTTACCACCTGCTCCATCTCCGGCAGAGCCGTACTCAGAAGCGACGAAATACAGACAATCTGGACGTCCGGATTCTCGCGAACTGCCTTTAAAAACTGTTTTTCCGAAATGTCCACGCCCAGGTCGATCACCCGGAATCCCGCACTGCGAAACATCAGAGCGACCAGATTTTTCCCGACATCATGGAGGTCGCCCTCTACCGTGCCGACGATCACAGTTCCGATATTCCGTTCCTCAAATGCGGCGTCCTGCTGTTCAAGCAGCACAAATCCGGAGCGGATACAGCGGGCTGCCGCGAGAATGCGGGGAATGTCCGCCTCCTGTTTTTTATACCGTTCACCCATCTCACGCATCGCCGGCATCATGGCTTCCTCTACGATGCAAATGGGGTCGACCTTCTCCGCCAATGCTTCTTCCACCAGCTTTTCTGTCTCTCCCGGATGTCCGGCTTCAATTGATTGCCGCAATTCTTCCAGTACAGTCATGATCTTCCCCCAGTTTTATTCAAACGCAGGCGCAGGCTCCGCCGCGTCAGCAGTAAATTGTCTGATGCACAAATACCCTCTCCACCCGTAACTGTTCCGTATCTTCACAGTCACGCAGGAATCCACTCTCATTTCAGCAGAAAGCAGCTCGTATAGGCAATCGTGCAGGGTCCATAATAATAGTCAAGATGATTTTCCTGACAGACCTCAGTGACCAGCATACCATACGCTTCCATAGAAGAAAACGCCTCGTTTGGAAAGCGGCACGGCTGATCCGGATACGTGCAGGTTTTGCACTTTGTACAGCACCCCGCTCCGATCGCGAGCATTTCCGGATATTGCCTGCGCAGGATCTTCTCAAACGCGTAAAAATGCTCCTTATGCCGCTGCTCGGTCTCCATCATGGTCTCTCCGTCCAGCTCGTCCTCCAGCTCGCCAACGGTCTGAACAATAATGCCCTCACGATACTTTTCGACCTTTTTCCGGCAATCCTTAAGAGAACCGCAGCCCGGCGGGCAGCTCCAGCATTTGTCGTACATATGGCAGGTGTTTGCCTCGCACATCTGGCGCACCTCCGGACGCAGCTTTAGCGTACCGCAGTCCAGAAAAGCGACATGGGAAAAGCCCTGCTCTTCGCCCTGTTTTTTCAGCATCTCCATATCGATCAATTCGAATTCCCCCCATCCATCCCGGCACTGCCCCGACAGCTTCTCCTAATGTCTTGTTTCGCAAGGAATTCCCCGGTTGCGCCCGGTATCCTTGCATTTCATCACACACCGCGCCTTTCCAGCGTCCGGCATCATTTCACAAGAATCCAGCCACTATTCGCGCGCGTTGGAACTGTTCATTACCTTCACAGCTATCACGCATTTTCAAACTCCAGCTGTTCGATAAAACAGTCCTGAAAGTCCGGCAGGGCTGCCAGCTCGATAAAATCCGTCCCGCATGCCAGCTCATCTGCCATTTCCAGCTCTTCCCGACTGATCAGGGCAAGCTTTGCGCCCTCTCCGGCAGCATTTCCGATCGACCGTACCCGGTCGGTCAGAGAACGGGGAAACATGCCGATATCTCCTGCGCTTAACGGATCCATATAGCTGCCAAACGCTCCTGCAATACAGACCTCAGCAATGTCATCCTCCGTCACCTGCAGTTCTTTCATTAAAAGCTGTATGCCGGCGGCAATCGCAGCTTTCGCAAGCTGTACTTCGCCGACATCCTTTCGGGTGAGGTACACTCCTTTTCCATTCCCCGAATCCTCCGGGGAGACAAGCACAAACGTCTGCGGATCCTCCTGGCCGCTCTCCAGCCTGCCGTTTTCATCAATCCTTCCGGCACGAAGCAGACACGCGACCAGATCGATCAGCCCGGATCCGCATAATCCTATTGCGGGCTCGCTGCCTATGGTCGAATAGCTCCAGACTCCGTCCTTATAAAAAACATGATCCACCGCCCCCACGGCTCCACGCATCCCACAGGTAATCTTTGCCCCCTCAAACGCCGGGCCTGCCGCGGTCGAACAGGCGACCCGTCTTTTGCGGTTTCCAAGCACCATTTCTCCGTTGGTACCGATGTCCAGCAGCAGCGTAATCTCATCATTCAGATCCGGCCGCACTGCCATCAGACACGCACAGGTATCCGCTCCGACATAGCCTGCGATGACGGGCAGCATCAGAAGCTGCGCCTTCGGATGAACACACAGGCCATACTCCGCTGCGCGCAATGTCAGCCGCTGACTGATCGCGGGCGTATACGGCGCGTGTACGAGGCTTGCCGGTGAAATGCCCAGAAACAGATGATGCATACAGGTATTTCCCACAACGCTTACCTGAAAAATATCCGTCGTGCTTACCTGCGCTTTCCTTGCAAGTGCTTCTAACATCTCATTGACTGCCATGCGGATGCACTCCGCCAGAATTGCCGTTCCGTGCTCCAGTGCGTAGTTTGCCCGCATGATTACATCCGCTCCATACTGTGCCTGCGGATTCAGTCTGCTCTCCACCGCCAGAACACTGCCGTCTCCGGCGTCCAGAAGATAACCCACCACCGTCGTCGTCCCAACGTCAAATGCCGCAAAACAGATACGCCCCGGTACCCGGCGCAGCTCCAGAATCTCGTCCTCTGCATGAATGGCATACCACGTACCCGATTCCCCGCGCCTGTCATACAGTGTGGAAGCCAGAGCCGGATCCGGCTGTATCCATGACCGTATTCCTGATCGTATTCCTAACCGTATTTCTGGCTGTATTTCCGGCTGTATTTCCGGCTGTATTTCCGGCTGTATCCTCTCCGTTCTGTCTGATTGTGCTTTCGGCTGTATTTCCGGCCATGTTTCCGGCTGTGCTTTCGACTGTGTCTCCGCCTTCGCAAGCTGCTCCAGCATCCGCTCCCAGTCGGATCGTTTATCACCGGGCTGCGGCTTATCAAGCTGTATTTTATGTACGGAAAGTCCCGGATGAAACGTCACCGGGCGCAGATAACCCTCTGTCAGAATCGAGAGATCCTGCTCCTGTGAGGTCAGCGTATCCACACAGATATCCGATGACACCTTCGTCTGGCAGGCGCGCACCGGGGGAGTAGCAGCCCTAAAATCATGTATAAGAAAATCTTCCCCATCGACATCGCCAGAACCCGTGTTGCCGTCAAAATCCATACTGCCTTCCGAATTCATATTGCCGTTGGAAACCAATGCACTGTCAGAATCTGTACCGCCGGAAGACATTGGGGCGACCCGCACCAGACATTTCCTGCATCTGCCTGCTCCGCCGCAGGGCGCGTCCGGCCTGAGCCCGGCCAGAATCTCCGCTTCCAGCACAGTTGTGCCTTCCGGAACACAGATACTCTTTCTTTCCCGGACAAAAGAGACCCGAACCATCGCAAATCGCTCCTTTCCTTCCACACATTCAAAAAATTATAATTATTGTAGCACAAAAAACACTGTCCCACAATGCACTTTTCGCAAAGCGGGACAGTGTTTTAATCAAAAATAAAATTTAAAGTAAAGCTCTCTGATAAATTTCCTATGCTGCCGCAAGTCTCTTCGCAAGAGACGCCGCGCTTGCCGCGTCCTCCGAATAGCCATCCGCGCCGATCTCATCTGCAAATTCCTGTGTGATCGGTGCTCCGCCTACCATAACCTTGATATTACTCCTGAAATCCGCCTCATTGAGCGCAGTCACGGTATCCTTCATGGCCGGCATTGTCGTCGTAAGCAGTGCAGAAAGACAGATGATCTTCGTATCCGGATTCTCCTTGTAAGCCTCGATCACCTTATCCGTTGAAACGTCCACACCAAGATCAATGACTTCAAACCCGGCGCTCTCAATCATCATCGCAACCAAATTTTTGCCGATGTCATGCAGGTCCCCGGAAACCGTCGCGATGATAACCTTTCCGTTCGCTCCGGTCGAGCCGCTTGCAAGATGGGGTTTGAGCACCTCCACGCCCTTCTTCATCGCGCGCGCCGCCACGAGCATCTCCGGCACGAAGATCTCGCCGTTTTTAAATTTTTCGCCAACAATCCCCATGGTATCAATCATTCCCTGATTCAGGATATCCATCGGATCGCAGCCCTCATCAAGAGCTGCCTGAACAGCCGGGCCAACCAGCTTTGCCTTTCCTTTTTCTACCAGTTCCGCAACTTCTGTAATCTTCGACATAATATACCTCCTTGATTCCAATCATACCTGTCAGTTTTCTTCTCTTATTGCTTCTGATGATACACCCGTTTTTTCCGGATTCCGTTTTTACTTTTTCACCGGCCCGATCAGGCCCTCCCGATAAGCTCCGATATACTCCATGCAGTAATCATCCAGTCCGAGAAGCGCCTCCGTTGAATATACCAGCCCCAGCATATCCCGGTTGGTCGGATCCATGATTGCGCTGTCAAGTCCCGCATTCATTGCCAGCACCAGAAATCCGTAGTTGATCAGCTTTCTCACCGGAAGGTTAAAGGAAATATTGCTGATTGCCGCCGTAATATGTATGGACGGATACTGCTCTCTCACAGAGGAGATGACCTCCGTGTTCGTCTCAATACCGTTCTCAGACGTGCAGAGCATCTCGACCAGCGGATCAATATGAATCCGGCTCGGAGCAATCCCGTACTCCTTTGCCTTTGCCATAATCTTATCAAACACCTTCAGGCGGTCCGCTGCATTCTTCGGGATGCCGGTATCATCGCTAAGCAACGCGATTACTTCCCAGCCTTTGTTTTCCGGCTGCGCCATGATCGGGAAGATGGTATCAATCTTTCTTCCCTCACCAGATACGGAATTAAATATGCCGGGACGTTTGCAGAATTTATACGCTTCCGCAAGCACAGCAGGGCTTGGGCTGTCCACTGAAATCGGAAGGTCTGTCACCTCCTGAATACAGCCGATCATCCACTGCAGGGTTTCAACCTCCTGCTCCTCCGGAACGGACGCACAACAGTCAATATAAGTCGCCCCCGCCTCAGTCTGCGCGATCGCCCTTGCCTTGATGAACTCCGCGTCACGCTTCGCGATCGCCTCCGCCACTGACGGGATTGAGCCGTTTATTTTCTCACCAATAATAATCAATTTGCCATCCTCCAGTCTTTCTATCCTGATTGTTGGTCCTGTACCTCACAGCGGAATAAATCCTTCTGCTTTGCATCCATCCGCCGCCAGCATCAGAACATAATCTGCCACGGAAGTCTCGTGGACTCTGCCGCGTTAATGCCGTATTTCTCCGCATTCAGCTTATCGATTGCATTGCACAGAGACATATAAACGCCCGGATAAACCGATCCCGGTCCGCCCTGTGCGATACACGGGATAAAATATTTATTGCCGCATTCCTCGCATACGCGCCGCACAACTGCCTCACAGTTCTCATCTGTCCAGCCCTCAAAATCCACTGCACGGTTCTCAATGCCGCCCATAAAGCTGATCTTTCCGCCATATTTCTTAATCAGCTCCGGCAGATTGTTAGTTTCCATGCAGCCCTGCCATACATCAATCCCCATCTCGATCATGTCCGGCACCAGCGTCGCGGCATAGGAATCGGAATGATGGATCACGAGCTCCACACCATGGCTGTGATAATATCCGTAAATCTGCTTATACGGCTCTACAAAGAAATCCTCAAACATCGCCGGGCTCATGAAAGTGCTGTCCAGACCGCCCCAGTCGTCATGATGGAACAGCGCATCCGGATGCAGGTTAGAGCAGATGCCTTCCGCCAGCTCCAGCTCCCACTCGGTCAGGTATTTGATCAGGTCATGCATCTCATCCTCATTCGTAATATAATACATCAGTGCGTTAGATATCTCGCAGAGATGATGGGTCTGCTCAAAAAGCCCCGGCGCGACAAACGCCGCCTTAAAGGACTGCTCGCCATCCACCGCATCATACGTGGCCTTCACCATATCCCACTGTTCCTGTGAAAATTTGAGAGACGGCGCATGAACATATTCTTTCCAGTCCTCGATATCCTTTACCACGATCTTATCCGGCGTATGTACCGGGAACGCTCCGGGCACACCCTTCGGAAACGTATTCGTCACTCCCCACGCGTTCACGACATTCTCCTGCCCCGGCTCAAGCAGCGGACTCGAAAACATAAAGGGATGCATCAGAAGCTGTACCGCCTCGTACTGGTTCACAATCCGGTCCGGATTCCCCCCGCGGATCACTTCAAGCATATTCTGTTTCGGTGTCAACATATTTGCATACCTCCTTCTTTTTTACATTCTATGCCTTTCGAATATATAGGCAATCTGCTTATTCGAAAGGTATAATGTCCGATTCTTCTATTGTCAAAACAACTTCCGCACAGTCATTTTCAACAAAGTTATTGTATCATTTGCACAGTTTCTTCGACAGTGTCAATTCTTAGGAAAATCTCATCCCTTTTCGTACAAATTGTAGTAACAGCAGCGTTTCCTGACTGATACAATTCGTCTAAAAAATTGCGTTTTCGCTAAAAAGTCATTTCCTGCATTCCAATGAAAACAAAAGCATAAAAAAAGCCCTTGTACGCGAGCGTCCAGGGCTTTCCATATGCTTTCCATATGCTTTCCATATGCTTTTGTATTCGCAGTAAATCCTTATCTCTTTGAAAACTGCGGAGCGCGACGAGCCGCTTTGAGGCCGTATTCGGCCTTTTTTAGAGGAGTTTTTCCTTGATTTTAAAGGATTCTTGCGGAATTTGCTTCCGTTTTGACCACCTCATTAACAGTAAAAAATGAGGCATCAAACCTTTACATACGTTGTTCAAAATTCATTTTTGGGGATTTATCCCCGACACGGTAGTATACCTCATCTGCCTAGTTCGCATGAAGCTGATTGCTCTGTATTACATGCATGATAAGAACATGATTTGGCTTTCCTTCCACGTCAGTGCAATCCAAAATTTCTGTATCAACATTCACTGACGGAACACAATAATCAAACGGAGTGCGCAAGAGTTCATTTACGTTTGCTTCATAACCATCAATTCCAGTTATATCCCCCTTATCCTCAATACCAATAGCAATATCACCACCATCAGCATTCGCAAATGCAACAATCGGAATCGCCAGTGCTTTTTCATCTATTCTGGCACTTTTCCTGTCAAACGTCTGCAATTCTGTTGTAAACCGTATCTTTTCAATATCTTTGATATGGTTCATACAATCCCTTCCTGTCTGTAAAATCCTGCTTATAGTTTACTCATTCCAACACAGGTAATCAACATCAATTTCATAAATTCACTGAAAAAACATCTGAAGAACTACGTTTACAATCAAGCAGGATACGTTTATTTACAATTCGCATTCGCAGTAACGCGAAACAGATTCAGCATTCTCACCCTTTTATAACTTAGATTCTGACATAAGCGGTCGCCGGTCCTGACCCGACCTTTGCAATATAACCACTCTTAACCAGGTCGGTAAGAATATGCCCCCGGCGGCACTCTCCATATCAGGCAGCGAGATAGCAGCCGGACTGACGTGAAGCGCTCTTGCAAGGGACTCCTTATTTGTCCTCGACACCCCAGAGCTTACAGAAATGCATTCAGGCGGCTGTTCGCGCAGCTCATAGGAATCTGACCTCCCCGTGGGTCTCACCGGGCTGCCCCCATTGCGTATTCCTGGCATGAAAGAACCGGGGATGTGGCTGGACAGAAGTATCATTGTCCCTGACAGGCAGCAATTTCTCTGTACTGCTCAGCTTCCTTCCCGCGTGATTGTCCTATTATAAATCATTGTTCTGATGAAAGCTACACGGCAGTGACCCGATATCTTCCCGATTTCTGACTAATTATCACCCGGAAATCATCTGGGAAACTCCCGGGAGACTCCCGGTGAGTGCCTGAAAACGATCCAGTGAACGCCCGGAAATCACCCGGCAGCTGTTCGGAATAACATCAACTGGTTTTCGGATTTTCTCCAATCATCGAATCAAAAATGCGTATATACGCAAAAATATTTTACGTGCTGCCTGACTGGTACAAAAGTTAAATGTTGCCTTCAAAAGTCCTTTGAAAAAGTTTTCGTTTTTTCTAAAAAGTCACTTGAAAAAGTTTGCGTTTTCATTTAAAAGTCCCTTGAAAAAATTGACGCCTGTGCGTATACTATATGACAGATGACAGGGAGGTGGCTATCAATGCTGAAAAGAAAAATGGAACAGACTCTTTTGGAATGGAAAAACACTGCGAATCGTAAGCCTCTGATCGTGAAGGGCTGCAGACAATGCGGAAAAACTTTTTCCGTGCTGAATTTTGCCCATAAGAATTATAAGAATGTGGTCTACCTGAATTTCTTTGAAAATCCGGATTATGCTTCTGTATTTGCCGGATCTCTGGAGATTGATCATATCGTTATGATGCTTACTGCATTGTTGGGAAACTCTGCTGTGTTTGAAGCTGGAGAAACCGTGCTGGTGCTGGATGAAATTCAGGATTGCCCGGAAGCGAGAACGTCCTTGAAATTTTTCCAAATCGACGGACGATATGATGTGATCGGAACAGGCTCTCTGCTGGGAGTTAAGGGGTACGGCAAAGAACCGAAGTCTATCCCGGTAGGATTTGAAACGATAGTAGATATGTATCCTTTGGATTTTGAAGAGTTTCTGTGGGCCAATGGCATTACTGATGGCGTCATAGATATGCTCAAAAAAAGTATGGACACGGAATCTCCCGTGCCGGAAGCGCTTCATAATCGTATGCGCCAGCTCCTGCTGCAGTATACGGTTGTTGGCGGTATGCCTGATGCCGTGCAAACCTTTGTCGATACCCGGCAGATGAATGAAGTATTGCAAATACAGCGGGATATTGTACGCTCCTATGAAGATGATATGGTTAAATATGCCGAGAGGAAGGATAAATCCAGGATCAAAGAGTGTTTTCAATCAATTCCTAGGCAACTCGGCAAAGAAAATAAGAAGTTCCAATATTCTGTAGTAAAGAAGGGGTCTACCGCTGCTAAGTATGCCGGCAGTTTGCAGTGGATCGAGGATGCAGGTATTATTTCCCGGTGCTACAATCTCTCCATTACGGAATTGCCCCTGGATGGCAATGCACAAGAAGATTGCTTCAAAGTCTATATGCGTGACTGCGGTTTATTTGTCAGTATGCTGGAGGATGGCACACAATACGACATCCTGCAGGGCAATCTCTATGGATACAAGGGGGCTATCTTTGAAAACCTGGTCGCAGATATCTTTGCCAAAATGGGCAGAAAGCTATATTATTTCCATAAGGACAGCGGTTTGGAGGTGGATTTTGTGATTCGCTATCATGGCGAATGTGTGCTTGTAGAAGTCAAGGCCAATACCGGCAATGCCAAAAGCACAAAAACCATCCTGCGGCATCCTGAAAAATATCATGTACAGCAGGCCATTAAACTGGGAGATTACAATGTAGGTCGTAACGGACAAATTCTGACCCTGCCACTATATATGGCTTTCCTGCTGAGAAGTCTTTGATTTAGCATAATCGTGGTTTATATGCCACAAATCAAGAATTTTTTTTGACTTTGTGGCACATAAACGCAATACTGAAGAAACGATGGGGCTGCTGGAACCGGCAGCGTCTACATTTCTGAATCATGGCAACCAATTCTTCTTTCTGTGTTGCCGATAAGATAGAATCGTTCTCTTCCAGGAGCCTGGAGGCCATGTCTAGGCGCTTCATCCCGATAACCGCTTTTATATCCAGTAAGCCAGAGAACTGGTCAGCTTCCTGCCGAGGGAAATATTATAGATAAAGTCATGCATCCTGACATATAATCCAAGATCATACATGAAAGAGATGCATCAACCCATTTTTCATCAGCCGGCATTCCCTGAATATCCCTGAGCAAGTTCTCCCTCTTCGGAAAAAGAACCTTTCTGGCAGTTCATCAAATTCATCTCGTTGATCTCTGCAACGGATACATAAGAAAGCACCTGCAGGAGAGAATTATGCTCCGGATGCTTTATATAATTCCGTGGATTGATGACCACCGCGAAGCCGGCGTTGCGCTTATTGTATAGGACAGCCATAATGGAATGAATCCCTATCTGTTCCATGCGCAGGGATTCCTTTGAGCCTTCCTTCAGAAGTCGTGATACATCCGTGTAAGGAATGGCCAGATTATCCTTTGATACCATGCGAACCGCTGTCAGAATTTCAGGATACTCATTCAGATCCATCGGTGCGGTACCGCAGACAGGAAGGAAACCTTCTCTGTGAGTCTCAAACTCCGGTTTCGCAGTCATCAGATCCGGGTCAACACTGGTCACCAGAGCGCTGTCCGCATCGTAAAAATCCATTGTCGTTGCCAGAGTATCTGTAATGATTTCCTGAAACTTGTAGCCGCCGCGCAGTCTCGCCTCCAATGCCGTAACCGTGTGCTCGTCATCAACGCAGTATTTTACCAGGTATAGGTTTTTACTTCGCAGTTCCCGATGCCGAAGGCAGCAAATTCCTCATTAGTCATATCATAAAAATAAGACTGCACCACACGGGAAATACCGTTATGCGCCACCAGCAGATAAGTTCTGTTCTCCGCTCGGATATCATCAATCAGGTTATATACCCGCTGACACAGCTGCATCATCGTCTCCCCGCCATCATAATGATCCAGAAAGTGCGTCTTCGCGATCTGAAATTCCTTGCCGTCTCTGGGCGTGGATTCATATCGGCCGAAATTCTGCTCCTTCAGACGCGGTTCCATCCGCATGGGAATACCGGTTTCTTCCGAAATATGACGGGCCGTTTCTGAAGCCCGTACCAATGGTGAATATAGTATCTCGTCAACGGGAAGTCTTTCTGCAGCAAGGCGTCTGCCAAGCTCAATGGCCTGTGTATGACCAAGCTCCGTCAGTGCGATGTCCGTGGCACCACAGATTTTATTCTCGACATTCCAGACTGTCTGTCCATGTCTGGTGAAATAGAGTGCACCCAATTATGTCTCCTCCTCATATAATCGCGGATCAATCACTATAGCATTCCAAAGAGGCTTTGCTGCTCGTATTCCTGCGTCCGTTGTAATGACACAGGTATTTTCTGCAAAAAAACCTGTGTCTGTTCACCGTCACAAATCCAGTCCTCTACATTCTCTTCCTCCAGGATCAGGGGCATCCGGTCATGTACCGGCAGTACAGACGGATTTGCCTGCGTGGTCAATATTACAAACCGAACCTCATCCTGTACCATATTAAAAAATCCGGCCATGTACAGCGTAGAACCACTC
Source organism: Clostridiales bacterium (assembly GCA_020859985.1). Taxonomy (GTDB): domain Bacteria; phylum Bacillota; class Clostridia; order Lachnospirales; family Lachnospiraceae; genus Choladousia. Next base: position 49,547 of record JAJBVD010000062.1, read on the forward strand.
TCACGCAGGAAAGTGACTTTATTCTTAGATGCATCCCTTTCGTAAAAATGCCGCGCCGGTATCACACAACGCCGGTGAAGAACGCTCTCACTGAAAGTTTTCTTCTGCAGAGCAGTTTCAGCCCGCGCATTTATGAATAAGCCTTTTCCACTGTATTGCAGAAAGCCCCATTTCATTTCATCAAGCTGCAGCCTTGCGTTTCTTTTCATTATAACCGGAGCTGTTTCACCCGGATGTACATCCCCTGCAGTCCATTTCAATCCGAAGCTTTTTCTGTCCGCAAGCAGGCCGGAGACTTCATCCAGAGTGTCATCATCAATATAATATCTGCTGCACATATGCACACACCTCCTGCATGAATTCTATAAAATTGCCCGCACAATCAGCCGGATAATCAATAACCAGATCAGAATGACAGGAAGAGCGTAGTACCATTTCTTCGGTCTGCCGTCTGCCCATATACCTTCGGATTCTTTCCGGTAGCGCTCCAAGACATCATGGGGAATGCACTTTACTGTAAGTGCAACCAGTGCTGGCAGGAGGATGATGTCGTCCAGATAGCCCAGTACAGGGATAAAATCGGGGATCAGATCGACCGGAGAAAGTGCATATGCCACGGTAAGACCAGCAAACAGCTTGGCGAGCACAGGAGTATTTTCATCCTTCAGTGCCAGGGAAACTGCGGGGACATCCGATTTTAGCCTTCTCGCCCGTTCTTTCCATTTGCTTGTAGACCTTTGTTCCATGATGACCATCTCCCCTCAAAACATGTTTCTGGTCTCTTCGTACATCCAGACCGCTATTTTGTCCTTTTGTTTTTGCTTCAGCTGGGAATACTTTTTGTTCGTCTGAAGTAGCTTCCCGTCTACCATTTCGTGATTTTTCATTTGCGTCACCATTTGTATTTGATATTCGCGGCCATCCAAAATCAGGTCATCTGACAAAATCCACCTGCATTCCGGTTCTTGGTTTTACAGGCTGTTTTTCATCATAATTTCCCAGTGCCAGCGCGCCGCATATCGTTTCCTCGGCCTTGATTCCCAACGGCTCCATAAATTCACGAATGGATGGATTTTCATCCAGCCAGTGCAGCTGATTGATCCAGCAGGAGCCGACGCCCAGGCTTTCTGCTTCCAGCATCATATTCTGCAGTGCGCAGGCTGAGTCCGCGACCGCATTCGGATATCCTTTCCGGTTTGCAACCACGACCAGAATCGGTGCATGGTAATCAAACGCATAATTCCCGCGCCTGGACAGTTTAATGGAATTCTGGATGCTGGCGTACTGATCATCGGAAAGCTCCATCTGTAAAAAAGCTTCCTGAACCAGTCCCCGCAGGTTCTCCCTGATTTCCTCGTTCGTAATCACAACAAAATGCACCGTCTGGCAGTTGCCTCCGGTCGGAGCATAACGCCCGGCCTCCAGAATATCAGTCAGTTGTTCCTCCGTGACCGGTTTGTCATTATATTTCCGTGTGGAACGGCGTTCCATAATCGTCTGCAGTATCTCGTTCATTCTGATTTTCCTCCAGTCAAATTCTGAAAAGATGGTTAATTATCCATAAAAGCCTCGTATTCCTCTATTCGGTCGATCCAGTTCAGGTCATCCTTCTTCTTTTTCTCTTTCTTTTTCGGAGTGCCAGTAACTTCCAGTATTTTCTCTTCGCTGAACGGAAATGACTTTACTGTTATTTTCAGCCAGGGCTTCCCGTCCTTGCCCTGATCCAGTCCCTGAGAAATCGAAACGTTATTATATTGACCTAAAAGCAGGACAGCAATCCGTTCGATATCATTTGCATCAACGGTATCCCGGCCAAATACATGTTTATGTACATACGGTGAGATTTCTTTCTGCACCTTGCTCATTGTAGTTTTTACTCTTCTGACAGTCATATAACGCCCCTCATTCCGAAGTGTTTTTTGGTAAGAAGTCAGTTGTGGGAGAGCACTGCCCCGGCCGTGACCACAGCCATCATGCCAGCAACCAGAAGCAACGGTATCATGCCGTCTACATAGCCCTTTACCTTGTCCAGACCATAATAGAGCAGATAACAGATTATGCTGACAACAGCGAAGATCAATGTTATGACAAGAAGTAAGATCACTGTTGATTGCATAAACTGTCCCTGCACAAACAAAGCATTCAGTTCCAGAAACATCAAAGCAGTCCAGCCGACAATGAGAAACAGTTCCGTCGTCACCTGCCGCTTTAAAAAGACGCTGGTTCCTATCATCAAGATGATATAAACGACTATGCCGCCAATCAGCACCATATTTCTCGGGAACAACAGCGCACTGCTCTCCACAGCGCCGCTGCCCTGAACAATCTGAATCACCGCAGCCACGCCAAACAGCAGAGCCGGAATCAGAAGCCAACCACTGCGCAGACCCTTTACTGCGCCTTGCGGTTTAAAGGCGATCAGCCACCATGCCAGGTAAAAGACACAGCAGCCAATCATCAGCAGATTTCCCGTCAGCATCTGACGGGTCTGCGCATCAAAATCTGAAAACATCAGGTCTCCTCCCCGAAAAAATCATGCATTTACGAACGCCTTTAGAATATCATAAAAATCTATCCTTATCAATGCCACAGTCATACACCATCGTACAAAATTTAGAAACGCGACAAAGATCGCTAGTTTTCACCCTCGTTGTTGTAATTTTGACAAAATGAGTTGATAATGCAACATGACAGTGGTATAATTTGTGGCAAGTTCGATTACTTAAAATCGGCGTAAGGAGTGTCATCATGAAAGTCAGTTACAAAAAATTATGGGTTATGTTAGCAGAGCGTGAAATGAGCAAAGCAGAATTAAGAAAACAAGCTGGATTATCCTCTGCAACATTTACAAAACTACGTAAGAATCAGGAAGTTACATTGTCCGTTATCCTCAAGATTGCAGATGTGTTAGACTGCAATGCTGGAGACATGATGGATTTTATCAAAGATGAGGCCACTCAAGAGTCTTCTTTTACTGACACAGAGGCCTGAGTCCTTTTTATGAAATACAAAAGACTCGATTATAGTAGGGTGATTAAATATACTCCCCCGCATTTTATGAGGTGACATACAATGGGAAAACTTATTGGCTCAGGCTTCGCACAGGATTTCTGCTTTGCGCCGCGCGTTCAAAGCTGCTGACCGGAGCATTTCTTCATTCACTGCAGATGCGTCCTTTACTGTAAATCGGATGGGCAGATCCGGATTTGACAGACAACCGGCAATCGCAGAGAGTGCCTGTGATAATCTCCACATCTCAAAATCAAATTCCAGCTTCAGGTTGTGATCTACCACATAGCCGTTGAAGACTCGATTGTAATTTCCATTCCGGTCTTTAACATTCTGATAATCCGTATGGACATTGAAGTTTGCCGTTTTCAGATCGCTTTTCTCAAACCCAATCGCGCAGAGCGTTTCTGTCAGATGCTGAATGTGTTGACCGGCCAAATCCATCGCCCGGTCATAATTATTGTCCCGCGTATGCAATGACATGGAAATCACGACCTAATCCGGTCTTGCTGATGCTTTTCCAATTTCTTTGACTGTTATAACTCTTGCCATTTATTTTTTCTCCTCCACATTGCCGCCTCTGCCCAGCGTCTCATCAAACCAGTCTAATACGTTCAGCATATCTCCTGGGATACGCGTTCTGCATTCTGCCATGAGCAGCGCCGGTATTCCGTAAAAAGCTTCCGCCATGCTCCCGGCGATGGCAGTCAGGGTATCGCAGTCGCCGCCGAGGGAAACCGCTGTACGGGTCACATCTTCAAAATCATTTCCTTCCAGAAAAGCGGTGATAGCCTCCGGTACTGTCTCCTGGCAGCTTTCCACATGATGATACTGAGGACGTATCTCGTCACAGGTTCTGCTCAGATCGTATCCGAATTCCTCTGCCACATATTTTCTGATCTGTTCCTTGCTGCTTCCCGTCCGTGCCAGGAAAATAACAGCAGCAACAGACTCCGCTCCTTTAATCCCCTCCGGATGGTTGTGCGTTACATCCGCGGTCGCCCTGGCGACTTCTCTGGTCCGTTCCAGCGTATCACACAGCCATCCTGTAGCCGATACGCGCATCGCGGAACCATTCCCGTAGCTTCCATACGGCGCAGGATTTTTCTGCGTCAGCCAGACACGGAACCGGCCGCCATATCCGGCATGAGGATATTTTCGTCCCCATTTCCGCATGGATTCGCTCACAAGCTTCCTGATTCGGTCAACAGGCGCATCTTTTCCTGCATTTAGCAGAGCTTCAGCCACTGCGATTGTCATCACGCTGTCATCTGTAAATTCTGCTTCTTTTCCGAACAGTTCAAATTCCTTTGTTTTATTTCCTCTGTCAAACTCATACGGGCTTCCGATGATATCTCCCAAAATCGCTCCATACATTTCGTTGTACCTCCCTGTCCCTTTTGATGCGCAGAGCTGCGTAAGGAAGTCTTTCCGGCTAAAGCCGGACGCAGCTCGCGCGAGCGAGCAGGAGCCGGCAAGCCGTCTCCTGCTCGATATATTCAGTTTATCAGAAAGCAAAAAGGAAGCGGTCGTCCGAAAAGCGACAAATCCACTTTCTTCGTTACTTTCTGAATTATTCTCCCAAAATGGGCTGTCCATGCTCAAACAGTGCCAGATTGATATTGTAGATATCATACTCCTTTCGGCTGATAAAATATTCGATGATCAGATCAGACTTGCTGCTGGGAGAAAGCGCCAGTTCTGCGCGTTTCAACAGGTCAACCGTATCGTCGAGATTCAGTTTCAGGGCAATTGCAAGGGCAAGAGCCGTTTTCTTTTTCGGTTTGTAATTCTCATTGCACCTGATTTTGGAAAACAATTTTCGGTCCATGTTGGCGCGTTTATAAACATCCACATCAGTCAGTCCCCGTTCGTCAATCAGATGAAACAGTCTCTGCTGAAAGTTTTCCCCGACATTTCCCAGAGCGTCATCCAAACTCATTTCCGGGGACATTGAGATTGGCGCGGATATTTTCGGAGAATAGAGCGGTTCGGATTCTGAGCAGGTAATGAACTCCATCATCTCCGGTGCAGATTGATCAGAGTCACTTAAAATCCTGCAGCTTTCTGCAAAGCGCAGGCGTCTGCTGCGTTCTGTTATTTCTGCAGCATCCGGTTCACCATCATAAGACTGCTCCGGATATAAGTATTCTTCCTTTCGCTGCCGCGCGACATACTTTTCATCAATAAAATCATCTACATCCTGGAACAGCTTTCCGGACAGTTCAAATGAGTGCCGGTCGAAGACAACCAGGATCACCTGCATGTCATGCAAAAGCAGAAAACGGCTGATGACAGAAACGGCAATCTGCAGCGCCCGATCTTTCGGAAATCCATACACGCCCGTCGCGATCAGCGGAAAAGCGATGCTGTCACATTGAAGTTCCACAGCTTTGGCAAGGGAATTTTCATAGCAGTCCGAGAGAATATCAAATTCTCCATGTTTTCCGTCTACCCAGGCCGGTCCGACGGTATGGATAATGTATTTTGCAGGAAGTGCAAAAGCGGAAGTTACCGCCACCTGACCGCGTTCGATCTGTCCGATTTTTTTCCGCTGTGCCAGCAGGAGATCCGCGCCGGCGGCTTTGTAAATGGCCGCGTCTGTCCCGGCCGCATAGGTTGGATGCGGATTGGCTGTATTTACAATAGCATCTGCTTTTACTTTTGTGATGTCATTTCGGATGATTTTAAATGGCACAGGTAATCACCTCCCGGGTTGCGTAAAAGTGTAAATTTCTTCAAGTTTAAAACAGGCTCATCTGTCTGTCAATCCAGCTTTTCTGTTTCGCTTCGTGAATCTGATCATCCGGATGCCCCTCTCCGATCAGGAACGGGGACTCCGGATTATGTGACTTTATATTCTGCCGAACTGCAGCCGCGTTCGCATTGGCATAACAATAACGGCACAGATGCCCGCAGGTATCGTATGCTCCTATATCATTTCCCAGATAGCAGGCACATTCACTGCAAGCAGATTTGCGTTTAGGTGCGTCCAGCCTGCGGAAAGATGCGCTCAACCTTTTTATAAATATCAATGAAGCTGATAACACAGGTCTTTGTATATCCGGACAGGTATGCCGCCATCTTTTCAAAATCGGAGATATGACGTTTCACAGGATAAACATCCGAAATCAGGATCGGGTCATACCTCCAGCCAACGGAATCAACGCCGACGATATCGGAGAGTTCCCGGAAACTCTCCATCACTCTTTCTTTTTCCGGTACGTTTGGCTCTATATCTTTTCCATATGGCGTAATGGTGACAAACCAGTACTGGCCGTAAGGCGCAAGCAGATCTATGTACGGAAACATCGGCACGGGATTTTTGGTACAGAAGCCGATCACCAATCGGCGTAAATATCTGATACTTTTTCCATACAATAAACATTTTAACTTTTAATGAAGGAAAGAACGGATGGAATACAAGGCTGCTGTTTTCTCCTGTTTCAGCCAGGTGATCAAAAAAGCACAGTCCTTCTTTGACAAAGACGGAGCAATTAAAAAACAGGTTGCATGTGCCGGTAATGTTGATTTTATCTGTATCCTCTCCATACCATCTTGGAAGATCGTTTTTGACAGTCTGTTCGGAAGCAATTAAGAATACAGCACGAAAAACAACCCAGGAAGAGCGGATACGGATCGTAGAGCATTGTATTGCAAACAATAATAATTATGGATTGACACGAAGCGAGTCCAGCGAAAACTGGAGATAATGACACCATTGAAGTATTATCAAAAAATGATGTTAGCAGCATAAAAATGCCGCCCTATGACGGGCGGCAATAGCCGAAGAAACTTTGATATTTAAAATGTCTACTTGACGAGTAGCACACCAAAATAAAGGATTCCCGGGCTTTTAAGCCATTTCTTTTTCGGTCGATTAACTACGATAAGAATTACTGCGAATGCAAGAAAACCTCGATTCCACTTCGTTCCATCTCGGTCGTTTCTTGCATTCCAATGAATACAAAAGCATAAAGAAAAGCCCATGTACACAAGCGTCCAGGGCTTTCCATATGCTTTTGTATTCGCAGTAATCCTTATCTCTTCGAAAACTGCGGAGCGCGACGAGCCGCTTTGAGGCCGTATTTCTTACGCTCTTTCATTCTCGGGTCACGTGTGAGGTAACCAGCGGACTTCAGAGTCGGACGATAGTCGTTGTCTGCCTGAAGCAGGGCTCTGGAGATACCATGACGGATCGCGCCGGCCTGACCGGTGGTGCCGCCGCCATATACATTCACCTGTACATCGAACTTGCCGAGTGTCTCAGTCGCTACGAGCGGCTGACGAACGATCACTTTCAGTGTCTCAAGCCCGAAGTAATCATCGATGTCTCTTTTATTAATCGTAATCTTGCCGGTACCCGGTATCAGATATACTCTGGCAACTGATTTTTTTCTTCTTCCTGTTCCGTAGAATTTTTCCTTAGCCAATGTTCTTTACCTCCCTCTTAGAATGTCAGCACTTCAGGCTTCTGTGCCTGCTGCTTGTGGTCCGGACCCGCGTAAACGTAAAGCTTCTTGTACATCTGTCTGCCCAGCGGTCCCTTCGGGAGCATACCCTTTACCGCAAGCTCGATCACTCTCTCCGGCTTCTTTTTCAGCATATCGCGCAGCGTAGTCTCTTTCATGCCGCCGACATAATCAGAATGATGATAGTAAACCTTCTGATCAAGCTTCTTGCCGGTTACTTTCACCTTCTCTGCGTTTACAACGATCACATAATCACCCAGATCCAGATGAGGTGTAAAGATCGGTTTCTTCTTTCCTCTCAAAATGCTCGCGATCTCTGATGCCAGACGGCCCAGAGTCTTATCCGTAGCGTCCACGACATACCATTTTCTTTCAATCGTAGCCGGATTCACCATCTCGGTTTTCATTCGTCTTCCTCCTTCTCAATCGCCATCCTCCCCAATACATAATCCAAGTGGAAAGGATATCGTCGTCCGCCATATCTTCTGGCGGCTTCTCAGTCAATGTTCTGTTTGCCGGACTGGCAGAGGCTTATTTCCGCCCTCCCGGTGTCACGCACCCGCTTTGGAAAGCGTCGCACGGACTTTATGAAGAAAATGCTCTACCGGGGCTTTGGTTTGAACATTTATCTATTGATGTGATTTCATAACGCTCATTGTCTGTCCGCATTGGAAAGTGCTGCGGAAAATGAATCCAAAAAGAAGTCATTAAGCGTCATAAAATACAGTGTGCCTTTGGAGCACACTGCATCATTATAGTAAGAATCCGGTTTGGTGTCAATCGTTTTTTTGTAAATATCTGCCGTTTTCTTATGTTCTTCTTATGTTTCTGTGTTTCCGGCATCCTGTCTGAGGCACTCTTTTTTATGTTCTCTTACTCACGGCTACACTCCCTGTTTTTCTGTTTTTCTGTTTTTCTGTTTTTCTGTTTTTCTTTTTTCCTGTTTTTCTGTTTTTCTGTTTTCCTGTTTTCCTGTACCCTTGCTCCTCTGCTTTTCCGTTATTTCTTTATTCACTGATTCTTCCATATGCTTCCGGCCTGCGGTCACGGAACAGCCCCCAGCTCATCCGGTTTTCCTCGATTTTATCCAGGTCAAAGGTCGCGATAAGGATTTCTTCCTGGTCTCTGGACGCCGCAGCCACAAGTTCTCCCGTCTCATCCGTGATGAAAGAGGAACCGTAAAAAAGCAGAGAGGATTTCTGGCCGCCGTTGGCATTTGCCGGTTCTACGTTCTCAAGTCCGATACGATTCGCTGCCGCCACCGGTATCAGGTTAGCCGCCGCATGTCCCTGCATACAGCGTCTCCAGTGGGGCATACTGTCACAATCCAGAATCGGCTCACTCCCGATTGCAGTCGGGTAAAGAAGAAGCTCCGCGCCTTCCAGCGCCATGCATCGCGCTGCCTCCGGGAACCACTGATCCCAGCAGATTCCGATGCCGATGTGTCCAAAGCGGGTATCCCATACACGAAAGCCGGTATTTCCTGGTGTAAAATAGAATTTTTCCTGATAATAGTGGTCGTCCGGAATATGTGTTTTGCGGTAGACTCCCAACACTTTCCCATCCGCGTCGATCACAGCAACACTATTATAGAGACTTAAACCGTCTTTCTCATAAAAGCTGACCGGCAGTACAACCCCCAGTTCCGCAGCCGTCTTCTGAAAATGCCGTACTGCATCGTTCTCTGCTACGGGCTTTGCAAACCGATAATACTCATATTGCCGTTCCTGACAAAAATATTGCCGTTCAAACAACTCCGGCAGCAGGATTACGTTTGCCCCGCGCTCTGCCGCCTGCCGTACCATGCAGTCCGCTTTTTCTATATTCACTGACATTTCAGTGCCACACTGCATCTGCACTGTGGCGACAGTTACATTTCTCATAATCCTTTTTACCTTCACATCTCATATCCGGATGTTCCTAAAAACATTCATGCGAATGATTTTCATAATACACCCGCTGCTTCCCCATCCATGCTTCCTTCAAAGTGCATCACGATACAGGCAGTCACCTGCCAAGAGGTATCTGCTGCGTAATGCAGTGAATATTTCCGCCGCCGACGATGACTGGCCTCGCATAGACCTGCACAATCTCCCGTTCTGGAAAAAGCTTTGTAAGAATTTCCACCGCCTGTGCGTCATTTTCATCCCCAAACTGCGGTACGATCACTGCGCCGTTTGAAATGTAAAAATTCACATAACTCGCTGCAAGACGCTCTCCTGCCTCGCGCGTATCCTCTCCCGCCTCAAAGGTAAGTCCTTCCAGTTCCTCTTCGGTGATGCAGACCGGCTTCGCAGGTATCGGCAGCTTATGAACGATAATCCTGCGCCCTCTGGCATCCGTCTCCTGCTCCAACACACGAAGCGAGGCATTGCTAAGCGCCCACTGAGGATCGTCCTCGTCGTCTGTCCAGGCAAGTACTACTTCGCCCGGACGTACAAAGGCACAGATATTGTCAACATGCTCATTCGTCTCATCATGCCAGATGCCGCGCGGCAGCCAGATGACTTTTCTGGCTCCAAGGTATTGCTTCAGGGTCTCTTCAATCTGATTCTGAAACATCAGCGGATTGCGTCCGGCGCTTAAAAGACAGGTGCTCGTCACCAGCACAGTTCCTTCTCCGTCGGAGTGAATCGCGCCGCCCTCCAGCACAAAATGCTGGGCATCATAGCAGTCCACTCCAAGCATCCGGCAGATTGCCGCGGCTGCCCGGTTATCTTTCTCCCAGTGTGCATACAGACCGTCAACCATGCCGCCCCAGGCGTTGAACTGCCAGTCGATGCCGCGTACCGTACCGGCCAAACCGGTATCGCACTTCTTATCTGCATCCCGGACCATATCGGTCAAACCGGTATCGCACCTCTTATCCGCATCCCGGACCACGAAAGTCGGACCGACGTCGCGCGCCCAGGCGTCGTCTGTCTCGATTGGAAGCAGGTATATATTCGGGGCGCAAACGATTGCCGCTTCCGGTTCTTCTTCCAAATATCCGAAAACAGTCTGCCCGGCCGATTCTCCGCAAAGATCCATTTGAAATGCTTCCAGCACAGTCTCTGCCTGCTCCGGTGCCGCAAGCATCCAGACCGTCTCGCTTCTGGCTATCACACGGGCAATCTCCACGAACGTCCTCTGTGCTTCCTTCGCGCCGTAGGGCCAGGAGCCGGGGCGCGTAGGCCAGATCATGATACAGCCGCGATGCGGCTCATATTCCCCCGGCATGTGAAAGCCATCCTCCAGAGGTGTTGATAAAGCAGCATTCCTGTTTTGGTAATCCGTTTTCTTCACAATTATTCACTCAACTGTTTTTTCAATAGTTCAGGATAAACGCCCCTTGAAATCCTCATAACCGAATTTTTTTATGAGACGGCATTCCCGGCTCATCATTTTCGCATCTGCATCTTTGCCGCTCTGCGTATCCATTCCGCCGCCACGCCGCACTCGTACAGCATCGTCAACTCTGTATTCGTCCGAACTGTATTTATCCGAACCGTATTCGTCCGAACTGCCCCCGTCTGGCGCGTCACAAACAGCAAGTTCATTCTCTGCCTCCATCACCCAGATGGACGGCAGTGCAATCCCGTTGAATGTATTATTTTTCACCATGGAATAGATCGCCATATCCTCAAAATACAGCCTGTCGCCCGGCCGGATTTCCCGATCAAAAGAATAGTCACCGATGATATCACCTGCCAGACAGGTACACGAGGAAAGCCGGTACGTATAAGGTTTTTCCTGCGGCTGCCCGCTGCCGTACAGCCGCGGACGATATGGCATCTCCAGCACATCCGGCATATGGCAGGCCGCCGACGCATCAAGGATCAGCGTCGTGATACCGCCATTTTCCACCACATCCATGACTTCTGTCACGAGGTAGCCGGCATTCAGCGCGATTGCCTCCCCCGGCTCCAGATAAATCTCCAGGCCGTAGGTTTCCTGCATATGACGGATGCATTTTTCGAGACGCTCCAGATCATAATCCGCCCTCGTGATATGGTGGCCGCCGCCCATATTCAGCCATTTCATGTGCTTTAAATACGGGCCAAACCGCCGCTCGACCGCTTCCAGCGTCGTCTCCAGATCGTCCGCGTTCTGCTCACAGAGTGTGTGAAAATGAAGGCCGTCCACGTGTGCCAGAAGATCATCTGTAAAACTCTGCCGGTCTCCTGTGCACTGGCATCTGTTTTGGTTTTGGGCGTGTCCCAGCCCCTCTTTTGCAGAAGCCGAGGGTAAAAATCCGTTATTCTGCGAGAACAGTTCCCTCTCGAAAACCGACTGCGTGATTCCCAGCCGCGACCCCGGCGCGCAGGGATCATAGATGGAGGAATGCGGTTCACTCCCACAAGTGTCCACCGACTGCGTCTCTCCCGCAGAAGCTGCGGCTGCACTGCTGCGCCCCTGCGTTGAACACTCCGGATTAATACGCAGCCCGATGCTCGTTTTGCCCAGACAGCACGGGCCAAACCGCCGCAGCTGAGAAAACGAATTGAAGATCACGTGGTCGCAGATATCGGCAATTTCATCTATCTCATTCTCACGATAAGCGGGGGAAAAGATATGGTTCTCCTTCCCCATCTCCTCATACCCCAACCGTGCCTCAAAAAGCCCGCTTGCCGTCGTTCCGGCCAGATACTTCCCTATCAGCGGATACTCGCAGAACATTGAAAACGCTTTCTGGGCAAGCAGGATCCTGCAGCCGGTGTCGTCCTGCACGCGCCTGAGAATTTCCAGATTCTGTATCAGTTTTCCCTCGTCCAACACATAGGCGGGCGTCGGTATCTCATCTATCCGCATGCCCTTTACTCCACCAGCACCGGATGCTCGTCCACCACCCACGGCAGACCCCAACGGTTCAGAGCCTCCATATACGGATCCGGATCAAATTCGTCCGTCGTAAACACACCCGGCTGCTGCCACTGCCCGGTCACAACCATCATGGCACCGATCATCGCCGGGACGCCGGTCGTATAAGAAATAGCCTGCGAACCGACTTCGCGGTAGCATTCCTGATGATCGCAGACATTATAAATATAGAGCGACCGCTCTTTTCCATCCTTTATACCGGTAAAAATGCAGCCGATATTCGTCTTGCCGACTGTCCGCGGCCCCAGCGACGCCGGATCCGGCAGCAGCGCTTTCAAAAACTGGATCGGCACAATTTCCTGTCCATTATAATTGATCGGCGTTGTCGAGAGCATCCCGACATTCTCCAGACATTTCATATGCGTCAGGTAGCTCTGTCCAAACGTCATAAAAAAGCGGATTCGCTGTACCTCCGGCATATTTTTGGCAAGCGCCTCGATCTCCTCATGATGAAGCAGATACATATCCTTTTTGCCAACCCCGGCAAAATCATATTCCCGCCTGATCGTCATCGGCGGAATTTCCACCCATTTGCCGTCCTCCCAGTAGGAGCCGGGCGCGGACACTTCGCGCAGGTTGATCTCCGGATTAAAATTGGTCGCAAACGGATAGCCATGGTCGCCGCCGTTGCAGTCCAGAATATCAATCGTGTGAATCTCATCAAAATAATGTTTTTTTGCATAAGCCGCATATACGCTCGTCACGCCCGGATCGAATCCGGTGCCAAGCAATGCGGTCAGCCCTGCCTTCTCAAAGCACTCCTGATATGCCCATTGCCAGGAATAATCAAAGTACGCAGAGAACCCAAGACGCTTGCAGCGTTCCTCATAGATGGCCCGCCATGCCGGATCATCGGTATCCTCCGGCTCATAATTGGCCGTATCTATGTAATGAACCCCCGCTGCCAGACACGCATCCATGATGGTCAGATCCTGATACGGAAGCGCTACGTTCAGCACCGCAGCCGGCTGATACGAACGAATCAGACCGGTCAGTGCATCCACGTCGTCCGCATCAATCTGAGCGGTCGTGATCCTTGTCCGGGCTGCGCAGGAGACCGCTCCCGGTATCTCCTGTTCTGCCCTGTTTCCCGTATTCGCCTTTGCATCATTCTGACCGGCTTCCGGATTTCCCGCGTCAGCCGCCAGACCATTTTGCACCAGCTTCTCTTTCAATGCGTCGCACTTTGCCACCGTGCGGCTGGCGATCATAATCTCATCAAACACTTCGCTGTTCTGACAGCATTTCTGAATCGCTACGGAAGCGACTCCTCCACAGCCAATGATCATCAATCTGCTCATTTATCCATTCTCCCGCTACTGCGCTCTCTTCTCATCAGCTCTTCCAGCGCTTCATCGCTCTCGCTGATCCACACATCCTCTTCCTCTTCGGTCAGCCCGAGGTACTCCCGGAGCGTACACTCTTCATCGCTGAAATTCCACTCATCCGTCAGGTCAAAAATCTCATCAAACTCCGTTTCCCCATTCATGAACCGTTCCCGAAATTTCATCGCCCGATAAGCCTCCTCTCCGACAATTTTCAACACAGGCCGATTATAATATATGCTTTCGCGCATGACAAGCAGGAATTTTGTGCATCAACATTTCTAATTTCCTGCCGCAGCCCTTGTGCATCAAAAAAACCGCCTGCACAGGCTGCTTCGACACATCCCTGTGCAAACGGTCGCCCACACGCCGCGTATAGCCTCGTGCTGCACCTTATAATCCTTCCCGCGACTCAAAAGAGATCTCATTCCCCTGTATTCTGCAGGATCTCCGCTATCGTATCTTCTGAATATCCTTCCGGCTCGCTCATCCCCGTGTCGAGGGCGCTCGATGTAAAGCTGTACACAAAACCGTAATCCTTATAGCCCTGCGCAAGATTGGAAAAATATTCGGTCAGGACATTGCTGCTCTTCGCAGCGTCTGTCACACCCGGAACAACAAGCGCGATCACTGCCACAGCCAGAAAAGCGCCGGAGACGCGATGCGTCTTCCCCTGATACTTCGGCCCCTTCACCCAGAGAACCGCAAGGCCCAGACACATCGCAGCAACAAGAACAATCGCGATCACCGCCTGCCAGTCTGTAAAATAGCTGCTCTTCATCGTCAGCAGATCACCAACCATCGTCAGATCTGTCCAGCCAAACGGAGAGACCCTGTTTGCAAGAATAATTCCATTAACCACACCCAGAAACAGCCAGAAGGCACTGATAAACACCCGGGCTGCCATACGGCGTTTTACTATGTACGCAAACATCAGCGTCGCCCAAACGAGAAACGCGTTGTACAAAAAGACCAGATTGCGGTCAACCACAAACGCGCACGCCTCAAGAAACGAGTGCCTTGACACCCACTCGATCACAAAACAGATGCCGCAGGCCAAAATTACATGAAATAAAATGGAATATCGATTCAGAAAAGCGATAATCTCTTTCTTATGTTGCTTTATCCTTACCATTTTTATCCTCCTGTCACATCACGCATTCACATTATGCAGTCATTTAATAATTCATTATTACACTTATCTTCTAATCTTTATTTATTTTATTCCTAAGTTTCAAATAAAATGCGTTTTATTTCTAAAAAAATCTTTAACAATCTCTGAACTTTTTCTTTGCGGTGGAAAGTTTATCAAAAAAGTTTGGATTTTTCCATCTGCAATATGATGAATTTTTTGATTGTTTTTGGAGGATATTTGCGCAAAAATTCACCCATTGGTTTCTGTGGGCGCGGCCGCGTAAGCAAAAAAGCCAAAAGAAAAAAGGCCGCATGGGAACGCTCTACACGTTCGCCATACGGCCTTTCTTCTCCTGCATCCTGCGATAGTCAGCTTTTTATTACCTTCTTTGCAAGCAGCAATACTCCCTCACTACCCTTCAGAATAGGTTACTGTTGCAGCATCTTCGTACTTTGCTGTAACGCAATGCTTTCCTTTAAGTCACGCAGCTGCTGTTTCAGCATGTCCAGTTCTTCCTGCAGTATACTATTCTTCTTTTTCTCCACACTGACAGCCTGCTCTGCCGCATCAGCTCTGCGTCGTTCGCGTTCTGTATTTATGCGTTCTTCCTGCCGCCCTTGATTCAAGATTCTTTTTGCTTCTGTCTCTATTACCTTTCCACCCATAACTTCCTGCACTCCTTTCACCACGTTCTCATAAGGCCTGGCCAGATTCTCAAGCACCACATTGCACAGGTATAGGATCGTATGCCTGTAAAACTCACTCAGTTCCCCTTTGTCTGCCAATCGTGTCAAATGCTCCTGCATCCTGCGATAATCAGCCTTGATCGTCTCCAGCTGCTCCTCATCCTGATCGCATTCTGCAAGTCTGGAATTACTGTACCGAAACAAATAAAACGGAAACAGAATCAGCAAATCCTTACTGATCATATCCTCCAAAGTATAATCCAGCAGCTTCATCACGAGCACATCGACCATCAGCTCGCCCAACGGTGCTTCTATTTTTATCTTCATCTCATCCGGTGTGTTTTTCGTGCTTCTTAAAAACAGCACTGCGCAGTTCGGCAGCCCCACTTTCAGCATATTGTCTTCCAAAACTCCGGTACTCCGCGCCACAAGTATCGAATATTCAAATATCCGGATCAGGATGCTGGTATCCGGTCTGGTCTGTTCCTCGATCAGATACTTCTTCCGGACGTTTCCGATGATCTCGAAGCTGGAATCGGTCATGCGCTTGGACAGCTTTCCCTCCTGCCCTTTCATCGTATGTATATCTTTCGAAAATATAACCTTATTATCTTTGGTAAAATGTTCGTGAAAAATCTCATTCACAAGCGGAATCAGAAGCTGCGGGCAATCGTTCAATAACGTTCGATATACGTCATCATAAGGGTCGCCAATGCGCTTTGACTGTTTCAGGCCTGCTCCATTCTCCTCCACAAGTACTTCTGTAACAATCTCCTTTTCTATAGTACCCCCCAGACCATTTTCATCCTTCGTAACGCCTGCACCATCCGTGCAAATCATTTTGTAATCTATGGATGTCCCCTCCATTTCCTGAAGTGCCGCTTCCTGGCGTTCTGGAAAACGGTCTTATCTGTCAACAGCCGCAGCGCGGCGAAGGCCTGGGATCCCGCCACAAATATATACTATCACAGATATTGCAGAATGTCATCCATTTTTTGCTAAAAACAGTCATTTTTCGTCAACCGGCTAAAACCTGTCGCGCACCAACAGATTGGCGTTCCTAGATATAAACCGCATACCACAGCGCCGCTTTGGAATTTTTTTCATTGCACACTCATAAAATGGAGAAAAGAACATTCTTCCGGGCAGGGGGAAGCCATATGCAAACCGAACTTGACCGGATTTCCAACCAGAATCATCTGCAATTGATTAAAGCCCTCATCCCCCATCTGCCCGCATCGAACCGAAAACGCTTTTCCGTTCTGATCAAGATCATAGAGATGCAGAATGTGATACGCTTCTACAACAGTCCGCACGCAAATATCCGTTACAATCATTTTTCCAGCGGCAGCACATCCGATGGGCAATCCTTCGAAGCTTCGAACGAATATCCTAAAAATACAGCAGAAGAGCCTCCCCCGAATCTTTCTGATTCTCCGGAGTCCCCGGATCTTCTCGACATTCTTACCGATGTGCGCTGCTACTGCGAGGGTGAGGAACAGCAGATGATCGACCAGGCGCTGCAGATGATGAGCATGGTCGAGCTTTTTTCCGTAATGTCACAGAGCGAAGCTTCCCCGGAAAACGACAATGATTGTGATCCGAATTCACCGTTCACCAAAAGTGATACCTGCGATCTGGATACACCACCCACCGGAAGCGATACCTGCGATCTGGATACACCGCCCACCGAAAACAGCAACTGCTAAAAAGCAATCACAGTCAACTTTCTAAAACATCTTGCACGCAATACCGTCATTCTCAGGACGGCAGCTTATTCGGAAAGGAGTCTTTCTATGGCCGACAACAACAACAACTGGATGAACAACCCCGCCCTTGGCGGAATTGACCCGGCGAAGCTGCAGATGCTCGCCTCTCTTGCCGATCAGGCACAGAAAAAGGATAAAAGTGAACTGATGCCGTTTTTGATGGCGCTCTCCGGCGGCGGAAACAGTACAGATTCTGGAAACGCTGCGGACAACAGTGTCCCTTCTGCGCCGGTCTCGTTCGATACCGATGAAACGGAAGCCATCATCAATGCATTGAAAGCCGGAAAATCCCCGCAGGACATCAAAAAAATGGATAAAATTCTCTCTGTCATGAAAAAAATCAAGAAGTAGCAGAAGAAAAAATCATTTCAAAGTGATTTTTTTCTTGGAAAAAGTCATTTCAAAATGATTTTTTCTTGATTTTTTGTAGATAGTGTTTTATTATACTAAAAGAGATGTAACTATTCAGAACAGTACCTCGCACTTGCTGCAAGGTACGTATGAACATGATAAAAAACGAAAAAATAACTCTTCCGGAGGAAATTGTATGGAGCGAATCATCACAAAAGAGCTGCTTCAGTGGAAAGAAATGCAAACGAATCGTCTCCCGCTCGTTCTCTACGGTGCGCGTCAGGTCGGCAAAACCTACACGCTCACGCATTTTGGCCATGATTATTATAAAAATACGATATACGTCAATTTTGAACGGATGCCGGTCATTGCCGAGTTCTTTGAGGGGGATCTGCAGCCGGAACGTATTCTGGGCTTTCTGCAGGAATATTTTTCCGAAAGGATCACTCCGGGAGAAACACTGATCATTTTTGATGAAATTCAGGCCTGTGAACGGGCTCTCACATCCCTGAAATATTTTGCGGAGGAAGCTCCCGAATACCATGTTGCAGCCGCCGGAAGTCTTCTCGGTGTGGCAGTAAACAGAGAGCACTTTTCCTTTCCTGTTGGAAAAGTGATCATGAAAACCATGTATCCGCTTCGATTTGACGAATTTCTTATTGCTCTCGGAAACGAGCATCTGGTCACATTGATCCGGGAAAGGTATGAAGCTCTGACAGAGAGCTGTGCCATGACAAGTGACGATTCTCGCGATAGTGTGGACAGAACTTCGAATACCCTGCGGGAATCCAGACATGAGATGCCTGCACAGACCCACAATGAGATCATGCTGTGGCTGCGGCGTTATCTTTTCATAGGCGGGATGCCTGCTGTGGTTCGCAAGTATATGGATGAGAAGTCACTGGTCAATATCCCTGAGCTTCAGACAATGATCCTCAATGCTTACACCGCAGATATGGCAAAATACGCAACCGCGGGCGAATGTACAAAAATTCAGGGAGCGTTTCGTTCTCTGCCGACGCAGCTGGCAAAAGACAATAAAAAATTTCAATATAAGCTCATTCGAAAGGGTGCAACCGCAGGATTATTCGGCGAATCCATCTCCTGGCTGGTCATGTCCGGTGTCGCGCTGGAATGTGACCGGGTAACAAGAGGAGAAGTGCCTCTGGCCGTCACACAGGATCCTTCCTCTTTCAAGCTGTATATGTCTGATGTCGGTCTGCTTTGCGCAGCCTCCGGCATCATGCCGGAAAACATTGTCCGCGGGGATCTGTCCGACATTTCGAAGGGAGCTCTGGCTGAAAACTATGTCGCTCAGACACTCCGCTGCAATGGGCATCGTCTTTTTTACTGGACTTCGGATTCTCCTGAAGCTGAAGTCGATTTTCTGCTGCAAAAGGACGGCGGCGTAATTCCTCTGGAGGTTAAATACGATACCAATGTACATGCAAAAAGCCTGAAGCATTTTATCCGAATGAATCATCCGAAAAATGCCATCCGCATTTCCGCCAAAAATTTCGGTATAGACGAGCAGGGATTGCTTTCCATTCCCCTGTATGCCGCTTTCTGTTTATGAGCCAGTATACTGGCCTGCCGTTTACTGTTGAGGATTCTCTGCTCCCTGCTGACCATGCTAATATACAAAAGGAAGAATTGCCATGAAGATACCCCTTTTTTCCAAAAAAGCCGTCCTCTCTTCATCACACGTACGCAGGCTTTGCGTGGCTGTGCTGTTTGTCCTGTTGTTTCTCTCAGGATTTTCAGCTTCCGGGAACACAGCGGCTACTGAAGGTTCCGCGGATACTTCCGGCAGCACTGCAGGTACCATCGCAAGCCAGGTGAAGACGCTCAAGGTCGGCAAGACCTGGAAAATCAGTGGTTACGCAGAGGTGTCATCCTCAAAGTCCTCCGTTGCCAAAGCCGTCAAAGCATCCAAAAATACGTATAAGATTACTACAAAAAAGAAAGGGCAGACGGTTCTGACCCTTTATAACAGCGATGGGGAGGAAGTCAAAAGAGTGTATCTGCTCGTGACAAATTCCGGTTCGTTCAAATATAACACGGCCTCCGTCTCTTTAATGGCAGGCAGATCAAAAACGGTAAAGGCGACTATTCAGAGCGGATGCTCTGTGAAATATTCCAGTTCAGATACAGATGTAGCAACCGTCAGCGCGAGCGGCAGGATCCGGGCCATCGCGTCCGGCAAGGCAACGATTACCGCAAGGGTTTTCTATAAAGGTAAGTGCGTCAAGACCTGGAAGAAAAAGGTCACCGTGACGACAGATCTGTCTTCCAGCACATTAAAGACTCTGCTTCTCACCGCTCTGGAACCCGTCGGCAGCACCATGTATGTCTGGGGCGGCGGCTGGAACAAAGCGGACACCGGAGCCGGGATTGAGGCCGTATCCATCGGCGTCAGTTCGAAATGGAAGGCTTTTTTTAAAAAACAGACCAGCAGCTATAACTACCAGAAAACACGCTACCAGATTCACAACGGTCTGGACTGCTCCGGCTACATCGGCTGGTGCATTTACAATATTCTGAATACGACAGACGGCAATGCCGGATATGTGATGAGCGCTTCAAAAATGGCATCAAATTTTGCCTCGCGCGACTGGGGTACATATCGCCCGGCCTCCTCGGTCAAAAATTACCGGGCCGGTGACATCATGAGTTCCTCCGGACATGTCTGGATGGTGGTCGGGCAGTGCGGCGACGGCAGTGTCGTCCTTCTCCACTCCAGCCCGCCCGGTGTCCGTCTCTGCGGCACGCCGTCATCCTCCGGAAAGACCTCCAGTCAGGCCGTGAAGCTTGCGGCCTCCTACATGAAACAATATTTTCCGGATTGGTATAAAAAATATCCCAGCTGCTCCGTAAGCGCCTCTTACTTAAGCGGCTACTCACAGATGCGCTGGAATATCTCCGGTAATTCCATTATGACCGATCCCGACGGGTATCGGAATATGAGTGCGAGCGAAATCCTGAAGGATCTGTTCACATCAAAGTGATGAATTATATTCAGGGTCAATGGCAATCCTGTCAAAGCACTGTTCTTTTTACAGGATTGCCATTTCGCACGTATCAAAATACGCTTTATAAATTTTTATAGTTCGTTGCAGATTCGCACGATTGCGTCCGCAAAGATTTTCGCGCTCATCACGAGCCTGTCAATCACCATAAACTCATCATCGCCATGCATGTGATTGTCGACATCCGGCGTCATACAGCCGAAGGCAACGCCGCGCTCCAGCTCGTGTACATAGGTACCGCCTCCGGTGGAAATGGGCTCTCCTTTGATCCCTGTATAATGCTCATAGCTGTCAAGCAGGATCTTCACAAAATCGGAATCTCCCGGCACGCAGTGCGGCTTTGTCATCGGGCGGTCCCCCAGCTGAATCCCGTACTGTGCCAACGCTTCCATGATCAGCTGCTTCGTATTCTCTTCCGTACAGCCAATCGGCAGACGCGCGTCAAACGTCCCGCACAGCCGCCCCGGCGTATAATCCAGAATGCTGAAACACAGCGTCACCGCACCGGACTGTTCTTCCTCGCGATATACACCGAGTGATTTCCCGCAGGTATCCTCATACGGAAACAGATGCTCAAGAGCCAGCAGCGCGTCAAGCCCCGCGGTTCTTGCTAAAGCCGTGTTTTCCGCAGCAAGTCTTGCCACCAGCCGCAGTGTCGCGGTCAGCGCATTTTTGCCTTCCTGCGGGGTCGAGGCGTGTGCTGCCTGTCCGCGCGCGTCAATGCACAGCTGCTCACTTTCGAATGGCTTAGCCGATCCGGTTTCATCGTGCTTTGGCTCTTCGCCCGGGTTGTTATCGTTCCGCGGCGCATCATCACAGAGCTTCGTGATTTCAAAAGTCACACCCGTCTCTTCTGTGACAGCATCCGCAGCAAAGCGCACCGCATCCTCTGAAAGTCCCTCCAGAATAAGCGTTGCCCGTCCCGGCACCACGTTTGCCTTATCACCGCTTTTGAGACTGAGGACACGCGGCTGCGGCGTCTTATCATCGGCGCCATTCTTTTGTAGCCCGTCTGCAGGATTACTATATCCCAGACTTTCCTGTCCCTGCGTGCTTACAAATGTATCTTTTTCTTCCGTATCTGCAAATTCTGCCCGAAACTCGCCCTCAAGCCGCCCTTTTTCAATATTGATCACCGGAAAATCTGCGTCCGGCGTAAACGTATACGGAGCTTCCTGCTCAATCCCATAGTAATACGCCAGATCGCTGGAGCCGCATTCCTCATCGGAGCCCAGCACGAGACGCACACCTTTTTTCATCGGAATTCCAAGCTCGCGGATTGCGCGCAGTGCGTACAGAGCAGCGATTGCCGGACCCTTGTCGTCCGCCGTGCCGCGCCCGTAGATCCGTCCGTCTGCGATCTTCGGCTCAAACGGCTGCGTCACCGTCCAGTCTTCTGTCACCGGAACCACATCAAGGTGAGCAAGGATATCAAGGCCTTTTCTAGCCGCACCGGTTTTTTCTGAATCAGCTGTACCTGCATTGCCCGCGGCATCTGCCGAAGAAGCTTCCGCTTCCAGATCACCTGTCACCACATAATTCTCATAATTTTTCACGGTCAGACCATATCGCTCCATCAGCTCCTGCGCGGCGGCCAGCGCTGCCGCAGGGCCTGCTCCGAAGGGTTTCCCTTCTTCCGCCGGACCCTTCTGACTGTTAATGCGCACAAGTGTCCTCAGGTCTTCGAGCATCTCCTCTTTTTTGCCGTCAATGTAGGAATCAATCATCTCATTATACTTATGCATACGGCTGCGAACTCCCTTTTTTGTCCTTTCGTAACTGTTCAGTACCTTTACAGTTACATCCTTTCCATTTATTATCTGCATTTTCCGTGATTCTATGTCCGGCGGCTCTGCTCCCGGTCAAACCGTTCTCACCTCTTCGAAAGCAAAGTGATATAAAAAGCTGCCGGTTGTAAATATTCAGGCATTTAAAAACGCCTCAATCTCCTCTTTCGTCGGCAGAGCCGGAATGCCGCCCATCTTCTGCACGCACAAACCGCCGCTCGCATTCGCATAAACAAGCGCCTCACGAACCAGATCCTCGGTCAAATCAGAAACCCTCTCGACACCGTTCATCAGCAGCTTTGACAGGAAGCCGCCCCAGGATGCGTCTCCGGCCCCGGTCGCGTCGATGGCCTTTACTACATGTCCCGCAACAGTCCCTTCTGCAACGCCCTCGCTTCCGGCATAGAAATACTTCGCGCCCTTCGAGCCGAGCGTCTCAATCACGACCGAGATCCCCTGCTCCTTCATCAGCGTCGGAATGTTCGCCTCGCCGCCGACAAAGTCCAGCTCCTCATCAGAGACCTTCAGAAAGTCCACATACGGAAGCACACGGTCCACGACCGCTTTCGCGTCCTCAAAGCCCCAGATCATCGGGCGATAATTGACGTCGTAGCTGATCAGCTTCCCATTCTTTTTCGCCATCTCCATCGCAGCAAAATGCGCATCCCGGCTCGGATTCGCTGACATACCAAATGAACCGCAGTGCAGCATCTTTGCGCTCATTATCACTTTTTCATCAATATCCGCGGCATCCAGCAGGATGTCTGCTCCCGGCTTACGCACAAAGGTGAATGAGCGCTCACCGCCCTCATACAGCGTCACAAATGCCAGAGTGGTCACTGCCTCATCCGTCAGTTCGGGAAGCAGTACTTCCACCTGATTTTCTTCCAGCGTGCGTTTCAGCAGCTTTCCAAAATCATCATTCCCCAGACGTCCCAGGAATCCGGTCTTCAGGCCGTTCCGCGCTATCGCGATACAGCAGTTGGCCGGTGCGCCGCCCGGATTGCAGGTGTAGCTGCGCTCCTCCTTTCCCGGTGTGAAATCGATCAGCATTTCTCCCATACAGATAATATCCATTTTGCTTCCTCCTATCTCAGTTCTTTTTTCCCATTATTCTTCACATGCTCCAGATTGATCTGGCGGCGGTTCTTCACTTCCTCGCTCATCGGCTGAATCTCGCCCGCTTTCTTCAGCGACATCTTCGTCAGCATCGGGCCGACCAGCTCATAGATCAGAATCGCAAAAAGTGTGATGTTGCGAATCAGGTCTCCCTGCTCTCCCAGCTGCTGCGCGGTCACGCACATGCCGAGCGCCACACCGGCCTGCGGAAGAAGCGTGATGCCGAGATATTTGCTGATGGTATCATTGCAGCCCACCGCTTTGGACGAAAGATATGTACCAATGTATTTGCCTGCGGAACGAGTCAGGATATAGATCAGGCCGATCAGCACGATCAGACCGTTCCGAAATACGCCAAGCTCCAGCTCCGCTCCGGAGATCACAAAAAAGGCTGCAAACAACGGACTCGTCCAGCTGTCTGTTTTGCTCATGATCTCACTGGAAAGCGGACAGAGGTTGCAGAATACCGTACCCAGCATCATGCACACCAGAAGCGAGGAAAAACCGATCGTCACTGGACCAGCCTCAAACTCCAGCATCGACAGCGCCGTGGTCAGAAATACAAACGCGATCGACATATTCAGACGGTTGGTATTGGAATTGAACAACTTTTCCAGCTGGGTCAAAAGCCAGCCCATCAGTGCACCGAGCGCCAGCGAAAGTACAATCTCCAGCAGCGGATTTACGATGATCGAAATAAGATCAAAAGAGCCGCTCACGATTGCCTTCGCGATGCCAAAGCTCACGGCAAATACCACCAGTCCTACTGCGTCGTCCAATGCCACGATCGGCAGCAGCAGATCCACCAGAGGTCCCTTTGCCTTATACTGGCGTACGACCATCAGCGTCGCAGCCGGAGCAGTCGCCGTCGCGATCGCGCCCAGAGTGATGGCCTGTGCAACGGTAATCTTTCCACCCGTCGCCATGCTGACCGCCAGCAGCGCCACGTCGACAAAAAGCGTCGCCGTCAGCGCCTGCACCACGCCGATGACTGCCGCCTGACGGCCTGTTTTTTTCAGCTGGGAAAGACGGAATTCATTGCCGATCGCGAAAGCGATAAATCCCAGCGCCACATCCGATACCAGACTTAAATCCTCCACGCTCTCCATCGTGGTAAACCCAAGTCCCGTAATATCCACACGTCCCAGGCAGTAAGGCCCGATGAGAACGCCCGCCACCAGATATGCCGTCACCGACGGCAGCTTCAACGGCTTTAAAACGCGGGTCATCAAAAGACCCGCGAGAATCGCGACAGACATAGACAGCAATACGTAAACCATGGTGAAACTCCTCCCTTATATGATCCTCAAAATATCATGATACTACGGATTGCTCCGTGCTTTGCACTCTCGCAATCCTAACACCATTCGGAATCCGCTCATTTTGGCTATATTATTAGCCAAAATGGCTACTTCCTCATGTTGTTGCGGTCCCCAAAGTCAAGAATCGGAACGCAAGCGTTCCATTCCTGACTTTTTGTCCCTTGTATCAAGATATCCCCAGCTCGTACCGGTTCCCATCCGCATTCAGAAGCGTGCTCGGCACATAGAGAACAAAACCTTCTTTTCCCTCGCCAAGTGAAACCGGAAAGGCCTCATAAATAATGTAATCGTTCAAACGGATATAGATCTGTGAATCCGTCTCGTAGCTTCCCTCTTCAAGTGTGCCGGAGATCTTTGTATAAGCCGTTCCGTCGTTCTCTTCGCAAAGGTCCGCGATTTCCTCCGTGTATTCCAGATCATCCGCGGAACCGTCCAACACCAGCAGGCCCGGCATGACCGGCGCATTCTGGCAAAGCTCGTCGATAAAGCGCTCTGCCTTCTCGACGACCACGGTCGTCGCGCTGTTGGTAGCCATATCCGTGGCGAGCTGATATGGAATTCCTCTGGAAAAATAGGCATTCCCATAACTCTCCGCCATAAAAGGAAGCAGCGCGTTGCAGAAGGAATCACGATACATTACAAGGCTTCCTTCCGAGTCGCTCTGTGTATAAATCTTCGCGTCGTAGTTGCTCTCTACTTCGTTCAGGTAGGTATACTCCGGCTCCGGATCGTAGTAAATCTCGTCCTCCGGAGTCTCCGCGGACGGATAAAGCATCTCATCGAGATCACCGACAAAATCTGTCCGGATCTCATAATCCGCATTCTCGTATGAGACATGCTCCTGCCCCAGCGCCGTCAGGATCGTATCCGAAGCCAATGCCGCTCCCTTGTTGTTCCAATGGGAATCTCTGGCATGATAAAGCACTTCATCCTGCTCAGATAACACAGTGTAAAGATCCACATAGTTGACACCCTCGCTCTCCAGCCACGGGATCAGATTCTGCAGGTTGCTCTCATCCGACTGATACCCGCTGTAATAATAGGGCAGGTGTTCCGGATAGAGCGTCATCTTGTTCGGTGCGATTGTAAAAGCAAAGCTCGCGCCGTTTTCCTCCACATAGGTCTGGATCATCGCCAGCGTATGCGCCGCATCAAAGAGCTGACGATCCGTCAGAAGATTCGTCCCCTGATAGTCCGGAAGAGCGTCCTTATAATACAGCCACCCATCCGTGCCGACGATCACACTGTCCTCCTGCGCGGATGTACCAAAAATCTTCCCGGTGATCAGGCCGTATGCCGTCACCAGCTCGCTCCGGAATGCAAAATGATCCTCGTACCAGTCTCCGAGTTCATCCAGAAAATTTACATTCAGACCGTCCTCCGTCGTAAGAGACGGAAACTCAGCCAGCTCCCGGTTTTCCGAGGAAGTTTCCCTGCTTCCGCCTACCGCGAATCCCAGAAGGGGCACCGCGCAGAGAAACACGCACAGGGCAATAAGCCCGATTTTCAGCTTTTTCTTCATGGCTAATCCTCCTGTTAAAACCGGAAGTAAATAAACGCGTTATAGGTCCCGCCTGCCAGACACAGCATGCTCAGAACCAGCAGCACCGGAGTCAGCACCCAGGAAAGTGTTTGCGCCGCCTTGTATTTTTCCAGACGCCGGACAACCGGCATCGAACCGATCACACCGGCCGCCATCGCCGCCAGATTCAACGGTGTCAGCTGCGCCATTACCAGCTGCATGGACGCATTGTCAAATGTAAAACCGGTAAACATCGTCTTTACCCAGAAAAGTCCCTGGGAAAGTGTATCCGCGCGGAAAAACACAAATCCGATCATGACTGCCAGAAGTACATAAATGTGACTGAGCACAGCCAAAAGCGGATTTTTTGATGAACCGCTCTGTGCTGCAGCCTGTTTCGCAGCAGATCCACCCAAAGATGTGCCCGGCGTCCCTGACACTTCCGTCCGCACGGAATCCCTGCCGGATCGACCGGTCGCTTTTGCCCACAGCGCCGGTATCCATTCTTCGATCAACAGGAAAAAGCCATGGTACAGGCCCCAGAATAAAAACGTCAGATTCGCGCCGTGCCAGATACCAGTACACGCAAACACGATCACCTTATTAACGCCGGTGCGAACCTTCCCTTTCCGATTGCCGCCGAGCGGGATATACAGATATTCCCGGAACCACGTGGACAGGGAAATATGCCATCTGCGCCAGAAGTCTTTCATGGAAGAAGCGATGTACGGATAGCGGAAGTTCTCTTTAAAATGGAAACCAAACATCCAGCCCAATCCGATCGCCATATCACTGTATCCGCCAAAATCAAAGTAAATCTGCAGCATGTAGGCGAACGCGCCGAGCCATGCGGCCGGAAGGTGGATCAGCTGTGCATTATCCGCCAAAAACAGCGTGTCCGCGATCGCTCCCATATAATTCGCGATCAGGACCTTTTTCGCCAGGCCGACCGCAAAGCGGCGGATGCCGTTCAGCATACCATCCAGAGTCAGCGAGCGTTCCTGCAGCTCTTCGGCGATGTCATGATACTTCACAATCGGTCCCGCGATCAGCTGCGGGAAGAAAGATACATACAGCATCAGCCGGAACAGGTTGCGCTCTTCTTTGGCATCCCCGCGGTATACATCCAGTACATAGGAAAGCGCCTGAAATGTAAAGAAGGAAATACCGATCGGCAGATCAATCTGCGGAACCGGTACCTGCACAAGTCCCAGCCCGTTCCAGAGTCCCGCCAGAAATCCGGCATATTTAAATACAATGAGAACGCCCAGATTCTGCACTACGGCAAGAGCGGCCACCGCTTTTCTGCCTGTCTCAAGGGAAGAAAGCAGCCTCGCCCAGATGTAATTGAGCACCACGGTAAGAATCATCAGAAAAACATATACCGGCTCGCCATACGCGTAAAAAAGCAGGCTGGCGACCAGCAGCAGGCTGTTCCGAAACAGCAAACCAGACGAGGATGATTGCTCACCCCCGTCTGATATTTGTCCGGTGCCCGTCCCATCTTTACGGCGCTTCCCGCCGGTCGGGCAGATCCAGTAAAGGACCAGTACGACCGGCAAAAATACGCTGATGAATGTTAAAGAACTAAATGCCATTTTAGAAATCCTCGTATGTTACGGAACCGTCAGAATGTGTGATAATGTAATAGCCGTGGCCGCTTCCGTCACAGTCATAGACTGCCTCGCGGCTCACAATATCGGAACTGGATGAAGCCGCTGCAGCTGCTGCCGCTGCCGCCGCTGCCTGCGCTTCCAGTGCCGCACGTGCGCTTGCTTCCTGATCTACTGCCGCCTGTGCTTCGTCTGTGCTCTCTGTCAGATAACGGGCCGCTACATAGCCGGTCACATCGCCCTGGGTCACCAGGAACCATTTGGATGAACCGCCAAGCACTTCGACCTCACTCCCGCGAGCCGCGGTGCCGAGCAGTGTGGAGCTTCCATCCGCCTCTTCACGAATATTCACCATACCTGTCGTGTACATCGTCACCGGCTCATCGAGTACAACATCATCCGCGGTCTCATAGTAATATTTCTCATCCCCGCTGGAATCCGTGCCGACAAAGAACACAAATCCGATCTTAGAAGTCAGCTTCAGATTCGAAAGTCCGTCTACGGAAGCATCCGCAAATGTATGTACTGTGCCGTCCTCTTCCGTCACCACCAGAGCGGTCGCCGCCGCTTCCTCTGCCTCAGCAGCCTCAGTCTCCGCCTCGGTCTCATCTTCCGCTTCATCTTCCGCCGCCTCAAAAGCAATGCTCTCAATATACAGCCCTGACTCGTTCGTCACGACTACTGTCTCGCCGTCTACTGTCAGCTCAAGCTCGGTCACCTCAGCCACTGCCTCGCTCTCGGCTTCCGTCTCAACCTCTGTCTCAGCCTCTTCCGCACACACTGCAAATGAAGTGGCGGACGCAAGTCCCGAAACCGTAACGACCGCTGCGAGCAGAATGCTGCCGGCCTTTTTTCCATAATACCCAAATACTCTCTTTCTCATTTTGGCTCTGTCCTTTCTTAATAAATATATTCTTAATTCCGCAACCATCCAGAACAGAAAACCGGCTGTCCCGAGTCGTTATACCGGTTCCCGTTACATTCGATTTATTATAGCAACGACACTTAGCAAAGTCAATAACCGAATCTTTGATAATATCAGGCCGGATGGGACAAATTCAGACGAAATGTTTCCTTGAATGTTCCATGCTTTTATGGTAAGGTATTTCATATCTTTTCCAAAGCAGGCGGCTGTCTCGGTTAACCGCTTCGCTGCAGGACAATTCCGGTATTTTACCGATCGAATCACTAAGGGAGGCAATATGATATGAACAATACGAGGAAGAAAACAGTTCTGTTTCTCACGATGCTTCTGACCGCTGTGTTAATGCTGTCAGGGGGCGCTGGCGCCGCTTACGCCGAAGCGGCAGAGACCACTCAGGCAGAGGCATCCGGCAGTCTGGTCAAGGGCAGCGACGGCTACTATTATTACTATATTGGCGACGAGATGCAGACCGGCTGGCAGACCGTCACGCAGGACGGTGTGGAGAATACTTACTATTTTTTCGAGACAAAAGGGACACAGCCGGCGGGAAGCGCCGCGACCGGCTTGCAGCTGATCGGTACATACCGCTACTTCTTTTCAGATGAAGGTGTGATGCAGACCGGCTGGAAAAATATCAAAAAGAGTGGTACAACGTATCGGTACTATTTTTATGAAACGACCGGGACGCAGCCTGTAGGTACCGCGGCTGTCGGACTGAGTCTGATCAGCACCAATCGTTATTATTTTTCCTCTGAAGGCGTCATGCAGACCGGCTGGCAGACCATCAACAAAAAGAAATACTATTTTTATAAATCCTCGACATCAGCCAAATATGGCAAAGCCGCTGTCGGGCTGGTAAAGATCGGCAGCTACCGCTATTATTTTTCTTCCGCAGGCGTCATGCAGACCGGCAAGAAGAAGATCAACGGTTCTCTGTACTACTTTAAGAGCAACGGACGGGCACGCACAGGCTGGTTCACAGTCGGCTCCAAGCTCTATTATGCAAACAACAACGGAAAGCTAAAAAAGAACACGACCTATCAGAGTGTTAAATTCACTAAGAATGGCTACGCGAAAAGCAACACTGCCTCTAAGCTGAAGATCAAGTGTATGAAGATTGTTTCTTCCATTACCAACAGCTCCATGACGAAAGCGCAGAAGCTGAAAGCGTGCTGGAACTACATGACCAACCGGTCGCGATGGAGCTACCGGACAATCTATCTCTCCAGCTACAGCAGCGGCTGGCAGCGCACAGTCGCCTACAATATGCTGACCAGCGGCAGCGGGAACTGCTACAGCTTCGCCTGTGCGTTCGCGGCGCTGGCTCATGAGGTAGGCTATACGCCCTATGTCGTCGTAGGACGCGTCTCCGGCACACGTGACGGCGCATCAGACGGCCTGACCCGCCACTGCTGGGTAAAGATTAACGGAAAATATTATGATCCGGAAGCCTATTTTGCAGGCTGGTGGACAGGCTGCTATGGAGTGAGCACCTACGGTATCCGACACACAGTCATCGGGACTTATAAATTCATCTGATAATACAGGGGACAAAAAATGCCTGCGCAGGAACCGCGCAGGCATTTTTCTAATAATATACGCAAGGCTGCGTAAGGAATTTTGGTATTTTAGTATTTTCAGTCTTTCACCGAAAACTTATAGCTTGTACGAGTGTCGTACTTCTCACCGGCTTTCAGCAACGGCGAACGGAACTCCGGCTCATTGATCGCGTTCGGCGCGAACTGGGATTCCAGACAGAAGCCCTGACGCTTGCGATAAGTCACACCGTTCTTCCCCGGCTGCTCGCCGATCGCATTGCCTGCGTAGAACTGAACGCAGCAGCAGTCCGTAAACGCTTCCATGCAGATGCCGCTCTCTTCGCTGTACGCTTCGGCGATCTTCTGTACCTTTCCGCCAGCATCCGGAAGGACATAATTGTGGTCAAAACCACCGACAAATTTCAGCTGCTCGAAGTCCGCTTCAATATCCAGCCCGATCTTCTTGCCGGTAAGGAAATCCATCGGAGTCCCCGCTACCGGAGCTACTTCTCCTGTCGGGATCGCCTGGAAATCAATCACCGGCGTGTAGCTGTCCGCGGTAAGCATCAGGGTCTGATTCTCGATTGAGCCTGACGCATGCCCTGCCAGATTGAAGTAGGTATGATTGGTCATATTCGCGATCGTATCCTGATCAGAAACCGCCTCATAGTGAAGCTCAATCATGTTGTCTTCCGTCAGCGTATAGGTCACCGTTGTGTCCAGATTCCCCGGGAATCCGTTGGTACCGTCCGGAATGACCAGATGGAACGAAATGCTGTTTTTCTCCTCATCCACCGCTGCCGTCTCCCAGATCTTTTCATCGGCTCCATGCGGGCCGCTGTGCAGGTTGTTGTCATTGTCGTTGATCGGCAGCTGGTAAGTCTTGCCGCCAATGGTAAAGCGTCCCTTGTCGATGCGGTTGCCGCTCGGTGCGATCACCGCGCCGAAATAGCAGCCCCCGTCCACATATTCCTGCGGCGTATCATAGCCAAGCACTACATCGACCGGATTGCCTTCGCGGTCCGGTACAAGCAGGCTGACCAGCGTAGCTCCAAGATCAGTCACGCTCATGGAAGCTCCGTTGCTGTTTGAGAATGTGTAGAGAGTAGCCTCTGCGCCATTCGCAAGAGTTCCAAAAATTTTCTTCTCCATTTTGAGATTCTCCTTGTCCTGATTCTGCAAAAACGATATCCGCAGCGCCGCCGGTTCTGCCGTGTTCCTCCCATGATTGAAACGTCAGCAGCCATTCTTTCTGCGACAGATATAAAATGCAGGAAGCACTTCCGAATACCGCGAAAGCGGAGACAGCGCCGGAGCTCCTGTCATCCGCTTTCTTTTTATAAGTGACTGTCCATCTTACGCGAACGGATTCTCCGTGCGGTACGGCAGACTTGCCGGCTGATTGTAGCCGATCTCATCCGGGCATACGCCGATGAGCTTGAATACTTCATAGAGAGCCTTGCCATGATGTCCGAACGCTACTGCGCCGTGATGCGGATAATTCTTCTCGATCAGTACATGACGGTAGAAACGTCCCATCTCCGGAATTGCGAAGATACCAACGCCGCCGAAGGAGCGTGTCGCTACCGGAAGCACCTCACCCTGTGCCACATACGCACGCAGGATGTTGTCCGATGTACTCTGCAGACGGAAGAACGTGATGTCGCCCGGGATGATATCGCCCTCGAGAGTGCCGTTTGTTACCTCGACCGGAAGGCTTCTTGCCATGATCATCTGATACTTCATCGAGCAGGAGGTCAGCTTCTTTGAGCAGGTATTGCCGCAGTGGAAGCCCATGAAGGTATCCCTCTGCGTATAGTTGAATTTGCCCTTGATATCCTCTTCGTAAATGTCCGCCGGAACGGTGTTGTTGATGTCAAGCAGGGTAACGATGTCGTCGCTGACACAGGTGCCGATGAACTCGCTCAGTGCGCCATAAATATCTACCTCGCAGGACACCGGGATGCCTCTGCCGGTCAGACGGCTGTTCACATAGCACGGTACAAACCCGAACTGGGTCTGGAATGCCGGCCAGCACTTGCCTGCGATCGCCACATATTTGCGATAACCCTTGTGCGCCTCTACCCAGTCGAGCAGAGTCAGCTCATACTGAGCCAGCTTGGAAAGAATCTCCGGCTTCTGATTGCCTTCACCAAGCTCTGCTTCCATATCCTTTACAACATCCGGGATACGGGCGTCGCCTTCATGCTTATTGAACGCTTCAAACAGATCCAGCTCGGAATTCTCCTCGATCTCCACGCCGATGTTGTAAAGCTGCTTGATCGGCGCGTTGCAGGCCAGGAAATTCAGCGGGCGCGGACCAAAGCTGATGATCTTCAGATTCTGAAGTCCTACCACCGCACGTGCAATCGGTACGAACTCATGGATCATATCTGCGCACTCTTCCGCAGTGCCGACCGGATACTCCGGTATGTAAGCACGAATGTTGCGGAGTCTTAAGTTGTAGCTGGCATTCAGCATACCGCAGTACGCATCGCCGCGGCCCTGAATCAGATCCTTGCCGGTCTCTTCCGCCGCTGCCACAAACATGGCCGGGCCGTCAAAATGCTTTGCAAGCAGAGTCTCGGAAATCTCCGGACCAAAGTTGCCAAGATATACAACAAGCGCGTCACAACCGGCAGCTTTGATGTCCTCAAGCGCCTGTACCATATGGATCTCACTCTCTACGATACAGACCGGGCACTCATAGATGTCTTCTGCGTCGTATTTTGCCTTGTAAGCCTCCACGAGCGCTTTTCTGCGGTTCACGGAAAGAGATTCCGGGAAGCAGTCGCGGCTCACCGCAACGATACCAATCTTTACTTTAGGAATGTTTTGCATTTGTATGTCCTCCTTATTTTTATAAGCTCTGAGCGCGAAGGCTCGCGCCCGGGCATTATTTACTGTAAAAGCGTTGTCAATGGCAAGACGCTGAACGGTCCTGCGTGCCACTGGCACACAGCAACGGCGCAAAGTAAAACGACTTACGTCGTTTACTATATATAGTGGTGCCGTGTAAAACATGGCATGGTGATTTTCGTTCAGCTTATAACGTCGAACAGCGGCTTGCAGGTCGGATAAATCTGCTTAAACTGCTGATAGCGCGCGTCATATTTTGCCGCAAGCTCCGCATCCGGCTCGATCGTATCGATCACACGAACGATCTTAGCAGCCGCCTCTTCGACAGACGCGTACTCGCCGCAGCCCACAGCCGCCAGCATTGCGCCGCCAAGTCCCGGACCTTCCTCGCTCTCGATCACATCCACCTTCAGATTCAGAACATTGGCAATGATCTTCTTCCAGAGCGGGCTCTTCGCACCGCCGCCGCAGATCTTGGTACGCTCAATCTGAATGCCGAGCGACTTCGCCACCTCCAGAGAATCCCGAAGCGCGAACGCAACGCCTTCCAGCACCGCCTGCGTCATATCCGCGCGCGTCGTGTCCATCGTCATGCCGATGAAGGTCGCGCGGGCGTTCGGGTTGTTGTGCGGGGAACGCTCTCCCATCAGGTAGGGCAGATAGAATACGTGATTCTCGCCCAGCTTCGTGATCTGCGCCTGCTCTGCCGCGTAGTCCTTCGTGCCGATGATCTCGTCCATCCACCACTTGTTGCAGGATGCCGCGCTGAGCATACAGCCCATCAGATGATAATGACCGTCTGCGTGCGCAAATGCATGCAGAGCATTGTATTTATCCACGCCGAATTTTTCAGAAGAAATAAAGATGGTGCCGCTGGTGCCGAGGGAAATATTGCAGCCTCCGTCGCCGACCGTCCCGGTGCCGACCGCAGCCGCCGCATTGTCGCCCGCACCCGCGATGACCTTCACCGTCTCCGGCACGCCAAGCTCCTTCGCAATCTCCGGAAGCAGTGTGCCGACCACCTCATAGCTTTCAAAAATCTTTGCCATCTGCTCTTCGCGGACGCCGCAGATATCGAGCATCTCCTTCGACCAGCAGCGGTTCTTTACGTCAAAAAGCAGCATGCCGGATGCGTCGGATACATCTGTGCAGTGTACGCCTGAAAGACGATACGCGAGATAGTCCTTCGGGAGCATGATCTTCTCGATCCGCGCAAAATTCTCCGGCTCAGCTTTATGCACCCAGAGAAGCTTCGGCGCCGTAAATCCGGCGAAGGCGATATTAGCCGTGTAACTGGAAAGCTTATCCTTCCCGATCACACCATTTAAATAATCGCATTCCTCCTGCGTACGGCCGTCATTCCAGAGGATTGCCGGGCGAATGACCTGATCGTCCTGATCCAGAATCACCAGTCCATGCATCTGCCCGCCAAAGCTGATGCCTGCCACCTGGCTGCGGTCACAGTCGGCAAGAAGCTCTTTTAAACCCTCCATTGACTGTTCATACCAGTCCTCCGGACTTTGCTCTGACCAGCCCGGATTCGGGAAATACAGCGGATACTCTCTGGAAACGATCTTCTGAATCGTCCCGTCTCCTTCCATCAGCAGCAGCTTTACCGCCGATGTACCGAGATCTACACCTATGTACAGCATTGCTCTTACCCCCTTATGGTAAAATTGGTAAAATTGCGGTAACTGTTCAGTACCTTCACAGTTACAAATTTGAACCTTTGCGATGTTGTTGCTTACAGCGGACCGATCAGCCGATCCGTAATCTCCGTGAGCGCTTTCACAAGCTCCTGCATCGTGGTAGTCGCCATCAGCGTCACAAGCAGCTCCGGATGCAGGCCTGTTGATAATTCCGCCCCCCGACGGAGTCCCGGTCATCTCATTCTCTTTCGGCTCGCTCCATGTCTCAGAGTGTTCCTCAGTCACAGCAGTCTCTAATTCCGGAGCCTCTGTTTCCTTCGGGCCGGCCGCTTCTGCTGTTGCTCCTCCATCCGTCATAATGGTAAGCACTCTCGGCATATTCTCCAGCTCGACACAGGTATGCTCGCCTCCGTCCTCTCCGTCTCTGGTCCAGGCAAGCGGCTCTTCAGAACGAACGATCAGCCGATGTGTCTTAAACCGGATGACATTGTCATTGCTCGCCTCATTCATCAGAAGCGCACTGATTGTCTTCTGCCAATCCTGAAGATTCGTCGGAGTGCGCACCAGCATGACTTCAAACAGGCCGTCGTCCAGCTCTATGTCCTTCCCCGGAAGGCCCTTAAAGCCGCCGATCGAGTTGGCATTGGAAGCCATCCCGTAGATAAAATCACCGCTGCCGGAAAATGTGTCACTCTCAATATCCAGAGCATACGACCGCCAACTGCCCAGGCGCTTCACTCCCTCAATGATGTAGGCTGCATGGCCGAGCACATTTTTCAGCTCCTGCTTCGTCTGATAGGAAACGTCCGTCAAAAGCCCGAACGCAGCCACGTAGACAAAATAGTCTTTTTCATTGAACCGCCCAATGTCGCATTGGAAAGGCTCTCCGTCTACCACCGTGTCTGCCGCCCGCTCTGCCTGCTTCGGAATTCCGATGCTTCCGGCAAAATCATTCGTACTTCCTGCCGGAATATAGCCGATCGGAACACTGGAGCCGCTTTCCATCAGGCCGGTTACCACTTCATCAAGCGTCCCGTCCCCTCCGCTGCAGACAATGATATCATATCCGGCGGCCCGCTCGCATACGATCTGTGTGGCATCCCCCGGTGCTTTAGTCGGATAAACCGTGATATCATAGTCCGCTGCCGAGAACCGTTCAATAACCTTTGAAAGGCTGAACCGGATCTGTCCGGTCCCGGATTTCGGATTGTACACAAACAACATTTTTTTCATAGAAATTCTGCCTCTATTCTACTACCTGCACGACGGATTCACAAGCAAATTATTGCTGTCTTTCTTTTCTTTTCCCCATATAACTGTCCTGAATAGCTACAACGACTCCACTTTACAGATCTTACGATCCCAGGTATACAGCCCGTTGGTCTCTTCCTCAATATCCGAGAGCTGCGTAAATACCGCGCCGGAAAGTCCCTTTTCCTCAAGCTCCTGCATCGTCCGCCGCAATTTTTGCAGACTCGCGCCAAGCTCCTCCGCCGTGGCACATTGATGATAACCATAGGGTACATCACTGTATGCGTGCCCGGGAACCGTATACGAATATCCGCCATATTCGGAAATAACAAACGGCCGCCGGTCATTTTTTACCTTTAAGGTCCGGAAGTAATTGTGCACACTCTTGATGTCGCCGCCCCCCTGATCAAACCATCCGCTCGCATGATCAATCAGGCGTGTCGGATCCAGCTCACGGATCCTGCGCTCCAGCCGAAGGGCATCAAACTGCCCCCATCCTTCGTTGAAGATCGTCCACAGGCCAATGCAGGGGCAATTATAAAGCAGCCCGATCGTCTGTTCGCACTCCTTTTCCCATTGGATGCGATCCTGCGCATTTGCTCTTCCAAGCAAACGGTAAGCCCAGGGCGAGTCATCCGGAAACCGTTCGGAAGCCAGTGGAAGCGCAGTCGGAAGATAAACGGTCAGGAATGTATGATTTTTCCCACCGCCGTTCACCATATCCTGCCACACCACCATGCCAATCCGGTCGCAGTGATAATACCAGCGCAGCGGTTCTATCTTCAAATGCTTACGGATCGTGTTAAACCCAAGCGCCTTCATATTGCGGATATCCGCCTTCATCGCCTCATCAGACGGCGGTGTGTACAGGCTCTCCGGCCAGTATCCCTGATCCAGTACCCCGTTGAAAAAATACGGTTCATTATTTAAAAAAAGCCTCGGACGGCGCTTTTCATCCATCCCGACCGAAAACTTGCGCATGGCAAAATAGCTTTCGACCAGATCTTCCCCCGCCCGAATCTGCAATTCATAAAGAAACGGCTTTTCCGGCGTCCAGGGGCAAAAGCCGGGCAGCTCCAGTTCCGTCCTGTACCGGCCGCTCTCCTGCTCAAACTGCCTTGCTCTCACACGATGCGTGTAAAAATCATCCTTCCAGCGCAGCCGGATCTCCATATCCGTCCGTCTGACCATCGTCAGCTCCAACCGCACCCTGCGTTCATCAAAGCAGGGGGTGATCTTAAGACTCTTCAGATAATTTTCCGGCACCCACTCCATCCACACGGTCTGCCAGATCCCGCTCTGCGCCGTGTAATACATCCCTCCCGGATGAGAAGACTGCTTACCTCTGCTTCTGCGGCTTCCCTCTGTATCATCGCGAACGCGGACGCGCAGCATATTCCTGCCCTGTCTGACCTCCCCCGTCACATCAACAGAAAAAGGCAGGTATCCATTCTCATTTCTTCCGGCAAGATGCCCGTTCCACCATACTGTGCAGCTCTGATCCACCGCTCCAAAATGCAGAATCAGGCGCTGCCCATCCGGTACCTCCGGCAAAACCACACAACGCTGATACCAGAGATACTCGCCGGGCTTCAGCCGCCGGCTCACACCGGAAGCACGG
Organism: Clostridiales bacterium; assembly: GCA_020859985.1. Classification (GTDB taxonomy): domain Bacteria; phylum Bacillota; class Clostridia; order Lachnospirales; family Lachnospiraceae; genus Choladousia. The sequence continues at coordinate 87,389 of JAJBVD010000062.1, forward strand.
GTCTCGGGAGAAAACGGAACCAGAATGTCGCCATCCGCATGCCGGGGACGGTTCCCGGTCTTTGTGATCGCGTACTGCCACGTGCCATTCAGGCAGATCCATTCCTTTCTGCGAAGCTGGGGACGCGGGTATTCCTGCAAAACATGCTCCGGGTCCATCTGCTCTCCCCAGACAGTCGTTAGCTGAAAATGCTGCGTCTGTCTGGCTTTTCCCGGACGAGACGCCTCCAGCGCATCAAACAGACGCATGATTCCATCCCTCCAATATGTTTTAAGGCCGGCACAAACGTGTCAGCCCTCTTTACAGAATACTGTCTGCATCACCTTCAGGCAAGCCTCAGACAGGTGTTACACCTACATCGCCTTCAAGCAGGACTCAGTCAGGTGTTTCGTCCGCATCTCTTTTGGCAGGTTGAGACAGCAGTCTTAAGCCTGCGTCGCCTTGAGATAGGTATTCAGGCGTGTCAAAAGAAGATCCAGATCAATGCCATGCACCATGGCAGCCTCTTCCAGCGACTCCATCTGAGAAGCCGGACAACCGATACAGTGCATCCCGCCCGCCATCAGAACCGGTGCCAGCCCGGAATTAATCTCAAGAATCTCTCCTATCGTCATGTCCTTTGTAATTGTATCCGGCATATTTATTTCCTCCTTAAAGTCACAATTTTCATAACTGTTCAATACCTTCACAGTTACCAATTTCCATTATTATATAATGCACTCAAAAAAAGCGCAAGGCATTTTCCAATTATTTGTCTTTCCAAAAAAACACGTTGCTTATCAGATTAGGCTTGTCTATTTTGCTGTTTTGTATTAGAATAAAGCAAAGATTCCGAGAGGATATCTTCACGGTTTTAAAAATATCAAAAAAGGAGGAACGAATCATGGCATATGTAATCTCTGATGAGTGTGTTGCTTGCGGTACATGCGCAAGTGAGTGCCCGGCAGACGCGATCTCCGAGGGCGATGGCAAGTATGTAATCGATCCGGATGTCTGTCTTGAGTGCGGTACATGTGAAGCTGCGTGCCCGACAGGAGCAATCTCCGCTGAGTAAGCGACAGGTTCAGCAAAGGCCATTCAACTGAGCCTCGTATCCATACAGGACAGGCCCGGAGTGGTCCGATATTTTCATAGGTTTTTATCAGAACAGGGGTTCCGCATCGGAACCCCTGTTTTATCCTGGCATCTGTTTTATCCCAGCATCTGATTTATCTTAGCATTTGTTTTAATCTTTGCAGGAGGTTCCCGCGTTTGGGAGTCATCCGCAGATCCGCCTGCGCCGCAGCAGCCTCTCTTTCTCCCGCATCCTGCCTGAGCTGTATGTACAATTCTTCTATCTCATCGCGGATCAGATCCGCAAGCTCTGCTTCCAGCTTCTCATTCTGTCCGGCTATCGTCTCGCTGATCAGATTGCGAAGCATTGTCTCAAAAAGCCGGTAAGTGCCCGTCTCAGTCTTCGGGATGACCTCATATTCCACATCCGCCTCCGGCTGTGCACCACCCATATGTATGCCGGATTCCTGCGATTCGGAGAACTCTGCCTGTGTATCCGGATCCTCCGCCGGACACGCTCCTGCCGGATTCCCGCCCCGTCTGTACGACAGCTGTTCCACAAGGCTCTCGTCCTGTTGATCATACGCTTCCCGTCCAAGCAGCTGCGAAAGCTGCCGGCCTTCCTGCGTATCTTCAAACAACAGACGGATCGCTTTCAGCTGGATCCCTTTCTCTTTCAGGTCCTTCACCTTCCGAAAGGTCGCAAGATCCTCTTCGCTGTAAACCCGATGTCCCTGCGAAGTCCGGCGGATCGTAAGCCCCAGCTCGTCCTCCCAGTAACGCAAAACATGCGACGGCACACCGGATTTCTGCACCGCCTCCGACACCGAATACAGTGCCTGTCCGTTCTCTTCTGAGTCCCTCATATACCGCTCCCCCTAAAAGCATGTCCATCCGTCCGGGCGGATCTTCGCCCGAATGAATGCGTAACTGCTCAGTACTTTCATATACAGTATATGAGAAAAAATCCCGGGATAGAACCAAAAGGGATATAAAAACAACTACTTTTTCATGTTCGCAAACTTCGTAAAGCGCGGCAGCCATGCCAGCTCCACAGTCCCGATCGGGCCGTTTCTCTGCTTGGCTATGATCACTTCCGCGACATCCTTCTTCTGTGAATCATGATTGTAATAATCATCGCGGTAAAGAAACATAACTACGTCCGCGTCCTGCTCGATCGCGCCGGATTCCCGCAGATCCGAGAGCATCGGGCGGTGATCCGGCCGCTGCTCAACAGCACGGGAAAGCTGTGAAAGCGCCACCACCGGCACCTGCAATTCCCTGGCGACCTCTTTCAGTGAACGGGAAATATCGGAAATCTCCTGCTGTCTCGACTCAGAACGACGGCTGCCGGTCATCAGCTGCAGATAGTCGATAATAACGATATCCAGATTGTGTTCCAGCTTGTATTTCCGACATTTGCTGCGCAGCTCAGAAACGGAAATACCCGGCGTATCATCTATGATCATATTTGACTTTCCAATGACACCAGCCGCCTCAATCAGACTGGTCCAGTCACTGTCATTTAAATTGCCGGTGCGGAGCGCCTGCGAATCCACCCGTGATTCCATCGCGAACAAACGGTTCACCAGCTGCTCCTTCGACATCTCCAGGCTGAACAGGGCTACCGTCAGATTATTCCGGAACGCCATGTATTCCGCTATATTCAACGCAAACGCCGTTTTGCCCATAGAAGGACGCGCAGCGATCAGCAGCAGATCCGACGGCTGGAAGCCGGAGGTCTTATAATCCAGATCGATAAAACCGGTCGCAAGACCTGTGACCGTTCCTTTTGAGCGGCTCGCCGCCTCAATCCGGTCCAGCGCGTTCAGAACGATCTCTTTGATCGGTGTAAAATCCCCACCTGTTTTTTGCTGAAGCACCTGAAAGATCTTTTTTTCCGTATCCTCCATGATCACTTCTGTGGTCTCTTTGCCGGCATAACAGGAGGCTGCGATCTCCTCGCTCGTTTTGATCAGTCTGCGCAGTTGGGCCTTCTCTGACACAATCTGCGCATAGTATTTGACATTCGCAGAGGTCGGTACCGAAGTAATCATATCCCGCACAAATTCCATACTGGAAAGCTCCGGCGGCACGTCCATCTCCTTAAGGCGGTTCTGCAGCGTGACAAGGTCGATGGGCTTGTCTTCACGATACATCTCTGTCATCGCGTCAAAAAGAATCCCATACTGCTTCTGATAAAAATCATCCGGAATCAGCATCTCCGATGCCACCGTCACTGCATCCCTGTCCATCAGCATCGCACCGATGACCGACTGTTCCGCTTCCGTACTGTGAGGCATCACTCTTTTTAATAAAGTCTCTTCCATTATTTCTCCACAACATGTACCAGGATCTGCGTCGTTACCTTCGTATGAAGCTTCACCGCCACCTGTGTCACTCCAAGTGTTTTTATCGGGGCGTCAAGCATGATCTTTTTCTTATCTATCTCGACCCCAAGCTGTTTTTGTACTTCCTCCGCAATCTCCTTTGAGGAGACAGAACCAAATACACGTCCGCCTTCACCGGCCTTGACCGCGACCCGGATCTCCTTATCCTTCAGCTCCTCTCCGAGCTTCTGGGCAGCGGCAAGCGCTTCCTTTGCCAGCTTATCCGCATTCGCTTTCTGAAGCTTGAGATCATTCAGATTTTTCCCTGTCGCTTCCTTGCCAAGTCCTTTTTTCAGGAGGACATTCCGCGCGTAGCTTTCGCTCGCCTCCACGATCTCTCCCTTTTTGCCGAGGGACTTGACATCCTGCAATAAAATAACTTTCATGCTCTGATTTCCCCTTTCTTTGCCTGTATCCGTATCGGATGCGTCAGATCGCACCCTCCTTTGTCATCTGTGTCAGCACTTCTTTAAGCATCACTCTTGCCTGATCCGTATCTGCGTTCTCAAGCTGTGCTCCCGCAATGTTCATATGGCCGCCGCCGCCCATGCGTTCCATGATCAGCTGTACATTCACCTCATCAATCGCGCGGGCGCTGATATAGATCTTATCCTGAAATTCTGTCAGGACAAACGAAGCCTTGACCCCGATGATGTTCAACAGCTCGTTTGCCGCCTGCGCCCCGACCACAGTCGGGCTCTCGATGCCCTGGCTCGGGCAGACGCTGATAGCATAGCTGTCCATAAAAAGCTCCGCATGCCTCACCGCCTCCGCACGTGCCTTATAAGTCGCCATATCATTGCGGAACACCTTTCGCACCCGTGTCACGTCAGCGCCGTTCCTGCGCAGATACGCGGCCGCCTCAAAGGTACGCATACCGGTCTTTGCCATAAAATTGTTCGTATCAATGATAATACCGGCATATACGCAATCCGCCTCGTAGGGCTTCAGCCGAACGCCCTCCTCGTAATACTGCAGGATCTCAGTGATCATTTCACATGCGGAGGATACCGCCGGATCAATATAGGAAAGCGCTGCATTCTCAATCTTGTCCGCACCCTGACGATGATGGTCAAGCACCACGATCGTCTTCGTCAGATACAGAAGCTCCTCACACTCCACCATACTCGGCCGGTTTGTGTCTACTGCTACGACCACCGTATTTTCATTGGTCAGCTGGATCGCACGCTCATGGCTGACAAATACGTCCTCCGCATACTCCAGATTGTCCTTCAGAGAGTTCACCCAGGGACGGATGCTCGCAGTCATATCCCCCAGCACAATATGCACCGGCTTCCCGGAGCGCATGGCCGCACTGCAAACGCCAACCGCAGCGCCGAGAGAATCAATATCCGTATTTTTGTGCCCCATAACAACCACGCGCTCCCTGGCACTGATCAGCTCGCGGAGCGCCTGAGCTTTAACACGGGCACGCACCCGGGTGTTGCTCTCCGAGCGCTGCGTCTTGCCGCCAAAAAACGAAATCTTATCCTGATCCTTCACTACGGCCTGATCGCCGCCGCGGGCAAGCGCCATCTCGATTGCAACATGAGCCGCCTCAAAATTCTCCGTATAATTGCCGTTATCTGTCCCGATGCCGATGCTGACCGTCACGTTCATGGAGTTGCCGAGGTTCACCGTCTTGACATCCTCCAGAAGTGAGAACCGATCCTCCACGAGTGCGTTCAGACTCACACGGTTCATCACCAGGAGATATTTATCCTTCTCCAGATTCTTGATCAGTCCTCCGGCGGAAATGACATATTTGGTGATCCGCCGGTCTACCAGTGCGCCCAGCATGGAGCGGCGCACGTCCTCCACACTGTCCATCGCTTCATCGTAATTATCAACATACAGCAGACCAACCGCCGGCTTTTGTTCAAAATTCTCTTTTTCAAGACGAGTCAGCTCTGTAATATCCAGAAAATGAAGTCCGACCACACTGCAGTCGCTGCCTTCCAGATCTGCGACATCCATGCCCTTCAGAACCTCAGTCAGCTGAATGCGCTTCATCACGACCCGGTACTTCCGGTCGCTGTAATCCAGATCGACCTTTGTCTCCTCCCCTTCGCCGGGAAAGGCGGCCGCAGTCAGCTCCGGAAAAACAGAAGAAATATTCTTATGCCAGTCTTTCCCCCGCTTCGTCATCTCACAGAGAAGCTCATTCATCCAGGCAATGCGCCCGTCAGGAAGCACAAAACCATAAGGGATCATCATCCCGTCCAGAAGATCCTTCTCCACTCCCCCGAACCTCTGGGAAAAATCAATCAGCTCCAGAAGTACTCTCGGGCGATAATAAACGTCGAGCAGAGCGATCGACACATAAAATACCAGCGAAAACCCTCCAACGATACATCCCGCGAGAGTATTGACATACAGTACTGCAGCCGTCAAAAACAGCAGCAGCAGACAGAGCAGCACACACCAGTACCAGTGCCGCAGAAGCTTGCCGCTGTATCTCAGCTGGCTTTTATTCCCTTTTCCGTCTTCCTTCATATCCGTCCCGTCCCTTCTCGCACGCCGCATATCCGGAACCCTTTGCAGCATGAAAAGTTCTGCAAAATCATTTTGCTATTCGGTATCGTATTCGTAACTGTTTGTCACCTTCACAAACATAAGTATTCCTGTAAAATATACGTTTTCATACGTACCTCGCAGCAAGTGCAAGGTACTGTCCTGAATAGTTATCGTATTCACAGTTTACCACAAAGTCACCATAAGGGGAAGTAAAAAATAGAACGCGCCCCTGCGGAACATTTTTCTTTACAGGAAAAATTTCCCAATAAAACAGAAAAGCCCGCACATCATTTCTGATATGCAGGCTGTCCGAAATACTCTGTCAATGCTGTGCGCGAATCAGGCTTAGTCCTGTACGTACGGCATAAGCGCAACATGACGCGCTCTCTTGATGGCCACGGTCAGAGCACGCTGATGCTTCGCGCAGTTGCCCGTGATTCTTCTCGGAAGGATCTTGCCTCTTTCCGATACGTATCTTTTCAGCTTATTTACATCCTTGTAATCGATCTCACTGTCCTTGCCGCAGAAAACGCAGACTTTTTTCCTTCTGCGCATACCGCCGCCGCGTCTCTTCATCGGCGCATCGCCTTTTTCTTTATTATATGCCATTGCACTGTCCTCCTCACTCATAATTATTTTTTCGAGAAAGACGATGACTACGTGCTTCGCACTCTCGTCATCGCCGCCGTCATTCGTAATCCGGGCTGCCGCCCTACTTACTCATGTCGTCTCGGTTCTCTAATATCCAGCCTCTCGGGTATGTAAACATCCCTCGATGCTGGCTATTGAGAACTCTTTCTCGTCAGTTGAACGGAAGCTCCTCATCAATCCCATCCGGGATATTCATAAATCCGTCACCTGCGGACGCTTCAGACGGTGTCGGCATTCCGGATGGAGACGCAGCCGGCTTCTGGTATCCGCCATTCTGATATCCGCCAGCCTGTCCGCCGGAAGCAGCCTTGCTCTCCGCGAACTCCTGCTCATCGACTACCACATCCGTCGTATATACCTTCTGACCATCCCTGTTCGTATAGCTGCCGGTCTGTATCCGTCCGGTCACCACAATCTTGGTGCCCTGACGCAGATACTTCTCCGCGAACTCAGCTCCCCGGCCAAACACCACGCAGCTGATAAAATCTGCGGATTGCTGGTCACTGCCCTCGCGGCGGAACCTGCGGTCAACCGCCAGTGTATATCTCGCATATGCGGAGGAATTGTCTCCCGCGGAATAGCGGACCTCCGGATCTCTGGTCAAACGTCCCATTAAGATGACTTTATTCATATTCTCTACCTCTCTTTGATCTATGCATCCTGTCTAACGCATAAATATCTGATGACATTCTCCATGATCCGGATACGGCTCTCTACCTCAGCCGGACATGTCGCATCAGCCTCAAAGCGAACGAAGTAGTAAAATCCTTCACGCATCTTCCTGATCTCGTAAGCAAGTCTTCTCTTGCCCCACTCTTCTACCTCGGTAACAGTACCGCCGAACCGGGTGATCAGATCCTTCACCTTCTCAATCGTAGCGGCTCTGTCTTCGTCTTCAAGTTTTGCGTTGACAACTACTGCTAATTCATACTTGTTCATGCTTCTTCGCACCTCCTTATGGTCTTATGGCCCCCTGACCTAAAATCCACGATCCGATAACCGCCCAAAGGACAGCATCGCAACCCGTTTCTAAATCGGTCTTCTCTGTCTCTTCCACTGTCTGTCAGGCTGCACGAAAATCCCGCGCAGGGAGCAAGGAAATATATCACAATTAGGCATTCTAACACAGGAATCCAGTGAGTTCAAGCTTTTTTTCGCAATCCTCTCACGTTTTTTTCCACCAGTTTCCGCGGAACCATGACCTGATGCGCGCAGCCGGTGCATTTCAGACGGAAATCCGCCCCCACGCGCAGGATTTCCCATTCCTGGCTGCCGCAGGGATGCTTCTTTTTCAGTTTTACAATATCGCCCACCTCAAAGACGTATCCGCCCGTATCCATCCGTGTCTCTCCCATTCAAATCATCTCAGGCTCCGCGCATTTTCACAGCTTCGCAGTTTCGGCAATTCCCGCATTTCAACAACCCCTGCATCTTCAGAAAAACACTTTCCTGAATTCCATATTTCTATACGTGCAGCGCTCCCAGCACAGTCCCGATCTTCTCCTGTATGAGCAGATCTGCCTGCCGGTCACGCGGGGTCGGCGCCATATTGATCACAACCAGATGCCGTCCCTGAAAATAATCGATCAGACCGGCCGCCGGATACACTGCAAGCGAAGTGCCGCCAATGATCAACACATCCGCCCTCGAAATGCAGCGGACGGATTCCTGCATCGTCTGGTTATCAAGTCCTTCTTCATACAGCACCACATCCGGCTTGATTACGCCGCCGCAGCCGCAGCGCGGCACATCATCTTCTCCCTGAAGCTTAGCCAGAAGCTCTTCGCCGCTGTAAAACCGGTGACATTTCTGACAGTAATTGCGATGGATGCTGCCATGCAGCTCCAATACCTTTTTGCTGCCCGCCCTCTGGTGCAGGCCGTCGATATTCTGCGTCACGACCGCTTTCAGCTTTCCGGCGGCTTCCAACTCAGCAAGCTTTCTGTGCGCGGCGTTTGGCTCCACATCCAGCACCAGCATCTTATCGCGGTAAAAACGGTAAAACTCTTTCGTCTGGCGCATAAAGAATGTGTGACTTAAAATCGTCTCCGGCGGATAATCATACTTCTGATGATAAAGGCCATCCACGCTCCGGAAATCCGGGATACCGCTCTCTGTGGAGACGCCGGCGCCCCCAAAAAACACGATATTCTCCGTGTTGTCAATGATCTGCTGAAGCTGTTCGATTTCGCTCATGGCTGTACCCTCCCAAAACTTTCTACTTCTTCACCGCATACATTTGCGTCAGTTTGCCCTGGACGACGAAGCGGGTCGACGAATCCCCGGTGCAGGTGGAGAGCGTCACCACCTTGTCGTCTGTCGATACAGTGACATTCGTGTTATCCACTTCAGATTCTTCCATCGCGGTGGTCAGGAATTCTTCGAATTCCTCGTCCGTGAATACGATCTGGTAGGGTTGCCCTACCTTATTCACGACTCTCGCAGAGAAGATGCGATACATATAGATAACATCTTCCGTGTAGATCCAGAAGTACTTGCTTGTCTTGAAGACTTCCTCGTCGCGGAATTTTTTCAGAGAGCCAAACATCGAGCCGTTTTTCATATTGTGGCCGTAAATGACTGTATTCTGATCACTGAAGTCGCTTTCATTCTCATAATGCATGAAGAGGCAGCCGGCAAACAGGTCCTCCTGTTCAAAGGAACGATGAAGATAATAATCATTGTCCTCGCCCTGAACGACCGGATAGCTTAAATCCAACGCCCGGATTTTGAGCCAGCCGACAATGTCTGAATTGATCTCTTTCAGCGATTCATAGTCGATCGGGCTTTCCATGACCGGCAGCGTCACCTCCTCACCAGCCACAGTCACTGTCCTCACCTCACGGCCGCTGAGCAGCTGTGCCAGAGCACTCTCATCCTCCGCAGCTTCCTCAAACGCCTCTTCCAGTGCGTCCAGATCCTCCGTCTCGGTCTCATCTGTCGCCGACGCGTAGTTCTCAAGACTCGAATAGGCGTCGTCCGCCTTTTTGTATTCCTTATAATAGCCGTAAAGCATATAGCCCGCGTAGACAAACACGCAAAACGCCGCCGCCATCACGATCATGCTGATCGCGTCGCCTACACGGCTTCTTTTCTTCTTCTTTTTCGGTTTTTTACCGGAACCCTGTCCCGTGCCGCCCGAAGCGTTCCCGTTGGGAGTATTCCCGCCGGGGGCGCCGTAAGGACCGTTGTAAGAGTTATTGCTGCTGTAATAGCTGACCTGTTCCCCACCATACCCGGCAGAATCCCTGGTCCCGGCATTGCTTCCGTATCCGGCGCCGTTCTCATATCCGGCGTTATTTCTGTTTCCTTCTCCTCTTTGCCCTCTTCTCATACGCATCCCCCTCTGCGTCCGGCATAGATACCGGTATGTTCACGATAAATCGGGTGTTCTTGCTGTCGCTGACCGCCGAGATCACGCCGCCGTGAAGCTCCACGATCCGTTTGGCAATCGCCAGCCCCAGTCCGGCTCCGCCTGTCTTGCTCGACCTCCCGTCATCTACACGATAGAACTTTTCAAAGATCATCTCCAGCTTTTTCTGCGGAATCTGCGGCCCCTCATTGGTAAATACAATCGTAATGCCTCCGTTGCCGCCGCGGGCCTGAATCAGGATCTGAGAATTCTCATATCCGTAGGCTGCCGCATTTTTCAGCAGATTATCAAACACACGTGCCAGCTTGTCCGGATCGCCCTGCATGATCAGGCCTTCCTGCACATCCACCACGCAGGTCATGTTCTTACGGTTCAGAAGTCCAAGGTTTTCATCCTCCAGCTGCTCCAGCATGATTGAAAGATTAATCTCTCTCTTTTCCAGAACCATATCCTGTACATTGTAGCGTGTGATCTCAAAGAACTCATTCAGCAGCTCTTCCAGACGGATTGCTTTCTCCAGGGTAACGTGCGTGTATTTTGCCCGCTCCTCCGGAGACATCTCCGGATGTTCATCCAGCATGGCCAGATACGCAGTCACCGAAGTCAGCGGTGTCTTGAGGTCATGCGCCAGACAGGCCACCATCTCATTCTTGCGCTGCTCGCTCACCACAGCCTGCTGTGCTCTCCAGGAAAGCTTGCGCTGCAGAAGATTCATCTGCTCCGCCATCGGCTCCAGATCTTCTCCCAGCACGACCGGCTCCCCTGACTCAGCGAGAATGCCGTCCAGCGCCTCGCTGATGCGGTTCAGGCTTTTCGTCATCTTCCCCACCGCAAGGAGGAAAAACAATAAAAACAAAATGGCAAGCATTGCAAACGCAAACAACCACTTCCCATCCAGAGCCAGACGGCTATAGAAAGCTTCGGCATATTCCGCTGATGCTCCCATTTTTTCAAGTACTTTCACCACAAGACTCTGAAACGTCTCCTGCCCGATTCCCTGCGTCAGGAATGTCAGAACCCCGTATCCGGCAGCCACCACCAGAAAACTGACCAGCAGTGCCCGTAAAATTGTATTTCGTTTTAATTTGCCGTACCTATTTTTCAATTTTGTACCCTACTCCCCAGACGGTTTTGATAAAATCGCTCTTCCTGTGCCCATCGCCCATTTTTTCCCGCAGATGGCGGATATGAACCATAACTGTATTGTTGCTGTTCTTAAAATATTTTTCTTTCCATATCTGCTCAAAAAGCTGCTCGGAGCTGATCACCTTCCCGCGGTTCTCACACAGAAGTCACAGGATATCAAATTCTGTCGGAGTCAATGTCAGCTCCCGCTCATTGTAACTGCACTCGTGCGTATCGCGGTTCATCAAAAGCCCTGCGAAGTCGATGATATTCTCCGGCGGTTCCGCAGCAGTCCCATTGTATTTCTGATAGCGGCGAAGCTGCGCCTTGACCCGCGCCACCATCTCCAGCGGATTGAACGGCTTCGGGATATAGTCGTCCGCCCCCAGTGTCAGTCCGTTGATCTTGTCTGTGTACTCCGTCTTCGCAGTCAGCATAATCACCGGGAACTTATACTTCTCACGGATCTTCTGCAATACCCGGAACCCGTCAATATCCGGCAGCATCACATCCAGAAGCGCCAGATCCGGCGGGGAAGTCTCCACCTTTTTCAACGCCTCGCGGCCGGAATACGCCAGCTCGACCTCATAGCCGTCGTTGCGAAGATAGAGACCGATCACATCGGCAATCTCTTTTTCGTTGTCCAAAACCAGAATCTTACTCATTTGTATCTCCGAAATTTTATCCCTGTCCTGTCCGCATATATTTGTGCGCCGCCGGAATCCCGAGACTGGCTATCTGACCTGTTCACGGGAAATACACCAGAAGTCCTGCTGCAGCTTCCGTAATCGTAATCGTCCGATAGCGATACTGTTACAACATCATGTCAGGCTTCCCACCGTCCGCGGATACGGCAGCACGTCGCGGATATTGGACATACCGGTCAGGTACATCACGCAGCGCTCAAACCCGAGTCCGAATCCGGAGTGACGCGTGGAGCCGTATTTGCGCAGATCCACATAATACGTATAGTCCTCCGGCTTCATACCAAGCTCCGCAATCCGTGCCGTGAGAATGTCAAGATCGTCCTCTCTCTGGCTGCCGCCGATGATCTCGCCGATACCCGGTACGAGGCAGTCCATCGCACGCACCGTCTTCCCGTCCTCATTCAGCTTCATATAAAATGCCTTGATCTCCTTCGGATAATCCGTGACGAACAGCGGACGTTTGTAGATCTGCTCAGTCAGATAGCGCTCGTGCTCAGTCTGCAGATCGCAGCCCCAGGAAACCTTGTATTCGAATTTGTCGTTGTGCTTTTTCAGGATCTCCACCGCTTCCGTGTAGGTGACATGGCCGAACTCCGAGTTCAGCACATGGTTCAAACGATCAAGCAGCCCCTTATCCACAAAGGAATTGAAGAAATTCATCTCCTCCGGCGCGTTCTCCAGCACGTAGCGGATGACGAACTTGAGCATGTCCTCTGCCAGAGCCATATTATCGTCCAGATCGGCAAACGCGATCTCCGGCTCGATCATCCAGAACTCCGCCGCGTGGCGCGCAGTGTTGGAATTCTCCGCGCGAAATGTCGGTCCGAACGTATAGACGTTCCGGAATGCCTGAGCAAACGCCTCCACATCGAGCTGTCCGCTCACGGTCAGATTCGTCATTTTCCCGAAAAAGTCCTGCGTATAATCAATCTCGCCTTTATCGTTGCGCGGCGGATTGTTCATATCCATCGTCGTCACCTGAAACATCTCCCCGGCGCCCTCACAGTCACTCGCGGTGATCAGAGGCGTATGCACATAGACAAAGCCTCTCTCCTGAAAAAAGGTATGGATCGCGTAGGCGATCAGCGAGCGCACGCGGAATACCGCCTGAAAGGTATTCGTGCGCGGGCGAAGATGCGGAACCGTACGCAGGTACTCCATCGAATGGCGCTTCTTCTGCATCGGGTAATCCGGCGTCGACGCTCCCTCAACCTCCACGGAAGCCGCCTGAATCTCGAACGGCTGTTTCGCGTTCGGCGTCGCCACAAGCGTTCCTTTCACGATCACAGCCGCGCCGACATTCAGCTTCGAAATCTCGGCAAAATTCGGCAGCTGATCCGAATATACAATCTGAAGGGTCTCAAAAAACGTACCGTCGTGCAGGACGATAAATCCAAAGGTCTTCGAATCGCGGATGCTGCGCACCCAGCCTCCGACGGTAATCTCACGGTCTATATAGCTGTCCCGGTCGCGATACAGCTCTTTTACGGTAGTAAACTGCAAATCCATGTCTACGGTCTCCTCTTCTTTTTATGCCTGGCAGCTCCGTCCGGCATACCCACATCTGACACATCTTCTGCTGGCGTCCTGACGGCTGCAATGTTCATGTCCGGCATGATTTTATATACATCCGATTATACCCACATTTTCCAAGGTCTGCAAGGGCTATCCGTGCGCGGGTTTCTTAAATGTTTTGTAATATTATGGAACGTTAATCCAAGTTTGCAGGAACCTCATCATCCGTTTCCTGTATAAAACGATCAAAATCTGACTAAAAAAGCCGGTCCTGAATAATGAAGATTGTAATGTTTTGTCCAGTAAGTCTTTCCATCATCTGCAGTTATTAAGTATTTCTTAATAACTGCTTCTTCTATTAATTCACTATCTGAAAAAATTTTTTTTAAATGCTGATTTACAGCCGGAATTGACACACCATATAAAGCCGCCATCATTTTCTGCGTCAGCCAGATGTTCTCGTCCTCATAACGCATCTCAAAACTTGATTCCTGACCGCCCGTAGACGCCACAAAGGTCAGATATTCCGCCGCAGAAGAGCGGATGGTAACTTCATTTTTCTTTTTCCCCATTATCCTGTTTCCTTCCCTCTAAACCTAAGTTTCCATATATTTCCACAGTATTTCTTCTAAAACATTTTCGACGCTATAATAAATATTACCGAGACTATAGCACAAAATTTTGCTTTTGTCGACCTTAACCCATCGTCTAAAGTCACTGAGATTGCGGACTAATTATTCCCGGCAGTTCTATCAATACAACATTATCCACCAATACAAAACCCCATCTGCAGCTCCTGTTTCTGTCAGATGGGGTTAACCTCTTCTACAGCGCTCGCGCGCCATTCTGTTTTATATACCGCATAGCCGTGCTGCAAAATTCCGGAACAAAGCTACAGGCGGTTTTACTTATTCCTCCGCTGCTTCCTCTTCATCCTTCACAGCGGATGCATGGGACTCGGAGACAAGCACTACGACTGCGTCGCGGCTCGTCGTCAGCTCCACATCCGGATTGGAGGCAATCGGCAGATCTTCTACTTTTACGGAATCGCCCGGCTTCATTTCTCCGACGTCAATCTCCACTTTCTCCACCAGTGCCGACGGCAGTGCTTTGTATGCGATCTCTTCAAGAACCACCTGCAGGATTCCTTCCTGAATCTTATCATGGTTCAGAAGAACAACCTCGGCGACGGAATGTACCTTCTCGGTGCTGACAAGCGCCTGAAAGTCCACCTCATCATACTGGTTCTTCATGGAATTGTAATTCATTTCCTTGATCAGAACGTCCAGCTTCTGTCCGTCGACGTCCAGATACAGCTGGCTGCCTTTTTTCTTTGAACGGAAAACGCGCTCCGCGTCACGTTTGTTGATCATGATCGGAATGGAGCCTTCAATCTCGCGTCCGACCACATTGCCGGTCACGTAGCCCTCCCGTCTCAGTTTTTTTGCCTTTACCGTCAAGTCTCTTTTCTCAGCTTTTAAAGTATCCATTTTATCTCTTCCTTTCTTTCAGCTGACTGTTCGCAGAACTGCCGTGCGGTTTCTCACTGCTCTTACAGGCAGCAGGTATGCCGTGCAGCGGACTGTTGACGTTTTTTGTTGCATCTGTATTATAACACGTATGATAAGAAAAGATTCACCAAAAATTCCTATTCTTTTCCTTGTGTTTTTCTGAAATATTTTTTACACTCTTCTGAAAAAGACAAATGCTTTTATTCATGTTTTAAGATGGGAGGTACTGTATGAGCAAAAAAGGGGCATGTACGGCGGCGATCTTGGTGTTTGTGCTCGCATTTACGCTTGCGCTCGCAGGCAATGTGTATACCGGATATGCAGAAGAAAGTCAGTACGTCACGGAAGCTGATTCTGAACAGGCTGAGACGGACGGAACCACAGGTACCACAGATAATACCGGGGCCGCAGACGGAACTGGAACTGACTCCGCCGACCCCTTCACATACGCCTCCGGCTACGAGGAAATCTATGAAGCGCTTTCTGCCATAGCCGAAAACACCTACGCACGGACGTCAGACGGCACCATGCTGATCACTGAGGCATATGATACGGCGGATCTGGCTCTGGGCGCATCGAATTCAGCTTCGGCGGATGTTGCTGAGGAAGATGTCATGTCCGAGGAAACATATTCTGGATTGTCAGATGCAGATACCAGTTCTTCGGAAGCTTATGTGGTCACAGAGGACGAAGATTCCGGTTCAGCAGAAGCCAGCTCCGATTATTCCTCCACCAACGTCCAGGAATACGGAGTAGACGAGGGAGACGTAGTGAAAACAGATGGCTCTTACATTTACATCCTGCGCTCGGACGGCGAATTCCTGATCGTCAATGTCAATGGCACGGACAACGAGATGGAGCTTGTAAGCCAGACTTCGCTGGAAAGCGACAATGACCTGACGGTAAAGGAGATGTATCTGGACGGCGATGTTTTAAATATCATTGCCAGAGAATATGTCACCTCGCTCACGGAAGAAGAAGACGGCACATACTACACCAGTTCCGCTTCTGTCACCGCACTGTACACCTACGACATCAGCGACCGCAGCGAGCCGGTTCTCTCCGGTAAGGTAACGCAGGAGGGCTATTACAGCGACTCCCGCAAGGCCGGCAATTATATTTACCTGTTTTCCACGTATTTCCCGTCAGTCGGGGATTCACTGGAAGAGAGCACAATCGCGCCGCTTCTGAACGGTGCCGAAGCAAAAGCGGAGGATTATTATCTTCCGGAAACCCTGACCAGCACGGAATGTCTGGTCATCAGCTCGGTGGATGTGACGAGCCCGTCCGAATTCGCTGACAATAAAATTCTGGTCTCCGGCGCTGATAATTTCTACGTAAGTCAGGAAAACATTTATGCGGTCAACGAGAATTATGAAAATTCGAACACCGTCACTGAAATCACAAAATTCCACTATGAGGACGGACTGATCACCGGCGTCGCGGCAGGCTCCGTGACCGGCTATCTGAACGATTCGTTCTCGATGAATGAGTACGATGGCAATCTTCGCCTTGTAACAACCTACTACGGCGACGACATCTCGCCGACTGCCGCTGTCACGGACTGGACAGAGCATAACGCACTCTACATCCTCGACGCGTCCATGAAGCAGCTTTCCGTCATTTCTGATCTTGCTGCCGGAGAGACGGTCCGTTCCGCGCGTTTTCTGGGGGAGACCGGCTATTTCGTCACCTTCGAGCAGACAGACCCGCTGTTCTCCGTCGACCTCTCCGACCCGGACAATCCGGAAATTTTAGGCGAATTGAAAATCAGCGGTTTTTCCTCCTATCTGCATTTTTATGGGGAAGACCTCCTGCTCGGACTCGGTTACGAGGCGGACGAATCCACAGGCAGCACGACCGGACTTAAGCTGTCCATGTTTGACATCTCCGATCCGTCTGATGTGACGGAAGCGGCAAAATATGTGATTGATGGCGTCACCTGGTGTGAGTCGCTGTCCAACTACAAATCGATTCTGGCGAATGCCGGCAAAAACATCATCGGCTTCTACTGCGACAATCGCTTCCTGATCTTCTCCTACGATGAGGAGGAAGGATTTGTACAGGAGCTGATCTACGATTTCTACGCGGATGGGCTGGCCGGAGCGGCCGACAGTTCCACCATGCGCGGCCTCTACATCGGAGATACGCTGTACCTTGCAGGCAGCACATTCGTGATTCGCTTTGATATGAGCAATGGATACGAAAAGACGCAGGTATTAACTTTCGGATAACAAAGCGCCTTGGCGCATCCTCACAAAACGTTTTATGATACCGGAAACGAAGTTTCTTATATCATTCGAGTAGGAGTCCGCTTGTCGGCTCCTACTCGCCCGCGCGAGCCGAGTGCGGCTTTAACCGCAAGATTTCAAGCCCGGCCTTGCGCATATAAAGCAAACTATCCCGGGAACCAGCTCCATCCGGCTCCCGGGATTCTTATCTAATATTGTACCTTCTCCATACACCTCTTACATGTTATCAGACCATTCTGCGCCTTCTCCATACGCCCCATCCGAGCAGCGCGAGTGACGCACCCATCAGCAGCATATAGCCAAACAGCGGTGTGTCATCTCCGGTCTGTACCGACGTTGTCTCACCGGATACGGAGCCATTGTCATCCACCGTATACGAAGATGTATCCGTCAGCAGGTCTGCTGATGTCGAATTCAGTATCGAATCCCAGTCATCACTCGACGTAGAGCCATATACAGAATTCAGCAAAATCGTCTGTATAGACAGATTATCCTGCGTAAACGCCGCCGTCGCGTTGACTACCTTAATCTGATAGCCAAAGGATCTCTGATCCGTAATTACGTTGCCGTCCTTATCCACCTCAGCGACGTAAATCGTCACACCGGAAGCAGTACCTATATTCAATGTCAGCTTCAGTGTTTTCTCACTCGCATTGTCCAGTGTCAGCGCAATCGGATCCGCATAGAGCTCTGTAAGAGCTGCATCTTTGAACAGGCCCGCATAGAACGTCTCGCTCACGGCTTTCTGCGTAGTTCCCTCATAAACGCGCTTGGTGATATAGAGCGTGACCTTTGACGCCTTCAGCTTATTCGTAACCGTCACGGACTGCGTACTTCCCTTTGAAATGGTGACGGTTGGCTTGTCTACCGATACCACGTAGGAGAATGTAGAGTCGTCCGTGATGCGGTTGCCGCTTGCATCCACTTCGGCAATGTAATACGTCATGCTGTTCTCACCGGAAAGCAGGATCCGTCTGCGCACCGTAGCCGAGGAAGCGTTCGAAAGACTCATCTTCACAATAGTCGGCGTATCACTGTAGTCTGAATTACGATAAATTCCGATGTAGAATGTATTCGTCACTGCCTCTGCTGTTCCCGAAGAATCCGTCACGTTCAGCGTCAGGGACAGAGTTCCGGTATAGCGATATCCGCCGGGCAGCGATTTGTAGACATTCTGCACCACCATGCTGCGCGTTGTTTCCGACATGGTCACCTTTCCGCTGTTCGTATAGCGGATCGTAAGGGAGCTTGTCGATGTTTTCACAATACCATACTGATCCGTCTCCGACAGATAATATACGCCGTTCTGCGTCAGATTTGAGAACGTCACAGTCCCCGTAAAGCCGCTCACATCCAGTGACACTACATTGCTGACCTTTTTGGTGCGGGCAGAATCAGAGAACAGAGCAAAGTAATACGTGTACGCCCCCTTTGCCTGATAGGTGCCCGACGTTGTATCATAAGCATAGACCTGATAATCTCCCACGTACACCTGCTTGGTAACCGTAAGCTTGTAGCCCGTTGAGGCCGTCGTAGAATTTTCAATCGCTACCTCTGTCGTACAGCCGCGCACCACGGTAAATTCCACATCCGGTACCGGCGTATACCCATCAGGCGCCGTGATCTCCGTCAGATAATAGGTCCCGCCGTCTTCCAGCGCATTGGTCCACACAATCTCTGTCTCGCCGGAGGTAAAGGTCTTACTGCCTGCCGTACTGACTTCATAAATATTGCCCGAGCTGTCCTTGATTGCCAGCTTCGCGCCTGAGAGCAGGCCGCCATCCGAAGCGTCCCGCACACTGATCTTTATGGTTGAATCATTCAGCTGATTCTGTACTGTCACAGATGCAGCCGTATCACCGCATTTCACTGTCACTGCATTTGCGCTTGTGTCCGGATAGGACACATTATAAGCAAAACCGTTTTCCCCGCCGGTCACAGCCGCACCGGTGCTGTCCGTCTCTCCTATATAGAAGGTCTGCTCCGCAGCTGTCGCTTTCAGATAAACGGTCGCCGTCTGCGTACTGCCGCCATCCATGGAAATCGCAATCGGCGTACTGTTCGCCGCGGTCGTCAAGGCCGAATCAGTGTAAGCACTCACGCTCTGTGTCCGGTCCGCATCCGAGTAAACATTCACATAGAACGTCTCACTCCCTGTCAAAGCCGCGCCGGCGCGATCAAGGACATTCAGAGTAACGGTCAATGGTACCACGTAGTAAAACGTATCCTCCGGCAGAGATCCGGTGTATTGATACTGCAGGTCTGCGGTTTTTTCCGTCTCATTCTCCGCAAGCGTCACTTCAAGGGGTTCCACATATGGGGATGCAGATGAAGACAACAGGTTCCCGTCCTTATCTGTCGCCGCCACGTAATATGTGCCGGCCGTCAGAGCATCGAACACTACACTGCCGCTCGCTGTCTTCCCCGCAGAAATCGTCAGTGTCTTCACTTCACTGGCCAGCTTCAGGGTGGTGGAGGATGTCGCCGCCGGAGATTCTGACACTGCTGACACACCAGATATCACCTCCGGGGACTCTGACACCGCTAACACACCGGCTGTCGCCTCCGCAGCTGCCTCCGTCTCCGCTTCTGCGACAAAGAGAGCCACGTAATACGTTACCTCCGTCTCCGCCGTCAGCACTGTTTCTCCATAAAGTGCCTGCGCAGAAACCGTGATCGCCTTATTTCCGGTTTTGCTTTCCGTTTCGCTCTCCGTCTCACTCTCGGTTTCAGCTGTCGTCTCCGGTTCTGAAGCAGCAAGCTCAGCCAGACTCAAAATTCCCTGACCAATCGACGCCAGAAGACCGGAGTCCGCGGATACCTCTGTTTCTGTTTCTGTTTCTGTCTCTGCTTCTGTCTCAGTTTCTATAATTTCTGCTGCATCTGTTTCAGTCTCAACTGTTTCCGTCGCTGCCGTCTCCGTCGCTGCTGCCTCTGACTCCGCTTCCGTCTCTTCTGTTTCTATTTCAGTTTCTGTCTCAGCTTCCGTCTCTTCTTCCACTCCGGTCGAGAATGCAACCCGCAGAAGCACCGCGTCCGCATCCTTTACCGTCACGGCATTCGCGTAAACCGCTCCCGAAAGCTCCCCGGCAAGCTCCACCACCGCCGCCGGTGCCAGGATCGTTCCCTGTATACCGTCGGTAAGCTTCAGCGTCCCTGTATAGTCGACATACTCATCCTCTTCGAGAGCAACAAAATTGTAAATGACATCTCCAGCCTCATACGTGTCCGCGTATACAACAGTCTTTTCAGATCGTTCCATCTCATAGCCGGAGAAAGTAAGCTCCTGCTCTGCCGATTCCGCCACTATATTGACCACATAGACCATATCGGTCACATCGAGAACCTTATCATCCGATAAAGCCTCCAGCTGCGCTTCATCCAGATTGCCGTCCTCATCGGCATAAAGATTGATGACCGTGACCGATTTGGATGACCGTGCATCCGCCAGAGCAGTGGATACCTTTTTCAGATCTGAGAGAAGAGCCTTGCCTTCATCTCCATCCAGAATCAGTTCCTCCAGATCCTGCTCTTCGCTTTCCTCTTCCGATTCTGTCTCCGCCTCGGATTCCTCCTCCGCGATCGCAGCGGCGGCAGCTGCGGCTTCTGTTTCCGTCTCCTGCTGTGCCTCAGATGTTTCCTCCGGAAGAGTCACTGTCTCCCCGACAAACAGATAAGGAAGCGCCCCTGACAGCTTTTTCACCAGATCGGTGAGCTTTAGCTTATCCCCGGAATTCTTCCGTTCAGAACGTTCGGTCTCCTCTGTCTCCTTCTCTTTCTCAGTCTTCTCCTTGCCCGACTGAGCTTCATCCGTCTCTTCTTCTGTCTGAGACGTCTCCGACTCCGTTTCAGACGCCTGTGTCTCATTCTCTGATGCCTGCGTTGCTGCTGTCTGTGCTTCCGTCGCTGCTGTCTGCGCCTCTGTTGCCTGCGTCTGTGCTTCCGTCGCTGCCTGTGTCTGCGCTTCTGTCGCCGCCTGTGTCTGCGCTTCTGTCGCCGCCTGCGTCTGTGCTTCTGTCGCTGCCTGTGTCTGTGCCTCTGTCGCCTGCGTCTGTGCTTCCGTCGCCGCCTGCGTCTGCGCCTCCGTCGCCTGTGTCTGTGCTTCTGTCGCCGCCTGCGTCTGCGCTTCCGTTACTTCCTGCGCCTCCGCTGTCTGACTTTCCTCTGCATAGCTGATGACGCCGCATTGCTGAACCAGTAAAGCTGCCGTCAGTACAAACGCCGCCATTTTTCTAAGCTTTTTCATCATCATTCACCTCTCGTTCCTGTGAAAGCGGCACGCACCGCACTTCCTGACCACGGGATTCTCCATGCCTGTCCAGCCACATCCCGGCGTAAAACCGGCATTTCGCATACCATATACTTTCATACGCACCTCGCAGCAGGTGCGAGGTGCTGTCCTGAACAGTTACGGCATTTCTTATTTCGTTCCGAAAATACGGTCGCCGGCATCCCCAAGCCCGGGTACAATATAACCATGATCATTCAGATGATCGTCCAGCGCGCCAATATACATATCCACATCCGGATGCGCCTTCTTCATCGCCTCTATCCCTTCCGGAGCAGCGATGATGCACATAAACCGAATGCTCTTACAGCCTTTGTCCTTCAGCATCTGGATCGCTGCCACCGCAGAACCGCCCGTGGCAAGCATCGGGTCCACCACAAACACTTCTCTTTCATCACAATCCGCCGGGAGCTTGCAGTAATACTCCACCGGCTTTAACGTCTCCGGGTCACGGTAAAGACCGATATGTCCCACCTTTGCCGCCGGCATCATCGCCAGCATACCATCTACCATGCCGAGACCGGCGCGGAGAATCGGGACGACCGCAAGCTTTTTCCCGCTCAGCTCTTTCACAGTCGTCTTCGAGATCGGCGTCTCAATCTCGACATCCTGCAGCTTCAGGTCGCGCGTCGCCTCATAACACATATACATGGCGATCTCGCCGATCATCGCCCGGAAATCCCGGGATCCTGTCTCTTTTCTCCGTATAATACCTATCTTGTGCTGAATCACCGGATGATCCATGATCACTATCTTCTGCATTTTTTCTCCTCCTGCTGTAAGTACTCCCTCGTTGTCGGTTTTCCTGAACGCAGCCCGTCCTGATCTATACAAAACGCATGCTGCATCGCTTCCGTGCTCCCGCTTCATCATCATATCACGAGCCATTTTCATTTATCATATCACGGAAACGTGTTCAAATCTTTGTATAATTCTTAAATTTTTATGTCCGTCCTGAAGCCCTGTTACTATTCACAGCTGCGCTGTGAATGTAACGAATCCCTGCTCTTTCAGGCCATTCCGGATTGCATTTCTCAATCCTCATCAATCATCCGCACCCTGCGTGCATGGCGTTCCGCCCCGGAAAACGGCGTTTCAAGGAAAGTCTCCGTAATTTTCACCGCAAGCCCCGGGCCAACAACCCGTGCTCCCATGCAAAGAACATTCGCGTCATTGTGCATCCGGGTAGCTTCCGCGCTGAAGCAGTCGCCGCAAAGAGCAGCACGGATTCCCTTAAAACGATTGGCCGTCATCGACATACCGATGCCCGTCCCGCAGATCAGGATTCCCTTTTCTGCCCGCTCTGATAAAATCTCCTGTACAACCGCTTTTGCATAAACAGGATAATCCACCGCGTCCGCGGACCAGGTCCCACAATCCTTATAAGCGATGCCCTTCTCATCCAGATACTTTAAAATCTCCAGCTTCAACGCATATCCTGCCTGATCACAACCCACTGCTAACATAATAATTCCTCCTCATTTAATTGTACAACCAACTTTTTAATCAGTGTCTCCAACACCGAATAGCATTGCCCATAATCCGCGAGAGAGCCGCCGTATGGATTCTCCGGTCCTTCCTCCTCGCCGACAAAGTGATGAAGGACCTGCACCAGATCCTCGTATTCCGCCCCGAAGCTCTCCAATACCTTTTCCCGGGCTTCATCGGTAAAGGTCAGCATCAGAGTCCTTTCGCCAAAATCCTCCCGCACAAGCGGGTCACTCATGTGATCCTTCATTGTCAGGCCTTTCCCCGCAAGCACGGCCTCCGCCTTGGGATTAATCGGCTCCGGAAACAGCACGACAAGCCCCTTTGACGTCACCTCCAGCTCATCCAGCAGATACTTGCTCTGCATGATCGCCTCCGCCATCGGACCGGCAGCCGTATCTGCCTGACTCACAAAAATCAGTCTGTCAAATTTTTTCAAAGCTTTCCCCCCATATTACACCTCAATCACCTGATGTCCGGCGGCTTTCATCAGCCGGTTCATGATCGCCGCACCCATCTGCGGCGTTTCAAAAGATTCCGAGTAGATCACCGAGACCTCCAGGTGATCGAATTCCCGCAGAATTGCGTACAAATGCTGAGCGATCGTCAATTCCTGATCCCGCGAACCAATGGTCCTGACCACCGCGTGAAAATAGCTGCCGGACGTCTCTTTCGCGGCGATCACGCCCGCTTTCCGTCCTTTCAGAGACTCCTCCGCGGTCAGCTCGTTGATCTTTTCCTGCACGCGCTGCCGTTCGCCTTCCACAATAAAAAGAGGCGCTTTCGGTGCGTAGTGGCGATATTTCATACCGGGCGCCTTCGGCCGGACGGAAGGATCTTCCGAGAGAAGCCCCCGGTCCATCCTGACCTCGCCAACCACCCTGCCGAGCATCTCCTGACTGATAAATCCCGGACGCAGGATTACCGGCACCTCTTCCGTCAGGTCAACAATCGTAGACTCCAGGCCGATGGACACAGGCCCTCCATCAATGATCATGTCAATCACACCGTCCATGTCCTCCGCGACATGCTGTGCCGTCGTCGGACTCGGCCGTCCGGATGTATTTGCGCTCGGTGCAGCCACATACCCGCCTCCCGCACGGATCAGCGCGCATGCGATCGCATTGTCCGGCATACGCACGGCCACTGTCTGAAGTCCGCCGGTCGTCGTATATGGCACCGCATCTGACTTTTTCAAGACCATCGTAAGCGGTCCCGGCCAGAATGCGTCCGAAAGGAGCTTCGCCTGCGGCGTAAGCTCTTCCGTTATCTTCCCAATAGCCTCCCATTCGGCGATATGAACAATCAGGGGATTGTCCGACGGCCTGCCCTTTGCCCGATAGATCTTCGCGGACGCCTCCGGATCAAGCGCATTCGCGCCAAGTCCATAGACGGTCTCTGTGGGAAAAGCCACCAGACCGCCCTGCCGCAGAATCTCTCCGGCGCGCCGGATGCCTTCCTCAGAAATACTCTCCCGCATATTTTCTATTACCGTCTCCATGCCCTGTTCTCCCATTATGAGCTGATAACCGTATTATGCCACTACAGTCTCATTTCAGACAGTATACCACCATAAGCATTTTTTTGAAACTATTTTTATTATTTTCTCTTTTTTCTGTGTTCAAAAAAGAAAAGCTGTGATAGAATAAAACCATTCAGGCGTCCGGCGAAGCCCGGCGCAAGCGTCAGGAGGAAACATAAGTTATGAGCGAAGAAGAGAAAGTACTTGCACAGGAAACAGAAGGTGCGGCAGCAGAAGCTACGGAAGCTGAACCGGAGGCCGCAGCTGCGGAAGAAGTGACAGCAGATACACCGGTATCAGAAGCTGCTGTTGCGGAAGCTACGGAAGCAGAGCCAACAGCGGAAACCGCGGAAGCAGAAGCTGCTGAGCCGGCTGCGGGAACCGCTGAGTCCGGGAGCGCGCCGGCCGCACAGGAAGCACCTGCAGAGACCATGGCGGATTTTGACGAGGCAATCACAGCTTCCATGAAGCCGATCCACGAGGGTGACATTCTTAAGGGAACGGTCATCGGCGTTTCTGACGAAGAGCTGACTGTTGATCTCGGTATCTATACGGACGGCATCGTGCGCCGGGAAGACGCCAGTGATGATCCAAACTTCACCTTCCGTGATTTCGAGATCGGACAGGAGATTTCCGCCACCGTCATCCGACGTGACAACGCACAGGGACGTATCCAGCTTTCCCTGAAGGCAGCGGCAGCCGTACTTGGCTGGGAGCGTTTGCAGCAGCTCGAAAAGGATCAGTCCAACATCACCGTCAAGATCAACGAGGCCGTCAAGGGCGGCGTGACCACCTATGTTGAAGGCATCCGCGGATTTATTCCGGCTTCCAAGCTTTCCCTCTCTTACGTGGAGAATCTTGACGAGTTCGTTGGCAAAGAGATCGAGGTCCGCGTCATCACCGCAGAGCCGGAAGGCAAGCGTCTGGTACTCTCCGCACGAGATATTCTCCGTGAAAAGGAACAGGAAGAGCGCAAACAGCGCATCTCCAATGTCGAAGTCGGACTTGTGGCAGAGGGCGTCGTGGAGACAATCAAGGATTACGGTGCATTTATCAATCTGGGGAAGGGTTTAAGCGGTCTGGTGCACGTCTCCCAGATCAGCCAGCAGCGTATCAAACATCCGGGCGCGGTGCTCAAGGAAGGCCAGACGGTCAAGGTCAAGGTCATTGCGGTGAAGGACGGCAAGATCAGCCTCAGCATGAAGGCGCTGGAGGACGTAGCCGCTCAGGAGATCGAGGAAGAGACCTACAAGATGCCAAAGGCAGAAAGCGCGACCACCTCACTCGCTTCCTTATTTAAGAACATTAAGCTATGATCCTGCATGCTCAGAGAAGCTTTTCTCTGGTGGATAAGACCATATCAGGCGATATCCATAGCAATGCATAGACAGGGCAGAGAGCAGCCAGAAAAAATCGGCGGAGGATTACCGGATGGTAAGCTTCCGCCGTTTCCGTTTCGGTTGTTGCTAAGCGAGCGCCCCCAGATATGCCAGTATCCCGTCACAGATGGCCTGTGCCACCTGATCCTGATATTCTGCATCCTGCAGCAGGGCTTCCTCTTCCGGATTTGTCAGAAATCCGCATTCCACGATCACCGTCGTGCTGACGGAGCGCTTCAATATGTAATACGTCGTATTCCCTTTCTGTGTCCGCGGCCGCTCAATCGCAAGCTCCGTATTCAGACTCTCCTGAATCGCGGCAGCCAGCTTCTCTCCCTCAGCAGATTGTTCAAAGTAAAACACCTGAGGTCCTCTGACCGACGAATCTTCCGGATAGCTGTTCTGGTGGATACTGACCGTCAAAACGGGATTCTCCTCCGCAATCCGCGCGACGCGGCGCTCCATATCCTGTGCCTTTTTATTCGAAGCATCCGCGTCATAGAGTCCATCCTCTGTTTCACGGGTCAGCACCACTTCATACCCCTCTGCCTCCAACAGTGAGGCAAGCTTTTGCGCATAGACCAGATTCAGTTCTTTCTCACTGGCTCCGCTTGCCCCTACCATGCCGGAATCCATTCCCCCATGTCCCGGATCAATGACAATCCGCCCGGAATTCACAGAATCCGCTGTTTCCGCATCCCCCTGTGTCTTAGCCGCACGATGCCGCGCCTCATAAGCGGGCAGCAGCACCGCTGTCGCAAACAGCACAAGGATCATAAAATACTGGAACAGCTTTATCGCCCTTTGTTTTTGCTCCCGTTTTTTCTTTTCGTTGTCCTCCATGCTTTGCACACTCTGACCGAAAATCTTTATCAGTCCATTTTATGCAGAACGTCTGATAAAAAGAATATCGAATGCGTCTCAGAAAATTATCCGGCCGCAGGGTGAAAAGCAGGAAAACAAAATCCCGGTCCGTATGGTCTTATCATACGAACCGGGAAAATCATTCATGAAAGTGGTCATCAGGCATTTAGATCCATCACGACCAGTAGCGGAGCGCCTTAACCGGCGTCTTATAATTATAATTCGAAATCTTAATGCCACCCGCCGGATACGCCTGCGAGTTGCTCGCGTGCACGATCTTGCCGTCGCCGATATAGATCGCCACATGCGACGCATAGCTCGACGTACCATAGAAGAGAAGATCGCCCGGCAGAAGACTATCCGTGCTCACCTCTACCTCCACCGGTGTGACAGAAGTCGAAAGCCCTTTCATCTGTGAATCCGCACTGTGCGGCAGCGTGATGCCGAAGTAAGCAAATACCGACATCGTAAAACCGGAGCAGTCTGCACCGTTCGTCAGGCTGGAGCCGCCGTATTTATAAGGATTGCCGACAAACTGCAGTGCGTAATTTGCAATCTGCGAGCCGGTCGAGGTGCCGCTGGCAGAAATGCTGCTCTCCGCAGTCACCTTGCCATCTGACCCGATCGTATACGTCACAGCCCCAACCGTAATCGTGGTCGAAGTCGCCATCTTGCCATCCGAATAGAAGTAATACTTATAGGATCCGATCGTCTGAATGCCGGTCTGCATAACGCCCGTAGAGTCAAAGTAATACGTGTATCCGTCAATCGTCTGTAAACCGGTCAGATAATCATAGTCGTCATCAAAGTAGTACGTACTGGAGCCTGTCGTCCACCATCCGGTCGTGCGTGTGCTCGTCTGATAGCCGCTCGCTCCGTAATAATACTGGTTCACCCAGGTGCTCGTCACCATCTTACCGTCGCTGCCGAAGTAATACCAGCGCACCGTCCCGCTGACTGTGATCTTCATCCTTGTGCTGCGGATCGCACAGCCGCTGGAGGCCCGGAAATAATAGGTGGAGGAACCGATCTTCTTCATCGTACCGGTCACCTTTTTCCCTGTGCTCGTATTGAAATAATAAATCTCCCCATCTATCGCCTGCAGTCCGGTCAGCAGCACACCGTTTGCATTCGCATAGTAATCGGCGCTGGCCCATCCGGAAGTCACAAGAACTCCATCCGAATCAAGATAATACAGCTTACTGCTGATCTTCTTCACCCCGGTCTGCTTCACACCCTTAGACGAAAAATAATATTTCTTCCCGTCAATCGTCTGCCAGCCGGTCACACGGACGCCGTTCGCATTGACATAATATTTGCCGCTGCTGATCCACTTGCTCTTCTGCACCACACCGCTCGAATTGCAGTAATAATACTTCCCGCTGTATTTCACCCAGCAGCTCGCGTAGCGGTTGCCATTCGACTTAAAGATGTAGGTATTCGAGCCGATCGTCTTCTTGCCGGTCACCATCACGCCCTTGCTATTGACATACTTCTTGCCGACCCAGGTGCTCTTCTGCACCACGCCCTTCGAATTCGCGTAATAGTACTTGCCGCTCACCTTGAACCAGCCCGTGCTGTACTTCGTCTTCGTCTTATAATAATAGGTATTCCCCTCCAGGGTCACAAACCCTTTCTTTCTCTTGCCTGTATATTTGCCCTTCGCATTAACCCACTTATTGCCGACCCACTTGCTGACAGCCATCGTGCCGTCCGCCTGCAGGTAATACTTGCCGTTCCACTTAGACACATACAAAATACCGGTCGTCGTATCTGCGTAATACTTCTTACCCGTATTCGCATCCGTAATCCAGCCGTACTGCATCTTGCCATCCGAAGCAAAATAATACAGCTTGCTCTCAATCGTCACTACACCGGTCTGCATGATGCCATTTTCATTAAAATAGTACCGCGCGTCATCAATCGTCACCAGCCCAACCGCGTAGCCCACAGAGTCCGAAGTGGTGTACATCACCCCGCCGTTCGCCGTCACCCAGGCTGCCTCAGACCGCACACAGGGTGCAGCAAACAGAAGCGACGCAGCAAGCAGAAACAACAGCAGCGTCTTCTTTCCAACCTGTGTCAGAGTTCTTTCTTTATCTTCCGTAAGCAAATCAGCTTTTCCATCCAGTCTCATAGCTCAAATCCCTCATGCATCTTGTAATCGGTTCTTTGTAATAAGTTCGTTAAATTTATTACAGATTCTTTAAATCTTGTTAACATTTTATCCCATGTCTATCACAAAGTCAATACGAAGATTCCAGAAAAAGCAAAAAAAATCCGACCCGAAAAGACAGGCCGGATTTTGGAATCGTTTCACAGGCAAGAAAAAAACACCGCCCCCGATACTCATGGTCATCGAAAACAGTGCTTTCCGTGCGCGATCAGGGGTTCGAACCCTGGACACAGGTCAAAAAATGCCGCAGGAAAGGGGCTTTCGCGCATCGTCTATGCGATTGTAACCAAAAGTGTAACCAAAACTGTAACCATAAAATGCAGACATTGCCTATTATAGTCATTGATTTTTTTGTTCCAATGCCAATCCAATCAGCCGATCGACCTGATCTGCCATGAACAGCGGGATATTCAGCACATCATCATCCAGTTTCAGATTATCAAGAGAGAAACGAACACGTAGTTTGACCTTGTCTGGAAACAGTTCCCTAAACTTTTTCAGGCTCCTGCTGGTAGTATTAGCTTCGGACTTGACCTCCACAGGGAAAATATCATTTTCCCGTTGAATGAGGAAATCTACCTCATATGGAGGATTTGTCTGTGTCCAGTATCGGGGAACCACTTCAAACTGTGTAACCAGAGTCTGAAGAACAAAGTTTTCCGTTAATGCACCCTTAAATTCTGTAAACAGGCGGTTGCCTTCGCCAAAGGCGGTCGGCGCCAACTGTGCCAGACGGCGCAGCAGTCCCACATCCACCAGATAAATTTTAAAGGCCGAGAGATCATCGTATGCGGACACAGGAAGGCCGGGTGCAGTGCTGCGGTAAATCTTGTGCACCAGACGGGCGTCTACCAGCCATTGCAGGGCATCCTCATATTCACGGGCTCTGGCTCCTTCTTTGACAACTTTATAGATGAACTTTTTGTTCTCTTTAGCCAGTTGGGACGGTATGGACTTCCAGACCATTGAGATCTTCGGAAATTCACTGATATTGGGGTGCTTCGCAAAATCACGTTCATAGGCACCAAGGATTCCGGATAAAGCTTCCTGCATAGCAGAAACATCCCGAGCCTCTGTCCACATCTTTACAGACTCCGGCATTCCACCGGTTACATAATACATCTTAAGTTTTTCATATAGCGGATTAAAAAAGGCATCCGGTATCGGTTCAATCGTATTTACCGTTTCCAGATATTTTGCCAGGTTTTCATCGCCGTTTGCCAACAGGAATTCTGTAAATGTCATCGGATCGATCTGCATGAAGTTGACTTTGCCCACAGGAAAAGAGGAAGGCTTTGCCAGGGCAATACCTAGCAGAGAACCGGCGCAGGCAATGTGGTATTGCGGCGCGTTCTCACAGAAATATTTTATGGCATTGATAACCTTAGGGCAATCCTGCACCTCGTCAAAAATAATGAGCGTTTTTTCCGGTACGATCTTCTGGCCGCTGGCAAGCATAAGATTTTGCAGGATTCGGTCTACGTCTTTGGTAGTTTCAAAAAACTGTTTGTATTCTTCGTTCTCATCAAAGTTAAAATATGCGGTATTATCATAATAGCGGCTGCCAAACTCTTTCAGGATCCAGGTCTTGCCCACTTGCCGAACACCTTTTAAGATCAGGGGCTTTCGATAGGGGGAATTCTTCCAGTTCAGTAGTTTGCTTAAAATAAATCGTTCCATATATACGCTCCATCACATTTTTATAAGGATTTATGTGCTGTATAATCACATTTTTATTATATGTTGAAATTTAAAAAAATACAATAAAAATCTAAAATGACTTGTATGCATTCCCATTCCTTATTCGCAGACTTTTTGAAGAAAGCTAATGCCAATGGCATTTTCAGGATTTAATTAAGAAGAAAGAGACAGGCATAACTATTCAGACCCTTCATAGTTCTTCAACCCGCGCATCCGGATCAGATAGCTGGAGACCAGTATCACATCTGCGCCCAGCCAGGCAAGTACTTCCGCGTAGAAGATGCCGTTCTCTCCAATCAGTGTGGGGAGCAGGATGGCCGTTCCGGTGCGCATGATAAATTCCGCGATACCGGAAACCATCGGAAGCAGCGTATCGCCCATTCCCTGCAGGGCAGAACGTGTGACATGGAGAATATAAAGAATGGGAAGGCAAACGTTCATTATGGACAGGTAATGGTATGCGATCGCCAGTACGGTGGACACTTCTGCGTCTGTACCGGAAATGAACATGCTTAATATTACTTTCCCAAAGAGCAGCATCGCAGCACCGATTACGATGGAAGTAGCGATAGCGGTGACCAGAGCGGCACGCATCCCCTTACTGATCCGACGAATCTTTCCGGCACCAAGGTTTTGCCCGACATACGTCACCATTGCATATCCGAAGGATGTGGCCGCAATCTCAAGCATACCATAGAGCTTGTTTGTCGCTGTAAATCCCGCGATGAATAAAACTCCAAATCCATTTACGACAAACTGAACGATCATTCCGCCTATAGCGATGATTCCATTTTGAAATGCCATGGGGGCTCCCAATTTCATCAGGTACAGGCAGAGAGACCGGCTGATCCGGAAGTCTTTCCGCGACAGGGACAGAAATTCAATACGGCGGATTGCGCAAAAACAGAATACTCCCGAGCAGGCCTGCGCGAAAATAGTTGCTGCCGCTGCTCCGGCGATTCCCCAGTGGAAGACCAGTACAAATAAAAGATCCAGCGCGATATTGATTCCTGCCGCCAACAGCATCGCGTAAAGCGGAGTTTTGCTGTCGCCAAACGCGCGCAGAACTGAGGCCAGGACGTTATACGCCATCACCACCGGAATGCCCGCGAACAGGATCCGCAGGTAGAGCAATGCGTTTCCCATTATCGTATCCGGCGTCTGCAGAAGACCGAGCAAAGGGCGGAGCAGGCACTGTCCGGCCAAAAGCAGTATCATGGCAGATACAGCTGCCAGTACAGTTGCGTTTGCCACAGCCCGCCTCAGCCCACTATAATCTTCTGCCCCAAAGTCATGCGCCATTTTAATGGAAAACCCCTGTGAAAAGCCCTGAATAATACCGAGCATCATCCAGTTTGGCCAGTCTGCTGCGCCAAGAGCAGCAAGTGCGTTTACCCCCAGCGCCTGTCCCACCACCATGGTATCCACAAGCGTGTAGAGTTGCTGAAATGCATTTCCCAGCATGAGAGGCAGGGCGAAAAACAGAATCAGCCGCAGCGGTTTTCCTTCTGTCATATTTTGTACACGTGATGTCATTTTTCTTCTTTCCTGATATTCTTTCTTTTGATGGCAGTATATATGAATGCTGAAGAAAAAACAAGGGAAGATCTGAGACAGCCTGTTTCCCGGATTTATTTCCTGACCTGTCCGGTTTGCTTCCCTGTTCGCTGAGCAGGTAAATCGTATTCCCCGCTTTTTGATAATTTCCAATGAAATCCAGCACATTCAGATACTGCTTCTTTCTGGATTTTCGCAATTCACGGCCCAACTGCTGCAAAAACACTACCGGAGATTCAGTAGGGCGCAAAAACATCAATATCAATTTCCGGAATGTCAATTCCTTCATTAAACATATCTACTGAAAAAAATGACTCACATCTGTCCTTCTCTTAATTTTTTCACAGTTTCCCGTCTGTCCATCGAATAAGCACCGGCAGCATTGCTGTAAACTGGGTTCTAACTGAAAACCTGATGTACGAGGAGAGTGGTAGAATAAATCATCTTATTGAAAAGGATGAGGAGAAACTGTTCCGTTAATAAATACAAAAGCCTCAAGAGATATAAAGCGGGATCCCCTGAACCCGCATAAACACTGGCTTTTTCGAGGGGCAAGAAAAAAACACCGCCCCCGATACTCATGGTCATCGAAAACAGTGCTTTCAGTGCGCGATCAGGGGCTCGAACCCTGGACACCCTGATTAAGAGTCAGGTGCTCTTCCAGCTGAGCTAATCGCGCATTTTTGATTGTTTCCTGCGAGATTCTTTCCTCATTTCTCGCAAGCAAGGAGTATTATAATACAGTCGTTTTGAAAAAGCAAGCCCTAATTTATTATTTTTTAAGATTTTTTTCACCGTTTTTTTCACGCGGTTTTCATAGCTTTATTATCCGAAATACTTACTTTTTCTGAGAGCCTTTTTCAAGCAGATGCAGAACCTCTTCAAAAGAACGGTGAAGCCGCAGGATTTTCCGGTTCAGCTCCGGCCGGGAGCCGACCATTAGGTACAGATTTTTCCGAATGCCGCGCAGCCGCATGCTTTTTCTCCGCTTCTCTCCGAATGCTGCCCGAAGCACTGCGCCTGATGACCATCGCAAGCATACAATTCAGCGGGCGTTTTTCGGCCTTTTCTTACATTATTATATGCACCGCTTATCACGCGGTGCCAGATAAGATGCCAGAAGGATATCAGCACACTGACCGGGAAATCACCAGCTTGCAGATAGGGTTCCCCTGCGCCGAAAAGCGCTCCTCGTACTCCGTCATGACATTGCCGGGAAGCATCGTTTCATCGTGATGCAGATCAAATGTACAGGCTTCCAGTGTCCATCCGGCAGCACGCGCTTCTTCAAGGGCAAACTCAAATAAAGTGCGGTTATCCGTCTTGAATTCCACACGTCCTTCCGGAGTAAGAATCTGGTTGTAGCGTGCTAGGAATTCCCGCCCCGGCAGACGGCGCTTCGCGTGGCGATCCTTTGGCCAGGGATCGGAGAAGTTCAGATAGATGCCTGAGACTTCACCCGGACCAAATACATCGGTCAGGTCCTCCGCCTCCATACGCAGGAACAGCAGATTGTCAAGATCCGGCAGCTGCTCACGCTTTTCAAGGGCCCGCACCAGCACACTCGAATATTTTTCGATACCGACATAATTCCGATCGGGATGAAGCTGTGCCAGCTCAGTCAGAAACCGCCCCTTTCCCATACCAATCTCCAGATAGAGCGGCTGTGCGCGCTCAAAGACGGCGTCCCAATGTCCTTTTTTCTCTCTCATCTCGTCTTCGTGCACGACGAAGCGGCTTTCTGCGATAGCTTCCCGCGAGCCGGGAATGTTGCGAAGTCTCATGGCTGTTCTCTCCTTTATAATCGCGGTTCAAAAAGCTCACAGCGATTACACTGGTTTTCACCATGAGCTCTCTGTACGATTTTCCGGAAAGCAGTATACCATGATACTCCCGAAAAAGCCACCGATTATTCTTATTTCATTATGCCTTGCTGCCCAGCGCTTTCTTTCGCGCCAGATATTTCTTTTTGATGTATTTACCGGCGGCGCTCAGATCGCTGGATTTCCATCCGCTGATCTTTTTCGTGCTGGATTTCAACAGAGAACAGGTCTCCGCCTTATTGCTCAGGCTCCAGCAAAAATAACTGACATTATTTTTATTCAAAAGTGTAAACCATTGATTCGCCGACGTCTTATTAATACTTCCGCCTCCGCTGGCTGCCGACATGCCGAATTCCGAGACAATGACCGGAAGTCCTTTCTCCAGCGCATAGGTCAGCTTGTCCGGCAGGTACTGGGTATGGGCGCTTTCACCGGCATAAAAATGAAGCGAATACATGATGTTGCTGTAGCCTGTGATCGGATTGTCTGCCACCTCATTGGAGGTCAGGCTCGAACCCAGCTGCGACCAGGACGGAGTACCGACAATAATCACCGCATCCTTGTCATATTTTCGTATCACCTTGATAATCTTTTTCGCGTAAGACTTGATGCTCGACCAGCTGCATCCGTTTGGCTCATTGCAAATTTCATAAATCACGTTCTTGTAATTCTTGTATTTCTTTGCCATCGTGGTAAAGAAACTCTTCGCTTCTTTATAATGTGTATTCGGATTCCCATCCGATAAAATATGCCAGTCAATCACGGCGTACATGCCAAGCTCGGTCGCATACTTCACACCTTTATTTACCAGGCTTCTCAGCTGCGACTTGTTGCCGCCGCTGCAATAGCCATTATAGCCTTCCGTATACAAAGAAAGGCGGATGGCATTGACTCCCCATTGGTCCCGCAGGGTTTTAAAGCTTTTCTTGGTCACATAGTTTTTCCCCACGTCCCAGTTGATGCCATGGGTACTGATCCCACGAAGCTGAAATGTATTCCCCTTGCTGTCTACAAGATTCGTGCCTTTTACAGACAGCTTGCCATGCTTACTCAGCGGAGTAGACGCCGCGCTTACGGTCGTCGCCGGCAGCGAGCCCAGCGTGGCAATTGTCAGGCAAAATACCAGCAATACCGTACCCAAACGCCTGTGTTTACGTGCAACCCTTGGATGGCACAAGGACGGCCATCTGTTTTTTATTCTTTCCATACTCTCCCTGCCTTCCTGCCTGTTCTTCTCGTCTGTGTCGTTTTCCGACGGTGTAAATCCGTAACTGTTCAGTACCTTCACAGTTACGCGGGGAAAGCCCATTCAAAATCGCTGCGCGATGGGGCTTTCCCCCACAAAATATATGTTTTCATACGTACTTCGCAGCAAGCGCGAAGTACTGTCCTGAATAGTTACGTAAATCCTATAAATAGTCACGTTCATTCTGTTACTTTTATATTCAGACTATAACACAAAGCAAAAAGCAGTTCAACTTAAATTCACGGCAATCTTTCTGTAATCTCCAGACCTGCCACCAGCACGCTGGTGCTCTCTTTTGCAAAATCGATTGCAGAAGCCGGGGCATCGCTCGAAGTCTTCAGCCACGCCAGCTTCTTATGTCGGTCAATACGCACGATCCGGTTGTCATGACCGATCAGGGGACCCTCCGTGACATGCGCAATGCCGCCCTTAATGATTCCCTTCGACATGCGGATAAAATGCTGTTCGTCGCTCAGATCATTTAACAACTCCGACAGCTCCTCCGGTATCCGGACCAGCGGCAGCCGTTCTTCTCTCAATTTCTCCGCAGCCTCTTCCCCGCAGTCAAGAAACAGAAAATTCGGGAAAAGCGTCGCCGTCACCGAATGCCATTCGTCGTGATAGTGGCGCATGCGCTCAATCGTATACTGAAACGTATCGCAGCATATGTCTTTTATCTCTTCTGCACAGTTTTCCTCGCCTGCGCGTTTTACCTCTTCTGCATGTTTTGCCTCTCCCGCATGTTTTGTCTCCCCTACGCGTTTTTCCTCTCCTGCCCCGCTGCCGACAGTCATTTCAACCCCTCTGGGATAATACAGTGCGTACAACAATCTCAATCCCTCCTCTCATTTCCGGTTTACCCATCTGCGAAACGTCGCCCTGTTGATATGCAGACGGGCGGCAGCTTCCGTGACAGAGATTTCTCCCCTCTCATATGCCTCTTTGACCTTCTCAAACTCCTCCAGCTTCATCTTCGTCGGGCGGCCAAACTTTACGCCTCTTGACTGTGCCGCCGAGATCCCCTCGCTCTGCTTTTTATGTTTAAAATCATGTCTCGTCTGCGCAACATAGCTCATAACGTCATATATCAGTTCCGACAGGAACTGACCATTCAGAGCCCCGGCCATATCCGGAAGCGGCATATCCAACACCACAATCGCCGCCTCATGCTTTTTCGTAATCCTCTGCCATTCCGTCAAAATATCCTCATACGTATATCCCAGCCGATCAAGGCTCTTCAAAACAACCGTATCGCCAGGTTGGAGCTTCTCAAGAAGAAGCTGATATGCCGGAAAATCAGGCTCGTCCTGCGCATCCGTATAAACATATGCATTTTCAACACCATATGCCCGTATCGCCTGTACCTGAGTCTCCTCGCTCTGGTTCTCCGACACCCGCACATATCCATACATCGTATGATTCATACAATCCTTTCTTCATCCTGTGTCCTATGTCCGCATAGCCCACGCAAAAAAGCTCCGTTTGGCCGGTCCTTTCTTCCAATACAGAAGTACAGGTCAAAAAAACGCAAACAAAATAAGAGCCCTCTTAAGGCTCCTATTTTGAATGGCAATCTTTCTTTATTAAACTCGATTCGGTTCCCGCAGCGGTTCACAGCTGCGAACGATATAACCTTTTTTCCGCTTCCGAAACATTCAATGCCTGCATAGCCTGTTCGGCAGTAAAGTCAAGATTCTTCATAATATTTTTTATGGCAGTAAATGTACTCGTCCGAACCTTTTGCTCCGCAGCCTCCGCTCTGAGACGTTCGCGTTCTGTATATGCCATTTGTTCCCTTCGACCTTCCTCTCGACCTTCCTCTCGACCTTCCTCTCGGCCTTCCTCACGACCTTCTTCTCGGCCTTCTTTTCGAATCATTTCTTCATGCTCAAAAATCTTCATATAGTCTAAGGACACCTCCTTATCCAGCTTCACCGTTTCTACCATCCGATGGAGTTTCCGTAACGAAGGATTCACTGCATTAGCAGCTGTCGAATCCTCCATATAATGCAGCAACTCCCGCAGCTTTTTCCGCGTTCTTCCCCGTGTCCCTTTGGTATACAGAAAAAGTGTCCTGGCTCCGTCATCATACGGAAGCTGCGGTTCTTCCTGACACATATTCCGGATCGTATACACTACCCGATCCTTTCCAAACGGATCAAACGGCATGATCATCACCACAATCACTTTCTTCAGATGCTCATAACCATCACCACTCTGCAGGCTGGTCGCGTCTATCTTCGCGTGATAAAATCTTGTGCGCTGCGGTAGTGCATGTACAAGCTCTTCCCTGTCGTTCTTCTCCGGCTCTATGTCAAACACGGAAGCATCCGCAGAAATTCCTCTTACGGACTCAGTCTCCACATACACGTCCAACCGTACACCGTGGAGATCTGTATCCGCGCCATTGTACACCTTCTGCGGAATGATCTTAATCCTGCCAAAGTCCAATTGAAATATTGTCTCCAGCAGCAGTCTGACAAACTCCTCTCCGACCTCCGGGTATGTAACCACCGAACCAAAAAGAAAATTGTCAATCAGGTTTAGCTCTTCAATTTTTTTCTTCAAAGTTTTAATTCGAAATTTTTCCGGTACACAAAAGCATCAAGCAGTCCACTTCTTATGTGTGACTTCATTTTACCAATAATGTGAATTTATGTCAAGTGAACATTTGCATTTTTCTTTCGACACTTTTCGACATCTCTATCAGGCAGGAAAACAGATATAATTATGACATTAGGTTATTTCCCTGTTTGCTCTTACGGTTTAGTACGGCTACAATAATCCCTTCCTCTATTCTAATATTCTTCACGGAATATATGTCTGCCTCATTAATTAAAAACGTTTTTGCTGCTTCACCACAGGCAAACTCTATCTTATATCCGTCACATACACATATCATCTTTTCCCTAATACTGTCCAAAAAATCCAATCCAACTATCATTGCCTTCTCCCGTCTCTGTTTGGGTCGCCACATTATAAATTATTCTGTTCAGCCTTTTTCAATGCGGCTGTCCTACAATAACCGCTTTTTGATCTTTCTCTATAGACTCAGAAAAAAAACGTTCTTCTAACATCATGCACCAGCAATGATACACAGGAAGATGTAATTCCTGCACTTTAAATGTTTCTCTTTCCGGTACCCTCACTGCCACATCTGCCATATTGGCCAGTTCACCGCCATCGGCTCCTGTTAAACCAATCACTTTAATATCACTGGCGCGAGCCACAGTTACCGCGTTTATAATATTTTCGCTGTTTCCTGAGGTCGAGATCCCTAAAAACACATCACCAGGGCGGCCATAACCATAAAGCTGCTGTGCAAATACACCGAAGCCATCCACATCATTCAAATACGCCGTGGTCAAAGCTTCCTGCGCAACAAGCGGTATGGCCATAAGCCCACGCTCCAGTTTTTGGGCAAGCTCAGCACCCCGCACCGAATCCGCTTCAACTAGTTTTTCTGCGAATTCCAATGGAACTGGTCGTGGCAGTTTAAAACTTTTCATCAATTCCCCTGCTATGTGTTCCGAATCAGCGGCAGATCCACCATTCCCTGCTATTAAAAGCTTCCCATCATTAGAATAAGATTCTTCCATTATATAAAACGCTTTAACTAAATCCTCTCTTACTGCTGCCAATATAGGATACCGGGTAATTAATGTATCCACGTGCTTTTTCAAGGCTGGTGATAAAGCCCCATATGTTTTTCCCATGTAATTTTCTCCATATAGCAAAGAGCGAACCTGCTTTTTATCGCAGTGCGCTCCATCGCTTAATCATTTTTACATTGCTTCCCAATCTGTCCATATTTTTAATACAATCAGAATTATAATCCAATAAATAGCCTTGCATTTTTGTTTCCTTACAGATTTCCAGATCACGAGGTTTATCACCAATTGCTATACAGGCATCCATATCCAAATTAAATTCTTCTTTTGCTTTCCAGAACAAGCCGGTCTTCGGTTTTCTGCAATCACAGGAAATCGCGTATTTAGGGATGATTCCCTCAGGGTGATGAGGGCAATGATAACAACCCGCAATAGGCACGCCTTTCTTTTGCATATCAACCTTCAGCCACTCCATCAGTTTTACATAATCTGTCTCTGTGTAATAACCTCTCGCTATTCCTGACTGATTTGTGATAATGATAATCAAATACTCTTGACGTACAAAATCGCGGATGGCGTCAATAGCTCCTGGCATGTATTCGAAATCTTCTATTCTATACAAATATTTTTTTCTACATTCAGAGTGCCATCCCTGTCCAAAAATAGTGCTTTGTTCTTCATTGATTTCGCCATCTTCAGCCCTTCAAGCAGTATTTTTATGTATCAATATATCATGAAATCTTTTTCCAAATATTCTTTCACGTAGTCTTCAGCACCCGATTTCAAATCGCAAAATGTTTTATCATATCCCGTTGCGCGCAGCTTCTCAATATTTGCCTGCGTATAATATTGATATTTTTCACGTAATTGCTCCGGCATCGGAATGTATTCAATCTGCGGTTCCTGTCCCAACGCGTAAAATGTCGCTTCCGCCAATTCACGAAAACTCTGAGCCCGTCCTGTTCCAATATTAAATAGTCCGTTTGTTTTACATTCATCCAAGAAATACCAGATTACATCACACACATCCTTCACATACACAAAATCTCTGAGCTGCTCTCCATCCTT
Source organism: Clostridiales bacterium (assembly GCA_020859985.1). Lineage (GTDB taxonomy): Bacteria > Bacillota > Clostridia > Lachnospirales > Lachnospiraceae > Choladousia. The sequence goes on from JAJBVD010000062.1 coordinate 127,206, forward strand.
ATAATCTGCTCTGCACGACTGGAATAACCGAATCCTCCTGTGTTCCATAATCTGCCTGTATCCATGAAAGATCATGCTTGCCATCGAACCTTTAAAATATTCATTCGGGCCATATACGTTAAAAAATTTAAAGCCCGCATAGTGCGCGGGTGATGGTTCAGCAATGATTTCTTCGTTCGCTATCACTCTCTTTACCCATAAATCAAACAACTGTTTCGAATATCCATAGCCATTTAAGGGACTTAGTTTATCTATATCCATCCGGTCATCAAATCCAAGACTCCCATCTCCATATGTGGCTGCTGAACTTGCATAAAGAAATGTAATGTCATGTGCCCCACAATATTTCCAGAGTGTTTTTGTATATTCAAAATTATTATTCCAGAGATAATCAAAATTCTTTTCTGTTGTAGAAGAGCAGGCGCCAAGATGAATAATTGCTTCAATGTCCGGATAAACATTTTCCTTCAGTCTTTCCAAAAAAACTGACTTATGTACATACTCCCGATATTTCTTGTTCCTCATATTCATCCACTTATCCGTGGAGGCAATGTTATCCACAATAATAATATCATCTATACCCTTATCATTTAATGTCCTGACCATACAACTTCCGATAAATCCCGCACCACCAGTAACAACTATGCTCATAAATTTTTCCTGCCTTTCAATTCGCTATTTTATTTATAATACCCGTAGTAGATTTTCCAGCCACAAGCGGAATCGTTTTTACAATACCGCCATACCCCGCCACAACATCCGCACCCACAATCTCATCCATTTTATAGTCATCTCCTTTTACCAGAACATCTGGACGGATCTGCTGAATAAGATTATATGGAGTATCCTCAGAAAAAGATACGACATAGTCCACACATTCCAGCGCCGCCAGAAGTTCCATCCGATCTTCCAATGTATTGACCGGTCTGGAAGAGCCTTTCAGACGCCTGACGGATTCATCACTATTCACTCCAACCACCAGCACATCCCCCATCTCTTTCGCCTTTTTCAGATAGGAGATATGCCCGACATGCAGGATATCAAAGCACCCATTGGTAAACACGATCTTCTTCCCTGCGTTTTGCATATCTTTTATATTCACCGGAAGCAATTCCGTATCCTTCAAAAGTTTAACATCGACATTTCCGCCATGATCTTTCTGTGCCTGTTCCACTTCGTAAGGATATACCATACTTGTTCCAACTTTTCCAACCTGAACTCCCGCTGCGTAATTTGCATATTCCATTGCCTGTATGTAATCCATCCCCATACATATACCACTTGCCAGATACGCAATGGTTGTATCTCCAGCGCCGGTCACATCGAAAACTTCCTGGGCAACACTGTCAATGCGTTTCTCAACTCCCTGAGGACTGATCAATATCATCCCTTCCGCTCCCAGCGTCGTAAGCACATACTCACATTTCGTTTCGGAACACAACCTTTTTGCCGCAGCTTCAACTTCCGGCAGGTTTCGCACCGGCATACCAGTTAAAACACTCAATTCTCCTCTATTTGGTTTTATCAGAGTCGCTCCAAAATATTTTTTTGAGTTTTTTCCTTTGACGTCCACAAAGACCGGCACATGATTCTCGGCTGCAAGATTGATAATTATCTGGCTTAATTCTTCCGTAAGGACACCTTTTCCATAATCAGATAAAATGATAATAGAAAAATCCGTCATTCGATTTCTGAGTAGTCCAATTATCTCTGACCATTTGTTAATATCAATCTCCAAAACTTCTTCATCATCAATTCTCATAACCTGTTGATTGTTTTGCCCTATATACCGCAGTTTTGAAGTCGTAAACCTTTCTTCTAAATCCAAAAGAAAATCTGTGTGTATTTCATATTCATTCAACAAAGACAAAAGCTTATTCCCGGCATCATCACGTCCAATTACACCCATAATAAAAGCAGAACAACCTGCGGTTTCAACATTTACCGCAACATTCCCTGCTCCGCCTATCACATTCTTATCTTTTCTATGGCTACATTTTAATATCGGGACTGGTGCCTCCGGAGAAATGCGGTTTACCATGCCAAAAATATATTCATCCAACATGATATCGCCAACCACTAAAACATTTTTTGATTTTCGCATATCTCAAACCTCTTACAAATTTTTCAATTATTCTTATATACACATCACACCGTTTGGGATTAAAAATTTGGCTAGGTTTTTCATATATAGTACTTATATTGGATTGCTTATTTATAATATGTCAGTAAGTCAATCCGCTATGTATGTAAGCACAAATAACATTATTATCAATAAAATCATAAATCACGAAGCAGCTTAATGACTTTTGTAAAATCCTTTTTGTTAGAAACAAGAAATCCCTTTCCACCTAAATCCTCAATTGGTTGAATATCGGAAAAATACCTGTCCCCAATAGAAACAACATTCTTTCCTTTTAGGCCTTCTTTATCAAGTATTTCTCGAAACACTCTCTTTTTTGAAAAACGCCCCCCTTGTACATAGTTATCGCTTGTATATAAACCTCTAAAATAATTTAAATCAATTTCTAGAAAGTTGAGAATATTTCGAATATTTTGTTCTGAATTGCTTGAAACTATAACTAAAGGAGCTATATTATGTAAATCACAAATCATACAATTTGTTATGGCATTCTCTTTATTAATTAAAGAAACATTAAAGTTTAATTCCCTATACTGCTTCCATTGTTCAGCTGGTAAACCGATTTGAGAAAAATATTCAGTTGCAGATTTAGATTCCCTTCGAATAGAATCAAATATACCATTTTGATTAAGTTGTTTTATAGCGTCCTTTTTTGAGATACAACATTGATCACATAAAAATTGAGTTTCAAGATCAAAATTCAAATCAGCAACATCATTAATATTATAAAACGTACCATCTACATCCAAAATAATAAGTTTAATCATTTTGTAACCACCTTAATTGTTTTGGCATAACATCAGTATTAATCAGCTCATCGCCATTATCAAAAAAAATAGTTTCAATGCTCTTCTTCAGCCAAGAGGCTAATGCATAATTATCTTTCTTCTGGAATACATAGTCATTCATTTTATATACAAAAAAGAAAAAAAGAGCAGCAAGTAATTTTTCTTTATCTACATACTTGCAAAAGTAATTCAACATCACATCAAAAAGTTCTAATGTATATTCCTGTTTTTCTCTAATTTCAATTACGAACTGAATGACATATTCAAATTCCTTTGGTCCAATTGCTCCTCGTGGGTCTATCGCTCTTATAGTGTCTCCATCTACCAGTATATTTCTTCTGTGTAAATCACGATGCAAAAAGAACTGTGGGGAATCCCCAAAATATGTATTGTAAACTTTCCTAGCCTTCTTCTCCATTGCTTTTCTAAAATCATACTCAAACGTAAACTTATCTGCAGCAATCACATATTCCTCAAATTCCTGCATAATAGTAGGAATAGTCTTATCACCTCGTAACGCTGAAGCTGGTATCATATGCTCATCTATGTAATCATAAAACTTCCTTAATTTAATATTTTCTGTATCAAATTTAACTCTTATGCCAGGTTTAAGGCTTTTGATAACCAAAAAATTATAATCCGAATCAAAATCTATCAAATCGGCCATAATTTTTGAATCAGCTAATGAATAATAAGTATATTCCTTATGGAAGAAAAAATATGATGGAGAAAATTTCACGATAATACTTCCATATTTTTTTGATTCAGCTTCATATACAATATTTGCTTCCGTTTGTGAGTTCATCACATAATAAGTCAATTCATACTTAGGGGAAACAATTTCTTGCATTATTCTTTGAACGTTTAAAATCCAATTAGAAATATCTTTATTTTTTCCTTCCGCCGACAAATAATTGTTTACTACTTGAATAGTTTTATCCTTCTCCGGAGTTAGGACAAATTCGTCATAAAGGACTTCCAGCAATTTCAAATCATGAGGATATGTCAACTTCATTGTATATGGATAATCAAAACATAACCAGCAAGAAGAATTTTTAGGCATATTATGAAAGATATATTTTTTAGAACATGAAAAATCAAAATTATTATACAATAATTCAAATCTATATGCATCAGGTTCCATAACATTAAAAAATTCGTCCCTATCAACAAATTCGCCATCGAATCTATGCAAAGCCGGCGCAAGCTTCCAAGTGGTTAAAACATAATCATATTTGTCAAGGGCTTTAAAATATCTATCATATTGCTCACTTGTTGCTAAAGGGCATACTGCATTCGTAACGATTAACTTATCACATCTAAAATTATTTTTAATAAATTTGATTCCATTTGCAACAGACTCTGGTCTGGTATTTCCTCCAACGACAACATTCTTTGTATTATATCTATCTGCAATAAACTCGATATATTGCTTATTTACAACTATAACAATATCATCTACCAGTGCTGACTTTTTACAAGCATCCATAACATGATCTATTACTAATTTCCCTCGCATCTGACAATACTGTTTAGGACAATCCGCTCCAAATCTTGTACCACTTCCTCCAGACATAACCATAATTATATTTTTTCCCTCATTATACATTTATTCGTCACCCCTTAATCTAATAATATGAATTAATGAATGTATTTATTTTAGTTTTCCAAAGAAATTAATTTAATAGGGCCATCTCGGCCCCGTCCTTCACCATCTGGCGAACCTGCATTCGATTGTAAAAGTCTCATAATCTCCATTAATCTTTAACCTTTCCCACGTTAAGTTGGCTGTAACATGCGCTTTTTTAGGTCAAATGAGATTGAAACACCTCCGGAGCCATGATTCTACGCTATTTTTTACTCATTCTCCCTATGATTCAGAACAGAGTCATTATTTCTTGACACCACATTTTTAAATTTGGCACATACAGGTTTTATGTAACTAAAGTTAAGCGTAAAGAACAACAGAATGCCCGCAAATAAATTCAGCCAATTCAGCCATGGGATATTAATGTATACACCAATTGTGAAGTAGGCGACCAATATAAGATACGCATAACATTCTTTGCTAAACCTGATTCTCAGTTCTTTTTTTATATCGTAATAACGAATTGATACCAAAACTATATGAGAAATAAGTGTAGAAATTACGGCTGCCCACAAACCGATCACATTAATAAACACTAAATCAACGATAAGATTTACTAACGCCGCTATTGCCATTGTTGAACCACTCTTCTTAGGTTTCATTTGTGCAATATATATACCATCAAAGAATTGCGCAATTACCAATATTAAAATTGCTATCATTAAAATTGGGGATAAGTAATAACCAAAGTAATACTCCTCTGAATAAAGGATTTCGAAATAAAGAAAGTTTGCACTCATAATCAACACAACTATGCTTGTCATTATTCTCAATATCGTATTTAGGATTTTATTATAAAAATCCTCTCTATCATCATATGAATTACTTTCAATCGAAGACTCTTGCCATGAATAGCTAAACTGCCCAAATATTTGCTGGCATAAATTAGGCAGCTTGCTAGTAACAGACAGAATTGCATTTGCCTCCGTCCCAAGGAATATACTAACCAGAGTCCTGTCTGACACATTTATTATCCACCATCCTATAGCATTCGGGAGCATTGGGATCGCGTATCTATACATTGTATATACAACAGGTAATTTAATGGCTTTCAAAGTAAAAAACTTATATATTCTGTTAGCAAATAACATATAAATAACGCTTACTATATAGCCATTTGCATATCCCAACAATAGCCCATATATTCCTGCATTAAAATTCAATATAAAAATAGTTGTAGAAATTGCCATTGTAACCGTGAATAATATATTAGCGATAGCAAAATTTGGTATTTTCTTTAAACCACGAGTTATATTTGTAAACAAAGTAAAAAAAGTTTCTGCTATAATCAAGATACAATAGCATCGTATAAGAAGCGATTTCCCAGGAAAAACGCAAGATAATATGGCAGATATAATAATACAACCAAGCATGCAGATCGCATGAACCATAATGGATGTAGATACAACTTCTTTATCATTAATGCCCTGAGTATCTTCTGCCAGGTAACGGAATGTAGCGTCTTTTAAGTCCAGAGTAATAAGTGGTCTGATGAGATTCAAATATGTAACCAGTAAATCAAAAGTCCCATAATTTCCCTGTGAAACCCATCTGGTAAATAAGGGAGTCATGATAAACATGATACCTTTTGTACACAATGTCCCGAGTGTTAATATCGATGTGTTTTTTGCCAGTTTTGTTTCACGCTTGTCATTCAAAGCTTTCACTCCTTATTTTAACAATATTCTATCGGAAACAGCTTGATATACGTTTTCACAATAACAAGTGCCCACCAATTCCGGGTTTTCACATAATTTCCATACTTCACTTGAAAGCCCTCCATCATCCCCTGTCTCCATCATTTGAATGATTTTTGTTGCGGCAACATTTACATCATTGCAAGCATAACGCTCAAGCAAACTCTTCCATTCGTCATATATTCCCTGAACATCATCCATTTGTTTGTAATCTGGAGCAAATATAAGAGCAGGTTTTTTTTGCAGACAAAAATCAGTAATTGCACTTGAGAAATCCGTTATCATACAGTCTGATGCTGCAAGTAACTCTTGAACAGTTGATATTTCGTCATCAGAGAACAAGTAAAACGGAGGCTGTATCGTGTTTTCAATGCTTATTCTGCATAAATAATGTAATTTCGCAATAAAACGAATTCTATTGTTCTTTAAATAATCTACAAACTCCTTATTTTCCATCAATGCATACATAAAATTTTCGACAACAGAATTTTCATACTGGCGAAAAGTCGGAAAATACAAAATGTATCTGTAAGCATCGGCATTATCCATTGAAAAGGCCATTGAAGGTAATACTCTATTTTTGAAAATATCGTTCCTAGGCAAACCAGTAATCAAACACTGATTGCTTTTTAGTTTAAATGTCCTCATCTCCAATCTCTTATACAGATCCGAACCTGCAACAATATAATCCACATGAACATCGTTATAAATTTTATCCTTTATCTTTTTGCATATTCGCTTGATTTTGTTTCCATTTTTATCACTAGCATAAAAAGTTTTTTTCATTCCCTGCCCATGCCACAGAGCCACTATTGTAGCCCCATGAGCAAATGATATTGGTGCGATATCATCCATTCCATTCGTAATTAAACACACACCTGCTTTTAATTGTATATTGAATCCTTTTCTGGAATTTTCCAAATATGCTTCATAACCAAGTTCATTTAATTTCTTTTGAATATCATCTCTATTGGTTATCCAAATACACCTTATTTCTGGATGTTTCTCAACCATATATTCGAATAAAAATTTACTATTATCATCGTATCGATTTCCTTCCCAACAACCAAAAAGCCATATTCTTTTATCCCTAATAAAATTTAATTTTAACAGATAAAATAAAATAGCATTTGCAAACCATATACTTCTTTTTTTTGCAGTACTTTTTTTTGTCTTTCTAATGATTCCACAAGCATCCCGCTCCTTATATAATAAGACTTTATGTGATTTGATTATTTTGTTACTAAACCAATCTTTTCAGTACTCCCCATTTGCTGACATCCCGTTTCGTTCATCACTAGTGTGGTTCATATTAATTTTCAAAGCATTAAGCCTTTATGCTTAACTATTGTAGTATTTACTACAGCTAAAATAAATGGAATTAGTACAGAAAATTCAAATATATTTTTTACTAAAGATATTCCAACCGAATCCCTAAAAAAAGTAAACATCAAACATGAACTAACCATACAATAAATAGTATTATTCAAATATCCACTAGATTCCTTTTTCCTATATAAGTTTCCCATATATAATCCAATCATATAAAACAGTATAATTGATCCTATCAAGCCCATGTCAGCATTATATGATGTAAAAAAATTAGTTGCACCCAATGGTTTCTCCACATACGGTGCTATATCTTGTACGGATAATATAACTTTTTCTTTGTTTGGAAAAAAAACGCTTGGTATAAGTGAAATAAATGAACTTAATAAAACCTTTGGAAAGGCTATCATATTTGATAAAGTAGAGCCTTTTAAATATGTCACAAGACTATAGCTTGTATATATAGGTTCTTGAAGGATTCCATAAAATATTCCAAACAATGACACGCCCTCCAAACCTTGTAATCGTACAATCCCCCATGCTCCTATAATTATTATCATTGCGATTAATGTAATAGCAATAGATCTAATGCTAATTTTCTTTCTAAAATTTGAGTAATATATAATAAAAGCCACGATATTACTTACAACATATAATCTTCCACCCATTGATAGAAGTAAAACAGCAAAAACAAAATATGTAATAACCCATTTCTTATTAGTTCTCAAACTGTACCCCGATAGCAAACACATGAGAACAACAGAAAATATAATAGTAACATAGGCTGAAAACATTCCCTTCCAGGAACTACTTTCAACTGCATAGCCTTTAAACAAATAACTTCTATTCATCCAAACAACTATAATTCCTAATAATAATAACGGAATATAGTACACAGTTTCACTACATTTAATTGTAGTATAATTTCCTTGTTTCAATATTCTTTTTTTCCACAAAAATCTAATTTTTGTATTACTTCCAAGAATGAAAGCCATATACATACTAAAAGACATAAGTAAATAACCCTCGATTTTTTTTTCGGGAATGCTATTATATATATTTATGACTTTAATATAAACACTATCGTCGAAAAATATCCCCAACTCAAAAATAAGGACTGGTAAAATAGCATAATATAAATATCCGATTGAAAAACACGTTATATGATTGATAATCATTTTTCTCTCTTTCAATGAATATTTTATAATTACTAAAGTAACAATTAACAATATTCCTATCTCAATAAAGCAAATCATAATTTATTTCCTATCAATTAATTTCGCAGCTTAGTAATTCGTAAAACCATTTTTAGGCAGCTCTTCTTCAATTATCCTCTTTCCTACTTTCTAAAAGCATTCTCATGACCATCTCTGCCCCCTCATCTACAGTAATTGATTTAATACATTCCTCTGTTCCTAATTCACAATATGGTAAATGACAAGGTTTACACGGCACATCTTGCGCCACGATATAGACGGAAGCTGCCCCTCTGGGACTAAAGGCCTTGTCATCCACCGGTCCAAAAAACACTGTTGTAGGGATGCCATATGCTGCAGCAAGATGACCTGCTCCACTATCATTACATATCATATAATCACATAATGCTATCCTGCCAATATAGGTATCTAAATTATCATTACATAAGATAGTAGGCATTCCTTCCTTAGATATACTCTCATTCACTTCAGCAGCTATTTCTTCCTCTTTGGGCCCGCAAAATACTAAAAAGGAATATTTTTCCTTGTTTGGCAATCGCTCTATAACCTCAGAAATCATCTTTGGATATTCTCGAAATTGTTTAATTCTTTTGCTTGCGCCAGGATGTATTCCAATTATGGTTTTCCCATACAATTGATTACTTTTCAAAAATGCTTTATTATTTTCTTTTTGCTCATCTGTCGTTTTTAATATAGGTCTTCTCAAATCATTAGTACTTAGGAATCCAGCCGATTCCAACAAATACAATCGTCTATCTATCTCATGGTCTGGACTTTTGTCATATTCAACGCTGTCAGTCAGCATATATTCAGCAGACATAACATCATAAGAAAGCTTATGAGTACTTTTAATGAAATGCATAAAAAAAATATAACGTATATCACCTCTCGGTTCAATTGCCAAGTCATAATTTATATAATTTACTTCAACAATAGTCCTAATAATAAGTTTAATATTTTTTATCCAGGAAACAGGATTAGAAAGAATTTTAATACCATCAAATTCTATAAATGAATCAACAAGATTCTGTTTAACTAGTTGTTTTTTTAATAATGAATTTCCTACAACCGTTATCCTAATATAAGGGTTATTATATCGTATTGTTCTATACATGGGTATTGTCATTACATCATCCCCTATCAGATTGAAACCAAGTATAATGACATTATTAATTTTTAATATATCAATATTTTTTGACGCTTTCTTTTCTTTTACAAATAGCTTAAGAAAACGATTAATGATGCTTAAATACTTTATATTATTTTTATTAAAATTTCCATTCATATAAACCTTCCAAGTGTTCTTTAATCAGCTTCTATCTAATTTCATTTCAACACATATTTCATTTAATATTTTTTTATTTTCTTTTTTTCTCTCTTTATCAGCTATCCATCCGTATTTGTTAAAATACTTGCACGCTGATTTAATATGCATTTTTAGCATATTAAAGTCCTTATACGATTCTCTTCCATGGTCATGAATGATTTGCACGTATGGGTAATAAATTGTTTTCCCAATTCTATGCAATCTCCGTATTAAATCAAAGTCCTCACAATACATAAAAAAATTTTCATCAAAAAACAATTCATATTTTTCCAGCGTTTTTGTACGCATGAACATAAAACATCCCGATAAGCATGGCGGATTTATAATCCTGTTATATCCTGAATTTCTCAATACATACCTGTCATTTAACTTCTTGAAAATCCCTATATTCGGCAAAAATCGTCTGAGCATTAAGTCAAAAGGGGTCGGCAATAATTTGCAAAGATATTGTGTTTCTCCGTTTGGATACATAACCTTTGGCAATATATAAACAACATCTGGATTTTTGTCTGCGTAGTTTATTAATGCGTCTATAATGGCTGGATTAAAACACAAGTCAGGATTTAACACGATATGATATTCTGTTTTTTCTTCTATTGCTTTTTTTATCCCTATGTTATGTCCCTTTCCATAGCCGAGATTTTCTCCGATAAACATATACTCTACATATGCCATTTTTTTGAAATATTTGTATTCCGGATGCTGAGTCTCGGAATTGTCTATGATATAAAGTTTTCTGTTTTCCGCTGGCGCGTAGCTTAGTATCACTTCCTGAACTTGCTGCATTTTCGTATGATATAAAACAATCGAAGCCGATATCATTTTCTTCATTCCTATCTGCATAGTATACAATTTCATTATGTCATTCTGTCATGTCGTTTCATTTTGCCTCTCTGATGCAAGATCCACTTCATCCTCTATTCTAGTTGTCCCTCGCTTTTGCATAAAATTCGCTCTTTTTTTCTCCATCTCTCCTGCTTTGTCAAACCCTTCCGTGCTTTCCTTTTTCAGCATGGTTTGCACAGTCATAATCAGCAGTTTGAAATCCAGAAAAGCAGAGTAATTTTCTATGTACATCAGATCCAGCCGCAGCTTGTCATATGCGGAGGTATTGTATTTTCCGTAGATCTGCGCATATCCTGTAAGTCCGCCTTTTACCTTTGTCCGCAGGACGAATTCAGGAATCTCTTTCGAGTATTCCTCCATATGCTCCACTCGTTCCGGTCTGGGGCCTACCCAGGACATATCTCCTTTGAGGATATTTAATATCTGCGGCAGTTCATCGATACGTGTTGCTCGTATGACCCGTCCGACTTTTGTAATTCTTGGATCGTGGTCAGTGGCCGGGATGGATTTGCCGTCTTTTTCTGCGTCTTCGATCATGCTGCGGAATTTCAAAATATCAAAAGTCTTACCATTTCTGGTAACTCGTTCCTGCCGGTAGAAAACCGGGCCGTGATCCTCGTGTTTAATTGCAACTGCAACAACCGCCATAAGCGGAAGCCCCGGTATCAGAGCGATCAGGCAAAGAATGATATCCATTGTCCGCTTCACAAAGCGCTGTGCCGGATTTAATCCTTTCCCTTTAACCAGATAAAGTGGTGTGTCGAAGAGGTTGATTTCCTCGCCGCCTCGCTGGATGATGTCGGAGATTTTCGGGACGATGTAGGTTCTGATTTCGTTTGTATAGCAGTATTTCAAAATGTCGTTGCGGATTTCGGCCGGTACATCGTTGATAATGACCGCATCATGCTTCATGGCTTCTTTGCAGATGGCCTCATATCCTTCCTCATAGGAAACAACTTTTGTGATGACATATTTATCGGGGCGTTCGTCCATTTTAAATTTCATGTCAACCGCTTTTTCCGTTCCATAAATCATTAACATGTCCTTTGGAACATACATCCTGTGGTAGAAAAAGGTGAACACCCAACAGCTTCCAAATGTCAACACAAAATCCACGCCTGTCAGCATGAGTATCGGCACAACATTCAGGAGTTTATTTCCTATCAGACTAAGCTGCAGATAAGTTACAAAATTTACGATAACTACAGCAATCCATTGAGATATAATGATTTCCGATAGCCTTCTATGACCGTATTGGTAACCATCACTCATATAGAGAATCACAAAAAGTATAATTATGTACACCAATGAAAGGACGATTTTGCCGTTTCCCCAGTAAAAAGGATTGCCTTCACCTCTGTAGTTTGTTTTCCATGTAAAATAGTAAACAACTGTTAACAGCAGTAATTCAGCAAATCCCTCAAACTTCCTGATTACCCCTTTTAGATCAGAAGCATCTATTTTTTTTCTGTTATGTTCTTCCATAACTCATCCTTAACCTCGTGTATATTTCTTATTCTGCTGTTCTATTCGCTGCCATATTTTCCGTATCCATTCACAGAAATACCCCCCCAGCCGCAAATTCTGCAGCCTGGGAGGGTCTCTCTTTCATTTTCTTTATTCAACGTATAGCTTCGCCATACCGCCCATATGATGCGCAGCACCTGTCTTTCTATATCGTCCGAAATGTCCGATGGCGGCGGAGCGTCACACCGTTCATACCCGGAGTCCTGTCTGTCATTATTCGAGGATAGCAATTTTTGCACATCCTGCTATTAGGCCGATACAGCCGTTTTCCTAACCCATTCGGGCGGATTCGCGGCGTCTGCATGAGATCTTTTTATGGCAATATTAGCCAATTAGCATTCCGTTTGTTTGCCCGTTTTTCGTCTTTTCTGCACAATTTTTATGGTGTCTTTTGGTAAATGAAGTATACTTTGTGTACCAGAAAATACTTGCAATTTCTACATGGCAGGTGTATAATTTCGCCGTGGTTGGGTAATACACATGAAAATTTTTTTGATTGATGCATTTTCAACAATTTTATGACATTTAATACCGCTTCGTTTGTGAAATAAGCACAGAAAAAGGCGCGTATTTACCGGATTCTCAGTAATCACACGCCTGATTCTCACATTTTGAGGTGAAGCAGCAGCATTGATGAAATCTTCTTGAAAATAGCAATATTTGAGAGATTTTTAAGTGGCAAATGAAGTATACTTCATTTACCACTTGGTCAAATTGCCGAATTTTATGCCTTTCTCTTTTGCCGCCGCGATTCTTTCTTCCTGACATCTGTGGATTTTTCACGTTCCAGCTGCGCGAACCCGCTCATCACGGTGAGGATGATGGCATACTTGCAGCCTATTTTCTCTGCCGTAAGATGCTCCACTTCATTGATATTCGCCTCAACGGTGGACATCCAGTTGGTCTCATAGGCTTCCGCCATGTACTTCAGTTCCTCGCCATGCATGGTTGGGGAACAGAGCCAGATTTTATTTTTAAATGGTGAAAACTTTTTCCTAATCATTTTTTCTCCTGCTCCTATTTTCTTATTTAAGCGCACAAAAATAAGAGTCATCCCTGACTCTCATTTTTTGTATGCTTAATTCTGTTTACAGCAACTTCTATCCCTTCTGCAGAGCCAGCTCATCGCTCACTGCCTTTTCTACAAAGCTGTTTAAACTAATCTGATGTGCAGCAGCAAAAATAGCTGCACTTCTGTGTAAATCCGGCGAAATTCGAACATTAAAGCTGCCTTTATACGCTTTCTCTGGAGCCTGCCCTTCAGCTTTACACAATTCCAGATAGTCATCTACCGCAAAGTGAAAATCATCTACCAGTTCTTTTGCATTCTGTCCCTCATAAGAAATCAGCGCACGAATACCCATAACCTTTCCATAGAAGACACCATCTTCCTCAGAGAACTCTACGCTTCCAACATAACCCTTATAGCTTATCGTATTGTTCACAGAAGTCCCTCCTCCTCTAATTTTTCAATCAATTGCTTTACCTGATATTCCAGCAATTCTTTCCGTGGATGTGGCTTATGAAGCAAAATAGGCGATCTGCCATCACAACTGAATTTTACTCTGGACCCACTCGTTTTTCCTTTATCTGAACGTTCATAGCCCAAATAGCTCAATAGGCGTTCGGATTCATCGAAAGTAAAATCTTTTGGCTTTGATTTCAATTTCTCAATCAGCTTCTCCTTTTGCCCCATCTGTTATACCTCCTTAAGGGCAATATACCACATGTAAATGAACATTGCAACTATTTTTAGTTGCAATGTTCTGCCACTGCCGAATCACCCCTTCTCCAGTTTCTCCCCCACCGAATGGAATGTCGGCACTATCTTCTCTACCATTTGTACAATATCCGGGCTGTTTTCGTAGCTTGCCCTTGCCAGTTCTTCGAGCTGCTGCAGAAAGTCTTCTACCTCAAATGGAATCGGTTTGCCGATATAGATGAGTTCATTGTCAGTCTTTTTGATGCCTTCCTCTGCCATGAGCTTTTCTTCGTATAGCTTTTCGCCCGGTCGAAGGCCGGCTGTTGTCAAGTAAAACACAAAAAAACTTCCGATTTCTCGGAAGTTCCTCTGTTTAGTACCAATATGCAGTTTTTCTGGCATTCATTTACATCAAGTAGATTGATGTAATAATAGACACAACTTTAAAAAATTCCTTGTCAATCTGTATACTATTGCTGCTTTTTAGCAGACATTTCGCACTTCGTTTTCCACGATATTAAACCGTATAAATTCCGGGATAGCATTTGCGTACGCTTCCTCTTTTATACCCTCATCTCTAAGCACTTCTGAAACATCCTCCTAACAATTTCTTTTGCTTCTTCGGTTCTGCATTCGATTCTGCCCTTAGCTTTCGCCTGAGCATAAATTTTTTCTGCAGCTTCGCACATAATTCATAGCCCCTACTTCGGATAAATTCTCACGTTTCGATAAATCTACATCATAAATTATGCCGATTTGATTCCGATTGCTTCCCCGACTTCCTCAGAAGAAAGTTCCGTTGACCGAGCAATCAGCTCCACATCCTGAATCCCTTCATTCCACAAAGAAACAGCTATCTTTTTTCTTTCCTGCATCTTCGTTTCATCTCTCATTTCTTCCATAACGCGGCACATTGTCTCGATACCTCCTTCGCTCTCTTTAAAATAACGAACACGGTCAGCCAACACACTATAATTCATATCATCAGCGTCTATACATCTGAAATCGTGCATCAACTTTCCAACAGGGTCTTCATCATTCTGATATGCGCCATTCACATAAATGATATGCGAACCGTCACCGAACAATTCGTTTGTCTCCTTAATTACGTGGTCAATATGATATAGTGAAAGGTCTTTTCCCAGCACGTCATTTTCCGTAATAAAAATCACATAGCCCTCTGCCAGCTTTGAAAACTTTTCTCCTGGCTTCAGCATTCTTGTGTCAAGCATACTACTGTTAAATCTGGCTCTCTGTACGCCCGCGCCCCGATCCTCACGCTGCACCTCGATATCATATTGTTTGCTTTCGCTGTCTACAGCACGAATGTCAAGCCTGACTGATCTTCCATTCGGGTTCTTAATCTCCCTCTGCCCAACGACCTGTGTCACAGCCATATCATTCCGTCCAAGAATAATATTCAGAAGCAATTCTGTTGCTTCAATATTACCATCAAAAACTACTCCTAAAAAATCATCATCCATGAGCCGAAGTCCCCGAAGCCTCTGGAGATCTTCTTCCCGCAGACGTTGTTTTTCATCCATATCCATCTAAACCACCTGCTTTCCTTTTCAGTTTAGAGAACTATAGGAAAAATGGCGAAATTATCTTCCCTTTCGGTATTATCTTACCATTGCACCACTTCTAAGTCAAGAACCGCATTTTCTCTGGACGGCGTAAATCTACTGTAGGAATCGTAGTGGCGGAGACCACCAGAAATGTATC
>JAJBVD010000075.1:2500-5203 GCA_020859985.1 Clostridiales bacterium
TTAATATCCATGCACTGCGTAGTGAATACATAGCTACGTGGAGGGAACCGTCTGAACTGAAACATCTAAGTAGGGCGAGGAAGAGAAATCAAATGAGATTTTGTGAGTAGTGGCGAGCGAAAACGAAAGAGGCCAAACCAAAATCGGAAACGATTTTGGGGTTTTGGACTGCATTTAGTACAAAATCTGTTAATTGAAGTGGCTGGAAAGTCACACCGAAGAACGTGAAAGTCGTGTAAGTGACAACGGATTTTGACGAGCAGTATCCAGAGTACCGCGGGACACGAGGAATCCCGTGGGAAGACGGGGGGACCACCCTCCAAGCCTAAATATTCCCCAATGACCGATAGCGAATAGTACTGTGAAGGAAAGGTGAAAAGTACCCCGGGAGGGGAGTGAAAAAGAACCTGAAACCCTGTGCTTACAAGCACATAGAGCACGTCAAAGTGTGATATGGTACCTTTTGTAGAATGGTCCGGCGAGTTATCGTACGTAGCAAGGTTAAGCTCTTAAGGAGTGGAGCCGTAGCGAGAGCGAGTCTTAATAGGGCGTTCAGTTGCGTGCGATAGACCCGAAACCGAGTGACCTAGCCATGTCCAGACTGAAGTGGAGGTAAAACTCCATGGAGGGTCGAACCGACCTCCGTTGAAAAGGCGGCGGATGAGGTGTGGCTAGCGGAGAAATTCCAATCGAACTCGGATATAGCTGGTTCTCCCCGAAATAGCTTTAGGGCTAGCGTTGGAAAAGATTTACGGAGGTAAAGCACTGAATAGGCTAGGGGCCGAGAGGTTACTGAACCTTATCAAACTAAGAATGCCGATAAATCGATTTTCAGCAGTCAGACTGTGTGAGATAAGTCTCACGGTCAAAAGGGAAACAGCCCAGACCTACAGCTAAGGTCCCAAAATGGATTTAAGTGGAAAAGGATGTGGAGTTGCACAGACAACCAGGATGTTGGCTTAGAAGCAGCCACTCATTAAAAGAGTGCGTAATAGCTCACTGGTCGAGTGACTCTGCGCCGAAAATTCAACGGGGCTAAAATCCATACCGAAGCTTAGGCTTGATGGCTCAGCCATCAGGGGTAGGGGAGCGTCATGTGAGAGTAGAAGTCATAGCGAAAGCGGTGGTGGATTTCACATGAGTGAGAATGCCGGAATGAGTAGCGAGAATTATGTGAGAATCATAATGGCCGAAAATCTAAGGTTTTAGGAGGAAGGTTCGTCCGCTCCTAGTTAGCCGGGAGCTAAGGCGAGGCCGAAAGGCGTAGCCGATGCACATACGGTGGAAATTCCGTAGCCTCCAAAAGATTTAAGCACGAGGACACTTTTGAAGCGGTTATCCAGTAGTTGGTATCTGGTCGTAAGGGAACGCATTAGGCGTGAAGTAACCGTGGAGGAAGGCGAGAAAAGTCGTGTGAATATCTGAGGAGCCCGTACCGCAAACCGACACAGGTAGATAGGAAGAGGATTCTAAGGCCAACGGGAGAAGGGTTGTTAAGGAACTCGGCAAGTTGACCCCGTAACTTAGGGAGAAGGGGTGCTCAAGAGATTGAGCCGCAGAGAATAGGTCCAAGCGACTGTTTAGCAAAAACACAGCTCTATGCTAAATCGAAAGATGACGTATATGGGGTGACACCTGCCCGGTGCTGGAAGGTTAAGAGGAGATGTGAAAGCATTGAATTGAAGCCCCAGTAAACGGCGGCCGTAACTATAACGGTCCTAAGGTAGCGAAATTCCTTGTCAGGTAAGTTCTGACCCGCACGAATGGCGTAACGATTTGGGCACTGTCTCAACAGCCCGCCCGGCGAAATTGTAGTACCGGTGAAGATGCCGGTTACCCGCGACTAGACGGAAAGACCCCATGGAGCTTCACTGTAGCTTAATATTGAATTTCGGTATTTCATGTACAGGATAGGTGGGAGACTGGGAAACATGGGCGTCAGCTCGTGCGGAGTCACTGTTGGGATACCACTCTTGAGGTGCTGGAATTCTAACCTGTAGCCATGAAACTGGTTAGGGGACATTGTTAGGTGGGCAGTTTGACTGGGGCGGTCGCCTCCTAAAAGGTAACGGAGGCGCTCAAAGGTTCGCTCAGCATGGACGGAAACCATGCTCTTGAGTGTAAACGCAAAAGCGAGCCTAACTGCGAGAATGACGGTTCGAGCAGTAACGAAAGTTGGAGTTAGTGATCCGGCGGTATGAGAGTGGAATTGCCGTCGCTCAACGGATAAAAGCTACCCTGGGGATAACAGGCTGATCTCCCCCAAGAGTCCACATCGACGGGGAGGTTTGGCACCTCGATGTCGGCTCATCGCATCCTGGGGCTGAAGCAGGTCCCAAGGGTTGGGCTGTTCGCCCATTAAAGCGGTACGCGAGCTGGGTTCAGAACGTCGTGAGACAGTTCGGTCCCTATCTGTCGTGGGCGTAAGATATTTGAGAGGAGCTGTTCCTAGTACGAGAGGACCGGAATGGACACACCTCTGGCACACCAGTTGTCACGCCAGTGGCACAGCTGGGCAACTAAGTGTGGAACGGATAAACGCTGAAGGCATCTAAGCGTGAAGCCGACCTCAAGATAAGATATCTGTTAAGACCCCTTGAAGACTACAAGGTTGATAGGCTCAAAGTGTAAGTGCAGTGATGCATTAAGCTAGCGAGTACTAATAGGTCGTCCGTTTTTCCTAGAAAATCGGTGTTTTAAGAG
>JAJBVD010000017.1 GCA_020859985.1 Clostridiales bacterium
CCCCACCTTTGCCGCCGCCGCCCATTCTAAACTCCTTCCGTTAAATAGACAATGCACGTTCAATAGGCCAGTGAAGTACATTAATTCGGTTATTAAGCACGTGCCGCTTTACTCCTACCTCTTCCGCCCATTCCGCCAGGGTTTGCGTTTTCCTATTGAAAGTGATAAGATGGTTATTCCGTTTATTCCGTTGCTGTTCTTTCCACGTTGCCCAACGGCAGTTATCTGGGCTATAGCCCTTGTCATTGTCGATACGATCAATAGACAGCCCTTCCTGCCAGCCATGGGCCAGAGCCCACTCGATAAATGCTTTAGCGTCGTGCCACTCTTCACAGACCGTAATACCGCGAGCGCCGTAGTTTTTGTAGGCGGGATCATTCGGATTTTCGCAACGCTGGATCATGTGAGTCCATGCGTCATACACGGGGTGCTGTTTCCCATACCGAGCCATCCCGTGCACGGTATGCGCTTCAGCTACACGCTCCCTGTTATAACAACCGCACGACGTTGTGCGGCCGGAGGTAAGGTTGCCGCCTCTCACGTCCACTTCGTTCCCGCAATCGCAATGGCAGCGCCAGACGACTTGTCCACCTCTACGCTCACCAGTATTATACAACACCACCAGTCTACCAAACCTCTGCCCAGTCAAATCCTTTATCCTTGCCATTTTCTGCCCTTTCAAAAATTGGCCGCCGGGGAGAATCGGAAAGGGCGAGAAACGTCATCCCCGCCGACGGCCGAATAATGTCTTACGCTTTATCCAACTGCTTCTTTGCCCTTAGTAAGCTCTGTCGCGTGGCAATTGAAACCACACAGCCAGCGAACTTCCGCTTTCGCGCAAACCAACATGCCTCTGGTATATATCCTATACGCTGGTACCCAATGCTGTCAAGCAAATTTATCATGTGCCTATTAACTACAGGGGTTTTCCCTACACAGCATGAGCCATCTAATTTCTCGACGCAAAATAAACTACCACCTATAAACAAGTCTTTGCCAAGCTGAAAATATTCACGCCAAAGACAAGGCGATACTTTAATTGCCCGTGACTGCAAATTATATGCTGATACTTCAGCAAATCCAGCCAATTGATTATCAACATAAAAACCAAACGGTAATACTAATTTATTGTCATATATATGCAATACTTCTTCGTCTGTCAAGGCATTTTGTTCGCACATGTATGCATATGCCCATGCCATATTTTGTTCTTTAATGCGATGCCATGAGTAGAGGATTTCGTCTCGGGATAAGACTAGTTTATATGTCAAGGTCGGCATCTGACTTGGCTTTCCTTAATGATTCAGGTGTACAGACGACAATGGTGGCGTTTACAAACTTCTGCTTGGCATCGCTCCAATACAGTTCTGGAATAACACCCTGTTTTTCAAAGCCAGTCTTTTGGAGAAGGTTCATGACATGGCGGTTGGTGCTGGGCACTTCGCCAAACATGCAGGCACAGTCGATGGACGCAAATACCCAGTCAGCAGCCCCACGCATCATGACTGGCGCGATCTTCGCATATTCGCGGAAGGCGATAACGGCGATGCGCATGGCGCGGGAAGCAGTAGAGAAGGCGGTGCCTTGAAGAAGGCCAGCAGGGGTGTTATCGACAAAGCAGCCTAGACAGAGGATGTTCTCATTGCCACAATAGACATTCCAGTCACCAGCAGAGAGTTGGCCAAGAGAGGGGCTGAAAGCCCACCAACTATCGTCTTGGTTGATGAGCTCATAAAAGATATCATATTCTACTGGTTGAATGATTCTGTAGGTGATTTCCATGCCATCCTCCTAAATTCAATATGCTAGTGGTTCGTAGTCTTCGACGCCGTCGGCTATGGTTTTATAAGAGCCAGCTATTAGTTCCAATTCTTTTCTGGAAAGAATAATCTCAGAAAATCCAATACAAAGTGCATCTGCACGATCTGTTGAACGCTTAATCCTTTTACGAATCGCCTTTTTTGATTCTACTTGCAATTGCCCTGTTAACGTATATTCAAACATTGGCGTTGCTAATTCAAGTGCTAAATCCTCGTCTGGAGGCAACACGCCATCTTTTTCAATCCAATCACGACAGCGTATCCACATTTCGGCGCGCTTATTGTAAAACCGGTCGCTATCCATTGCCCTACCGCCCGGCTCGACACCTATCACAGGAATTTGCAATTGAACCAGTCTGTCCACAATTGGACCGCCAACTCCTGTAGTCTCCACTAATATTCCATCAGGTTTGCGATCATGCCATAGTTTTGTCAAATAAGAAACTATATCCATTGTTGACTCGGAAGTCAATACTATTAGTGGTTCAACATATACGCCTTGACGAATGCAGATTACTGTGTTATCACTCCCGCGCCTCGCGACATCAGCGGACACAATTAAAGGGCTGCCTTCATAGTCTTGTTTATTCAGACGTCTTCCTTGGGCTGTATATATCGATTGTAGGCTAATAAGTTGCTCCTCTGCACTCACATCAAATGAGCATTCCATTTCGCGAGCGAATGCGTCTTTACCCATTGTATTACGGAGCTGTTCGATTTCTTCATCAGACAATGCGGTCGTTTCGTGGACGGATAATTTAAGCGCATAGTAATCTGGATTGCCAGCATCCATCTCCTTTTTGGCATTCATGTACTCATCTCGAAGCTGATTTGGTCCGGCCGGAGTCCCGCAAATAACCAATTGGCCATGTTTGTCAGCAAGGGCGGGGCGGATAACGTCGCGAAGAAGACCTTCGCGCATTTGAGCCATTTCGTCGAGAATAGCCATATCAAGGCCAAGGCCCCTTAGGGCATCGATATTATCTGCGCCAAACAACCGACACTGCGCCATTCCGTTTCTAGAGGGGACTTTTATGGAAAGGTGAGACTCACTCACCACGCGGCCGGGGATATCAGCCGTGTAGAACTTAAGATAATCCCATGCCACGGAACGCGCTTGAGTTTTAAGGGGGGCCACATAGGCAAACAAGCCAAAAGGTGTCTCGCAAAGAAGTGCAGACTTTATTAAGTGATTTAGGAGACTAACCGTCTTCCCTGCCCTGCGGTGTGCGATGATAACACAATAACGATGACCTTCAAGTTCCTTATGAAGCCAAGGATAACGTGGGCGATAGCGGAGGGTTATTTTGCGGACAGGTTCACGAGGCATTATTTTCTCATCCTTTTGAAGGTGAGCCGTCAATAAGAATCGGTAAAGGATGAGGGAACGTCATCCTACTGACGGCTCGAAAAAAATTATTCTTGCCACGAAATGGAGATCGGGCCGCCAACAGCAGCCTCCTCAAACCCCCACGCAACCCTCTCGCCAGCCTGCCTCATCTTAATCGTCTCCGCGGCCAGCTTGGCTTTTCTATACTCGCCGATATCGTCGTCTTTCTTAATACTCTCCGTCCATTCACGATGCTTTTTCCACTCGGCGCGATGAAGGGCCACTACAGCGGTGCGAGCATCAACAGCTTCGTCCACGGCGGCTCGCTGCGCTTCTATGGTTTCGGCCGGGTCGGCCAAGCCAGCCAGTTTGGCTTCAGATCGTGCGATAACAGCAGTAGCGGCATCGATAGACCAATCGTTAAGTTTGGCCTTAGACTTAATTGTAGATTCTGAGATGTTATACTTCTCAGCTAGCTTCTTAATAGGAAAGCCAGTTTCATAAGCCAGTTTGACTTCATCCCATGGAATATTCCCTTTAATTTTTTGCCACTCTAGTTTTTCCGTTTCTTTTTCGAGTTCTGTTTCCTCGGCGACTATAAGGGCGGCTATGTCGTCTATGCTCATGCCGTCCCGAAATAGCCTCTTGGCCCTTGTTAGTTGTTCGTCGGTTAGTTTCTTTTCGGTCATAGTAAGCTCCCTCACTGCGTTCGGATTCTCAAACTCTTCGAGTATTGAGAACATTTACGGTAGTATAGTAGATACTGTCGAAGTGTCAAGGGGATTATTTGGTTTAATCGATGGAACTGAAATGATTTTTATAAAATGTGGATGGGGGAGAGTTTGGACGGATCGCGGGCTGACTCGCGGGCGCCCCCCATACCCCCTACCCCTCCATTTTTTTGCCACCACCACACACATCCCCACCTCAATAGCTGCATCAGTTACCAAACTCCCCGGCCATCTGCCTATCGCATAATAACTTACATTATTAACAGCGTGGGGATACCAGTAAATATGCCAGTGGGGATGAGAATATGATATTGATGGCATATTCTCCTTTTATATAAAAGGTCCGATAATTCATCGTATATGATACAGCATCGTATGTGGTACAGAAAATTTCCATATTAACAACGTCATTTGGGGCGTTCCCATGCTCGTGCTTCTCATTCGAGTGCATGGGCAGGACCCTAATTCATCTAGTATCTATTCGCTGTACAACGACTTGCAATGTTAATGGCGTGGGGATGCCAGCAAATATGCCAGCAGGGATTGGGTGATAGTATACTCTGGGCGCGCGCGTGTACAGATGCGGCAATATCGATGTTATTTCCGTAAGTTTTAGTTAGTGGAAATAACAAATGGAGTTGTTATGATAGTTCGGGAGTTTAAAAAGCGGAAAATCTTGCCGATATAAGGCGGGAAAAAGTTTAAAACGGAAAAATTTGGGAAGAGTTGAATACTTCAACACACCGCATCCCCATTCAACACACCACATTCCATTAAGCTCCCGCATCCCCGTTCAACGCACTACATCCCGCTAAGCCACTGCATCCCCGCTTAACGCACTACATCCCGCTAAACTAGCGCCATCCTGCCTATTTCATACCACCCTCTCAATACGATGCTACCTTCGTTATCGGTTATATTTCATATGCCCCTTTAATGCCATTTCTAGGCCCGTAGCTGCATTTCGTGGTCACGGGCATACTTATTATACCTCCCATCACATCCACGTGCCTCTACGCGCCTCTAATCGCCCTTAATCGCATTACCCTCGCATCCACACACGTAACATCTTAACTCCTCTCTTAACTCCTCGCGCGCCCCCTTGCTATCCCCCCATCGGGCGCGGGGCCTATCTATCTCTCCCACCTGCTATCCAGTGCACAACCTACCATGCCAGTACACCCTCTAGCCACCTCCTGCGCTAACCG
>JAJBVD010000079.1 GCA_020859985.1 Clostridiales bacterium
ATACGGTTGTATAGCATTGTTTCGTATTCCTGCTGCGACATTCCCTCCAGACCCATGCGGATCATCGGTGCCGCACAGCTCATGACGGAAATCGGGAATGGTTCCTGGAGCATTTCCGCGGAAGCATCCTTAAGCACCTCCACACAGGGAGAAATCATCACACCATCCGAACCCATACGCGTCTTTCGTGCGTTATTGTAATCGTAATATTTCTTTGCATTCTCACTTTCCAGCGACAGCAAAAGGGACGTCCTGCGGCAAAGATCTTCCTCCTGTGCGCTGGCTCCTTTCCGTGTCTGACCGCCCGGGTGTGTAGAGCTTGCCAGATTCAGGACAAGAACCCTGTGCGCTGCTTCTCCCTTATCTTTCAGTTCCAGATATTTTCTCTGTGCAAGGACAAGGGCGTCCATATTTTCGCAGCTGAATGTGCAGGATGCTTTTTTCGCCTGCCGGCCTTTGTCTTGACCTGCAGCTTCGACGCGGCTCTCCCGTAAAGAGCCGGACACACCTGTTCTGCTCCGCAGCTCGTCAATTTCATCCGGCAGAAATACCTGTATCCTGCGCATCTGATCAGGGGTAAATTGCAGTTTTCTCTCCTGCCCATTTTTTTCATAACTGCCTTTCTCCAGAATAGACAGCGTATCCTCCAGAATCTCAATATTCTTTTTTCTGCGCATTTCCTTCTGCCGCTCTCTTTCCTGAATTTCTTCTTCAGAGAGTCCCTTATATTCCGCAGCCCGCATCTGTGCTGCCATCTGTTTTAACCGTTCCTCTTCAGATTGTTCCTTCGCTGCTTCCTGCTCCGCCATTTCCGCTCCACCTTTCTATCAGTTTTTGAAATACATCGTCGCACGCTTCCCGGATATTCAAAGCCGCGACACGGTCAAAGCCGGTATGTCCGGGATTGATCTGGACAATCACGGCATCTCTTCTCCTGTAATCCCAATAGGCGCTTCCATAATAGCCGTTCGTCCCGATCACAAGGATCAGGTCTGCCCCGGAAATCCATTCACGCGCTTTTTGTACGCCTTCCTCCCAAAGGCTGATGTGGCTGTAAAGCTCCCAGGGAAGGATGCTTCCCCCGCAGGATTCACACTTTGGCAACTCCTCCTGATTCCAGATTTCATAACCGTCATAGTGGCGGCCGCATTTGGAACAGCGGTTGATCTGAAACCCTCCCTGGATTTCCGCCACGTTCTTTGAACCGGCCATCGTATGCATACAATCTTCATTTGTCGTGATAATGCCAGTCAGCTTACCCGCCGCTTCCAGATCACGCAGCGCGTAGTGGCTGAAGCTGGGTTTATAGTTGTGCATTGCCTTCACATAAGAGTGAAGGAATTCATCACTTCCAAATCCGCCTGATCCCGAGCGGACTGTTCTGGAGAGCTGGCTGTATGTGATTCCACCGCCGGCAAGTGAGATGCCTGCCCCGGTAATGGCAACCATGCTGTGGCTCTGGTCAATATAGTCCGCCAACTGCTGTATTTTATCCACGTTCCGGCCTCCTCTTAAAAAACCTGCCCTGCTTCTCTTCATACCTTTTTGTCCCGCATTTCCATTAACTTGTGAAAGACCTCATCAGAGCCTTCCCGGATATTCAGATCCGCGATATTGTCAAAGTATGTATGCCCGGGATTGATCTGGACAATCACAGCATCCTTTTTCCGGTAATCCCAGTAAACATCTCCATAGTTTCCATGGGTCCCGATGACAAGGATCAGATCCGCTTTCGAAATCCATTCCCTGGCTTTTCTGACATCCGGATTCCACACACTGATATGGCTGTAAAGAGGCCAAGGGAGAATCTCTCCGCCGCACGATTCGCACATCGGCAGATTATCGTGTTTCCAGATCTCATAACCATCATAATGACGGCCGCAGTTAGAACAGCAGTTGACCTGCAGGCTTCCCTGAATCTCGGCAACATTCTTTGACCCGGCGATCGTGTGCATACAATCTACATTCGTTGTAATGATCCCGGTCATTTTCCCTTCCGCTTCCAGCTCTGCCAGGGCATAGTGCGCAAAGCTTGGCTGATAGGAAAACATCGTCTCCAGATAGGAGGGCAGAAAAGAATTGTGTCCATCCTGAGAGCTGCGCCTTCTTGCGCTGCCCCTGTTGGCAAAACGCATCTGTCCGTATGTCACTCCGCCGCCGGCGACCGAAATACCCGCTCCTGTCGTCGCGACAATGCTGCTGCTCTGATCGATATAGTCTGTCAACCGCCTTATATTGTCCGTATCTTTGTTTTCTCTGAAAAGTCCCATAGTCACACCCCCAACCGGCTGATTGCCCTGTCCGGTATCTTAACCCATAATTGCATTTTCATATTCGTATTCGCAAAACGATTTTTAATTGCACGGCCCTCATTGTATATGCATACGTATCCCACAGAAAGTGAGCGGTACTTTCGCGAATCATAACACCCCACTAAGAGCTTCCGCAGCGTCCGCCCGGATGTTCAGATCCGCAATTCGGTCGAACTGTGTTTCGGAGGGGTTGATCTGTACAAGCTTCGTCCCGGTCTTCATACGGCTTAGATATTCATTGCTGCGAAATCCGGTGGTTCCAATGACGATCACAAGATCTGCTTCTGAAATCATATTGACAGCCTTCTTCATACTGTCACGCGAAACCTCTTCGCTTACTTTGAATTCTCTGCAAAAACCTGTAGGCATCAGCGGTGCGCCGCATTTTTCACAGCGCGGCATCTGTCCCTGATTCCATACCTGATAATCAAACGAACGGGTCCCGCACTCTGTACAAATGTTGTCACGGAAGCTGCCCTGAAATTCCACCACATTCTGAGAGCCTGCAATGGTATGCAGACAATCCAGATTCTGCGTGACAATGCCGTAGAGCCTGCCCTGTTTTTCCAGCTCTGCGAGCTGCTTATGAACCGTACTCGGCCCTTTAACGAAAGTAGCATCCAGAAAGGCATTCTTCATGACTTTATAAAATTCTTCCGGATTTTTGCGGACATAGGAAGCAGAAAAAATTCGTCCGGCGTTCATCCGGCCCACGCTCTGCTTCAGTCTGCTCACACCATAGAGATAAGAAATCCCCGCGCCGGTGACCGCAACGGTTTTGCTGCTCTGATCCATGTAGTCCTTTAACTGACTGTATTCGTTCTTCATGATTGCCTCCTTCATAAAACAATAACCACCCATCAAAGGCAGGATATTTTCTTTGATGGGTGGTAAGAGGAAAACGGCTTATAACGTTTCCGATAAACTATTTTCAGATATAATTCGTCTCAAGTGAAACGGACAGCTCCCTCGGCTGCGCACTACCGCTCTTACTATAGCCGATTGCCGCGGCTGAGACAGGCTTAAAGCCTTCCGGTATTCCCATTTTAGCGCACATATCCGCATTCTTACCAAGAGCCTGCACACCGCCCCAGAGATAAATGTTATCCAGGCCGGCATCCGTCGCTGCGAGCAGCATATTCTCGATCACGCAGGCGGCGTTCGCGCATTCAATGCCCGGTGCCATCTGCTTCTCAGAAGCGGAAACAATGATCACGACAGGCGCTCCATAAAAGAAATCCCGCGGCTCCATTTTCATGGCCGCTGCAGTGGACTGATTGATCTCGTCAAGGATTTCTCTGTTGCGGCATACGGTAAGATGCAGCGACTTCCGGTCGTTTCCGCCAACCGGAGCTTGGCAGCCTGCCTTTACCACCGTCTCAATCAGTTCGTCCGATACTGCTCTGTCCGAGTCAAAATCTCTCGTTGATTTTCTTTTTGCAATTGCTTCTAATGTTTGCATAATAGATACCTCCTTAACTCTCCCATCCAATTTAATGTAATTATTATTTTTACATTATAAAGCCATATTAAAGTAATGTCAATACTTACAATTGATTTTTTAAAAAAATTCTGCTATACTTTTTTATATTTGTGTTTGAGGAAGAAGGTAATTCCATGCGTGTCAGTAAACGATTTCCAACAGCAGTCCACTCGTTGCTTTATGTTGCGGTACTGTCTCCAAAGCGCCGCGTCACCAGTACCCTTATCGCAGAAAGTACCGGGTCTAACGCTGTCATCATCCGAAACCTTTTTCAAAATCTGTCAAAGAGCGGCCTGCTCAATGCATCTGCCGAAAAAAACGGAGGCGTACAGCTCGCCAGAGAACCAAAGGATATCTCCTTATGGGACATCTATCAGTCCGTGGAAACCAATGATGTCGAAGAAATTTTCAAAATTCACGAGACAGACAGCGACTGTCCTGTCGGCAAAAATATCTATCAGCTCCTGTACCCACACATGCTTTCCGCCGTAGACGCAATGAAGGAAAGCCTGGAACAGGTAACATTAGAAACGCTTTTGAATGAGTTGAAAAACCTGCTGGCTGATATGCAGAAAAATGAGTCCCCAGTCCAGCCAATCGAGTAGGGAAATTTTCTCCTTACTCGCCCGCTCTGGGCGCGGACATCCCACGCTTCGCATACATAAAGACGGCAAGGCTCCATCCATGAAGTCGCTGAAAGAGGAAAAGCAGAAACTGACTGACCGGCAAAAATCACTGCAGACCAGACTCGACCGCTGCAAGGCCGACCAGAAAGACTTCCGCACGATTTGCTCCAATGTGGATGCTATTCTCGGACAGGGAAAGACTCTGAAAACGGAACGGAACCTGTCGCAGAGTCTGTAATATGAAGAAAAGCAGTCAGAAGTCAGCAAATTAATTACCATAGATTCAGACAAGAATGCAATCAGGGGGAGCACTCGTATCACCTGATTGCATTCTTGTCTATTCTTTTCTCCTCACATTACTCTTCCGTTTCTAATTCCAGACGGTGTAAAATATCCTGCACCACACTCTCATCCTGAAGCAAATTCACAGCAAAACATTTTGTCCCGGCATCTTTTAAAGAAGCACCTATATGATAGGCAATCTTATCATCCAAAATCAAAAATCTGTCATGAAACGCCTTCGTATATTTAACGGTCAGAGGCGAATATTGTGCATTAAATTTTTTTATGTCTG
>JAJBVD010000061.1 GCA_020859985.1 Clostridiales bacterium
TCATCGTAGGAAGTGGCCGACCACCTCTGCTCGTTTTCGTTTACACTATCAAAACGGGTAAGTAGTCCGGAAAGGGTAAAGCCTATCTCCTCGCCCCCTTCGTTTTTCCGGAGGGTATAGGCCCGTCCTTCGGGGGCCTCCGTCCGTAGAGTGGTGAAATTCCGGACTGGGAGTTGTTCTTTAATTTCGTATCGGTTCATTTTATTACAAGTTTTCAACAATATCTTTCATCCGAAGTCGGGCCGTCTCCGCGTTCTCTGGGTCTGTGTCGCGGACTTGTTGCCAGAACAAGTACATTTCCCGCGCCGAGGCCTCTAGTTCCCGTTTTTTCTCCGCCATCGCCGGCACACCCTCAAAGTCAAACCAGAATTCAAGCCGCCGGGGTAAGGCAGGATTTTCCGCCGCGATTTCCCTCCAGAGGTCTTCCAGTAGATGAGTAAATAGCACGCCATAACTTTGAATGGTACTACTATAAAAGTCCAGCTCGGCGGCATTTCGGTTCTCGTATTTCGCATTTTCGAAATAGGTCGAAAGCTCCTTAGGGATGCCTAGTGCGGTATAAATTGCCTGCAGAGTGTATAACCGTTTAGCAGGTAGCTGCAGCGCGGCAATAGGGAGCTCAATGGCATTCCAGCGCGTGGGGCGCGGGGCAATCATCACCTGCCATCGTCCCAGGCGGATGCCGTATGTCCGGCGGTAACGTTCATGCATTTCTTCGACCTCTTTTTCGTCGAAAAAGGCACCCGCAACACTATTATCCGTCTCGGGCGACAGGATTCCCATGGCACCGTAGTTCTCAATTAAGTTTAAATCGCTGTTGTTGATGGTATTTAAAAAATGCAGCTTGTCGCGCAGGTACCACTCGTCGCTGTGACCGGTAGCCCGGAACGTCAATGAGGGAAGAAGTACCTCGCCCACCTCAAGGGGAATAGTTGCCACCCCTTCCGCGCTCCGCTGAAAGGGGCGCCGATGAACCGAAACCAGATGCGGTTCCGGACGGGTGGCGACCACCAGATAACCATCGTAGAATAGCCGGCGCACTAGCTCCAAATAATCGGACGAAAGAAAAGCGAAAAGCTTCCGGGTTACCATGAAAGGCGTCGCGGCGCTCCAGCGAATATTTGAGAGCCGAGAAGCAATCATCCGGAGGGCGTCCAGTATTTCGCTGCGGGCAAAGTCGTAGAGGGGCACGCCGCTGGGTTCGTAATACCGAATGCCCACCTCTCGCGAAGGGGGGCGTTTTTCTTCTTTCTTTTCGCCGGGGATATGTCGTTTAATATCGTATCCGAATAATCTCATAAACGTGTATATAAAACATAAGCCTCTTTTAGGTATTTCCCGCGGGCACTGCCTCCACCACATAGGCAGGGGACGGTGCGCCCGGTCAATGCTTTTAATGTTTTTTTATCCTCCGGCGTGAGGGATACCCGTTCCCCAGCCGCCCCCCGTTTTATTTTCTGGACAAGCCTCTCGGGTATTTTCATTTTTTCCATTTTTTTAAGTAATCGGTAAACGCTTCCGTATAACCCTCAAGGGAGAGCGTAAAGAATACGAATCCGACAACCAGTGCCCAGGAGAGAGAAAAAAGAAATAACCAGCTGTAAAGAAACGCAAGCCAGAAGGTTAAACAACTCTTGCAGTTGAATGGCTTTCGATCTAAATTAACACGCACTAGCCAACCCCGATAACTCTCTGAATCAAATACGACTTCTGAAAGAACGGCGATAAAAAGCAATAAAAAAATGTACAACGTTACCATGACCATAAAGCATAATGAACGGATACCCCTGCAGAAGGCACCCAGCGGTTGTTTTTTATATCATATCCATAAGACACAGACGGCCCCAGTGACCAGCGCCGCAAAGGTTTACTTATTGTTTTTGTTTCCGTCCGGTAGATATACTCGGTGCGGGGGTACACCTCAACCCAGTTTAGGCGGGGCCGGTAGCCTTCAATTTGCAGGGCATACAACGAGTCACGGTATTCCTTTGTTTCGATAGGTACCTCGATGCGCACTGTATCGCCTGGCAGGTATACCGTGTCGGCGGGCGCTGCAATGGTTTCCCTGCGGATCACAGTCCGGACGGTTTCGACAGGTTCGACGACGGTAATCGTGTCAACGCGGGTTTCGGTAACCGTTTCCACTTTGACCGTTTCCACTTTTTCACATCGCTTAGAGCAGCGCCCAAGGAAAAAAATAGCGATAAGTATACATACCCAAAGAATCCAGCTCGCTGTTTTCATAACTTCAATATTTGTTTACGGTTTTCCGTTTCACTTCGGTAGCTTATATGTACCCAGCTCATATTGCTCTCGTCAATAAGCTGGTCGAAAGATAAACCAAGGGACTGAACAAGTGCAAAAAGCCGCGTATTGCTCACCCTTGAGCGATCTACGGCCTCAATGTCGGCGGCGCGCCCTAACATATGGTCGGAGGTCTTGGAGCCTCCTACGGCCTCGTTTAAAGCCGGGCAGCGATAACCGCTGTTAACAACAATCGGCGCACCCCAGGCAGCGCGCAGAGGGTCGAGAATTTTATCAACTAACGTGGTCAGGTTCTTTTTTATTTCCTCTGTCGGTGTATTATCAATCCCCCGCCGGGTGGCGGTGTCTGATTTCGTCAGTTCTTCAATTGTGAAATATTTCATTTTTTCGATATCTGTTTAAACTCTTTCATGATTTCCGCGTGCGGCGGCTCGCGGTCCGTGCAGTCCAGTTTTTCACACACGTAAAAACGACACATGAGTGTTTGCCGTTTTTCCTCTTCCAGTGATGTACGGACCGCATGTAGTTTTTCGCGCAGAGATTGAACGGTTTTCGTCTGTTCCTCGTAGAGCGCCCGCCACTGCTCCGAGGCCGCTTTATCGTTTTCCAACTCTTTCGCTTTTCGGTTCTGTTTATACTGCATAAAGCCGGCTACACCGCCCCCGCTGAGAAGTGTAGTTAGAAGCGTAGTAAGTAGGGTAGCGACATCCATAAAAAAATTTTTTAATTCTTCAAACAAAAATATGACTTTTTTTCGAAAAAGCAATTATTTACCATTTTTTCGCTGCGCCGGCAACATCGTCCACAGGTCATAGGCATACCGAAGAGCGTCAAGACAGTGATTCCAGTTGTCCGAGGGCTGCAGCGTGTCACCTTTCTGTACAAAGCGGTAATTTTCCAGCTCTTCCAAAAAATGGCGGGAGGAGGCCGTTACGCGTATCTCGTAGGGCTGCAGGTTCCGAATGCCGGTAAGGACAGATCCCGCACCTTTACGGGCGGGAGAGAAATAAAAACGGAGCCCCGTGCGGGCGAAAAGACTGCGGATGCGCCCCGCACCTTCCGTTGCCGTGTCATACACCAGATACTGCCGGCGGAAGGGAATGGAGTGAAGTACGGCCGCCATTTCGGCGTCACCACCCTCGCGGCTATAATAATATTCATGAGCATAAACGGCATCAGAGGTAAACCGGAACCCACATATAACATCGGGGTCCGCCGTAGCGTGCAGGGCACCCCAGTCGCAGGCGAGAACCTCCATTAAAGGCGATGTGTGATAATCTTCATCCGGGATGGTGCTATGATGGGGGAAACATAGTCCCGAAAGCGTCGAGTCGATGCCCCTGCATTCAACTTCATACAGATAACGCTCCATCGTTCCCGGCGCCGCAGTCTCACCCGCGGCGGCCGTGCGGTCCAGCTCCCGGCGGACGAAATCCGACAGAAAGGGGTTATCGTGGTAAGTGGTAATAAGCTTATTATCCGGGGTTTCGTATAGGTCATTCACCCAGAAGCGCGTATAGGGGTTATAATCAAAGAAGACCTGACAACCCGGTCCGGCGGCTTTCAGTGCTTCGCGCGCCGTACGGGCATCATACTGGATACACTCATTAAAAAATATATAATTAAAGTTTGACGCATAGCCGCGGACATCGCGGCCGGCATAGACAAAGGCAAAATCACTGCCGGTCTCAAACAGTACGCGCGTTCCGCCAGTGAAATGAATGCGCATCCGCCGGCCGTCGCCACCCGCCGAGCGGTTAATCATAATTAGGTCCTGGAAGATGGATTCCTTTAGCCGCGCATAGGTATCCGTTACGATGAGTGTACGCGTATGGGGATGGGTCAGCGATTCCATGTACAAAAACTGTAGAATGCTGACCGTTTTGCCCGATCTTCGACCCCCTTGAAAGATAATAAAAGGGGTATTTTTTTTCTGATGGTAGATTATAAAATCATGGTGTAATTTCAGTAGTTCCATCACCCGCGGATTCCTTATTTTTTCTTGTTCTTTCTATAGCTCCTGCCACTTTGTCGGCTGTATTATCGATGACTTTTACCGTAAAGGCGCGGCGGTTGTTGTCTTCAAAATCAAGCGTCCGCGTGTTACTCCGCGTCCATTCTTCGGGCTGCATGTTGCAAAGGACAAAGATAGCGGCTGCCACATTGGCAGGAATATGCCGGCGGGTAATATGCTGTTCTTTTATGTTTCCATCTACAATAACGGTGCGCGTTTCTTCTACATCGTAGCCGCAGAGCTGTTTAAATAGTCCGCGTTTAGCCTCTTTCACAAATGCCAGCCGGCGGCGTTCCCGTCCGCGCTCCTGTGCCTCATGCATGGCGGGATATTTATTCAACCAATTATAAAGAGTATCGGGATGGACGTGAAAAAGCCCGGCAATTTCTTCCGTCGAATATTGCTGGCGGGCGTCGGCTAGATAGTCCTCATACCGGGTCGGCGTTAAAATGGGGTC
>JAJBVD010000082.1 GCA_020859985.1 Clostridiales bacterium
AATGCGGATTTAAATTCGGCCGCTGGTATGACATGATATGGATGGAAAAAATAATAGGCGATCATACTGATCAGGCAAATTTGTGAGGTGGAGAAATTAAATATGGTTCTTGAGAACGATAATTCTGAATTAGTGATTAACTCTTTCCGTGGAAATTATTATTTCCTCAGTAACTTTTATGAAGCCTCGGTAATGTATGGCGGTATTCAATTCCAGAATAACGAAGCAGCTTTTCAGGCACAGAAGTGCGTGAGTGTTGAAGAACGTAAACAGTTTTCTGTTCTTAATCCGTCAGAAGCAAAGCGGCTTGGGCGGAAAGTGGTTTTGAGAAAAGACTGGGAGAGTGTGAAAATTCCAATCATGAAAGAAATTGTCAATGCGAAATTCGAACAGAATCCGGAATTACAAAAATTGTTGCTGGATACGGAAGAGGCTTATCTGGAAGAAGGAAACAACTGGGGAGATCGGATCTGGGGAACAGTAGACGGAAAGGGTGCGAACAACCTGGGGAAAATTTTAATGGAAGTTCGGAGTGAACTAAGGGAGAAAGAGAGAGCAATGGCGGAGAGAAAAAGGTAAGAGTAAGTTTCACAAACTTTTTCGAAAATAAAAGTGAATAAAAATTCTTGAAGAAGAGAGAAGAGTCGGTTTTGCAATCGGCTCTTTTTTGTTGAGCAATCATCCTGCATAATTTAAAATCCGAACCGCTGGTTCGGATTTTTCTGGCTGCGGATTGTTTTATTACGCTACGTTATTATGGGCTGCGTAAGCGGCCAGCACCGGGGTATCAGGGGTGTCCCCTGACAAGATGCCGTTGGATTACATTTGATATAGAGGGTACCGATATACAAATGTAATACAAAAGGCGTATCTTGCCATTTTCTTTGAATGCCTTTGCTTCTCTTAGCGCTGATTTGAGCTGAAAATTGGAAAAAATCGCCGCGATGCCGTCAGAAAATGTGAAAAAACGGTGAACTGTCACAAGAGAACGATGGAATACAACTTACTCTGTGAATAAAATGTGAAATGCCGCAGAAAACAGACGAAAACAACTCACAAAAATCAAAGAATGCAACGTACTCTGTGACGAATCTGTGAACTTTCGGGGCTGATACGGAAGTTACTTTGGCCAGACGAAAAATCGTCGAAAATGGCAGGATTTTAACCTGTGAAGAAACTGTGAACACGATATATCGGATAAAAATGCCGATAATTCAGACAGAATCGAGGTGTATGAAAATGGCGAACAGGACTGTCATAAAGATGTTCCGCTGCACACCGTCCGAGGCAGAGGAGATCACCCGGATGGCTGCGGAAAATAAAATTTCCGAATCGGATTTTATCAGAAAAAAGATATTTTGGCTGTCGCCGGACACGGATGAACTGCTTACAAAACTGGAGCATTATGATCTGAAAATCGGAACCAACATTAACCAGATTGTAAGGTCGTGTAATTCAAAAAAATTTATTACGAATCAGGA
Source organism: Clostridiales bacterium (assembly GCA_020859985.1). Classification (GTDB taxonomy): domain Bacteria; phylum Bacillota; class Clostridia; order Lachnospirales; family Lachnospiraceae; genus Choladousia. The sequence goes on from JAJBVD010000082.1 coordinate 1,482, forward strand.
TTACAAGGAACTGGTCAGACTGCTTGAGAACCTGGTAGAGAAACGGTACGAGGTTATTCGGCAGATGAAAGAAAGAAACGAAAAAATATTTTTATCTGAAACAGCCGGCAATTCCGGCGGGAATGATAAGAATGAAGAAATAAAAGATACAAAAGAAACAGTACAAATCAATGATACAAGTTAGTTTGTTCTCATGAAAACAGAAAGACGAGGAATACGGATGGCAATAACAAAACTTTTGCGTATTAAGGAATCAGGTGGGGCGGATAAGGCATCTCATCTCAAAAAAAATATTTTCTATATCTGTCAGGATGCGAAAACCAGTGATGGAGTGTGGATAGGTTCGAACGCTGGGAGCACGCCGGGAATGATTTGCAGGACGATGGTTGAAAATAAAAAAATGTGGGGAAAGGAAGACGGCAGCCAGGGCTTTCATTATGTCCTTTCATTTCCGCCGGACAGTAATGTGGACGAAGAACTGGCCTTTCAGTTTGCGGAAGATTTTTGCAGGGAACTGTTACACGATGACTTTTATTACGTGATCGCAGTCCATAATGACCGTTCACATATGCATGTCCATATTACGTTTGATTCGGTGTCAAAAACCGATGGGATGAAATTTCATTCCCCGAAAGGTGACTGGGAGAAAAGGATTCAGCCAATCACAGACCGGCTTTGTGAGAAATATCATCTTCCGGTATTGGAATACAATGAAGACCGGCGCGGTAAAAATTATGGCGAGTGGCAGCATTCCAGAGACAGTGAAAAGGGAAAATCTGCTTATTTTACATGGGCAGATATTATCCGCGACGACATAGACGAGGCAATTCATTATTCGGAAAATTATGAGGGAATGCTGTCTTATCTCCGGGATCATGGGTATAAGGTGACGCGGAATGTGACATTTCTTTCCCTGCTGCCGGAAGGTGCTGGGCGGGCATTTCGGACAGGCCGGCTGGGAGATGGATATGCGAAAGATGAGATCATCCAAAGGATAGCGGATAAGGTACATGAACCGGAAATAAAATACCGTTATAAGACATATGGCGATCGCGCAGTATTGCGTGAAATCATTTACGCAAAAATTGTTTGTACGCCCGGCTGGAAGATGACACCGTTTCAACGACAGTTTTGGAAGCGTTGGAATAATACTTACTTTATCAGAAAACCGCAGAGCATGAGTCAGGAAGAAAGACTGCAGCGCAGGCAGGATATTTTGGAAATCAATAAATTATCGGCGGCTATCAGCTATATGTTGGAACATGATATTGATTCCGTTTCCAAATTGTCGGCGAAGATGGAGAGTCTGCATTCTGAACGGGATGCGATAAAGCGTCGACTTTCCGTATGCCAGACAAAGTACTATAAGAAGCAGCCTTTTTATTATGTCGGACAATGTGAAAAACTGAAAAAAGAATATCAAAAGAATCCCTCACAGGATTTGGAAGATAGAATTCAGGAATTTACCAGGAAAGTGGAAGAGACCTGTCCGTATGAAGAAGCATATGAAAATCGGATGAATGTAAAAAAGGAGATGGATGAATACCGTCGGATTTTGAAAGACATCAAGAGAGAAATCAAAATTGCTGAGGATGTTTCCCGGCTTTATTCCCAGATGGAAGCGCCTGTCCGGATGAAAGACCAGGATATATCCGAAGACATTTATGCAGGCAAGCGTTTAAGCAGCAAAGAAGAAAACAAAATGGCCGGCAGTAAGCCGGAACAGGATCAAAGAAAGAAAATTAAAACTACAGGAAAGGAAATGGACGATGAGCGAAGAACAGACAGTAAAGGAATTCGTGACTGAACAAACCAACGCGGATGGGATGGGTAATCCCGATGAGAGGAACAATCTTAATGAGCCGAACAATCCAGATGCGCAAGGCAATCTTAATGAGCCGGGGAATCAAAATGTGCAGGACAATCCTGATGTACATGACATTCAGAATGTGCAGGAGGCTCTGAATGAACCAAAAAATCTGACGGAGGCGGAAGAATCAAAACAGCAGGATCATTCATCGGATCAAAATAATCCAGATGAGCAAAATAATCCTGAAGAGTATGTGGAGCCGGAGACAGAAATACAGAGTCAGGAATACAATTCAGAACCGATTGATATCGGAGCGGAAATGATGGAAAACGGCCGCACGGAAAATGAGGCGAATGTGCTGATGGCGGATCTTCTGAGTGATGCGCCTCACTTAAAGGATAATGCGGATGAGTTCAGGGAGCATCTGAATCTGCTTTACATGATGTGCCTGGAGGGATTCAGTAAGGATTTTCTGAATCAGATTTTCTGTGAATATGTTGAGACGGATATCGTGAAACTCGATATGCTCCACTGTGCCGCGCTGACTGTGGATGAAGAATATGCGCTTGAACTGCGTGGCATGGATCAGACACTGAAAGGACTGCGGGAGGAAATCGCGGAAAAGTCTGCACTTCGCAGGTTTGAGAGGTTTGAATCCATACAGGAGCTTTCGGATGAGGCAGCTAGGGCTCGTGAGATATATACCCTTCATATCAAATATCTGGAGGAAGCAAAGGATGATCTGAAAAATAATTACAATAAGATGCTGGCTCTGGAGAAAAGAAATTTTGAGCAGGCCATCGCTTATGAAAAGGCAGATCATAAGAAAGATCTGGAAAACAAAGACAGCAGTTTTGAGATCAGAATGGGGGCTGAAAAGCATAATCTTAATGAGGCCAACGAAAAGCTCGCCGCTGAAAAGAAAAACAATTCAGATCTGCAGAAAAAACTGGATGAAATGAATGAGAAGCTGGGGCAAACGGCGGGAGAACGAGATATGGCATTTCAGGAACGAGACAGAGCAGAGAAGGAACTTGAATTATTTAAGGCCAGTATGTCTTCTTCTAATCCGGCTGATGCCGGTAATCAAGGCCAGAGAATGTACAGAAAGAACTCACAGTCTGCAGTTCGTCGGCTGTTTTCCAGAAAAAAGACGGCAGAAAAGGACAGAGATTATGTCCTCAGTCTGATCAGTAATCCTCAGTTCACTGCGGAGCAGCTCTCTGTTATAAATGACGCACTGATCCAGAAACTGCCGCCGGAGAACCTGGCGAAGATATGCGACCCGAAGATTCCCGTCCGCAACATGAAAATGATGCTTGCGTATATGCAGCGGTCAGAAATGGGAACGGTATCCGTACAGAAGAAGAAGGAGGAAACCCATCATGAAGCCACCAATGAAAATTCTTAAACAGACAGATTTTGAAAAGCAGCTTGATAACCTGCAGACAGCCCTGCAGAACCTGCGGGCGACTTATGATTCACTGAACCAGTCTTTCTATCAGTTTCTGGAACAGAATCCGGAGATCAGGGAACGGTACAGGGAGTTTGCTTCCAGCCATCCGGAGGAGACATGGGATTTTCATGCAGAGTCTTATGTGGAGGAAGAACCCGCCAGAGATAATGGGAACGAAGAGAATGAAAAGCAGTGGCAGGATCAGACAGAGGAGAGGCAGCAGCAGAATGAAACCAGAGACTGGCCAATCATGGGATGGGGTAATCATTAAGACGGGAAGGAGGGGATTCGATGGCAAAGAAATTAAAAGAAGTCATTCAGCTTGCAGAAGAACGTTCTCTGGCGGTCACCTCTGATGCGGAGAGCTGGATGGATTTTCTCGATGCTTCATCCAGACTGTACCGTTATTCTTTTGAAGATGCACTGCTGATCCACGCCCAGCGTCCCGGAGCGACAGCCTGTGCGTCTTTTGATGTCTGGAATAAAAAAATGGGATGCTACGTAAAGCGTGGTTCCGAAGGTATTGCCCTGCTGGATGACAGCGGCCGGTATCCGAAGCTGCGATATGTTTTTGATGTCGCAGATGTCCGCAAGACGGCTGATGGCCATTTTCCTGTCCTGTGGCAGCTGCGGGAGGACCAGAGGGATGCTCTGGCCGACTATCTTTCTGATGCATATGACATTGACCGGGAAAATGCGCCGGATCTGCAGAGTGTACTGCTTCTGGTCGCAAAATCCCAGACGGATAATTATGCGGAGGATACACTGGGCGATTTATTGCTGGAGCCGGAGAGTGCTCCTCTCAATGCAGACACGCAGAAAACCTCGCAGGAATTTCAGTATCTGACCTGCGTGAGTATTTGCTATACCCTGCTCAGACGCTGCGGGCTGGAGCCGCTGCAGTTTCTGGAGGCCGGGGATTTTGCGGCGATTCGTAAATACCGGAGTGGAACCCTATTGCCGTACCTTGGAAAAACCGTGCAGCAGGCAAGTGAACCGGTGCTGAAGGAAATTGGGAAAACAGTCCGGAAAATGATGCTTGACGAATCCCGCGACATCCTTGCAGGCCAGAATCGAAGTGAATATAATGGCAGCAGTAAGACAGAAACAGAAAACGTAACGGAGACTGTAACAGAGGCCATAACGGAAACCGCTGGAGAAACCGTTACCGCAAAAAAAGAAAATGGAGGGAATCATTATGCAGGAGAGACTGGATTACACCCGGAAGGGAGATTACCTGTATCCGAGTTTGACGATCACAGAGAATACGCCGGAGGACGCGATCGGGAAATACGGGATGCTGAAGAAGGAGTATCTGCAGGAGAACCACGGAGCCAGATATTCGAGCCTGCTGCTGACAGGACGCCTGTGGGAGTATCTGGCGGACGTAGAGAAACAGTGTCAGGAGAGGCTGGAAGTCCTGATGCAGTATCTGGAGGAGAAATATCCGGGGCCGGACAAGACGGAACAGATGGCCTGGGTGAGACACGAGAACAGCCTGAAGGCGATGGCGGAAGAAACAATTTATCAGGAATTGATCTACATCTGACAGATGACCTGCAGGCAGAACCGGAATATGATGAAGCAGAGATGGATATGTCCCCTGACGCCGACCAGCGGCAGGATGCGCCGCCAATTTCAATGCGCTTTGCGCATGGCGGCGCTGCTGAATCTGTCTCTGCTTTAAATTTACCCGAAATTCCGTCTGCAGAAGAACAGATCCGCGGGATTGAAGAACGCCAGGCGGCTGTGTACGCAGGTGTGGATTCTGTGCCATCGGAAGTCGTTGACACAATCCTCCGGACAGGAAGTAATCACGATGGCAGCGTACAGCGCCTGATCTATAATTTTATGTCAGATCAGACGGCTGAGGAATATGCTGACTTTGTCCGTACGGAATATGATACTGGCGGAAAAGGGTTTGAGATCAATGGCACGTCATATGCTGTGTGGTTTGATCAGAGTGGTATGCAGATTGCAAGAGGGCGTTCCGCTCATGATGCGGGGCCAGACAAGCTGTTTTTGGGCTGGAATGATGTGAGCTATCGGATCAGACAGCTGCTCAATCAGGGCGAATATGCTCCACAGGTCATTCTGGATTCCGCACAGGAAAATGTGATAAAAGAACACGCAGGCGTGCTGGAGTTTTTCAGACGGGAAATGGCCGATGGCGTACCGGAACAGGTTTTTAAGGATCTGGAACTGTTTCAGGGCGGATTTCAGGAAGTGGAAGAAAAATTGAGCCGGATGTTAAGCAACCAGGATGAGCTGGAGAACCTGGTAGCACGGCTTGATGGATTTGCCAGTGCATGGAAAGAACATCCGGAACTGATGCGATCAGGCTATCAAGCCTATAACCCTGAAAAGATATATCGGCAGTTTCGCAGGCTTTCATTGAAAACTGTTCCTTATCGCGCGCGGACCGGTTTTATGCCTGAGACTCCCAAAGCGTTTATCACGCAGGACGAGGTAGATACCTTCCTGATTGGCGGTTCCTTTAATTTTGGAGGAAGACTGTCAACGTATTCTTTTTTCCAGATGCATGAGGATGGTGCTGCCTGTGCGGATTTTCTGAAAGATAAATATGGGATTGGCGGCCGGAGCCACGCTCTGTCTCGTGCGGATGACTCCTATGCCGATTATGATTCGAAAGGAATCGTATTAACCCGTGGAAATATCTCGAATCCATATGCTAAGGTAAATCTTTCATGGAAACAGACGGCGCGACGGGTAGCTTATCTGATTGATCGCGGCCTGTTTCTCAAGGCTTCTGACTATGACCATATGGAAGATTATGAACGTGAGAGGATGGCTTCCCGCGTTCTGGAATTTTATGGGAATGTTCCAAAGGAAATTGAGCGCCCGTTTAAGTATAATCCGAGCTCGTATCTTCCTTATGAAGACAGCAAGGAGGATATTATTGCGGCTCTGCAGGATACTGACAGGACTAATGAGCTGCTGGCTGCCATGGATGCAGCTCTGATAAAAATATCGGCGGATGATGCAGGATATAAAGAAAAGTCAGAACTGCTTGCCGAACTGCATGGATATGCGAATGGCACATTTACAATCTTTCCGGATCAAAATGCAGTTATTGTGAGCGAGCCGCTGGAAGAAGCTCATAATGAAAATAATATTAAAAATGAAAAAAATGAACGCTATCAGGTCGTTGAAGCAGATGGCTGGGTTGATACGACCTGGACCGTTTTCGATAATCAGACCGGTAAAGAATACCGTGATAAGTATGATGAAGGCAATTACTTTGGCAGAAAAGAGGATGCGGAAGACTTTTGCGCAGAACTGAATGAAAATGATCGGATTGAGCAGGGTGCGAACCTGCATCAGATGTCCTTTTTTGACCTGATTAATGACAGGCCTGATCAACAGGGGAACAGTAGTATCGGGATTGAAACAGAACAGAATAATGAAGTTGTCTTTAATGATCGTTTCCATGTTGTTGAAGTTGACTGGCATAAACCATTGCAGACAGGTCTTAAATACTCAATCTGGGACGGTCGGCTAAATAATTACTATGAAGATGCTGATGGAAATACAGTGGATTTTGACAGCCACCGTGAAGCAGAAAGATATTGCAATGACCTGAATGAAAACTACTATACAATGGTACGGTTTCCTCCATTGGAACGGGCAAAACAGTTGATTAACTGGTATTCCATTGATGAATTTAGTGTTCCGGCAGATTTTGATGATCTGTCAAAAGTTGGTATTGGATATACGACGACTGAAAAAGAAGAACTTCCGATAGAGGCATTTGTAAATCTGACTGATTTTCGGCTGGAGCGATATTTGGATGATAAACCGATTGAGATCAGGAAATATGATTCTCTGGAAGACCTGATTGCCGGGGAACTGGGAAATCTGGATTATCACGAACTGATGGAGGTTACTGATGAACAAATTGCGGAAGCGGTCGCAAATAAATCTGATCGAATTCCTCCGGTAGTACCTGAATCAACGAAGAAACCTACGCCGGTTGACCGTATTAATTTTCATATTACAGACGACGACCTCGGCGTCGGCGGCCAGAAAGTAAAATATAAGGCCAACATTGCCGCGATTCGTCTGTTAAAGCAGCTGGAATCAGAGGACCGCCTTGCCACACCCGAAGAACAGGAAGTATTGTCCCGCTACGTTGGCTGGGGCGGTATTCCGCACGCGTTTGACAGCTCCATGGCTCCGTGGGCGAATGAATATAAGGAACTGCAGGAGATACTCACACAGGAGGAATACCGGGAAGCCAGAGCGTCTACGCTGAACGCGTTTTATACGCCGCCTGTTGTGATCCGGGCCATGTATGAAACTCTTGAAAACCTTGGGCTGAAATCGGGAAATGTGCTGGAACCGTCCTGCGGCATCGGAAATTTTATGGGTCTGCTGCCAGCCAGTATGGACGGAGTAAAAATGTATGGTGTGGAGCTTGATAGTATTTCCGGACGGATCGCTCAGCAGCTTTACCAGAAAAATATGATTTCTGTGCAGGGATTTGAGACTACTCAGTATCCGGACAACTTTTTCGACTGCGTAGTGGGAAATGTGCCGTTTGGTAATTACAAAGTGCCGGATCAGCGCTATGACCGCTACAATTTCATGATCCACGATTATTTTATCGCAAAATCATTAGATCTGGTTAGGCCGGGCGGCGTTGTTGCGGTCATCACGTCAAGCGGCACGATGGATAAAGCAGACCCGTCCGTCCGCGAATATATTGCCAACCGCGCTGAACTGCTCGGAGCAATCCGTCTGCCGGAAAATGCTTTTACCCGGAATGCGGGGACTGAGACAGTCACGGACATTCTTTTCCTGCAGAAGCGGGACAGGGCAATCGCAGAGCATCCGTTATGGACAAATGTCCTGACGACTCCGGATGGGTACAGGATAAATTCTTATTTTGCCGCCCATCCAAAGATGGTACTTGGAAAGCTCACTATGGAGAGCAATCAGTATGGCAAAGATGTAGCAACGGTTAAACCGATAGAAAACGTGGAACTGTCGGATCAGCTGCATGAAGCAATTTCCCGCATTAAAGGCCAGATTACAGAATACGAGTTGGAAGACGACGAGCTTGCCGAGGAAGATACTTATATTCCGGCAGATCCGTCAGTGAAAAATTACAGTTATACAGAGGTGGACGGGGAGGTTTATTACAGGACGAATTCGCAGATGCGGCGCATGAATCTATCCAAAGAAACGAAAGGCAGGACACTTGGCCTGATCAGCCTGCGTGATACGGTGCGTGAATTGATCGCCTGCCAGACTGATAATGGTACAGACAAGGAGATAGAGGTTTTGCAGGAACGGCTGGACAGCCAGTATGATGTTTTTACGTCCCGATATGGCCTGATCAATGGTAAGATTAACAAAAAGGCTTTTGATGCTGACAACAGCTACAGCCTTCTTGCATCACTGGAGATTCTTGATGAGGATGGTCAGCTGGAACGAAAAGCGGATATTTTTACTAAGAGGACAATCCGTCCGGCGGAGCCTATAACCACTGTAGATACTGCCGCGGATGCCCTCGCCCTGTCAATCGGAGAAAAGGCGCGTGTAGATCTGGCTTATATGGCGGAGTTGCTCGGAACGCCGGGAGATTACAGTAAGATCATAAAAGACCTGAAGGGCGTGATCTTTCTCGCTCCGGAAGAAGCGTGTGAAGATCCAACTGCAGGATGGCACACGTATGACGATTATCTTTCCGGCAACGTACGTAAGAAGCTTGAAACAGCAAAGCGGCATGCCCAAATAGATGAGCGTTTTGCGGTCAATGTCGAATATCTGGAAAAGGTACAGCCGAAAGATCTGGACGCATCGGAGATTGACGTCCGTCTCGGCGCGACATGGATCAAAGTTGATTACATCCAGAAGTTCATGGAAGAACTTTTTCAGATGCAGTATTACTACAGGAATCAGGTAAGGGTGCAGTATTCGCAAGTGTCAGGGGAATGGGAGATCTCTAATAAGACACTGGACCGGCATAACGTGTCTGCCAATACCTCTTACGGCACAGAACGTGCAAGCGGTTTCCGGCTGCTGGAAGATGCCCTGAATCTGCGGGATACTAAGATTTATGACACGGTTGAGGATGATGAAGGGAAAGACCGGCGGATTTTGAACGCAAAGGAGACAACACTGGCACAGCAGAAGCAGGAGATGATCAAAGAGGAATTTAAGGACTGGATATACCGGGATATGAGTCGGCGTGAGGATGTTTGCAGGACATATAATACTCTGTTCAACTCTATCCGTCCGCGGGAATACGATGGGAGCAAGATCCGGTTCGTTGGGATGAATCCGGAAATTGAACTGATGGAGCACCAGAAAAATGCTGTTGCCCATATCCTTTATGGTAAAAATACTCTGCTTGCACACTGCGTAGGTGCAGGCAAGACGTTCGAGATGGCATCTGCTGCTATGGAATCGATCCGGTTGGGACTTGCAAGGAAGTGCCTGTTTGTTGTGCCGAATCACCTGACGCAGCAGTGGGGCAGTGACTTCCTGCGTCTTTATCCGGCTGCAAATGTTCTCGTGGCAACGAAAAAGGATTTTGAACCGGCAAATCGACGAAAATTTTGCTCCCGGATTGCCACAGGGCAGTATGACGCTGTCATCATCGGACATAGCCAGTTTGAACGGATTCCGTTATCTTTGGAGCGCCAGAAAATGTCCATCCAGAACCAGATCGATGACATAACGGATGCGAATGAAGCAGAACAGGATAAAGAAGGAACCTGGAGAAGCAGCCGCAGAAGCTTTACAGTGAAGCAGCTGGAAAAAACACGCCGGTCACTGGAAACCAGGCTGGCAAGACTCAACGACCAGAGACGGAAAGACGATGTAGTCACGTTTGAACAGCTGGGCGTGGATCGTTTGTTTGTAGATGAGAGTCATTATTATAAGAACTGCTACGTTTACACCAAGATGCGGAATGTGGCGGGAATCTCGCAGACGGAGGCCAGGAAAAGTTCAGATATGCTGATGAAGTGCCAGTATCTTGATGAGATAACCGGAGGCCGGGGCGTCACATTTGCGACAGGGACTCCGATATCCAACAGTATGACGGAAATGTATGTCAATATGCGTTATCTGCAGCGTGATACCCTTGTTTCTATGAATCTTGCCAGCTTTGATGCCTGGGCAGCTACCTTTGGTGAGACGGTTACAGCGATCGAGCTGGCTCCTGAAGGAACCGGTTATCGGGCAAAAACCAGGTTTGCGCGGTTCTATAACCTTCCGGAACTGATCTCTGTATTTCGTGAATGTGCGGACGTGCAGACTGCCGACATGCTCAACCTGCCCGTGCCTGAAGCGGAGTACATCGATGAGAAACTGGAACCCAGTGAGACGCAGAAAGGGTATGTCGAGACATTTGGCGAGAGGGCAGATGCCGTCCGGAATGGCAATATTGATCCGAAAGTCGATAACATGCTGAAAATAACGACGGATGGAAGGAAACTGGCGCTGGATCAGCGGCTGATTGACGATATGCTCCCCGATGAGACTGTCAGCAAGGTCAACAAATGTGTGGATAATATTTACGGTATCTGGAAAGAGACAGAGGAACAGCGTTCAACGCAGTTGGTATTCTCGGATCTTTCAACACCCAAAACGGACGGAGCATTTAATATTTACGATGATATCCGCGATAAGCTGATGGCGAAAGGAATCCCGCCAAAAGAGATTGCGTATATCCATACCGCCAATACGGAAGTCAGAAAAGAAGAGTTGTTTAAAAAGGTACGGACCGGTCAGGTCCGTATTTTATTGGGCTCAACCTCGAAAATGGGAGCCGGCACGAATGTACAGGACCGACTGATAGCGCTGCATCATCTGGACGTTCCGTGGAAGCCGTCTGATCTGGAACAACGCGAGGGACGCATCCTCCGGCAGGGCAATCAGAATAAGAAGGTGAAGATATTTCGCTATGTAACAGAGGGAACCTTTGATGCATACAGTTGGCAGATTTTGGAGAACAAACAGAAGTTTATCTCGCAGATCATGACATCCAAATCGCCGGTGCGGTCTGCGGAGGACGTTGATGACGTGGCTCTTAATTATGCGGAGATCAAGGCTCTGGCGACAGCTAATCCATACATAAAAGAGAAGATGGCGCTGGATGTGGATGTAAGTAAGCTGAAGCTGTTAAAAGCAAATTATAAGAGCAACCATTACCAGCTGGAGTCGGACATTGCAAAAAAGTATCCGCAGGAGATCCATACATTCGGCCTGCTGCTTGACGATATGCAGAAAGATGCGGAAGTGATAGAAAAGCTTCCGCATCTGGACAGTGAACATTTTGAAATGACGGTCAGCGGCAAGGTGTACACGGAACCCAAAGAGGCAGGAGAGGCAATCATGAATGCGGCACAGGCACTCCTATCAGCAGATAGTGATGGCTGGAACAGGGTATTTAATGGGGAAATTGGGGATTATCATGGCTTTTCTATGGAATCCCGTTACGATACCTGGAGTGAATGCTTTGTACTGACGCTGAAAAACAATGCCAGCTACTCAACAAAGCTTGGCAGAGATCCGGCCGGGAATATCACCCGTATTAACAATGTCCTTAAATCTGTGGCCATAAAGGATATTCCGGATATGCGGCAAAAGCTGGAACATTCTGAGCTGCAGCTGAAAAATGCAAAGGAGGAGCTGGAGAAGCCTTTTTCGAAGGAGGACGAGCTTGCCACGAAATCTGCCCGCCTTGCAGAACTGAACAGCCTGTTGAATCTGGATAAGAAAGATAACACAGATGCGATCAGCATTGACGACAGTGCTCCTGCAAAATCAGTTGATTCCGCTGCTGAAAACAGAGCAGAAAGCAAAGATACCAGATGTATTGATGATTATACTGCTGTACCACAGCGACGCGCGGTATAAAACAAGCCTGTCCTAACGGGCATACGGGGAGAAAGGGCGAAATTATGGGTTCAAAAGTATATCCGCCTGTATATCTGAAAACAATGACTCATGCGGAAAAAACGGGTGAAATGAAATTCTGGAGGGAATCCCGTACACTGGATGGAGAATGTGCGCGTCAGATTGACCAAATTATAGGAAATGAGGACAAGCATGGCGCAAAATCGATGGAAACACAGCGTAATGAATTAGATGCCTTATTGGATCAATATGGCAATGACCGTATTTTGTTTGTCCTTGCAGAGACAGTTGACACGCTCAGGAATGACTCAAGATTATCTGAATCTAATAAGCGCTGGTTCGAAATGCAGGATTTTCCGCATTTCAGTTCCGCTCTTGACACTGCTGATTTCATATTGCAAAAGAGGGCGAATCCGGTTTTGCTTAACGACTTTTTAAATATATTACAGATTCGAGTGTATGAACGTGCTGAACGTGCGCCAACCGAGGCAGAACCTAATGAAGAATCACATTTAGACAATCCGGGCGAATTCTATGAGATGCGAAAACAATATGAAAAAGAATTATTAGTGGAACTTGCTCGAACTCAGAAGTATGGAACTGAGACAGGTTTTCAGATGCATATCAGGGCTGACTTTGATCGCTCACCGTATTGGTTCCATGTTGAAATTGAAGAGGCTATTACCGGACTGGTGCGTCCTTATTATTTTTGCTGTGAATCACTCGAAAGCTTAAAGAAGGCAGTCATCTGGGTTGTTAATGAAACGAAGTTTTATGAGGTTACTGCTTTTGTAAAAGACAGGTCGAATGTGACGTTCCGCACACAGCAGGACATTGATTTAGACTTTGATGAGTATTACCACAATTTTTATCGCTTCGCTGAAGATATTCGGGAGACTTATCCTGATCTTCTTGGTCGTACCTTTATGGATAATCAAATGAAAGAACTCTATCAGTCGATTATTGATAAGAAAGAGTATCCGCAGTTTGATGGCTGGCTACAGGATATGCGTAAGTCGGGTCTGGTGTATCTATGCTATAAGAATTATGTTTCTGCACAGAATAAAGTCAGGTCTGCGGAGGAACTGCGTAATGATGAAGTAAACTCAAATCTAATAAGCAATACGGAACTATCTGTAGAAAGAGGCCGATGAATTTGATAAAGTGGAGGCTTAAATGGGAACAAAAGAAATGAGAACTATGCTGGGATTTACACAGACCGAGTTTGCTGCTCGATATAATACACCAAAGCGGACAATCGAAGATTGGGAAAGAGGCATTCGGACGCCACCGCAGTATGTTCTGGATCTTTTGGAGAGATGTGTGTCGGAAGACGCCGAAAATATCACAAGAGGTACCAATAAAGACAATAAATCCAGATTTCCGGATATGGAACAGGAAAGAGAGGTGCTTACGGTAAAGAAATCTTATCCGCCTGTAGATCGAAGGGATCGTGATTTTGCCTTGATGATTGACCCTCAACATAAATGGTTGGAATCCTATACCCTAAACAGCAAGTGTGCCAATCTTCTCGATCAGGCTATCAGAGAACCTGGATATGACAGGGAACTTTTAAAGGAAGCACTTGATTTATATGGGGAAGAGAGTTTCTTATGTGCTGATCACCGCCATATTTTCTTTATCTCCATTTGATAAAAATATTTCAGCAGATAATTCAGATTGGGCATACCATACAGAACATTGTTTTATTCCAACGGTGATACAAACGGAAGATTATATGCTGAAAGCAAGAGAAGACCCGGCAAAACTGGACGGTTTTATCACTCTGTATCGGGGGATAATTGATGCGGAACGTCCTTTTATAAAAAATGATGGCCAATCGGATAAAACTACAGATCGAAGTGTGAATACGAAAGCGGAGAGTGACGATGGTTTCTTTGCTATTTATCAGATTGATCAGGATGGTTCTATAGCGAGATATCAGTACTGCAATCTGGAATTGATGCATAAGTATGGATATTTTCCGCATGGTGATTGTTATAATCTGATTTATTACGGAACTTTAGACAAAACGGACAGGTCTGATGCGGAAGTACTGGAGCTGATATATACGCGATTTAATACAGAACTTCCGGCAGACTATTATGGGCATTCTTTGTCTGTCAGTGATGTTGTAATTATCAATCGGGGCAAAGAGGCAAAGGCATATTTTGTGGACAGTATTGGATTTAAGGAAGTGCCGGATTTTGTGCAGGAACGGCGGAAACTGGTAAATCAATCACGAGAGAAAAAAATCAGTTCAACGGAAAGCATCGGATCGAATCATAAAATTCTGGATAGCATAGAAGAAAATGAGCCTACGAAACGGTTTGGCAGGTAAAATATGTGACATTATGGAAAACGGCCTTTGCAGTTCTGTAAGACTGATTTTTTATGCGCAGGGGACAAGTCTCCCTACTCGATTACCAAAAACAGATTCCGATAATGATGCAGCAGACTGAAACAGAATACGTTCAGTCTGTTTTTTTCATTATAAAACGCACGGACAAGGAGGTGAATTCAAAATGGCAGACAATTTTAACGAAAGACAGGAAGCCATGGCAGCAAGATTAAGTGCCTATGCGGAAGCAATCAACAAACAAATGCGGGAAAAAGAAATGAAAGAATCTGAAGACAAGGCGCATGGCGGAGAATGAACGCCGTTGATGAAAGGAGTAATCGAAAATGACTGTACAAGAGATGTATGAGCAGTACGGGGATCAAGTAAAGCTGAGACTGGAATTCGGTGTGGAGAGAGATATGGATTATCCGGAATTCTGTCAGGTTGTTGCCGGACAGATTAAAAATTATCTGCCAAAGGAATACCAGAACTATGAAGTGCAGTTGGAAGAAATACAGAAAAACGGTGGTAACCGGGTATGTTTACTTATTAGAGAACCTGGGCCTGGGACGTGTCCGGTACTTTATCTGGAGCAATATTATCAGGAATATAAGGAAGGCCAGTCACTGGATAGTATCGGAGGACAAATCGCAAAGCTTCGCTTTGGATACGAGGTTCCGCGTTATCTTGGTGATACGAGAGCCAGCGATCTGGGGCTGATCATGAACGACTGGGATGAAGTGAAAGACAGGGTAGTGTTTACGGTTGTTGGAATATCAGACAATGCGGATTATCTGGCCAACCGTCCTTATACTCCCATGGGTGGCGATCTGGCCGCCGTATATAAGGTTTACCTCGGACCAAACAGGGACGGAAGCACTTACGGAATATCAATCACGGAACCGTTACTTTCCTCCTGGAATATGACCTTATCTGATCTGCACGAGGTTGCGATGAAAAATACGCAGGAACGTTTTCCGGCTGAAATCGTCAGTCTGGATGGGATGCTTGACCAGCTGGGAGCAATGGAAGATCTTCCGTCTGTACATCCTGAATCCTATGTTTCGCCTACGATTGTAACCAATAAACAAATGATAGACGGAGCAGCCGCTTTGTTTTATCCGGAGGTACTCGAAACGCTCAATCGTATGTATCCGGAGGGAATGGTGATCGCCCCATCATCTGTACACGAAGTTCTTGTTCTGCCTGTCACTCAAATCACGGCTGAAAAAATGGATGAAATTGTACAGGCAGTCAATGAAACGGAAGTATCTCAGGAAGAACGGCTGTCTGACTACGCTCATGTATATGATCCGCAGACACATCTTCTGTATGCTCCCGGACTGGCGGCGAAAAGAGAACAGCAGCAGGAAAGAGGAGTGCAACAGGAAAATAGTATCAGCGATGGACCATCCAGAAATCAAAATACGGCGCGTGACACGAAAGATACACCAGAGATATCCCAGCAAAGACATGACGGCTTAATGGAAAACGGCAGCGGAAGTATCGGGGCTGCAGAATCCCAGACGATGGACGAGGAATCGTTTGAAGAACCGGAACGGCGGTATGTAGCACGATGAGATAAAGACAGAGAAATATGAAATCCTGCAGTATTGGGTCGGAAACTGCTTATTCCGGCTCAAAATTATTTTCTGAAGAAAGAAGATGATGTTGAAATGAAAGCGATAGCGGATATGAGACTGCTTGAAGGCTATGGCAGTAATAATAACAGCCTTATGGCTGTTGGAAACGTGACGATCAATGAACTGATTACGATCAAAGGCGTAAAGTTCATGGAATTTCCGCAGGAGGATGGGACAAAGAAAGCGGTCGTGCTCTTGCCGCGCAGGGAAGTCAAAAAAGAAGATGGGAAGAGCGATTGGAAGCCTGTATTTGATGTGACGAAAGAAATGAAAGCGGAGATAGACCGCGTTGTTGGGGAGAGTATGAAAGGCCGCGTGGTGAACGAGCTGCATAAGCCGGAAATCGAAGTTTCTGTTACCCCGTATCAGGATAGTTCGAACGGCTTTCTTGGCTATGCTTCCATAAAATTCGATGGTGCTTTAACGATAAAAGGCGTTCGGATTTATGAAAACCGTGACGGGGAAGGAATCCGGCTGTCGTATCCTTCCGACGAGAAAAACAAATATGGAATAGTTGCGATTCAGGGATCAATTTTTAAAACGGCGATCTTAGAGAAAACGCAGGAGGCGTATGAGGAAGCCATATCTGCTCGTGAACAGCAAAGGGGGAAAAGCTTATGAGCGAGGTTCAGGATGCCTGTCAGATCGTCCTTGTGGCTGGTAAGGGAGCCTACTGGGTAGGAAAAATCCAGATAAAGATTGCACTGAGTCTGTTAAAACTCATGAACACTATCTATCTGGCAAAATGGGAAGGCAAGGTCGGCCTGAACCGTTTCCGGAACATCAAGGGCGATAACTATCTGTTCGTTAATGTAAACTCGGAAGACGGCCGTGTCCTCAAAGAAGTTGAAAAGGAATTAAAAGATCACGGCATTCTCTTTGCGAGGATGCCGGATCTTTGTGGAGGTGACGGACGTACGCAGTATGTCATATCACCCTCTGACGCTGCTAAATTCAAGTCGTTTCTGATCGACCATAATAAGGGAAAGAGTCGCCGGATCAAGGTCGGGACGATCAATGCGGAAGATTATATGCTGTCAGGATATGACGAGCAGGGCCGGGAGACACAGGAATTGAAAGAATTGAACCGGTCTGCTGCGGAAGAAATCAGAAAAATGCAAAACCAGAAGCCGGAAAAACAGCAGACGGAGAGCCGCATCCAGAAGCCGGAAAAGCAGCAGACAGAGAGTAGCATACAACCGTTAGAAAAGCAGCAGACAGAGGGCCGTGTCCAGCCGTACAGAAAGATACGGGCAGCAAAATCAGAGAAGGAAGAGAAAGCTGCTGAAATAGATGAAGATTTGGGGAGCAGACCGTCCTTAAAGACGGTTCAATATCATTGTTTACGTCATGATGAGATGGTGGCCGAGAGCGGTGATATTGTATGGATCTATGATCGCCCCATGGAAAAGCAGGACGACTGGTGTATGTTCGAGATGCGGGACGGCAGGCACGCCGTCATCATCCCGGAGTCAGAACATTATACGCTGATATCAGGGAGCGGACCAAAATATCGGACTGCGATTTATGATGGGCGTGAATATAACGTTGTAGATATGGAAACAGGCGAAATGCAGAAAATGAAGGGCGCAGATGTATCGGCTCAAATGCGAAAGCCGGATGTACGCACTATAAATTTCCAGTTAAAGAACCGCTATCGCAACACATTAAATGGCAAAGAATGGCAGCCGAAGACGACAGATTTTCGGAGAAGAGCGGCAGACAGGCAGTCTGACAGCAGACGACCGCAGAGGAGCATAGTGGAGACCAATAGATTGAAATAATCCAGACCGGCCTTATCCCGAATCGCCATCATTCCTTGATTGGCATCATTCTGAATCAGCATTATCCTGAACAGGTTTGATTTGAAAAGGGATTACAGAGTTCGGCAACACACAAAGAGAGGAAGTGAGGATTGAATGGATGATCTTTTGAAAATGCGGAAGCCCAACCATGCCTTTTTTATCTTCCTGTTTTTTGTTTCTGTGTATGTTGGTTACTGCGTTGGGAAACTGGCCGGAGTGGAGATCACACTGGATAATATTATTACACTTTTCCAATGGGCGCTTCTTCACCCGCTTCCGTTTCAGATTACTGCACTTACGTTAAAATCTGTTCTTATCTGCATTATGGTCTGGATGGTAGCGTATGCGCAGCATATTACATCCGTCCGCAACTATATGCCTGGCAGGGAGTATGGATCAGGAAGACTGGCGAAGCTTAAGGACGTAAGGAAGGCACTTGAAGACCCTGATCCCAGAAAGAACAAAATCATATCCGAGCACGTCCGTATCAGTATGCTCACAAGACTGACCGGATTAAATAACAATATGATCGTGATCGGCGGTTCCGGCGCTGGTAAGTCTTTCTTATTAGTAAAGCCGAATGGCTATAACTGTGGGTACACGTCGTACGTTTTCACAGACCCTAAGGGTTAGTATAGTAGCAGGACAGACAAAAAAAGCATTGATTGGGCATTACATTTTCGGAAAGGAGGGGATTGAATGCCCGGAAAAAGCGAGGATTTAACGGCATTGTACGAGCGCCTGTCTCACGATGATGAGCTGCAGGGGGAGTCGAACAGCATAACGAACCAGAAGAAATATCTGGAAGATTACGCTCGGCGGAACGGCTTCCGGAAATTCCGGCATTTTACAGATGACGGTTACAGTGGGACCAACTTCAACCGCCCAGGATTCAATGCCCTGCTTTCAGAAATCGAAGCAGGACGGGTAAAGACGGTGATTGTGAAAGACATGAGCCGCTTCGGCAGGAATTATCTGCAGGTCGGATTCTATACGGAAATGATGTTTCCGGAAAAGGGCGTCCGGTTCATTGCAGTCAATAACAGCATCGACAGTGCGAATCCGACCGACAATGATTTTACGCCATTTCTGAATATCATGAACGAGTGGTATGCCAAGGACACCAGCAAGAAGATCCGGACAATATTCCGGTCGAGGATGCTGGACGGGAAACGCTGCACCGGCAGCGTTCCGTACGGCTACACACGTAAGCCGGGAGACAAACAGACGTTTTATGTGGATGAGGAGGCTGCAGCAGTGGTCCGCCGGATATTCAAAAGGGCTGCGGAGGGGATTCCGGTCAATGAGATAGCAAGTGAACTGTCGGAAGATAGAGTTCTGATTCCCGCAGCCTACAAGGAAACACGGGGAGCGGAAGGTGAGCGTCATCATTACAATTACCATGATAAATATGCCTGGAGGAGTATGTCGGTCTGTACTATTTTGGAGCGGCAGGAGTATTTAGGCCATACGGTACTCGGAAAAACCGTGCGGGAGAGTTTCAAGAGCCATAAGTCGAGGAAAGCCAGACCGGATGAGATTCTGATATTTCCGAATACCCATGAGGCAATCATTGACCAGGAGACATGGGATAACGCGCAGCGGCTGAAAAAACGGAAACCGCGCCATCTGGCGAACGGGCAGCTTACACATCGGCTGTCCGGCATGGTGTTCTGTGCGGACTGCGGTTCGCGGATGAGCTACAGAGGCTCGGATTCGCACCACAGGGCAAACGGCAGAATTTATGACTGCGATTTTTATTTTCAGTGCAGCCATTATAAGGTCAATTACAAACCGTGTACGTCCCATTATGTGAAAGCTTCGGTA
The DNA here is from genome assembly GCA_020859985.1 of Clostridiales bacterium. GTDB lineage: Bacteria > Bacillota > Clostridia > Lachnospirales > Lachnospiraceae > Choladousia. Next base: position 21,259 of record JAJBVD010000082.1, read on the forward strand.
TTGGAAGAAGCTCTCCTGCGGGCTGTCCGCAGTGTGTGCGTGTATGTTATGGAGAATGAGGAGCGGTTTGTCAACGAGATCAGAGAGCAGTGGAGACAGAAGCAGTCAGAATCCTCCGCAGAGAACCGGAAAGAGCTTGCAGCGGCTCAGAACCGTGTTTCAGAACTGGATACGCTTATCCGGAGCCTGTATGAAAGCAATGCCAGCGGTAAGCTGCCGGACCGGCAGTTTCAGCGGCTGATGGCGCAGTACGATGAGGAACAGGAGCGAATGGAGAAACGGATCACCGAGCTGGAGGCTCTGGAGGAAGAAGCGGAATCCGAAAAAATGCAGGCCGAACGTTTTACCGCACTCGTACGCAAATATGGGGAATGCCGGGAAGTGACTGACCAGATGCTATACGCCCTTGTTGAGAAAATCGTAGTCCATGAGGCAACGGGCGGTCACACCGTTTACCGCCAGCAGAAAATAGACATCTACTTCAACTTTATCGGGAACTTTAAGCCGCCCGGTACAGAGCCTGCAGAAGAAGAAATCGCGGCGGAGATTGAACGCCAGAAGACGGAGAGACAAAAGTTTTACGCCGAAAACCGCAAGGCCAAAGTGGAGGACATGAGGGAAGCTGCAGCCGCCGATTCGGACGCAGCCGCGCAGTATGAAGAATTCCTTCAGAGAAAGAGAGAACAGTCCAGACAGAGCAGCGAGCGGAAACGGCGGGATGCGGGTATTAAACCGAAAACACCCGCCCCAACCGATCCCGCCGACATAAGAGCGCGGGAAGCGGAATACCGCAGACGCCAGAAGGCAAAGCGCGAAGCGCGGATGGCGGAAGATCCGCAGTATGCGGAAATGATCCGTGAACGGAATGAGGAGTACAACCGCCGCAGATGTGAGAAAAGAAGGGAGAGAAAACGGACGCTGTTAGAACAGGCCGCAACAAATCCGGATGCTGCGCGGGAGCTTGCTGAAATGAGGGCGAAGAACGCAGCTGCCCAGAAGCGGCACAGGGATCGGAAACGCGCCGAGTCGAAATCCTGTTCAGAACAGGCATCAAAGCCTGCTGAAATAAAATCTGATGATGAACAGGTTTTATCATTTGCTGATAATCCTGCAGAGGAGGTGAAACACTAAGTAACTCGTGAAATTTTAAGGGAAGGAGGTGGATGCTTATGAGGTACCGTATTGAATTTTCAGATGTAAAATGCTGTAAGTATGCGGACAGCAGAGAGGAACTGTTGAAGTGGCTGCAGAATCCCCATGAGGGAATTGTTAGTGATATCCGCAAGGTGTATGCGAATGGCGCTACAGATTCCGTGATGGACAAGTACAGGTCATTCATGAATGAGCGCGAGACATATACATATACTCGCGAAAGCGAAAATACGGAAAGGAGCCGTGTAAGATGAAAACTATGATGGAAGCTATTTTTGATGGAAAACTGTATCCGGCAGAGAAAGTCGTGCCGGAATCGAAAGAGTACTGGGATGCGATCCGTGATGCCGGTGCGCAGATGGAAGAACTCGAAAGCCTGTTGAGTGAGGACGATTACGGAAAAGTAGAAAAACTTTGCGATCTGATGTCCGTAGAGTCTGACTGTCAGAACAAGGAATTCTTTAAATACGGATTGTCTCTGGGAATGGCACTGATGTGTGAAGCGTCAGATGCGCTTACGACGTACAGTGATGAAAACGGAAATATCAGCATTCATCTGGAGGAAAATCAGAATCCTCCGGATGCGGTCGAAGCTGAACCAAATTGACAAAACTGTTTTTACAAAAACCAATAACCATTTCACCTTTTGGAGAACCGTCTTGCTATGCAGGGCGGTTTTTTCATGCCATTTTTTCAGAAAGGAAAGTTGATTATGTCTTGTGAACAGAATGATAGTCATACGGACTATCGGACGAGGCAGCTTGAAGAAAATCAGCGCCGGATGCGCTATGAGGAGCAGCAGAAGAAGATTCTGCAGAACCAGAGGAAGCAGCTCACCCGTAAGGAACGGACGCACCGGTTGTGTAAGAGAGGCGGTATGCTGGAAAGTTTTTTTTATAATCCGGAACAGTATACAGATGAAGAAATTTACGATGTTCTGAAGGTCGCTTTTTCACAGTCGGCTGTAATACGGCGTATCGCTGAAATTGACCGCAGCAAGCTGTAATGCCGTCAAAAATACGTTACAATTCGCGGGATTTCGTCAGTTCACAATTTCGTAACAATTTAGATTTTGCCAAATTGAATTTGTGACCAATCTGTGAACTTTCGCTGCAGAATTTGAAGAATTTTCGGCGGCATCCCCCCTTGCCGTGCAAGGGCGCAATTATACCCCCGCCCTGTCGGTCGATGGTAAATTGCGCTCCTGCGGAGGGCCAGGAAATCTTCGAGCTGCGCGTCTCGATTTCCCACAGGGGACACTCCGTTTCCCCTGCGACGGCGTTGCCGTCTACCTCTTTGGTTCCTGCCGGACTGTATTTTCTGGACGGTCAGTTGGACAGTCCGGCAGGTTTGCGCAGCATCCGGCAGTGCTTCGCTCTGCTGATAGCTGCTTAAAAACCAAAACCACAAAGCAGGCTGTTTCGCAACGGAGAGTCTGCTTTTACAAAAACTGGAAGGAGTGATTTGCAGTATGCCATGTCCACATTTTAAGATATCCATTATCAAACGGAGTGCGCGTCAGTCCGCTGTAGCAGCTGCCGCATATCAGAGCGGAGAAGTTTTATTCTGCGAGTATGATAACAGGAAAAAGGCATATACGGAAAAGCGGGGGATTGTCTATACAGAAATCATGCTGCCGTCAAATGCTCCTGCTGCTTATGCTGACCGGAACACGTTATGGAATGCGGTAGAAGCAGTAGAAAACAAATGGAATTCACAGCTTGCCCGTCGGATCATACTTGCACTTCCGAGAGAAGTGCCAAAAGAACAATATCCGCAAATGCTCCGGGATTTCTGCCAGGAGCATTTTGTCTCCAGAGGAATGTGCGCGGATTTCGCAATCCATGACAAAAGAGACGGCAATCCGCACGCGCATATCATTCTGACGATGCGCTCCATGGATGAAAAAGGAAACTGGCAGCCTAAGTCGCGAAAGGTCTATAACCTTGATGAAAACGGACAGAGGTATAAATGCCCTAACAGCCGGTACTGGTCGAGCCACAAGGAAGAAGTGGTTGACTGGAATCATAAAAAGTATGCAGAAATCTGGCGGCATGGGTGGGAGACGGTCACAAACAAATATCTGGAACGGAACAACCGGACGGAGCGTGTTGATCTCCGCTCACTGGAACGGCAAGGCAGCGAGATGCTTCCGACCGTTCATCTCGGTCCTGCGATCCATCAGATGGAAAAACGCGGTATTAAAACGAATATAGGCAACATTAACCGGGATGTCCAAAAAGTAAATAAGGCGATAGCTGATAAAATTCGCAGCATCAACAGCCTGTTGGAAGAACAGAATCGTCTGGATCAGAACAGATACAAAGCAATCCGTCTTGATATCGGTCCTTTTCTCTCAGATGTCAATTCTGTGCTATTTCAGTATTTTGAGACACGGGAGGAGGAAAGACGTGAGCAGCCGGGTGATTTTCCATATCAGGAAAGCTACAGGGAGTATGAGGAGATCATGCACTCTGTCAACTTTATCCGCTCCTGGTATTCTGTAAATAATGCAGGCGATGTGGAAAGAGAAATAGATAATCTTGTTGAGAAGACTGCTCAAATAAAAGAGAAAAAAGAAACAACGAAACATCGGATGAAAGAGATCGAAAAGCTGAAGGATGCTGCAGAAGAACGCGATCGCCTGCAGCCGATCCACGATAGATATATCAGACTCGGATGGAAGTCAAGAATGCGGAAGTTCTACGACGAGTATAGAACAGAACTGGACGCTTATGACAAAGCCTACCGCTATGTCAGAAGCCATTCGGATGGCAACGAATACGTATCTGCATTAAGGCTGGGATTTGAGTATGAGCGTCTGGAGAGAGAACTGGAGTCGTATGACAAGGATCTCGAAAAAATACAAAATGATGATAAGGAGTTGAAAAAAATTCTCTGGTATATTTCAAAGGTCGCTCCGCAGGAGACTCATACGATAAAAGTCACGCCAGAGCAGATTCAGCCGCATCTGCAGAAGGAGGATGTACCAGAGATGGTGTCAGAGCCAGAGCCGGAACCGGAGAAGCTGCAGAACTTATCTACCGAACATTCAAAATCGGAGAAGCTGCAGAGCTTATCTTCCGAGCCGCTGGAACTGTCGTTAGATATACGTGATGAGCAGCCGGAAGATTCAGAGCCGCAGCAACAGTACGACATTCCGGACGTAATTGAGTGGGAAGATTATGAGGGAAATAAATATCGTGTTCCAGTGCATCCGGACGGAACTATAGACAGGGAGCGTCTGGCAAAGTGGCAGACGGAACAGGGATACGAACCACAGAAACCAGAAGAACCGGACGAACCAGAAGAAGATATGGAACTCTCACAGGACAGAGGAAGGAGCCGATAAGGAGTGTGTAAAGATGAGTGAAGAACAAGAACTTTTAAGCCAGCAGCCGGGGGCAGAGCTGGATGCAGAGAGCACGCCAGAGGAGAATATGCAGCCGGAGCGGAGCTTTGAAATGCAGATTGGAGGAACGAACTACATTGTTGGATTTTATCACAGCAGAACCAGTCACGAGACACTTGAAGACAAGGTGAAGAAGCTGATAGAGCGGGATATGCTTGAGGAAACTTTTGAAGCGGAAAAGAAAACATAATCAATAATAAATCCATGATACGCAAAATTAATGGTTGCAGATAAAAACGAATGGTGATATTATTTAAAATGCGTGGCGAAAGCTGCGTGGAAAGTGCCCATGATAGGGTGTGGTAGCCTCCCGAGCCAATGTAACTGATGTATCAACCGGCTTGCCGGAATTACATAGGAAGGGAGGTGGCGTGAATGACAGCTTATGAGACCGTAATGGTCGTACTTGGGATACTGGGTTTACTGGTTTCCTTTGGAGGCTTGTTAATAGCGTTGCTTGTCTTTCTCGATAAGAGGAACAAGAGAAATAAATAATGCCCATCCCGTCTGCCAACGAGATGGGCGCCTCTCAATGAGAGGTTTGTAATACCCAATCGGGGGCATCCACCTTGGAGTGGGTGCTTTCCTTTTTAATACTATATCATTAGATCGGATAAATTTCAATAAGTATTTTGCGATGATTAAGCAGAGAATAGCGTGAAGAGCTGTCTCTGCTATTTTTTTGCAACTATCTGACGGCAAGGTTAATATGCAAATTTAGCGTAGAAGAAAGAAAATAAATTTTTCTGATATTTTGAATGGGAGAATATAGTATATGGCAATATATGGATATGTTCGTGTCAGCACCCGTGACCAGAATGAGGACAGACAGATGATTGCTCTGCAGCAGCTGTCCGTACCGGAAAAGAATATCTACATAGACAAGCAATCCGGAAAGGATTTTGAACGCCCTATGTATAAAAAAATGATGCGCCGATTAAAGCCAGACGATTTGCTTTATGTTAAAAGCATCGACCGACTAGGGCGAAATTATGAGGAGATTCAAAATCAGTGGCGAATTCTGACAAAAGAGAAGAAAGTGGACATCGTTGTAATTGATATGCCATTGTTGGATACCCGCCGGGGAAAGGACTTGATGGGAACTTTCCTTTCCGACATTGTGTTGCAGGTTCTGTCGTTCGTGGCTGAAAATGAGCGGACGAATATAAAGCAGAGGCAGGCGGAGGGAATTGCTGCCGCAAAAGCAAAAGGAGTCCGTTTTGGTAGGCCCCCGGCTCCTCTGCCGGCAAATTTTCATTCGGTCTATCAGAGGTGGAAAGAGGGAGAAATTACTGGACTTGCGGCGGCAAAGGAATGCGGAATGCCGATGTCAACCTTTCGATACAGGGCAAAGATTTACGAAAATGCCAAATTATTGTAAGCGGGCAATTTTACAGGAATGTGTACGTTCCTGTAAATGCCTGCTTTTTAATATTATCGTCTATATTACCACACCAATTCGAGTTTTACCACTATAAATTCAGCAAAAATGACAAGTAATTTGATTCGGTTAAAGTTTCAAAATCACTTGTCCAAAACGTACACTTTTTTATAGGTAGGAAAAAATAATGGTATAAATTGCAGACGCAAAAGGGAAAAGATAACATAGTTGTTTGACATTATCTTTTTGAAAACTTCAATATATTTGAACAGATAATTGCTTAACAGTTACAAAAAACAGCTATTATTAATCGTAGGAACCTTAATTTGCAATATTGTCAAACAATAAGCGTTTTGATGAAAAACATCATTTAATGTATGAAAGGAAAGAAAAGAATGAAACAGTTAGTATGTGAAATGTGTGGGAGTACCGATCTAATTAAACAAGACGGTGTGTTTGTATGCCAAATATGTGGATGTAAGTATTCTGTTGAAGAAGCTAAAAAAATGATGGTAGAAGGGACCGTTGAAGTACAAGGCACTGTTTCTCTTGATAAATCTGGAGAATATATGAATTTATACCAGATGGCATGTGATGCCATGCGCGATGGAAATTTTGAGAGTGCATATAATTATAGTTCGAAAGCATTGATTATTAATTCTAATGAAGCGGAACTCATTGGAATACAAGGGTTGTCTATTTTAGGTAAAGAGGAAATTGTTAAGGATGTACCCACTTCATGTGTAAATGCTATATCTAGAATGTTTAAGACATTTGAGGAGAGTCAGGATTCTTTTGATGATAAAATCAGAAAACTTTCAAACATTACGGACTACTTGGCGTCTGCATGCAAACATAAGGTTGAACTTTATGAAGAAGAAACTTCGAGATTAAATAGTCAGAAAGTTGATTATTCATCTCGAGCTGAAACTTCTGCCGCTGCAAATCTTGCATTACAATCTTTAGGAGGTAATATTTTAACTCAACAAAAAGCCGAAGCTGATTTAAACAAGGAAAAAGAAAAAAGACTTCATAACGAGGAATTAGATAGCCAAATCTATAAAATTAGTAGAAAGAAAGATGCTGTTCAAAGGTATCAACGTGAAGTAAATAATGAAATTGATTCTGCTAAGAGAAAGATATATAGACAAAAAGAAAAATATTCTTATGATGAATATTGGAAAACTCGAACGGAAGAACGTAAAAGTATGGAAAAAGATGTTGCATCATATACAAGTGAAATAGAATTACTCAAAAAACAAATTGCCGAATTTGATAAAGAAAAAGAACCTATTTTAGCTGCGATTTCTGCGTCTGTTCCAGCAGAAGCTACATTGGAAGAAATTAAGGAATCAATCAGAACACTTGAAAATAAGAGAGCAAATCTCGGTATGCTCAAGGGACGTGAAAGAAAAAGGATTACATTAGAAATAGCGGATTTAAGAGAAAAAATAAATGTTTATGAAGAAGAGGTCAAACGACAAAAGAATGATTTAAAAGAAGAAAATGCAACAAAACTTGCTGCTGTAGAAGAAAAAATTGAACCTTATCGAAAAAAAGTTGATGAATTATTAGAAAAGAAAAACGCGATAGTGGTGGAACTTAATAAAGCAAGATAAAATAATTAAATATAAAATTTAAAAGCTCTATTAAGAAAGGAATGAAAATTAGTGAAGATAGCAAGCGTTATTAAATATGAGGGCGATAATAGTACTTTTGTATGGAAACATCCTTGTGAGGATTTTAATACATCTACTCAATTAATTGTTCATGAATCACAGGAAGCAATATTTTTCTTGAATGGACAAGCACTTGATTTGTTTGGACCGGGGCGTCACACGTTAGAAACGCAAAACATTCCATTGTTGCGACGAGTAATCAATATACAAACAGATGGAGAGACTGTATTTCATTGTGAAGTATATTTCATCAATAAAACAGAGCAGATGGCAATTCGATGGGGAACAGACAGTAAAGTACAGTATATGGAGCCTACATATAATTTTCCTATTTCTTTTGGTGCAAGTGGGGAAATGTCGCTAAGTGTTGATGATTCCAGAAAATTATTAATACGATTAGTTGGTACGGAACGAATTTTAACGAGACAGCAACTTACATCTTATTTTCGAGGAATATTAATGACAAAAGTTAAAACATATATAGCACAAACTATGCGTACTAATGCCATTAGTATATTTGAAATAGATGAAAACATGGAATCTTTTTCGGATGAACTTCATAAACGATTGATTCCCGATTTTTTGAATTATGGTGTTAAACTTAATCGCTTTAATATAACTACGATTGTCAGACCTGAAGGTGATCCACTATATGAAAAGTTTAAGGAACTTCACTTTAGACAATATGCAGATGTTGCTGAAGCACAGTTGCAGCAGAAAGTTGGTGTGATAGAACAGCAAACAGAGGCGCAGAAAACAATTATTCAGTCCAAAGCAATTGCTCAAAAACGTCAACAAGAGGGATACACTTATCAACAGGAAAGAGGGTTTGATGTGGCAGAAAAAGCCGCACAAAATGAAGCCGTCGGTGAGTTTTCGAATATGGGAATTGGTATTGGTATGATGTCTGGTGTTGGCGGCACAGTTGGAGGTATGGTTGGTAGTGCTGTATCAGACGCTTTTTCCGGAATAAATCAAACATCAACACAGTCAAAAGCTGATAATAGGTACTGCGATCAGTGCGGTGCTGAATTGACTCCTGGGGCGACTTTTTGTGATCAATGCGGTGCAGCTCAAACCAGACCGGATATATGTTCTAATTGCGGATTCAGATTTATAAAACCAGGTAGGTTTTGTCCGAAATGTGGAACGAAAAGGGAGGGATAATTTTATGCTCAAAAAAAGTAGTTATATTGCTCTGCTTTTATTAGCCGTTATAATTAGTGCCATTGCTTTTATTATTCCAACTGATAAAACAATGACATTTTGGATATCTTATATTTTTTTGATGATCGCATTTGTGGCTCAAATAGTAATTTGGAATATCTCTTTTAACAATAGGAACACCAAGACAAGCATATTTCTGAACTTACCAATCACCATAGTAGGGGCAATATATTTAGTTATTCAGATAATTGCATTTGTTATTTTTACAGCTATTCCATCAATTCCAGTGTGGATTACATTTGTTGTCTGTATTATAATTGTGGGAATATTAGGTATCTGCATGATTTCTGTTAAAGCTGGAACGAATGAAATTGAACATGTAGAATCAAGGGTGCAGCAAAAAGTTTCATTTATTCAAGATTCACAGTGCAAAATTGAATTACTCATGGAAAAAGAAAATGATGATGAGACTAGAGCACAATTACAACAACTTGCTGAGAAAATACGATTCAGTGATCCTATGAGTAATGATGCTCTTGTTGAAATTGAAAGAGCAATATGTCAAAAAATAGATGAACTTAAAAATGCATCTGACAAAAATACTGTTATACAGGAACTTAATTTGCTTCTAAGCGAGAGAAATATGAAATGTAAAAGTTCTAAATAAGGAGGGCGTAACAAATGGCAACATTAACCTGTGATATTTGTGGTGGACAACTTTCTATGGACCCTAGTGGGGAATTTGCTATCTGCGAAAGTTGTGGAATGAAACATACTAAGGATAGAGTTAAGGCAAAGGTTCAAGAAATAACAGGTGTAGTAAAAATTGACGATACTGATGCTGTAAAAGAGCAAATTTCGAACTGGGAAAAAATGGCTGAGAATGCCTTTAATAATAATAGCTATGCAGAAGCATATACTTATTATTGTAAAATATTGGAAAAAAATGTTAATCATTGGCTTGCAACATACAGAAAAGGTTTATGTCTAGGATGGCAAGGGAACTTAAAGAATATGCATTCAGCGGAAGTTTTGGGTGGAATTGTTGATGCTACAAAATTGTTGGTTGCAGATAAAACTATACCAGATATATATAAGGCACAGCATACATTACAGATGGCAGTGGAACTTTATGGTTGGATTAATGCTTTAAATAGCTCTTGCATTCAACATCGAGACAAATTTGCAAACCAAGTCGTAAGTGCGGCTTATGAGTTTTATCAAGAGATGCAAGTGATAAGTACACTTCTCACCTTTGACATAGGAATGATAACAGAATACGTATATGATAATGCTTGGGATAGAGATATAATTAATAAATATACAGGAGCTGTTATTATGTTAGGGGTTCCGATGGTTACAAATATGAAGACTACCTTTAGAATTAAAACTGGAAGCAAATGGAATCAAACGTTTAACAGATATGATGCTGTATTTCAAGAAGTGTCTCCCGATTATAAAACAATTTCAGCAAGTAATGATTTAAATAATTGTATTAATACTTTCAGCCATAATGCAACTATTTGGACGGCTAATTATAAGAAAAAGATATCTGATAAAAAAATTGCTGATTATTGGAATGAGCATATGGAAGAAAAACAACAGTATGAAGATAGAATAGCTGAGATTGATAGTGAACTAGTCGAACCTATGGAGAAAATCAAAGGATATGATAAACAAATTACAGAAATTCGAAAAGACCTTAAGCAATCTTTACCTGTTGGAGAACAAATATCTATAAAACAAAAACAGAGAACTGATTTAGTTATGCAAAAAGCTCAACTTGGATTATTTGCGGGAAAACAAAAGAAACAGCTTCAAACTCAAATAGATGAATTACAGTCGGAAATAGATAAACTTTATTTATCTGAAAAAGAACAGAAACAAAAAATACAGGATGATGTAAACGCTAGAGTAGCAGTAATAGAAAAGGAAAGAAAACCATTTGCTGATCGTGTTGCTGCTTTATCTTCTGAAAAAGATCAGATTAATCATGAATTAACAAAGGAACGTTAGAATTTTATTTCATATAATTTTATAACAGTAAAATATTTGTATAATCTAGATAAGGAGAAAATTATGAGCATAGTTTATGAAGAAAATAGTAGATTAGGATATTTTGGCCATGATATTATTTGCCTGATTGCTGATGGGAAAACAGAAAGTGCGGAAACAATATTGAAGCATATCTGCAAAGGTGACATTGTACACTATATTATTAATAAATATAGGGATGTAGAGAATATAGATGCTGCTATATATGAGCAGAATGACTATAGCAATCTTGAGACAATTTTTGAAAAGTATTATTATTTGGAAATAACGCACGATGTAAAAGCGAGAATTGGCATTACGGATTTAGAAAAAGATGGTATGCTAATATTACTAGACATTATCCTTAAAGAATTATCTGGCGAATGATAAAATAGAATTAATATATGGTTTGGTGGACTTCAAATTATTTGGAGTCCTTTTTATGCTTTTTGTAATTTCACATGGAAATTGATTTTTTGCTTTCACTTGAGTCGTGCCTGCTCACTTTGCCAGTAGGGCGTTTTTTCTGGATTGAGACACTAATCAATGATTTTAGAGTTGAAATCTTTGGTTGTAAATGGTATCTTATCGTTAAGAGAGAAACATCCGCCAGTAAAGTGGTTGGCCTCCAGAATTGATGCAACAAGTCTACATGTTCCGGTCAAGTAACAAAGTAAGCTAGTTATTGTTGTTGGAGAATGATAGCTTAGCAGCGGTTTTACAGGAATTACAAAAAAATTTCTTGAAGTGCTAAAAATCTTGTGTTATAGTATCCATAAAGAAAGACACCTGCTGGAACAGGTGCCTTCCGGGAGCTACCGATAGACGGTTAGCCGCAATAAAGCAATTCATTTAGAAATGACCGCTCAACTTGTCACGGCTGGGGCGGTCATTTCTGTGTCTTGTTAATATCCTTGCCTAAGGAATATCCCATACCAAAGCAGGTTAGGCCGAAGCTCAACACTGCAATAAGTTCGAAAATATCCATCAGCTTAGCCCTCCTTTCACCGGATTCCCTTGCGGGTTTCTATGTAATCAGAGGGTCACAGTCCCTCTGCAGAGGGCTAACCGCCTACCATCCTGGTAGCTCTTGCCGATTATCCTATCATAGTTCGACAAAAAAATCTATAACAAAATATATTTTTGCAAAATAACTGAAATACAGCTCATTTTTGCATAATGGCAAATCAAAATTGCAGGTCGGGAAAATCCGCTTAAATTCTGAAAAAATCACACAATTTAAAAATTTCATAAAATACGACTTGACTTCCTCGACGTGAAGGGTGAGTTGCTTAGGGACATTGGCCATTACCTGGAACTGATGGGATATAAGGTGATTGTCCTGAATCTCGTGGATATGGACCACTCGGACGGATACAATCCGTTTGCTTACATTCGGTCCGATGAGGACATAACAAAACTCATTACTAACCTGATCGCAAACACGACACCAAAAGGCACGACCCCGAACGATCCGTTTTGGGAGAAAGCAGAGTCTCTGATCTTACAGGCTCTCTTTCTGTATGTCTGGTATGAATTCCCAAAGCAGGGCAGGACGCCCAGTATGCGCGGCGTACTGGAACTTCTTAATAAGGAGAAGGTACCGGATAAATCGAGCGAAAAATCAGAACTGTATAACATCATGTACGCGCTGCCGAAGGACCATCCTGCGCTGGTTGCTTACAAAAAGGTCCGTGCCGGCGCGGCGGATACCGTCCGTTCCATCGTAATATCGGCGCAGGCCCGCCTTGCGTATCTGCAGAACCCGAAAGTCCTGCATATTCTGGATCACGATGATATGAACATTTCCGCTCTGGGTGAGGGCGTTTACCGTAATCCGGATCGCAAGGTTGCGTTGTTTTGCGTGATTCCGGATAATGACAAATCCTACAACTTTATTGTCGGCCTCCTCTATACGCAGATTTTTCAGGAACTTTATTATATTGCTGACCATAAGTATGGCGGCGCACTGCCGGTTCCGGTCGCTCTCTGGATGGATGAGTTTGCGAACTGTGCATTGCCGGATGGCTTTCAGGAAATTCTTGCCACCTGCAGGAGCCGCGAAATCAGCTGTAACATCATTATCCAGAATATGGCACAGCTGAAGACATTATTTAAAGACTCCTGGGAAAACATCTGCGGTAACTGCGACACACTGGTATACCTGGGCGGCAACGAGCAGAGCACACATAAATACATCTCTGAAATGCTCGGTAAGACCACTATCGATAAAAAGTCCTCTGGAGAGACACTAGGCAATCATGGTTCCAGCAGCCGGAACTATGATGTCCTCGGCCGGGATATTCTGGACCCATCTGAGGTGCGAAAGGTCAATAACAAAAAATGCCTTATTTTCATCCGCGGCTTTGATCCGATTTATGACGATAAATACAGGACAGCGGAAAAAGAAGACTTTAAGTTTGCAATGAAACTGGGCAGTTATCAGCATAAAGAAAATAAGATGCAGGAAGGGCGTGATGCGTTTTACCTTGATGCCGGAGGTTCGCCGACAGCATCTCTTTCCTACCAGCTGGAGAGTTATCTGGGGGTGTTTAAAGGAACGGCGGGTTATAAGCTGGTGGAAAGGTCTGTCAAACCAGAGTCCGACAACATCGTAGTATTTTCCGGGAACAGCTATATCGTTCAGGATTGCATG
>JAJBVD010000009.1 GCA_020859985.1 Clostridiales bacterium
AACTGACTTATAACACCATGTATGACAACGTTGAAAATATGTGGAGTCTGCTGTTCATGACCGGTTATCTGACTCCGAGCGAAATGCCCGAAGGCAATTTGGCTCGCCTGAAAATCCCGAATAACGAGGTCCGCGATATTTTCAGTGAGTTTATTCTGGAATTGTTTGAAGAGAAAGTTGCAGAAGATGGCACTCTGGTGACAGAGTTCTGCAGCGCACTGAAAAATGGCGATACTGCCGATGTCGAGCGTGTCTTTACTAAGGGGATGGGAAAGACAATCAGCATCCGCGACACAGCGGTAAGAAAAGAGTTTAAGGAAAACTTCTATCATGGCCTGATCCTTGGAATCATGTTTTTTAAAAGCGATTGGGGCGTTACCTCAAACCGGGAATCCGGCGATGGATATTATGATATCCAGATTGAGATTGAAGAGGAAGAAATAGGCATTGTCATCGAAGTGAAATATGCGGAAGGCGGGGATCTTGATGCGGCATGTGCAGAAGCCCTGGATCAGATCAATAAAAACCATTACACTGCCGAATTGAAAGAAGATGATATGCACAAAATCCTCAAATATGGTATTGCCTGCTACAAGAAGCAGTGCAAGGTCGTATTAGAGTGTGAATTACTTTAAACAACTGGCTAAGTCTTTCACACGATTCTCATAAGAAAGGCAGGAACTATTTTTCGTTCCTGCCCTTTTTTGCATCTTATCTGCAATGCATTTTCTTTTTATGCGGCTTCTTTTCCATAGATTCCTTACCCATCCAATGCTTTTTCAACATTCATCCCATGTACATCTAGCTTCGAATCTTTCCTTACTTTCAATCATATCATAAATATCTGCCCATTCATATAATTTTCCCATATTCAAACTCCTTCAAATATCACTATCTTTTTGAATATTCCGGTCGTAAGTCCGGACGTAAAGCGACAAATTCGTCCTTATCCCCACTCGTGAGCCCAAAAACAAGCTGCTACATGCTCCACCGTTTCTTTTTTATGCCAATCGTCACGTGCCAGTATCATTATTTGTTTCATGATGATTCACCTCACAACTGGCTGATCCGTATGAGCGCCAATTATTTTTTCCATCCATATCATGTCATACCAGCGGCCGAATTTAAATCCGCATTTTTGAAAATATCCCACCTGCGTAAATCCCATATGTGCATGGAACTGAGCACTATTATTATTCAGATACTCGTCTTCTTTCTGTGCGTAGCCAATGCAGGCATAAAGGTTGAGTATTCCCTTTTTCCGAAGTCTGTTCTCCAGTTCGCCATAAAGTTTCTTTCCATAACCACATTTCAGTAACGTATGGTCTACATAAATGCTCAGCTCGCTGGACCAGCTATATGCAGCGCGTCCGACAAAGCTCCCTGCATATGCATAACCCTGAACAATACCATTTTTTTCAATCACGAGGTATGGATATTTTTCCATTGTAGCTTTCATTCGATTCTGAAAATCCATCAGTGAAGGAACATCATATTCAAATGAAATAGCAGTTTTTTCCACATAGTATGCGTATATCTCCAGGATACGTTCTGCATCTGATAGCTGCGCATCCCGGATTCTTACATCTTCCATAATTGTCCCTGTATCCTCGTTATCTGATAGCATAACTTCACCCGTTTTAACTATCAGTACGTCTTTCCGCTTGTGAAAGACACAACCAGTAACTCATTGATTAATATTGATCTGCCTTGCATATCGCTCCATATCTTCCCGTGTAAGCTTTTTAACCTTCACTATATCGTCTACAGCTTTTAATGATGGTGCCAGAATGATTTCTTCTTCACTGATCTGTAAAAACCGTATTCAGCCACGGACGGCTTTGATTTTCTTTATTATCCTGCTCTTTTCTTTTTTCGTACAGTTGATTTTACCTGTTTCAAGGGTTAAAGAGGCTTCGCGCTCCGGCTCCAGACAACCGGTTCATATCGTTTTCGCAGGACATGAACCACTCGATTCATATCTCCATGCACCACTTCATCATATTTTCCCGGGATGCTGCCGAATGTCACAGTTTTCTCCAGGCCAAGAATCTGCTTCAGTTCGGAAAGCATCCGTTCCCGTGAAGCATTCTTATTATAAATTTTGATATAAGAATATCCGGGATAATTGACAGAATCATAAAACAAAATCTTGAACCGTTCTGTCATTCCCCGGCTCTTAAGCGTCTCATAAAACTGTTCACTAATTTCCTTCGGATACAGAAGCATAAGATAAAGTGCTTCCGCTTCCGCGGACGGGCGGCGGCATACATAATTACGCAGTGGGGATCGACGCAAACGGGCTACCAGACGGCTGTGCACTTCCTCTTCCGTTTCCTGATAATAAATCACCATCGTGTCCTGCAGAATCACATTTGTAAAACACATCAACCCCAGTGAATCGACCAGTTCAAGAAGTTCCGCTGTCTCATCACCTGTCAGGGAAAAGGTCTTCAGATAACGGTTTTCCGAAATATCATATAGTGCCGCTCCATCCATAACAATCACGGGAAGCCGCAGGCGGATATCCCGCATCGGTTCCATAAGGGAAGCTGGCGTCCGCATGGTTGAAATCGTAAAATTAACGCCCTCGTCCAGCATACGGTTCAGCTCTACCCGGCTGTAATCACTCATGGTATCTTTCCCGTCAAGCAATGTATCGTCGAGTCCTGAGACAAACAAAATATCTTTTTGTTTCTTCCGGGGCAGGGAAACGGTATTGACCAGAAGACCTATCAGAATTCCAATCACCGTATCCAGAAAGCGGTTCCACACGAAGAGATACGGATTGATGTCGGACGCATGGTTGACTACGATGCTTAAAAAAACCACGCATGAAAAATAGGAGGCCTGCTTCTTTTTGATCAGCACCGTCGTATACAAAACCAAAATCACCATTGCGGAGATTACCGCCGCATTCATCATCTGAAAAGCCATTTCTCCGAAAGACAATACCGCATTTGAAACAAGCTGGCCTCGTATCAACAGAAACACAAGTCCGTAAAGAGCCCCGATAATTGTACCGGTAAGCCGTTGACCCGCATTCTTAAATGTGCTGGCTGTATACATCTGGATGCACCAGAGTGCCGCCAGCTGAGAGTAGAAAACAATCCCATTGTTGCCCCGGAGAAAGGACACAAAATAGCATAAGATAATTGCAGCCGCAGATTTTATGATTCTCATACCTGGCCGTGGAATCCGCTGTTTTAAAGTACAGACATTCTGTCCGGGTTCACCGTGTTGTAAATCTATATTCATATCGGTTTCCTTTCCGGCAGAACATCCAAAGCAGCCATACCATCTATCCTGCGCATCTGCCGCGAAAGCTATCTTAATTCCAAAACAATTCTCTGTCAAGATTCATAATAATTCTCCGTCTCCTTATTTCACCGCAGCAAATCCGTTCTTCAGGTCAGCGATAATATCGTCAATATGCTCTGTTCCAATGGAAAGCCGGATTGTGTTTGGTTTAATCCCCTAATCCAACAGCTCCGTCTCGGAAAGCTGGGAATGCGTCGTCGTCGCCGGATGGATCACCAGGCTCTTCACGTCCGCCACATTTGCCAGCAGGGAGAATATCTTAAGGCTGTCAATAAACTTCCATGCCTCTTCCTGCCCGCCTTTGATCTCAAAAGTGAAAATGCTCGCTCCGCCATTGGGGAAGTATTTCTGATACAGCTCATGGTCCGGGTGATCCGACAGGGAAGGATGGTTGACCTTTTCGACCTGCGGATGTGCTGCCAGATATTCCACGACCTTTTTCGTATTCTCTGCATGCCGCTCCAGCCGCAGGGACAGCGTCTCCACACCCTGAAGAAGCAGGAACGCGTTAAACGGAGAAATTGTTGCGCCGGTATCCCGCAGAAGAATTGCGCGGATGTAGGTGACGAACGCCGCCGGTCCGACTGCGTCTACAAAGGATACTCCGTGATAGCTGGGATTTGGCTCCGCGATTGGAGCATACTTCCCGCTCGCCTTCCAGTCAAATTTTCCGGAATCTACGATGATTCCGCCGAGCGTCGTTCCATGGCCGCCGATAAACTTCGTAGCGGAATGAACCACAATGTCCGCACCATGCTCGATCGGGCGAATGAGATACGGAGTGCCGAAGGTATTGTCAATGACAAGCGGCAGACCATGCTTGTGGGCGATTGCGGCGATCGCATCAATATACCGCTGATCTTTTACAAAAATAATTCGTTCCATAAATGTCTCATTTTCGTTGTAAGTTTCACGCCGAAGGGCAGGGTAAAAAGCAAAGACTTAAAAAAAACAGGCGGGCAAAGGGATATTACTCTTCCCGCCTGTGCCGGCCCGCAAGGAACGGACTGCCAGTTCACATCATTTCATACAAAAATCGGATTTCCTCATAAATCTGCGAAAAATTTACGGCACAGTCCCCATCGTAAATCCCGACCGGCACGGACTCTTCAAAGCTGTAGATCCTGCAGGCATCTCCTTTTTCAAACTCATAAACGAATACTCTCTTTCGATCAGGGTCAATGATCCAGTATTCCCGAACACCAGCTTTTTTGTACTTGGTCAATTTCAGTGAACGATCTGCTTGTGTCAATTTATGACCAAACAAATTTCTCATTCGCCGAACACGCG
>JAJBVD010000072.1 GCA_020859985.1 Clostridiales bacterium
GCATCCCGGATTCTTACATCTTCCATAATTGTCCCTGTATCCTCGTTATCTGATATCATAACTTCACCCGTTTTAATTATCAGTACGTCTTTCCGCTTGTAAAAGAAACAACTAACGAATCATTGATCAATATTAATCTGTCTCGCATATCGCTCCATATCTTCCTGCGTAAGCTTTTCAACCTTCACTATATCTTCTACAGCTTTTAATGATGGTGTCAGAATGATTTCTTCTTCGCCGATCTGTAAAAACCGTACCCAGCCTCGGATGGCTTTGATTTCCTTTATTAACCTGTTCTTCTCTTTTTTCGTACAGTTGATTTTACCAGCCTCAAACTGTGTACCTGGTATTTTATCGCCGAGATATTTTTCAAGAACAACGATGTTCTTCATTCTGGACAGTGCGAGCGCAGAATCATTGTTTTCAACACGAACGCCCTTTCCTCCTGCGGAAATGATCTGTTCCATCGGCCGCTCCCTCTTTTATAATATCATCAAAGTTTTGTTGACAATTACACTGTTCCGGCGCTATAATGCATTTAACAGGAAAGCCGGAAGGTGAATGCAGCTCACCCGTCCCGGCGAAACTTCAACAAAAAAATAGTCGTCAGCTTTGCTAGGGCAGGACGGCTATTTTTTATGCGTATAGTTCAGAATTGATACAATTAATTCAGCTATTGCTAAGATAATCATAAATTCCTCATATGTACTCATTAGCACCACCTCCGAACAGGCTCGGAACGGGTGCAGCACGTCCCCCGGCTCCCCGGTTAAATGCATTATTCAGTTTTTAATCAGGCTCCACCCCATTATAACAGGATTTCATT
This sequence comes from Clostridiales bacterium, assembly GCA_020859985.1. Lineage (GTDB taxonomy): Bacteria > Bacillota > Clostridia > Lachnospirales > Lachnospiraceae > Choladousia. The sequence continues at coordinate 827 of JAJBVD010000072.1, forward strand.
GAACTGCAAGCGCAGACCCACGCCTGCAGTTCACATTTTCCCATTTTCCCAGTATATCAGTGATACGAATAAGTGTTGCTGTTCCTATCATATGTTCCTGTTACACTGCTTCCATCTGACAGTCGGAACGATATCGTAGCAATCCTTGTATCCGGATCAATCTCATACGATAACACTGATGCAGTTGTGATATCTGTACGTCCACTCTCGTAAAGATAGTCATACAGGGTATACTGCAGCTCATACCTGTTCGAGAGGTAGTTTGCCAGCACCGTGGGAATATTCGTGACAGAAAGATTATTCGCATTGTAATCGCCCTGTGTACCGGAAATCGACACTTGAGTTTCAGTGGATGCCGCAGTCTGCTGTTGTCCGGTCTGACCTGCTTCGGTTTCCACCTGTATCTCCTGTTCCGCTGCTGCCTCTATCATTATTTCAGTCTCGCCTGTATCTTCCTCTGTGTCTGCTTCTGTCCCGATTGTGTCTGCTATCTCCGCAGCGTCCTGCAGCATCAGGATATAATATCCCGGATAGTCCGGATACATGATTGCGGTAAGCAGTTCATCACTTTCCGCATCCATGGTCGCGATAAAAGCATAGGCGCTGTCTGATGAACAGCTAACCTCGTCGATAAAAATCACTTCCGTAACCTCATCCAAATCATTTTCTGATAAAAAAGCAGATAGTATTGTGATGAAATCGGACTCCCGGTAGCCAGACTTTTCTCTCTGTGATCTGGTCAGTCCGGAAACTTCCACGGATTGAATGACAGAGCCTTCAGAGTTACCGAAAACTGTTTCCTGCCAGTTTCCTGTCTCTATTTCGGTCCCTGCTTTCTTTTCATTCTCCGAATCTTCTGTTTCATCCGGATCATCTACGCCGATCACCGACACGGTCCTCACGGCCATTTCCGTCTCTGGCTCTGTCTCGATCATTTGCGTTTCCTCTGTCTCAACAGTATTCCCATCCAATCCATCCTCTGAATTGCTCCCAGAAATGCAAACCGCATAGAAGATCACCAGAAGTATCGCGAGCGCCAACGCAATATCGGCGGTTATATACCGCGGAACATCTTCCTTTTTTATCACAAATTTCTTTCCACTGTTGTCTGATTCTTCCTGCTCGATGTTCTCGTCCTCCAGAGGGTTTTCACCTTCTTCCGACTCTGCCACAACCTGAGCATCCGGATTTATTTCGCCATCAACATCGACATCGTTCTCTATCATTGTCTCCGGCGTATCTGTATCTTCCAGTATTTCCGATCCGGAGGTTTTGGAAATATCCTTCTTTACTTCATTCTCTTTATTCACAGGCTTTTTCCCGCCCTTATTTTTATTCTTACGCATGTCATGCCTCCCTCATCATAAACCAGAAAAACTGTATGTGTTTGATGTCTTGTTGTAGGTTCCGATAAGTGTCCCGCCAGTGGACATCAGAATGTTAATCGTAGCGGTCTGTGCATCCGGATCAATCTCATAAGATGACATTGTGCCGGTTATCGCCCCTGTATAGCCTTTACCCAGCACATAGTTGAATGCAGCTTGGTAAAATGCGTCTTCATCCCCTACAAATTTCAGAAAAACGGTAGAAATAGACAGAATATCAAAGCTGGTCGTGGTGGACGTCGTACCGGAAGACGACTCACTGGAAGACACCCCGCTCGAAGATGTGCTGCCTGAAGATGTTGTACTGTCAGAAACAGAAGTCTCTCCTGCCACACTACCTGTTCCTGAATCAGCCGCCGCACTCGCAGTTGTTTCTGTCTCAATAGAAAAATTTTCCTCTGCAGCCGCATCCGTTTCCATTTCAGTTTCTGCAGCGATTTCAGAAAAAACGTATGCATCTTCAAGAATAAAATAGGTCGAAAGGACAGCCCAGTCCTCATCTGCGTTGAAGTAAATGGTATGGATCACCTTATCCGCATCATCGCTTTCCGTCTCTTCCCCGTTTTTAAAATAGACCTCCGTCACATCCTTATATTCACTGTAGTCTGAGCCGATATTCAGTGCAGTGCCAAGAGACTGCAAAAAACGACTCTCGTCAAACTGCCCGTTATAGCTTTCGAGAATTTCATCCGTAAGCCCATAAAGCGTCAGTCCATAAGGAGACGTTTCTTCTGTCCCGGTCTCTGCATCCGTATCCATGGCCGCAGCATAATCCGTGCTGACGAAGTTAAAATTGATAAATACATCGCGGGATGGCATTACGAAGCTTAACCGCATCTGGCCGCCTGCATCTTCTGTGCTGTCAACAGACCGGACAACGCTGGTGACGGTCTGCATATCGTAATCCAGCACGTCAACGCTCTCCAGGGCCTTGCCTTCTGTCGGGGTAATCAGCATGGAAACAAGGATATTTTCTTCCACCGAGAGGGTTGATTGGGTATCGGTATCCTCTACAAGCCAGCCCGCATCAAATTCAATCGTTCCGGAGCCGTTTTTGTATAACGTGATATTGTACTTTACTGCTTCCGTTTCTGTCTCGGTCTCGGCAACAGTTTCACTTTCCGTCTCCGTTTCCTGCTGACCCTTATTTCCTGAGAAAAATGTCTGGAACAGGATCAGAGCCACGATCAGCACGACAACCGCTGCTGCCGTGATAATCATTGGTGCCTTACTCTTCTTTTTATACATGTCAGTCTTCCTCCGTTTCGGCATCGTCTACGGTGTAAATGCCATAAAAATCATAATTCTTGTTATAGCTGCAAAAGAGCTCTTCATAGTTCCCGTCATCCGCATACAGGACAATCCTGCAGGTACATACATCCTCGTCATTCCGCGTTTCCTCTGCAATCTCAATCCGCGTAACCGTGACCAGATCATCATAAAGGGAATAGATGTATTCGGCTACCGCATTTAAAAACTGCCGTTCCCGGTCTCCAGTGAAATCGGTTTCGGCAGTTCCTGCTGTCTCAGCATATACGATTTCCGGTGAAAAGCTTTCTGCATACGCCTGCATCTGATTCAGCCATTCCGACTGTTCGGCGTCTTTCTCATCGGATTGGGATTCGCTGGAAACCTGTATTTCTGCTGTCTCCTGCGTACTTAGAGTTTCCTGCGTTTCCATTCCTCCCTGTATTGCTTGTGTTTCCTGCGCATCTGCGCTTCCTTCTACAGCTGAAGATGATTCTTCGCTTTCCTCGTCCGCAGCGGTCACTGTCACGGTTGCAGTATCTGTACTGAAACCATCTTCAGTTTCCATTTCCAGAGCATCCTCACTTTCCGCTTCTGTTTCCTCTTCCACGTCAGTTTCCGCCTGCTTCAGTATCCTTGCAACGACCACGTTTGATGCCGTATTGATCACATACGGCAGGGAAACAGAAGCTGCGATCAGCAGCACAAGTAAAACAATATAACGAATAATTTTTTTCTTATCCATATCTCTCCTTCCTTACAGCCCATGATAGAGCCAGAGTAACTTTCTTATGTTCTCGCATTTACAGGTCCAATGATTATCAGCTGAAATACCAGTTCCCGCCGCCGATCCGGACGCTTCCTTCCGTGTAATAGCTTCGGAAACTTGTATACGTGTGGTTACGGATTCCATTTTCAAGGCAGTCACTGACAGCCTGTTTTACATAATCCGGCACATTCCCGCCAAGATACTTCTCCCATTTGCTGTCAATGCTGTAACAAAACTGTCCTGCTGCAGTAAGCTGCTCGTAAGCGTTGCTTCCGTAAGAAGCCCACTTTGCGCTGTCCACGCGGTTCATCGCTGTAGATATTACCGCCAATGCACCGGCATAGCTGCCGCCGTCCTCCTGACAGACGATGGCGTAAATCGTTTCCAGCTGCCCGGTTGTATAAATGGTCTCATCCGTACTGTTGCCTATAGTCAGACCGCTTAAGACTCTTCTGACTTCATATAAAGAGCCGGAATATGTCACACTCGTCTGGCAGACTCCCCTGCTTGTGGAATTATGCACCATCTCCCCATTTCCGGCATAAATCCCGACATGGTAGCTGTTTCCGTTGGCTACCGTGCCGCTGTAAAAAAGGATGATATCGCCTGCCACAGCATCCTCCAGTGTAGATGTGCCGATCAATGTACCATCCGATTCCATCGCGTCCGTATCCCAGCCGACCGATATGCCAAAGTTATTAAAAACCCCATGTACGAAAGAGCTGCAGTCCGAGTAGTCCTGCCAGTCCGTGTCGGAACTCCGTCCCGCGCCATATACATACTGCGTAATGCCGATCCATGACTGCGCGTATTCGACAATCTCACTGCCGGATGCGGAGTAAGAATCCTGATATTCCTGTTCACTCCCAGCTAATGCCCCAAATAATGCCGCGAATAAAGCAACCAGAAAAATGATGAGAAACAGAACTCCGCCCACCATTGCCACATATTTCATAATTCCGGCGGCAGCCTGCACAAGCTTCTGTTTGACTTCAGCCATCGCCCTTGCGGCCCGAAAACGCAGCGGCATGGTGACAGCCGAAAATGCGGTGGAAGCGGTTTCCTTTTCAAGCTGTTCCATCTCTGCCGCTTCCATACGCTGCATCCGGTTGAGAGCGCCCTGTTTTCTCATGTCCCTGTCGATCATTCCGGCAAGTTCCCGCCGAAACATCGCGTTCTTTGCCGCCGTTTCTTTTTTCAGGGCTTTTCTGATCCGCCGTTTCTCTTTCTGGAATCTGTAATCAGCCTTTCCCCTGTCGGGCGTGTAAAATGTCTCTGTGTTTTCTAGTCTTCTGCCTTTCGCATCTCTGGAAATGGTGTGTATGGTATGACGGTGTCCGTCAGGGCCTTCCGCAAGTAAATCCAGCTCATTCTTCAGGCAGATGCCTTTATTGTCTGTGCCTCTTTCCCTGCGAATAATGTACATTTTTCGAAGCCCGGTTATTTCATTTACCCGCTGTCCCCGTTGAGCTCCGCAGGCAGATTCATCCTTGATACGTGGTGAATTCCGGTGTCCACGAATCGAATCTTCTTTCATTCGTGGTGTGTTTCTATTTCCACGGACAGTATCTTTTCTTATGCGTGAAGAATCATCTGTACCCTTGCGGAATTCTTTCTGCGCCCTGTTCTGCCGGATATTATTGAGTGTTGACCTGCTGACATAGGGATTCACATACACGGATTGCCGTACTATTTCAGAACCATTAAAAGCGTTCCCCGCATGATATGCGCTCCGGCCATTCCCCGTCCGGACAGTTCGCGTTGTTTCCCGTCTGCGATAGTTTCCTGTAATCTCTTTCCGGTCAGGCTTCATCTCCTCTGGCCCGGCTCGTACTGTATCCGCAGGCTGAAAGCGCATCCTGCGTTCCACCTTTGCCGATACTGTTTTCAGGATCTGTTCCTGCTCACGGCGGGTATAACTGTTCCATTGCTTCAACTGTTCGCGTGAAAGGTATTTTACGGCCTGCCGTCCTTCCTTTTCGAGCGACATATACTTTGCCGTATTCGCAGTATATCTGCCGATGTGCTTTGCGCCGGAAGCCGCATATTTTGTACCGGTCGATACCGTGTGAATCGCTGCCCGACTGGCACTTTCAACCGACCGCAAATGCATATCAATCCGGTCTACATCTCTGGTATCTTCCGTCTGTCTGATTTCCATGCAATCACTTCTTTCTGGGAAACCATCTGGTGAAAATCAAAATCCGTCATCAGGGTAAATACTTTCCTTAGGCGTCGGCGCATCATGAATCCTTTCCTTTGCATCTTCCGGAAGCGTTGTCATTGCACGGCTCATCCTCTTTCGATTCCGACGTTTCTGTCTCTGATTCTGGCTCTGGATTTCGTGGAAATTTGTATTGGCCAGCGCGTACATTTCTGACTGCTTCGGAATGCGAGCATCCAGCGGGATATAGGTACCGCCGCCAAATTTCAGCAGCCCACAGCCGGGTACGGAATCTTCCACACATTCCAGAAGTTTGTCAGAAATTCGCAGCGTGCCGCTCAGGATTTCCAGCTCTATTTCAGACTGGTTGAAAAATGCGATATATTCGCTGTTACAGAGCATCGTTTCAATCGTCTTGAGTGCAAGGCAGTCAGCAATATTCTGTGTGATTGCTGTACAGATGCCGCCCAATTTACGGACTTCTTTCCATATTTTTTCAAAAAAACTCGCAGTATACTGGCGGGCAGTCATGTTATGAAATTCGTCGATATAAAGCCAGGTCGCCCTGCCGCGGAGGGCATTTGCAGCAATTCTTGAGCGGATGCCTTCCAGCATGATCAGCATACCGATCCCGTTCTGTTCCTCACCAAGGTCCGCAATACCGTAAACTGTCAGGCGGTTTTTGATGTTCACATTGGTAGGCTTCGCGAACATATCCAGTGCTCCGTCCACGAAAATCTCCAGATCGAGCTTCAATTCCCGCGCCAGCATTTCATCCTGACATCCCAGTTCCTCGTAAAAATCGGGCAGCGTAGGCGACCGGTCACGCTTGATACGGCCGGTTTTGTTGTCTTCATAGAGATGCTTCACACATCTGCCGATCAGGGAGCGTTCCTGACTCGTGATTTCTCCTTTGATCTGTGAGAAAAGGCTGCACATCAGCTGCGTCTTATCTACCATGAACTTATCTTTTTCCATGTATTCCAGAGTACCAAGATCGAGAGGATTGATATAATTCCCTGCGCCAGAACCAAACTCCACATACTGCCCGCCGAAGTATTCTGTCACCGCACGGTATTCATTCTGTGGGTCGATCACAATAATATCGTCGTTTGTCCGCAGGTAGACCTGCGCAATTTCTTCTTTCACGAAAAGACTTTTTCCGGAACCAGTCACTCCGAGCACAAAGCCATTGCCATTTTTCAATCGTTTCCGGTCACCGATCAGCACATTTTTCGATACCTGATTGATGCCGTAAAAAATCCCGCCCGGATGATACAGCTCGTTTACCACAAACGGCACCATCGCACACAACGGCTGCGTCAGGAGCGCCCTCATGCCATCCTCAAAAAATCTTGCCCCGGTCGGCAGAGCCGTATTGATCGCCTCAATCTGGCACCACCTTGCCGGTGCAAAATCAAATCCGTTTTCTTTGGCAATCTGGCAGAAGGCCACCACATCCTTTTCGAGTTCAGAAAAACTCATGGCGGTCACAACGGCATAAACCCCGGCATAGGACATCTTCTCATCATTGTTGTTGTGAATGTCCATGATTGCTTCGAGTTCTTCCTTTTCCTGACGGCGTTCGTAAGTGATATCCGAGGACCAGGCCCCGGCATTGTTTCTTGCCTCCTGCTGCTTCTCGATCGCGCGGCTGTTCTGCAGATAAAGATTGTCCAGAGTCTGGCTTACGGCTTCCTGCGGAATCTCCGCCACATCAATCGTAAATATGACGTGCCAGTTTCCTCCCATCAGTTTTTTAATGATGTCGGTATCAATCTTATTGGGGAATTTCGACAGATACAGTGCGCGCACAAAGCGGCCGTCGATCTGTACCGTCTTGCCGTCAAACCTGCCGTATTCATCCTGGCACTGCTTGATAACCCGCGGAGAGATGTAGCTTTTCCAGTCCCGCTTCTTTTTCATAAACTCGGCGAAATTAAACCGGTACTCCGTCTCCTCACCCATCCGGTAAAACGCAAACAGGTAACGGAGCCGTTCTGACGCATTCAACGGAATCAATGCCGAATTCATTTTAGAAAAAGACAGAGCCAAGCCGGATTCCACAGAACGGAAATAATCTCTTGCCAGATCAAAGCTCTCCCGGCTGCAGCTGATTACAAAAAGCCGCGCCTGTTCAATCCCGGCGTGGCCTTTTTCCAGTGATTCCTCTATATGATTGTTAAAGCTGTCCACAAGCTCCTTAAAACGCCCATTCCTGCAGCGCAGGAATACTTCCTTTTTTACCCGATCCATATCACGGTTGTTATTCATGACAGTGATCTTAAAGGACACGTTCAGGCTGTTCAGCGTCGCACAGTACTGTTTAAAAAAGCTCTCCTGTTCCTCCTCATCCATCGTACTGAAATTTGCATCCTCAAACAGGTATGCCCTGTCATACTGTTTTTTCACTCCGTCCGGTTTATTTTCCAGTTCGAAAATCCCATCCTCACTGATCCGGTATATCGGGATAAGTTCCTGCACGGATGTCGTGATTTTGTAAACCGGCACTGTTTTAATCAGATAATCGTGTATTTTCATTGCATTAATGTCTCCTCCTCCGCAGGACCCAGCATCCCAATCTTATTCATTTTTTTGATTTCCTTTTGTTTCTCACCTTTCTGGTTCCCTGACATCTTATCTGCATCCGCCTCAACCATTCCACCGTTTTGCTCCATCGCTCCAAACACCAGCGGCTTATAGCGATAGATCGGAGTCCTTGTCACACTGCGCTTTCTCTTCAAATATTCTAAAGGAGACAGCCCATCAATCTTCCATAAGCCCACAGCTGCAACCGGAAGTGCAACAGGAAAGACCAGATATAAAGAAATCGTCTGCGGCAACCTGAGTACAGCGCTGAACAGCAGGAAACTGCATACACCTACTGCAACCGTAACCGCACAGACAATGGTCTGCCGCATTGTCAGTCCTTTAAAAAAATCATCCTTATATTCATCAATATCCTTGTTTACAGGTATCTGCATTCATCCTCCGTTTCTTCTTTTCAGCAAGCTTAAACCTGCTGCTGATTTAGATATTTTCCAAAAATTTTTCTTGCCTAATCAGCACAATTCGCATATAATAAAAGCACAAGAAGCCACAACTTCTTGTCTTCGCTAAATGATGACGAGTGACGGTTCTGACTCGTCGGTAAAATAAAAACTGACCGAGCGAAGATGATGTGTGACGGTTCTGACACATCGGTAAAATAAAAATTGACCGAGCGAAGAATAATCCGGCGGGGTTGGATTAAACATCCATCCCCGTTTTTTATGCATATGGTGAGGTACACAAAATGGATTTTGACTCCGGTTTATATCTTCTGTCACCGAAATTCATGGAAGATTACCCAGCTTCCACATACCCTGAACTCATGCATAAGCAGGGGCGTCCGTACACCTGCCTGCTTATAGAGACACATGAGGATTACTTTATCTGCGTTCCTTTTCGTTCCGATATCCGGCATAAGAATTCATTTCTTTTTACCGGGACAAAACGATCAAAAAGGACAAGTTCCGGGTTGGATTACTCAAAAATCGTTATTATCGAAGATCCCGATTATATTGACTCAACTGCCTCGGTCGTTATTGACCAGGACGAGTATAACGAAATGATCAAAAATCTTCCGACCATTGTCCAGGAAGCCAATGATTATGTAGATACATACATTGACCACGTTACAGGTAAGACACGGATTCATCCAAGAGAATTTTCCCGGAAATATCAATTTTCAACATTACCTTATTTCCATGAAATCCTGAAAATATAGAATTCCTTTAAAACGTGTTACGCATTCATCCCAGCCCCAGACATCGCCGCACAATCGTATCAGCACCCTTTACACAGGCAGCTGCCGTGATCATTGGCAAACAGTAATTGCATATCTGAAGGATGGTTCCGACTGCCCCGTCTGCCGTGCCAAGTGACGGCGCGTCCGCAAACAGGCCACAGCTGATAGCAAGTGCCAGCACGATCACAAGTGCTTCCAGGCAGTATCCGGTAAATGTCCTGATCCATGCAATTCCGGACTGTGAAAAATCCCTGCCGCCTGCAAAACCGGAAAACGCCACAGGGGCAAAAGGAATACATAGCAGCAGCTTAAAAAGCCGGGACATGGCAGCAACGATAATCTCCACGCCGCAGACAATGATCACCAGACCTCCTATGATACCGCCAATCATCGCGATCAGCCCGCACGCTACCCATGTACCGCCATCCGCGCTGGAATCATCCAGATCTTCCTTGATGCTGTCAAAGACATCGCCAGGCGAATCCGCAGTTACTTCTGCGGATACCGTTGTCACCAGTGCCGTGCCGCACCGGGCAATCCCTGTTGCCAGGGTAAGCGAGTTCACAATGAGCGATGCCGTGATCACATACCGGACAAAGAAACGGAACATAGCTTCCAATGTGAAATTTGTCCGGATGTCAATACTCTCATTCAGCCATCCCAAAACAAAAAACAGGACGGCAAGAGCCGCACCTACCGACAACATGATATTATAAATATTTCCGGTTACGGTTCCCCATGCATTCGTCAGACTCTCCGGATCGATCTGCGCATATTGGATTGCGATCTTACCACAGCCAGTCCAGACCTTATATCCGGACTCCATTCCCCACTCCCCGGCATCCATCATCGCACTGCCAAAGGATTCCAACGCAGAGTTGACCGCATTGCTGATCATGCCCATATCCAATCATCCCTTTCTTCCTGCCCTTATTGTTTCGTTCCTGTGCATACCTGCACTGATATGTTTATTCATGATCCCCAGTTTCCTTTACGAGACGCCGAGCATCGACATCAGCGTACCGGCCCCAACCATGATCAGTCCGGCAATGATCCTTTTCAGCCCCGTTGTCTGCTGCGTCCCATCGTGGCTCTGATAGCCGTTCGCAAACTCGAATACACCCCATGCTGTCACGATCACTCCCGCTGCCTGAATGATGGACAGGACAAATGAACTTAACGTATTGATCTGCGATACCACGCTGGTCGCACCTGCAGTACTGGATATCATCACCGCAGCCGCAGGAGCCACTGACAGTGCTCTTTGGATTCCTGTCCTTGCCGCCCGTCCGGATTCTTTCAGGATCTCTTTTATTCTCATATCAAATTTCCCCTTTCTGTGAAATATAAAGTGTAAAAAATTACCGTCCCTGTCGCAGGGACGGCTGTATTATTTCCTCTCTGGTAGTTTCCTCTGGTGCTCTTTCTTCTCTGGCTATATTTCCTGTCCGTCCGTAAATAAACCGTTCTTCTGCGGCAAAGGTCTCATCTCCCAGACAGACCGAATCCGGCATCATATCATTATCATTGAAGCTAAAACACTCCCCATCCCCTACAATGATATGATCCAGAACAGGAATCCCCATAAGATTCCCGCAGGCAGCCATGCGCTTTGTCAATTTCATATCCTGCGGACTTGGTATGAGGCTTCCGAACGGATGGTTGTGCATCAGGATAATCGAGGCCGCGTTGCATAATATGGCCGTTTTAAACACTTCCCTCGGGTTTGCAAAAGAAGCGTTCAATGAACCCATACTGACAATGTTCAGGCTGATCGGCCTTCCCGTAGAAGACAGATTTATAACACACACCAGTTCCCTGTCGTAAGTTCTCAATTCCTTCGCCACCAACTCTACTGCTTCTTCGGATGTTGTAATCGACCTGTCGCTATAAAGCGGCGGATTTTCAACCAGCCGGATACTTACCACATCCAGAGTGTTCTGAAGCTTATCCATCCCCACTGCCCTCCTTGTCCAGATGGATCAAAAGCATCCTGCCATCCGGCAAAGTATGTATCATCTCATCCAGTTCCTTTCTCGAAATATTTCTGATCTTCGTCTGTTCCGCTCTTTCTTCCTCTTTCCTCCAGATTTTCATATGGCATTTCACCGTCTCCTTCCCGGTTTTTCTGACAAAACAGAGGACGGAATGAATTAACCGTCCCCTGCTTTGTTGATATAACCTGTTGCTAAATTTCTTATCGCCTGTTACTTATTTCTTTTTTCTCCGGTTCGCTGCAAGGACAGCCACAAGAGCCACCGCAGCAACGATCAGGATCACTGCAGGCAGGTACCGGAAGAAGTCCCCGGTCTGCACCGCGGAAGCGATTGAAGATGTAAGTGTTTTCGTCATACCCGTCAGGTCTATTGTGCTCTCCTTCGGGCTGTCGTACATCGTCACCGTCTGGATCTCGATCGTATCCTCCACGGTAAATTCGATGGTTTCCGCTACTTCGTATCCATCCGGTGCGGTCACCTCGGTCAGGGTATAAGTCCCCAGTGCAAGATTGACGATCTGGTGCGGTTCCGAGGTCGATGTCCACTCATCTACTGTATTTCCATCTGCGTCCTTTACGATCAGATGCGCACCCGGAAGCTCCTCACTGTTGGTAATGTCTTTCTTACTGATTTCCACAGTGATGTCATACGGTGTGATCTCCACCGTCTGTGCCTCATCATTGATATCCGCGTGAACAAGCACATCCACGCCATCCCGACTGATGGTTTCGAAGACCACCGTTGTCTTGCCGGAAAGGTTCAGTGCAGAGAATGTAAACTGCAGCGGGAGATATCCGCTCACAGAGTCCTCATAGTTTTCACTGATGATACTCGTATCCAGTGTCTCAGTCACAGTAATCGCATTGCCCTCGTCATCCACCGCTGCTTCCCATGCTGTCGGATTTCCATCCGCATCCGTTGCCGTGATCACCATAAGCGTTCCTGTCACAATGTAAACTGTGCCGCCGTGCAGATTCTCAAATGCCAAGTAATCCACAATCGTGTTGGTCTTTGCGGATTGCATCTGGTGTGCACCGTCTGTCTCCGAAGCATGCAGCGTCTCCATCGTTTCAATAGAAAGGTTCTGCACGGACAGGGTATTTGTCCCATTATCCGGCACTGCGTGTGTACGCCCGTCCGGGATACGGATATCCTGATCCGTGTCCTCAATGTCCTTATGCTCAGCGACCTTATTTTCTTCCGTTGCTTCCTCTTTGGTGGATGCCAGGTAAAGCTCCTCGAATACCACAAGGGACTTACCCGCGAGAGTTGACTCGCCGTCCTCATTCAGAAAATCACCGGCGTTGATGGTAAAGGTCACATCATATGTGCCATCGGCGCTCTCCGGCGTAACCGGATCCGAGTAAACCGTATAGGTATTGCCGTTGCTGTCAACAAGGGCTTCGCCCGTCTCCTTATCCATCAGTACACCTTTCAAAACATAAATCGCGTCTTCGGAAACCGAATAGATCACGCCATCCTGTGTACGGGTTGTGCCGTCACTGTACTCGATGTACTTCGCCTGTTCTGCCATGGCTGCCAGTTCATCCGCTGTCCACAGGTTCTTATAGGAAATTGTGTCAGTGATAATGATATCCGCATAGCTTCCGTCCGCATTGTAAATCGCCGCTTCATCAATGCCGTTTACACTCGCGGTTGTCCCGATCTCCGGGATTTTGATGGTCTGCGGCAGGTCAGTTAAATCATTGTGTGTAAAGATTTCCGCACTGTTATGCGAGAACGACTCAAACGCCACAAGCGTTGCCCCTGCAAACTTTGACGTATCCACCGTGAAGCTGATGGACACATAGCCGCTGATGACCATCTGGCCGTCCGCGAGTGTCGTTGCCGTCACAGAGTCAACCGCCGCCTCGCTGCCATCCTCATAAAATGCCGCTGCAAGGTCTTCGGCAGCCGTAAAGCTGACCGTTACCTTCTCTGTAACAGCTTCGCCAGCTGCATGACTCACGCCATCCGCATCCGTAAATGCTTCTTTGTAAACCAGCTGTCCGATGATGGTGTATTCTTCTCCTGCAAGAAGATTTTCAAAGTACACGCGGTCGATGATCGTCCGGTCTGTATCCGCCAGAGACATATGCTCATTTGTCGCAGAATCCGTCGCGTTTGTTTTGCCTGCCGGATAATATACGGTCTGTTCCGCCAGGGCTTCCTCGTCCCATCCATCGCCGTCCCCAGCGGGATGCGAGCTGATCAGTTCTCCGTTGTGATAAATGTTCTCAAATACCGTCAGGCTTTTCCCCTGCACCTTATCTGATGTAAGGGCAAAGTTCAGAATCTGCGTCTCCGATGTCGCCTCTGCTGTAAATGTCAGGTTTTCGGTATACGCCTCTTCCTTGTTATCCGTCAGTGTTCCGTCTGCCTTCAGATAATAAATTTCCCCTGAATCAAGATCAGAGTCACCAATCGATACCAGTACGCCGTCGATGGTATATTCCATTCCCACTACAAGGCCCGCAAGCTTCACTTCGTCATGGATGGAAGTTGTCTCTCCGTCATCCGGCACAGTTCCTACATGGTCGCCTGTCGTGGTGTCTACCGCAGTCGTATGGATAGAAATCTCACTTATGCTCTGACCCTCATCTGTAATATCACTGTGTTCATTTACCAGATCCTCATCCTTTACTTCGTCCGGATTCGTCTCTGGCGTATAGGAAACATCCTGATAGAGTTTTTCAAACACGACCACTTCAATTCCCTGAATCTTAGAGGAATCAAGCGTATAGGTCAGATTGACCGTGCCATCCACAGAATTCAGTTCCTCGTTGTACGCCGTTACAGACGTCTTCGAGCCATCCGCTGCAGTGATGGTCTTCCCATCCCCGGAAACCGTGATGGTCACTGCCCGCGTAATCTCCTCACCGGCTATGACAAGCGGGGTCTCCACACCAGTCTCAAGGCTCTCAGTCACGTTATAAAGCTTGCCAGAAACCACATAGGTCATTCCGGGGACAAGGTTAGTAAGCGCCACGGTATCCGTGATCACTTCATTCGTGTCATCCGCTGTGTCCTGTCCGAGTGCTTTGCGCACAAAATTGATCAGTGCACCCCAAATTGATCCGACATGGCTTCCCGTAGTGGAATCAAGTGCCGTTGTATGGATATCCGGGTAATATACGGACTGGTCGTTGTCGCTGATGTCCGCGTGGGTCGTCACTTCAATATTATTGTGATACAGGCTTTCAAACGCTACGACCGTTTTTCCTGCCAGCAGGCTGGAGTCCAATGAGAAAGCTATAAGGTATGTGCCGTCCACGGAGTTGTTGCCCTCGTGGTATGCCGTCACAGTGTTGCACCCATCCTCGCTTTCAACTGTTGCTGTAAAGGTTGCCGTCGCAGTGATCGTATTACCCGCTTCGTCAAGGAGAGGCAGCCCGGTCTCGCGGTTATAAAGCGTTCCAGTCAGAGTATATTCTTTTCCAACTACAAGATTTGTATAAAATACTTCATCTTCAATGACCGCTGCCTCTTCCACCGTACCGACATGGTCGGACGTGTCAGAATCAGTCGCTGTCGTGTGAATCTCCGGGAAATGTACAGACTGACCAAGATCAGTGATGTCTGCATGGCTTGCCACAACTACACCGTTATGGATCAGATCCTCAAACACGACTGTCGTCACGCCTGCTAGGGTCGATGCATCCAGTGTGTAGGTCAGTTCCACCGTGCAGTCCACAGAATTCATGTTCTCATCGTAAACGACACCGGCAACCGTTTCGCCATTTTCCGCCGTCACGGTGCCGTCTGCATTTACCGTAACCTTTACTTCCTGTGTAACGGTCTCGCCGTCCACGAGCAGTTCCGCCCCGGTGTCTTTATCCATCAGCACACCGCTTACGGTGTACTCATGTCCTGGAATCAGGTTCGAAAGGGATACGGTATCCACGATCGTCGTCTCACCAGTCATTCCGACTTCATCACCGACTGTCCCGTCCGCTGCAGAGGTCTGCACATCCGGGAAATGGATGGTCTGGTCTTCATCAGTGATGTCGCAGTGAGAAGTGACCGTGATCCCGTTATGGATCAGATCCTCGAACGCCACGGTCGTCGTTCCCGCTAAAAGGGAACAGTCAAACATGAATGTGATGTCGATGGTGCCGCTTACCGAATTTGTTTCCTCATCCACTTCTGCAGTGAGGCCTTCTTCCGTCTCACCCGCGGTGAATGTGCGCTCGGCCGTCACGGTGTTCCCGTCCGCGTCCATGAGTTCTTCTCCCGTCTCTTTGTTCATGAGCACACCACTTACGGTATACTCGCGCCCCGGAACGAGATTCGTGTAGATCACCGTATCAACGATAACCGCATCTTCACTCACAGTACCGACAGAATCTTCGGCATAACCGTCTGCAGCCGTTGTCTGGATCTCCGGGAAATGGATGGTCTGATCCTCATCCGTAAGATCCGCGTGGCTGGCCACAGTGATCCCGTTATGGATCAGGTCTTCAAATACGACCACACTCTCACCGGCGAGTCCGCTTGCGTCAAACGTAAACGTCAAAGCAACCGTGCCGCTTACGAAACTGTGTTCTTCATCATATTCAGTGACTGTCGTCTCCTCGCCATTTGCCGCAGTGATTGTGCCGTCACTGCCGACCGTGA
Source organism: Clostridiales bacterium (assembly GCA_020859985.1). Classification (GTDB taxonomy): domain Bacteria; phylum Bacillota; class Clostridia; order Lachnospirales; family Lachnospiraceae; genus Choladousia. The sequence continues at coordinate 16,797 of JAJBVD010000072.1, forward strand.
TCTCCGCAGTCTGCGTCACAGCATCGCCGTTTATGATGATGTCCTCGCCGGTCTCCTGGTCAACCAGTTTCCCGGATACCTTATATGATTTGCCCGGTACCAGGTTGGTAAGGGCAACGGTATCTGTGATGGATGCGTTTTCCCTGACCGCCCCGACATCATCCTTCGTCGAATTGTCTGCCGCTGAGGTTTTCACTTCCGGATAATGCACGGACTGCGCTTCATCCGTCAGATCCGCATGGCTGGCCACAACTATATCGTTATGAATCAGATCCTCGAATACAACGACCGTATTCCCTTCCAGCTTCGTAGAATCCACTTTGTAGATCAATTCCACAGTAATCATCGCGACTGCCGCAGAAGTATCGGTAACGTAGCTGTTGTCTGCCGCATCCCCTCCTGCGGTCTTTGCGACATTCTGGCCATAGCCCGTGATGGTTATAGTTCCCTTTGCCGTTGTTCCGTCTGCATAAGTGAATGTAGCATTACCTGCAGCATCAGATGTGATGGTCACGGTATCATACGTGCCATCCAGTGTCTCCACCGTCTCACCAGCCTTGTGCGCTACGCCGTCCGCATCCGTGCAGTCCTGCTGATACACGAGTGTGCCTTTCACCGTATAGGTATACTGGCCATTCAGGTCATTATCATCAAAAATGACATTTGTGACGGTTACCTCATCATAGACGGTTGCCGTCTCAGATGAAGTTCCCACATCATCTCCTGTCAGGCTGTCGCTTGCGGAGGTATGCACATCCGGATAGCGGATGGTCTGATCCTCATCTACCAGACTGTCATGTACAAGAACAGCATCCCCGATCGGGTTCCCGTCCTCATCCGCGCGGTAGAGTGATTCAACCACAACCAGTGTTACATCTCCATCAAATGCAGAAGAATCGAGAGTAAATTCCGGCATTTCCACAATGCCGGACACCGGCGTGTCATTTCTGGAATAAATCCGCTTCGAAGTAACGGTCTTGCCGTCCTCTATTGCTTCGCCTGTGTCGGCGTTGATCACCTGCATGGTGATGACGTACATCTCGCCTTTCGCAAGGTTCGAGTATGTGACCGTATCCAAAATAGAAGCGTCCTCGGATTTCGTACCGACACGGCTCCCGGTCTGGCCATCCACTGCACTCGTATGAAGATCAGGTACATAGAGCATCTGGTCTTCATCCGTGTAATCCTCATGCTTCGCCACCAGAATCCAGTAACCGTTGACATACTGGTACAGATAATCCACTGCCACGATCGTATGGCCGTTTAACCCTGTCGTATCCAGTGTCGCTGACATGGTAATATCGCCATAGGTATTGTTTGTGCCGGACTTCTGTTCCGGCTGGAACTCCTTTGTCACCCAGAGTCCGTCATCCGAAACCGTGGCTTCTGCATCATCCGTCCCGACGATTGTCAGGACTTTAGACCCATCGGTGATGTCCACAAACTGCGTCTCCATCCGGTAGGTATGATCCGCGGATACATGGGTATAGCTCACCTGATCTGTCACTTCATTTTCTGACTTCACGGAAACGGTCTGTGTGCCGGATTCCGCATCCAGTGCCGTGCTTGTCAGCACGATCTCCGTATCAACCAGCGGATGGTAGGTGTGAAGCTCCGCGTTATTTGTAGTTGAAGCTGACAGCACTTCCGCCTCATCGCCAGTCGTATTATCAATGTAAATCAGGTCCGATTCCAGCAGGTTCTCTGATTTACTGGAGTTATCCTCGCACTGGAGTTCCGTGATCCGGTAATAGCAGGTGTACATTGCACCATACTCATCGTTCAGCGCATCCAGGCTGCCAAACCATACGCCCCAGCCGGAGGCTTCTTCCAGAAGTGCCTCGCCCTCTGCTGTCACCACGCCATTTTCGACATACTGGTCAAAGCCATTTGTATTGGCAGAATGCGTCCGGGCTGTATTTACCGTGCCGTTCGCATCGGATACGATCACATGGCTTTCCACTACCGTCTCATTTCCTGCATCGTCCACAACAATCGCCGAGATCAGGAACGGAATATAAGACTTATAGTTGCCGTCGATGTCCACCTTCTGGAAGGTAAGGTCGCCCCTGCGCGGCGTCTGGTCTACGGTAGTATCATTCGTATCGTAAATGTCTGTAAATGAGTTCTCTCCATCTGTTGTCCCAAGCGCTGTAACTGTACCGTCACTGCGGACAACTGCCTTACCTACAAAGCTTTCATCAATCCAGTACCCATACGAAGATTCAATTTCCACAACATAATAGGTTCCGTAAGGCAGACTGTCGTCAGTTCCGTCGCCGTCGGCATCTGTCGTTGCAAAACCATTCGCATCTGTCGTAATGGTCTGTACGGTGTAAGAGCCATCTGCAGCCAGTTCACGCAGTTCCGCGGCAGTCGGTGTGTCTGATATAACTGCTTTTGCAGTCGGGATTTCATTTCCTTCCGCATTCAGTACTTCGTACTCAGAAGCATTGATGATTGCAAAAGTCGCACCCTCCAGCGTTGCTTCGCCCTGGGCTGAAGACTCTCCTGTTTCCGCGTCCGCTTTCTGTAGGGAAATGCCACCTTTTTTCACCTCATTGGTGACTTCATAGGAAATAACTTGTCCATCCTCCGAAATCGTAATGGTATAAGATGTGTTCGTACCATCAGAGGTATAAGCCTCATTCTGCCCGGATTCAACGACTGTATAAGTGCCGGCTTGAATGACTGTGCCGGACTCCGCGTGGCCGTTTTCATCCGTGGTCAGGGTCATCACGACATCACCCTTTGAATACGAAACACTTTCCGTACTTAAGACTACCGAGAAATCATTTTCGCTGATGATGTCAAACGTGAAGCCCGCAAGCGAGCCATCGCCCTGCGCACTGCCATCAGAAGTTTCTGCATCTTTTTTATCAAGGGATACCCCGCCATATACCGGCTCATTATCTATATAACCGGCTTTCTGTACCGTCTCGTTGGAGATTGTCGCCGATGCAGCGGTTGACACCGTTCCGATGGCTTCCGCTGTCCCGTTCCGGCTGATCGTCCATCCGGTACTGGTCAGCGTATATGTCACCACATCATCCGACCGAACGTACCCGGTTGGTTCTTTTTCCTCGGTAATCTTTAAAAATCCGAGCGGCAGACAAATAGTCCCACTTGCATCCGTATAAAAACTGCTGCTCGTATAGCCGGAAGCCAGATAAGAATCCCGCAGGAGAATACTTCCGTCCGTGTCGCTCTCCAGATACCAGATCTTCGTCGCCGTGCCGGTCTCGCCTGTCGCACCCGCGAAAAATTCCAGTTTGAATACGCCCCCTGCCAAAGACACAGATGTATTACTCTCCGTTGTCTTCTTCAGGATCAGATCCGTATAATATACCATTGGTGTATCAGTTAAACTATACTCACATGGCTCATCAGCCGTATCGTCTGTCTTGACCACAACCTCATGGGCAGTCGTATCCAGCTCATATCCGGCAGGGGCAGCCGTCTCTTTGATATAATAGGTTGTCCCATCCGCGTCGCCCACGGCCAGCTTGACCGTACTGATGGAATTTCCGCCCGCATCGGTTACATTCGCATTGACAGAATTCCCGTCCGCGTCTGTAGTAAACACCGCAGCCACTGCATCATCGCGGCTTCCGCCATAATCCGTCGCGCTGTAATCCATTGCCGGGATGGTGCAGTCCGCATCCGTATAAATGGCGTAGGTCGCACCGGCAAGCGAGTATGCACTGTTGTCGGCAGAAATTGCCGTATTATCGGATGTCTTTGAAAGCTCCAGATATCCATAGCTTGTATTGACGATCGTCGGTACACCGCCGCTGATTTTCAGATGCCTGTCCAGCGTGGTACCCGTTCCTGCAGGAACAAGCTCCAGTTCAAACGTCTCCCCGTCTTCAATGACATAACCTTCCGGGGCTTCCACCTCTGTGAGGTAGATATATCCGATTGGGAGGAAACAATCGCCTGCAGAATACGTACCATCGCCATAAACAATCATGTCGTCGCTTTCATTTCCATTCCAGCTTTCGAGATAATTGTCCCTGCTGTACTTTACGTTGCCATCCTCATCGGAATACAGATACCAGGTCTTTAATTCCTCATAGCCATCTTCCCCATATGCTTCCGGGGAATACACGACCTTAAACACAGCACCGGCCAGAGGATTTCCATCCTGATCCGTTTTCACAGCCAGATTGCCAAAGAAAACATATGGCATGTTTATGATCGAGGTGGATGAATATTCATCGTGGAAGACCCCCGGATCGGATTCACTTCCGGCTGTGACAGGTCCATATATCGTGTCATAATTATTGGTGCAGCCGTCCGCCACACCTGTTTCTTTTGCATAATAGGTACCTTCGTCAACTTCGATCAGTGCGGACGCGGAGGTTCCGTCCGATTCCAGCTGGACTGTCGTATATTCTTCCGTGCACTCTGCGTCCGTGTAGATCGTAAAAGAAGTCTGCAGGTTGATTCGCGGAGTCCAGGAAAGCTTCGTATCAGAAATCTGTTTTTTGATCTTAATATAATACGAATCTGTTTCCGTTGTGCGCCGCGCTGATCCCTTGAACGTCTGGTAAGAAGAACCATTCGTTCCAGTCAGGCTTAATGTCAGCGTACCGCTGCCACTTTCTTTTACAACAAGCTTTGCGGTCAGAGTCCAACTTCCTGATGTGCCGGCATACCAGCCCCAGCGGCTGTGATTGCCATCACTGCAGGAAACAGAAATGGTTGAAGGCAGGCTTGATGTGAGGGTCACGCCCTTGTCCTCCAGCCATTCGTTGATCTCAGTTTTTACTTTACTTGATAATGTAAAATATCCGCCATTATAAGCAAGCTTTGAACCGCTCGACGTATAATTATGGCAGGTGCTGGTCAGGGTCACTGATCCCAGACTGCTGCTCCACGAAGATTTGGTGTAAGTAGTAGATGACGACGCCACCGTACTGATCCCCTCATCTGAAGCAGTGCTGATCTCATCCTCCGATACCGTGCTGATACCTTCTTCGGATGCTTCTTCCTCAATGACTGCTATTGCTTCCTCTGAAGAAATGTCCCCGCTTGCAAGGGATTCTTCCAGCTCCGCGTCTACAACCCAGCCGCCGGAGGATTTTTCATTTCCGCCATCCGTAATATCATACGCCAGATCGCTGACTTCAATCGTATATCCCGCATCGGAATCTACGTTGACAGCTACTGTTACGGAAGTCCCGGATTCCTCCGTTATCGTGATCCAGTTTTCTACGTCTATCTTTTCCCCGTCTTTCAGCAGCGCAAAATCCATATTCATCTCCGAACCAGTGTAAGACGATACTGTCATGGTGAAAATTCCAGCCGCTGATTCATAATCCACACCGTAAGATGCCTGTCCGGTTGTCCCGTCCGCATTTGTGATGTCGATAACAAGATTCCTTGTAGTGGCATGAACTGTGGTCACCGCTGTTTCAGCATACGGTTCCACAACAGAAATCGTGCTTACCACATACCACGGATAGTTGGGCATCATATAATAGGACACTTCAAAAGTAACCGTGTACTCCCCAACCGTTCCAATATCAAAGCCGCCATCATCATAAACAGTCATATTAAACAGATCCGGATCATATCCAAGGTTCAACAGATATAAATCGAACGAATCATCGTCCAGATAGGCTGTATAAGATGGTCCCTCCAGAGTCGAATAAGCCAGGTCCGGCACCACCCCGGTCCACTCATCGCCCTGCGTGATGTCACCAAGAATGATCTTGTCGCAGATATTGGATTTGGCCGTTGCTTCGTCCCGATCCGAGACAATCTCAAACGTAACGATACCTGTCCAGCTGTAGCCCACTTCGGACTCCAGATAAAAACTATACGTTACGGAATAGCTCTCACCGGCTTCAAAACCGACTGTACCGTCCACGTAGGTCTGCACGACATTGCTATCCTCTTCATACACCAGATAGGCTGCAGGATCAAATGTCGTATCATATTCCCAGACATATTTTGTACGGTAATAAATCGTCGAACCCGCTTCCGGATAATCGTCCACCTGCCAGGAATCGTCTTCCTCGATTTCGATGTAGTCAGCCGTTTCCGTTTCAGACTCGCTTTCAATTTCAGACTCTGATGCGGATTCTAATTCCGATTCCGGTTCTGTTTCAGTTTCAGTTTCTGTATCCGATTCGGATTCTGATGCAGATTCCGTCCCTTCTTCTGTGGAATCTTCTGTTTCGGATTCTGATACTGTCTCTGCGTCAGCATCCGCTTCAACAAAAACTGCCGTCACGATAATTTTCCGGGTTCCGTCAGCCGAAAACGATACTGTGTCCGTATCATATGACGCAATCTCATTCCCTTCTTCATCCGTCAGAGTGATCGTCTTCAACACGTAACCATCGTCCGCAGTCGCAGTTACCGTGATGGTGCCAACCGTTTCATACTGAGCTTCCCATGGTCCGTATTCCATCATATCATAAGTATAAGTACCCGCATCAAAAACTTCTCCATAATACTCAAAAGACGCACTGATGGAACCGCCCTCTGTCGTGTCATATTCAACCCAGCCCCAAGCTTCTTCTGTGGTCTCACTCTCGGTCTCCTGTTCGGTTTCTGTTTCAGATTCCGTTGCAGAAATGAGCGTGACATCAAGCCAGACATCCTTCTCCGGCATACTGAACGTGAGTTTTTTATCTTCCTCGGCCCACTCGAAGCTGATCTCCTCATTTTCCGAGTAAAACACATGAAGTTCATCTATGAGGATATCCTCCAACGGCTCGATTGAAACCTCGACCGTTTCTCCCGCTTCATATTCCAAAACAAGAGATTTGTCCTCTGCCTGTTCTTTCAGTTTTTCTTCATCATACGTATAATCAGCATCTTCATAATAAGGAAGCGTTACCGTATAGGTTGGTGCTTCAGTCTCCGCCTCTTTCTCTGCTTCTGTGTCATTCGATGTTTCTGTCTTCTTTTCTGTCTCTGAATCTACTGTACTTTTGTCATTTCCAGAAGATTCGACCGATTCCTGTGAATCGGATTCCGCCGCTGCGGTTTCAGATGTGGTTTCCGTAGTTCCGGACTCCCCCTGTGTTTGACCCTCCGTCACTGCTGTCTCTGATTCCGACACTTCCGTCACTGTTTCTGTCTCTGATTCACTTTCCGCCGCATAGGACGGAAAGTACGTGGTGAGACTGCTCGCAGTCATGACAACCGCCATAACCATGGCGATCGTACTCTTAAGCTTTTTCACTTTCATAAGATCCTCCTGCAATAATAATTGTATTTCCAACAGGTCTTCACTCTCATCATCCGCCTCAGGCGGCGGTCCTCTTAACGCCATTTCACCTTCCCCTTTCATGAATTTTGGGCAATAGAATACGCCTTGGCGTATTCTTGCGCTGAGCGCGGTCACTTCAGCGACATATTTCCATGCGCGCGAGTGCGCATCCCGCGGAGCGTTTTTGTTTTATAGGAACGAAGTTTCTATAAAACAAAAAAGGACTGCCGTTAAGCAATCCTCTTTCTTATAATAAACTGTTTCTGTTCAGCACCTTTTCGGTTACGAATTCTTCAATATTCCCCGCATATCCTCGGTCACGTTCCCATATCCAACCGGATTCTCATTGGAATCATATACATAACCCGTCTGGATAACGATATAATATGTTCCGTTCATATAAATTCGTGCATCGCGGTGTGTCTGGCTCGAAGCGCTGCTCATCCTTACCGTATCCGATTCATATCCTAAGTCAGCAGCAACATCACAGGCAAGCATCGCATATGCCCAGCAGTCCCCGCCCTGCCCATCACTAAAACAATAGGCACTGCTTCTGCTGGAATCATAGCCGTATTTATTATAAATATTGGCTACAAGCATCGAGATTTTCTCGATGTCCGTCAGTCCAGCAACATTCTCATTGATCCACAGCTTTGCCTCGATTCCTTTTCTCCAGGACACGTAAGCTAAATAATCACTGTCCGTAGATGTCACCTCGACCGTAACTGTCTGAAACAGGGAGCCATTGAGGTAAACATATAGGTTACAGTTCTCCTGCCTGCGGCCATAAAAACGGATTCTGGTATAAAAAGCATTCGTTTCATTTTGACTGTCATAAAATGCTGTGGGGCCATCAATCCCTGTTACCTGAACGCAATCGCTGCTGAACTGAAATTCGACTTCATCCGATACATTTTCACAGTACAGCGCAACTGACCATTGCTTCCCGCCGGAGATAGAAACTGATCCGTCCGAAACGCGGTATACATATGCCTTATTCACCGTCACCTCGCAGGTCAGCGTCACTTTTCCATTCACCTTGCAGGTAACAGTAGCTGCCCCCGATTTACCGGCTGCTACGCTTGTAACCGTGCAGGAATTGCCGGAACCAGTAACTTTCACAACAGATGTGTCGCTGCTGGACCAGACGAATGTGTCGCTCGTGCTGTATTCGCCCGCATCAGTTTCACACTTCACCGTCGTACTTTCCTTGCTATTAATCGACAGCGATGAGCTGGACAGCCGGTATGTCCGTACAGTTACGGATTTAGTCAAACTCTTTTTCACAGTCCCATTGTAAGAAACGCTAACCGTAATCGTAGCCGAGCCACCGGAAACACCCGTAATCTTACCCGCCGATGAAACCGTCGCCACCGACGTATCAGAGGAACTGTAGGCAACCTTATATCCGCTCGTCACGGTAGCTTTCGCAGTCACTGATTTTCCCGGCGAAATTGTCACGGCAGATGTATCATAGGATACGGAAAGTGCCGGTGCGGTCGATGCTGTTTCGGCAGAACCGGATGAAGAAGTAATGCCATTTGTGTTATTCGAAGTACTGCTGCTGGAACTACTGTTGCCGGAACTATTGCTGTCAGAACTGCCGCTGCCTGATGCTGATGAAGCCGTGACCGTGCCGGCTGCAGCGTTTGTGACCGTCACCTTTTTCTTAAATGTCTTAAGGAGCTTTCCTTTATAATAAATTTGGGCTGCAATAGTTGCCGTACCGCTGCTTTTTGCCGTGATCTTACCCTTACTGTTTACCGTCACAACACTCTTTTTTGATGAACTGTACTTCACTGTACAGCCGCTCTGGGCGGTCGCTTTAACCGTCTTCGAACTGCCCTTTGATAGTGTAACTGCAGAAGTATCGTACTTGAATGATGTGGAATTCGTAGCAATCAGATAAATCTTCTTAACCAGTTTCCCGGACGCATTGTAGCATTTCAATACGGCAGTACCTTTTTTCTTCGCGGTTACCTTATATTTTTTTGTCGATTTCTTTTTCGCTGTCGCAACTGTGGTTTTGGATGACTTCACTTTTGCATAACCGCTCACGTTATATGATTTTCCGACAGTCAGAACCTTTACACTCGTCGAGGCAGCTTCCGCCGTGATCGTACTACCCGCAGGCATATGAAAACAGAGAATCATCATAATAATCGTGATAACTAAGCGCAGTGCACAGCCGACATGGTTTTTTTCTTTACGAATATTTCGTTCCATCAATCATACCTCCCATCGAATGCTTTTTCCATATCTTAGTCTGTTCTGCGTTTAATTACAATTTTGTCGCCTGTCGCCCATTCCGTATTATGAACAATCAGCATACAATATATAGAAAAACCGCCGCAGACTTTTTACGTATGCGACGGTCGCTTAAGCTCTTTTTCTGTCATCCCACTTCTGACAGGTTAAAGCATAGCACATATTTATTCTCTTTGGTTCTCTTTTTTTCTCTTTTTTTCTCTAAAATTCTCTCATGGTTCAAATGTTACTGTTTTGTTAGTCTGGCTGGTCTTTCAACATTTTTAATTTCCGCAGATATGCGATACTGTCTGCACATCCCTGGAAGTAAATGTTCTCTCTTTCCATGCTCTCCATTGCTTCCCGGTCATCAATAACAGTAAGCAGTTTTTCACATTCTTCCGCAGTCAGACACTGCGGTTCTTTCAGATCCAACACGTTTCTAACTTTCGAATATTTCTCATAGATTGCAGCAGTCTCATTCAGATATTCTCGATATCTGACATCATTGCTGTCTACCTTTCCTGCGGAATCCAAATACCCCAAAAACTCTGAGCCGAACTTATCAAAAAAAGTCTGGATTTTCAAGTCCTGTTTCATCATACCACTCCTTTGATTTAATTCTTCTTATCTATCAAAACGTATATCCGGTCGATAAACCACTACGTCGGCTTGATAAAAAGTGAATTCATCTTATGATGAAACTTTCGTTAGGTCAACTTTGCTACCTTATGGAATCCGTTGGCACATCTCAAAATTAATCATCCAGATTATTTCCATTTCACTTTTCCATTGCTGACCGTCATTGTATAAACCTTATCACAACGCAAACGGAATGGATAAGAAGAACGTTTCACCAAAAACAGGTTTTTACTCGTATAAGCTCTTTGCATACTGCAGTCAATCATTTTCCATGTAGAGCCAATCTTTACCTCACACCACCCATGAGCACTAAGCGATCTCGTTGAAGAAGAAGTAACGCCTCCGACAGCTAGGCGGCTATCATATCCCAATACTCTGGCTATATAAACCATAGCCGCTGCATATCTATAACAGTTTCCTGTTTTATTTTTAAACATATATGTAGCATAGGATGCGGCTGTTTTTGCGGTAGGCGCTCCATCATACATACGTGAATATGGATACTTGCATAATGCTTTAAAACAGGATTTCAAGCGTTGCTGTCTGGTCTGACTGCTTTTAGAATTTTTTACAACAAAAGCGACCGCATATTTAATCTGGGATGTTGTTACTCGAACTCCTGTTTTATCTACATAATAATAGCCTTTCTTCTTACTGCCAACAATTTTATTTGTCTGCAGTCTGCCTGCACTACTGAAATAATAATACTTTCCGGAAATTTTCTTCCATCCGGTCGTCTTTTTCCCATTCACGTAGTAATACTTGTAATTATCAACAGTCTTCCATCCAGTATATGCAGCTTCTGTCTCCTGAGTCTCCGCCTCTTCTGCTCTCACAACAGATGCCTGTGGCATTGCTATCAAAGAAGCCAAAAAAATTGTCCCTAACAGAAAAGCAACTGGAATAAATAAATTCAGTAAATAAGCCTTTACATTATTTTCCTTTTTCATACCTGTTTTTCCCTTCCTCCATGGTATTTACAGTTTAAAATATATACCGTTCGGCCTTCTTTTTCAATAAGAAAACAGCCTGCAGCTTGAGAAAATACTGAGATTTTCATTAGCTGAAGGCCGTCAGGCATCTTACGCTTATCTGTTTTCATTCAATGGAGCATTCGTTCCCGGTCCCTTGCTCCCATCAGGTAAGCTCCTTTCATAACGCGCTCCCACATCTCATCGGACTTTGTCATCAGTTCATCAAAGAATAAATATTCTTTGCTGTCCGGACCACCAAGCATCTTCTCAAATTCCTGTTCTTTCTGAAAAAATTCTTCATTGAGTTTCCGATACTCCTCGTCATCTTCTACCGCAGCAGAAACAGGTTCATCGTAAACCTTATCAAAATAATCTGCTATAAAAGATCGATTCATAGTTTTCCTCCTTCCCGGTCTGGCAGGCCGTTTCCATTGTTTTAAACCAGCGCAGGTCTGATTCAGCCTCTCGCTTTGTTCATCTGTAAACATCCATCATTTTATCAAAGCAGCGAAAAATCTCAACGATGTTACCTTTCAGATACTGCCAGATTGAAAAAATAACCAGTCCCCAACTTAACTGCTGTCGATCACCGTCCGCTGCGGCCTCCAGAGTTCCGACTATATGCCTCCTGCTCATCCCGTTCTTTCGGCTCAAACCAGATTCCGAAATGCTCCCTGCATTGAGACAGGATATCCTGCTTCGCGTTTTCTATGATTCTTTGTTTGATTTCATCTAGCGTATCAGAAAACAGATAAAATTCTCCCGAAGCGGATGGCGGGGATGTAATAAACCAGATACCAGCCACATGATCCTCCAATGTCCGGTCTGTCAGAATAATCGTTCCGCCGCCCTCCAGATAATGTTCATAGCTGCCATGGCTAAAGAAAGCAGAAAACTCGCCGACATTCACGAATGTGCGCCTGTCCTTAAACTGAAAGCTGACTTTGCCATTTGAAGCGTAAAAGGAATATTCATCTATATCACGCAACAAACAGGACTCATCGCCATTATGTGCTGCCAGAACCCGTCTGAGATTTTCACCGTCATTCACAATCCCGTTATTGCGTGTCTCTATATCGAAAGAGTTTTGTTTTAAAAATACTTCAATCTGTCTGTGCATGATTTTCCTCCGTGATTGCTTCATCAGTCGTATTGCCTGCCCAAACCCGGTACCCGTGCACCACCTGTCTTGTTGCGCTGTTCCCGTTACAGGTTGATAAGGTTACAACAGGACTTCCTGCATCCACCTCTGCTCCTGTATCAAGATCAGACGCATCCGCCATATCCGATACCCACTCTACATAATATTCCTGATCCGCAAATTGAATCGTAAATGTCTCTCCGTTTATTGCGGCAGAATGTATGGAAAAAATACGATAAAGATATTCCGCATCCGGTGTGTAGATCCAAAAGTATGGGCAGGAATCCAGTACGTCCGGATCATTCAGCTGTTTCAATTTTCCAAACATCGATCCATTCCGCATATTATGGCCATAGATTAGCGTATTATCGTCCAAAAATGATGCTTCGTTCTGGTAATCCATAAAGATGCTGCCGGCAAAAAGGTAGCTGCCGTCCGGAGCGCGATGAAGATAATAGTCATTATCTTCCGACTGCATCACGGGGTATGAGATGTCCACAGCAGGAATCTGTATCCATGCGATGCAGTCCGGATACTGTTCTGATAATGCCTCCCAGTCCACGATAATACGTTCTGGAGCATCAGCAGGGAGAAGAACATCTGTATCACTGCTGCCATCCTCATCAGGATCTCTACCTGTTTCATCTTCCGATTCCGCTCCATCCTCCTCCGGATAATCCGTGTAATAACCCTCCAGTGCCGTATATGTCTCGATTCCTTTCTGGTATCCCAGATAAACCCGCACAGCCATGATCACCCCGGCTGTAAACATTACTGCGGCGGCAAGTCCGCCAATCCATTCTGTTTTCTTCATAAGCACCATCCATTCCTTATCCACGCAGCTGCACTCCAGCCTTTTAGCATGGGCGAACGCAGCGTTTTCTGTATGTTATTCATTTCCACCTTCATCTGGAAAATATTTCCTGCTATCTGTGGAATCCGCAGAAACCGTTCCAGTTTTGCCAGGCTTCCCGGAGAAGCGGGAATTATAGATCATAACCAGATTCTCCAGTGCCTTTGTCCGCCTGCGAAATACGACCGCACGACAAAGACCGCTCTGTTTCGAATACGCTTCCCACTTGATTTTCTTCACAAACAGGCAGACGATCACTTCCTCCTGATCATTGGGCAGCTTTTTTATGCATCTCTTCACATAGTCCAGCTTTTCCTGTGCCTTTGTTATCTGCAGCAGTTCCTGCGCCCGTTCTTTCATCTGCTGGTCCAGTTCGCGATGTACAGACAGCAGCGTGTAATACACATTATCCATCTTCATGCCTTTCGTGTATCCGCCCATGCCATCCGTATCTTTTTCCTGAAGAGCCTTTCTGTAAATACAGGCTTCCTCCGGCTCTATTCCGTTGTAGGCTTCCATAAGCATCTCCGGTATTTTTTTCTCCAGGACTTCTATTTCCCTCAGATACTCCATCATTTCTTTCTTATCCATCGGTTCAAAATCCATATAATTCATGATCCTACCCTCACCCTGATTACGGCTGCTAAATCACGCCGAAGTAAAAATATTAAATTGCCCTGTCTCAATCCGGATTAATCGAAACCAGGTTATTCATTTTGCGCAGAAAACCGCCTTTAAGCTTCTGACAGCAGACTACCCGAAGCCCCCGGCCGAGACTGCCGCCCGATAATAATTTTTTGTGGTAACAGGCGCATTAAATACGCACGCGAGTATGTATGCCTTGATGTTCTTCACCTCATTTGCAGACTTGCTTATAGCCTCCACAATGTCCTGAATTTCAAAGTAACCCACCCGCATCAGCCTGTCCGCCACATACTGATACGGATAATCGGTACCACTCACCGTCACCGTATCCTGAGGCACTCCGATCGCGTCTACCATGACGGATACAATCTCGTCAATGCAGTCTTTGTCCGATGGACGCACTTCACTGACCAGAAAATCATATTCGATATTCTCCCTGATCCTGTCCTCACAGGCTTTGATCTGGTCCATCTTTCCATCATTCTGTTTTGCAACCGGCGAGCCGCATACATCCCTGTACTTTGAAAAATCAGAGGATGGATAGATAGACTCAGTATTACTCTTATCAGTATTATTTAAGTCAGTATCATTAGGGTCGGCTTTTGCGACCTCCAGAGGTCGGATTTTCCGATTTCCAGAGGTCGATTTTTCCGACTTCTGGAGATTGTTTCCGTCCGACTTCTGAAAGTCGGCTTTTTCGACTTCTTGAAGTCGGTTTTTCCGACTTCTGGAAATCGGGCAGGATTCTCCCTGCTCATATTCCGGGTAATTGGCTTCATCCGCCTCCATAGCAGGCAATTCCCGCGCAAGTTCTTCCGCCCCGGACGAGTCAGAAGAATCAACTCTGTCGTCAGCTTCGTATTCAACAACTTCATCCTTTTCGAGTTCCGGCTCTGGCTCTCGTGTGAGCGAATCTCCGGTCTGGTCTTTTTTGTCTCTCACAAAATTTTTGACATAGATCAGATCCGGCCTGCCCAGGCCACGGCGAATGCGTTCGATCAGACCGATTCCTTTTTTCGTATCCAGTTCCGCCATCGTCTTGATACATTTGTCGCGGCCGCAGTTCAGATATTCAGCAGCCTCCTCTATACTGAATACGATGTACACTCTCCCTTTTTCGTCAATCCAGTTATTCTTTCTGGACAAACACATCCGATCGAGCATCAGACCGTAAAGCACCTTCGCCTCACAGGACACTTTTTTGAAATAATCATCGGTAAATAAAGCCTTCGGGATGCGGTAGAACACAAACTGCTCTGCCTGGCACTCAAGGAAATAGCTAAATTCAAACGAGTTTTCTTTCTCCATTTCCAATCCTCACTTCTTTCATTCCGTTTGTTCAGGAATATGACTGCCAGGCACCGGCTCTGTTCCGTGCCTCGATCAGTGCCTGATTCCGCAGCGATTGTTTCTCGTACCCCAGCGTCACAAGCTCACCGTAATTGATACTTATCCGCTTCAATCCGCATTCTGCTTCGATAAAATGCGGATACACAGCCGTTACGGTATAAGAAAAGCAACCGACTCTTGTTGGCCGTGCACAAACATAAGCCGTCTGCGAACTGCTTTTGTACTCAATCACATCCCCGACTCTGACGTTGTGAACTGTATTTTGCTTCATATTGACTCACCTCACTCTTTCATTCTCCATCAATCCTCTGGTCTCTCAATTCCATGGTCAGGAACCCGTTCTCTGATCTTCCACCAGATACAGATATGCACTCTGTCCGGAATTCATAAGAAAGGCAAAGCTGTCAGCCTCGGCTTGATCCGCGAAGCGGGCCGACAACTGTCTTCCCATCTCCATTCCAGAAAGGACATTAATCCTTTTGAATACAGCAAACGGCAACGCTTTCCGATGCGCATTCGCTGTAATCTGCATCGCGATTGTGATTCCCTCATTCAGGTTTTTCTCATATTCCTTTTCGCTGATTTCCATGTCCGTTTCCCCCTGTTCATTCACACTATCAGCCGCTGTCACCTGTCAGTGTAATTTCCGTTTTTTCTGCTGTTCCCCTTTTTGCTGCTGCAGGCGTCTCTGCTTCCACTGTTCCAGTAATCCGATAATCGTTTCTTCCATCTTCCTCGGCGTATAATCTTTCGGAAAATACTGTCTGAGGACATCCGATGTAAGCATGACCCGATCCTGCGGTGGCTTCTTTTCTTCTGACATAATGGCAAGCATGGAATCCTCCGTTAATCTCCCCTCTTGGCTGAACTGCTTCAGACGCTGGGCCTGTGAAAGCGATGGGGACGTCTGCTCATAATCCATCGTTTCGATCAGCATCTGCTGTTCCTCCGGTTTCAGAAACGAAAGCTCATATGCTGGATTAAAGGCCACTTTCTTTTCATCTACCATATCGAGCAGCGGCGGGATGAGTTCTGTCAGGCGGATGTAGCGCTGAACTTGTTTTCTGCTTTCCCCCGCTTCCGCAGCAATTATTTCATCTGAGCGTAACTTCGGGCCAACTTGGCCCGAAGTTAAATCTCCTCTTGAGCCTTGATGTTTCATTGCTTCCAATTTCATCTTATACGCAAATGCCTTTTCACTCGGCAGGATTGTTTCCCGCTGCAGATTGCTGTCCACCATCAACAACACCGCCTCGTCATCATCCAGTTCCCGTACAATCACTGGTATCGTCTCCTTTCCCGCCAGCTCACCTGCTCTGTGCCGCCGATGGCCTGAAACGATCTCATAACCACCATCAGATAATGGCCGGGCTATAATCGGAACCAGAACGCCATACTGCTGTACACTCTCGACCGTCTCCATCATTCTTTCATCATCCAGAACCTTAAATGGATGATTCTTAAAAGGATGCAATTCCGATAACGCAATTTCCTGTACACGTTCCCTCGCATCATCTTCACGACTCTCATCCGTCGTAAAAAGATCGTCAACGGATGCAAGTTTTATATTCTTCGCGCTGCTTTTCATAGCTGATCACCTCTTTCGTTAATTCCCGGTAGGCCGCTGCCACCTTTCCTTTCGGATCATATTTGTAAATACTTTTTCCTTCCGCAGTCGCTTCTTTCGCACGCACGGAATAAGGGATTTCCGTATCAAACACGTTTATGCTTTCGCCATAGGTATCCCTTACCAGTGAAGCAATTTCTCTGGCAAAATTCGTCCTCTTATCAGCCATGGCAAGAAGAATGCCGTCAATCTGCAAATCCGGATTGATCTGCCTACGAACCCTTTTCACCGTATACAGGAGCTGCTCAAGCCCTTTCACAGGCAGGTATTCACATTGGACCGGTATGATAATTCGATTAGCTGCAGCCAAAGCATTGACCGTCAGCATCCCAAGAGATGGCTGACAGTCAACCAAAATATGCGTATATTGATTCTTTACCGTATCCAGATACTGTTTCAAAACCGTTTCCCGGCTGATGATATTTACCAGTGACATTTCCAATCCCGACAGCTGGATATCTGCCGGCATCAGATCCACTCCCTCCGCATGATGCAAAATTCCCTCTCCCGGTTCTAAATCCTGTTCAGTGAGAATCCTGCCCAGTACCGTAGAAATTGTTGCCGGTAGCTGATCCGGATAAGGATTGCCCATTCCGACTGTTAAGCTGGCCTGGGGATCAAAATCCACCATCAGAACCTTATTACCTTCCTGCGCAAGTCCAATGCCAAGATTCATACAGGAAGTAGTTTTTGATACTCCGCCCTTTTGATTGACTAACGCGATAATCTGTGTGTTCATTTGCTCTCACCCCTTTCAATGCAGTCAGTTCCATCTCTTTTGTCTGCCTCATGTGCGACGAAACACAGGCTCATGACAGAGACACCCATAAACCCGCCTAAACAAAATGCTATAAAATGACTAATCATAAGATTTTTCTCCTTTTCCAGACAACAAAAAAGGCGTTCATTTTCTGAACGCCTCTACTGTCCTTATATTTAATTGTTTACTGTGTTAACAAGGATTGCGCCAGGCAACTGCATTCACCTCCTTCGCACGGCACAAAACCTAATCCTTATTATGAAAATGGCAGGCGATCACTGGTATAACCGCCTGCCCAAAAATAAAACCAAT
>JAJBVD010000025.1 GCA_020859985.1 Clostridiales bacterium
TTGTATATTAAATAAATAGCATACTAATATTATTAATATTTAATATCATACATAGTAAAATATTAAGAACCATAATATATTAATAAATAATAAACATACTAAAGCAGTAAACAATAAGGGCAATACTATACTAATGCAAGTAAAAAGCCACCAAGACCTGAGTAAGCCCCGAGCCCCAAAAATTGTAGTTTTGCAAGAGGTCAAAATAATATAATATATACTACGCACCATTTTGATACTTTTTTTCACCTATTTCAAACAATATATTTATTATGCATAATATTCTAGAATTGTCGTATTTTCGTGGGTTGACATTTTTTTTAAAAAATAAGGAAATAAATGTTATTTTTTTTAACATTTATTTCCTTATTAAAAATTGTATTTTTTTTGTGGTCTATTTTTAGCAAAAATTACAAAAAAATTAAAGTTATACCTATATCAAATTGCCCTGCGGGCCTAAAGGGACAGGGCGTTGCCCTATCCCTTTGACCCAACCCACTGGGGCAGTGTTGCCCCAGACCCCGACTTTCTACAATATATTATATTATAAAGTATTACTAAATCACTATAATATATAATAATTTATTGTATATTAAATAAATAGCATACTAATATTATTAATATTTAATATCATACATAGCAAGACATAAAGAACTATAATATATTAATAAACAATAAACATACTAAGACAATAATATAAGAATTAAATACCATACTAAAGCATTGAATAATAAGAGTAATGCTATACTAATGCAAGTAAAAAACCACCAAAACCTGAGTAAGCGCCGAACCCCCCAAATTGTAGTTTTGCAAGAGGTCAAAATAATATAATACATACTACGCACCATTTTGATACTTTTTTTCACCTATTTCAAACAATATATTTATTATGCATAATATTCTAGAATTGTCGTATTTTCGTGGGTTGACATTTTTTTTAAAAAATAAGGAAATAAATGTTATTTTTTTTAACATTTATTTCCTTATTGAAAATTGTATTTTTTTTAGTGGTTATTGTTTTCCAATAATTGATAGATATGTCGTTTTGTCAAGTTGGTTTTGTTGGTGATTTCTATTATTGTCATACCTTGATTTCTCATATTTAAAATTTGTTCTCTTAATCTATCAGAACGGCTGAAATTTTGTGATTTCAGAAATCTTTTTACTGTTATTACTGAACAATTAACATTTTCTGCAATTTGTTCTGAGGTCATGCCCTGAGTGGCTAATTCTAATATTCTGCGATTGCGTTCTTCCTTGGTCTTCTTTCTCACAGCATCTCGGGTCGCATTGGTAGTCTTGGCAGTGTTATAACTAATACGCTCCGTATCAGTCAAAAACGGTAAATAATCCAAAAATTTAGTATTTGTGAACCGTAAACCACCTTTAGACACAACATAATTATATATACTGTCTAGGTGTGATTGTCTGAGAGGTGAAGTAAATCGACTATTTAGTTGCTGCATTGCTAACATAACATAATTAACACCAACCAAATTATAGACGGTTGCACAATATAGGAACATGACCAAATCACGGCTACCAACAATGTTATAATCACGATTAGCACAATAGTCTTCCAAAAATTTCTTCCGTTTGCGAACCAATGATATATATTGCTTACTGCCTATCTGTGGGTGCGGTTGAATTTGTAACGACGTCGCAACAACAGAAGAATGTGCAATCGAGTGCACATCATAGCAATAACCCTCGAACAGTTCCACCAAATTATATACTTCTTCGGTCAAAAATTCTGCGGTTGCCATCGTCCTAGATTTGGTATTAAACGTAAACGGTAGCCGAAAATAGCCTACAACATTACGGCTAGCCATAGTATCTATATTAAACCCCGACAGCGTATCAACTGCCGATATAATGTCATTTAGTCGGTTGATAATCAACTGCACACATGATTGGTACATGAACAACAGTTTAGACGATGTTTCCGTAAAATGCCACCACAATTGCACACCCCTCCCAGTTCGCACGAAAACATTGGGCAATGGCAGTTCCAAATCATGCACAATAAAAAACTTCAAATCGTCGAAAATTTTTTGATTAAGAAAGCCATCAGAATTATGCAAGTCAATATCAATACAGATATTATGCAAACCAAATAATTGGTCACTATGTCGAGGACGGTTGCATTTAAGACTATTAGCGGTTACATAATAATCACAACTTCCAGCAAAATTTAAATCAGCAATTTTTAAGACGTTGCGTATTGGATATTTCATTTCTCTCATTGCACCATCACGATTCAGACAACCAACAAAAACCGTACTGTGGAAATTATTATCAAAATCCCCAAATAAAAAATTTAATATCCTTAATTGTTTTTCTTGTGTAGTCATACACTACACTCCTTTCAAATTTCAATTTTCAATTTCATTTTCTGCACACAACTTTTTCTAAAAAAAATTTTTTCAAAAAAAAATTGCGGCAGAGAAATAAAACTCAGATACCACAACTTGAAACTTTATTCGATTAATTTTTAATTGAAGATTAAAAATAATTTCGTATAACTGCTCTTGCAATTTTTTTTTACCTGTGCTATAATAATTATAGTTGAGGGTGTTATTAATTACAAAAGCTATTTCGAGTTAGGTGAGTAACTTCGTTTTAGTGTTTGCTTGAAAGCGGGAACTTTCAGCAAACTGTATGAGTGATAACACCCATTGCTATTATTATAACACAAAAACAAATATTGCTGCAAGTGGTTTCCAAAAAAAATTGGTAACCATTTTCTTAATTTACGATTGTAACCATTGTAACCATTTGTAATCATTTTGTAACCTGCCTTTTTTGTCCCAAAATTTTTAAATTTTGGATTTTTGAAATTTTTTGCGAGAGCAAAAAATGATAAAATTGGGCATTTGGGAACCCAGATGCGATGCTTGCTATTCCGGTTTTTTGCGAAGCGAAAAACTCCCATTTTTTTAGTATTAACTTATTATCCAAATGCGGAGCAAAAAAAAATATTGTCGTATGAATCAGAACACTCACACGACAATATCATATTAAAATATTTTACTCACTTAGTAATTCTTGTATCTGTTCATCGGTAAAACCTTTAGCTTTCCAACGTGTTATAAGTTGCACATCTCTTTCTTGCATTCCTTTCTGCATTCCTTGTTGTATTCCTTGTTGTATTCCTTGTTGCCTAGCACTGTTCAATGCAGAACGTTCATTCATAATGGTTTCTTCCCTTTTCTGTATAGTTCGAAGAAGTTGTTCATCTGCTGACATCTGTCTTACTACTGCAATAGCTTTACACATAATGGTTGGATTAACAGTATTCTTTTCTAACATATCTAATCCCTCCTCAGTTGTAACATTAAGGAAATCAAGCCATTCTTGAAGTCTAGTAGTAGCTTTATGAATTTTGGCTTTAGGAAGTTCCAGAAAATCTATTCTTAACTTATCGGTCAACTTTTCATGTCGATGAGTTTCATATATCATGAAACTTGAATGACATTCAGAACAGTCAAACAAATTGAAATCAACTATGTTGATAGATATCGTATTCTGCAACGATATATAATCTTCACTTCTTCCTAGCTGATTAGTGTACACCTTTGCCCAGTAGAAGAGAGTTCTTTCCTTAAAGTCATTGTAATTATTTACTTGTATTTCTATATTTACATATTCATTGTTTACCATAATGAGTAAGTCAAGCCTACTAAACTTCTTCTCTATCGTATCAGGGATAACTTCATTGTCAATCACCTCAACTTTTTGTATACTATCTGCCGAAACATCTAAAATCGATGAAAGAAAATCTGTCAACAAATCAACATTGTTGATATCACCGAAAATCTTCTTAAACACAAGGTCTAATTTAGGTTTTGCTATTTTATTCATATTATCTTAATAATTCCTTTCTTAATCAAAATTCAGTTGCCCTTGTAAGTCTGGTCTGAATTGACGTATATTATTAACTGACGTGTTCGCCTTAAGAAACTTATTACGTCCCTCAATTCTATCAACCATAATGTACCCATAGTCTTCTAATTCTCTAACGCAACGATGAACGTTCTGACGCTTCATGTGTAATTTGTTCGCAATCTGAGATTGTGTATATACTCCAGCAATCAATAATAACAAAATCTTATAGTGATATGTAGTGACAAATTCATTTGTCGCCATCAGTTCTACAAATTCCACCGTCAAGTTGACTTTTTGTTCCATAGTATTGTATCCCTTCCTTTAATCAAATGGAATTATATATGTAATTATATCATATTATTTGTACTTTGTCAAGATGTAATTATGTAATATTATAATATTAGTAATGTAATCAAATACAATTGCACAAATAATTAGAAAGCCTTTGAAGAACTATCAAAGAGCCTTGGAGAAACTCTCACAAGCCCATTATCGCATTTTTAGACACTAAGTAATGAAACTATACCCCTATAAGCCTAAACCCCCCTTAAAATCAAAATATAAGGCTAAGAGCCATCAGAGGAGGCTAAGAGCCATCAGAGGAGGCTAAGAGCCATCAGAGGAGGCTAAGAGCCATC
>JAJBVD010000065.1 GCA_020859985.1 Clostridiales bacterium
CCCGCTTTCGGACAGGCATGGATTCCCCGGTGATGGAAGCCTGATTGACCAGGCATTCGCCGCTGGCCACCTTCCCATCAAGCGGGATGATGCCGCCCATACGCACGACGATACAGTCGCCCACCCGGACATCGGATACGGGAACAAGAATTTCCTGCTGGCGCGGTGCTTCCACCCGCATCCAGACCCTGTCCGTCCGCAGGGACATCGTCCGCGCCAGGTCATCGACTGATTTTTTATGCGTCCAGTCTTCCAGTATCTCTCCAAGCTTCAGCAGAAACATGACCGAAGACGCAGTGGCAAAATCGCCCCTTGCCAACGACACGGCAATCGCTGTCGCATCCAGCGTCTCGACCTGCAGCCTTCCGCTAAAAAGCGCACGGACACCCCGAAAGATGTACTTCACGGACTTTGCTACTGCGGCTGCTGTCCGCAAGGAAGCCGGCAGAAAAAGCTTAGCGGCAGCTCTGCGCAGAATCATAAACGTAAGCCTGTCCTCAAACTGCCGGTTCAGTTCACGGCCTGTATTTTCCGGAGCCAGCGTTTCCGCCTTCTCATAGCTGAATCTTCCGAGTGCCATTATGATTTTCATCCGGTCACACGCAAAAAAGATGACCGCATCCCCGGTACGGTCATAAACTTTCACATCGGTCACGCCCTCTGTCGCGCGCAGATAATATTCCAGTATGTCTGCCTGCCGCAGGGTCATGCTGCTTTGTATTACATGAACCCGCAGCCTGCCTTTTGATTCGTGTAAGATTCTGCATCTCATAATTTATACCGCCGCAGCCTCCGGATTCACTCCGTCAGCTGCATCCGCCTCATCGGAAATATCCGCTATATCCTCCGCACACGCTTCCGCCACACGCTTTTCATTAATTGCTTTTGCATCTGCCAGAATGTCGTCTGCGTTCTCCCGGATTGTCGTTGCGGTCGTCATCACACTCTCTTTCGCCCGCAAAACCGCAGCGGTCGTATGCGTATATGCCTTTTTAGCATCCTTGCTGCCCAGTATTTTTACTCCGGCCGTTCCAAATAAAACGCCACCGACAAACAAACCTGCTTTGCTCCATGCACTCATGACTGACTCCTCCTGTCTCTTATTCATTTGCATCCGTATGCCTTTGAGGCACCCTTAAAGTTATGCACGTCTAACAGAAATCAGAATAGCATATGCTCCACAATATTTCAAGTCTATCTTATTTTCTTCTCTGCACCAGCAGCCCCACAAAAGAGCCGCCCAGGGAGCAGCCATAGGCACAGCAGGTAAAAGTCAGAAAGATTCAAATCGCAAAGAGCTCTATCGCCGTTAACAAATCATAACCTCACCAGAAAATCCCTGCGACATGGTAGATAATACAGGATAAGATCAGCGCGCTGCCCGTGAAAAACAGAGCCAGCCGCAAGGTCCATTTGAGTGAATGTGTTTCTCTGTAGGTTGTGGACAGAGCCATCACACACGGCACGTTGAAGGAAACGGCGAACAAAAACGCCAGAGCTTCCGCTTTGGAAATTACTGCGGGCATGACCATGGCCAGCACGCTGGAATCAACGCCAAAGGATTTTGCCTGAAAGGTACCGGCGATCAGGGAACCCTCGCCTGCGAATACTGCATTGAGTACTCCCAATACTGCTTCCTTTGCAAAGGCGGATGCGATAAACGCCATAAAGGTCTGCCATCCCATGCCAAAGAATCTGGTCACGGGTTCGATGAACGTACCAATGCGGTACAGCAGACTGTCCTCTACGTTTCCGGAGAGGGAAAAAGTCAGCAGGTAGACGATCAGGGAAATCAGGAAGATCGTTTTCAGCGCCCGCTTAAAGATATCGATTGCTCTGATCCATGCGGTATAGAGAATGTTTTTCCAGTGGGGCTTATGGTAAGGCGGCAGCTCCATGATGAGGCCGGTCCTTGTTTCTGCGGGGGATAGCTTCTTACCAAAGACCTTTGATATAATAAAAATCATCAACATCATATACACAAGGATTCCCACAACAACCAGCATGGCGCCGGAGCCAAAGAAATAAGCTGCCAGAACCGGAATGACAGACCAGATTGCCGCACAGGGAACCGCCCAGGTCAGGGCAATCGTCAACAGGCGCTGTCCATAATTGTCAATGACTCTTGCCCCGGCTGCTCCGCCGATGGTACAGCCAAAGCCCATGATCATCGGGCAGATGCTTTTCCCCTGTACGCCCAATTTCGACATGAGTCCATCAAACACATACGCGACGCGCGCTATGTAGCCGATGTCCTCCAGGAAGACAAACACAAAGTTTACACCGAAGACAAATCCGGCCATGGAAAAAGCGAAATAGACCGTATTGGGGATCAAAACGCTGATGATGCTGGCAAGGAACGAATGCACATGAAGGGTATCCATCGCATTTTGCAAAAGCGGGGTAAAAATCTGCGGAATCATGGTGCCGACTGCCATAAGGGGCGTGGCAACGATCATGGAGCACACAAAGGCCAGCAACATTGCTGCGCAGGCAAATAACTTTCCTGAAATCCGCCCGGTCGCCATGCGGTCAAACCGGCTTAAAGAGTACGCTTTCTGTGTCGACTTTACAACGCCTGAAAGGATTTTGGCAATCCAGGAAAACTCCTGCCCGTCTTTGCACTTTTCGGTTTTCAGTTTTGGTGCAGACGGCAAGGCGTTTTGAATGATGTCTTTTAGCTTGTCATACCGCTTCAGATCCGCGGCTACAAAGGAAATCACAGGGATACCCAGACGTTCCTCCAGCAGCGCCGCGTCAATCTGCTTTCCCTGCGCCCTGGCCACATCTTCCATATTGAGGACCAGGATGGCAGGTGCATCCAGTTTGGAAAAATCCGCCAGCATATACAGACTGCGCGAGAGCTGTGAGCTGTCTGCCATCACCAGAATCAGATCGGCATCTCCCTGCGTAATAAAATCACGGGTAATCCGTTCTTCCTCAGAATCCGCCGTTAAGGAATAGCTGCCAGGAAGATCCACAACAGAGATGGTTTCTCCCTGATATTTGTAAGAGCCCTCACAGCGCTCCACGGTTTTGCCCGGCCAGTTACCGACATGCTGGTGAGAGCCGGTCAAAGCATTAAAGAGTGTGGACTTACCGGAATTGGGCTGTCCCAGAAGTGCAATCTTATACATTCTCTTCCACCTCGATTCCTGCCGCGTCTTTTTGGTTTACCGCAATGAGCGTATCTCTGGCAAATAACAGAACCGGCATTTTTACCTGATTCCGAATCACCCGGATCTCCGTGCCGGGAATGAGTCCCATAGAACCTGCCCGCCTCGCAAAATGGGGATCGTTTCCGATGCTTTTAAGCACATACGTCTGCTCTTCCACAGTTTTTAATAAATTCATATATCCTGTTCCTCCTCATAGTTTTCTCGAATTCCTGGCAGCCTGTATCGAAATTCCATGCTCATTCTGCCTGCATGTTTTGCCGAAAGCATGATGCAGAAATCCTCGACGCAGCTCAATCGTCTTATCCATCCTTCGAATCATTCTGATATCAGGACAAATAAGAGCTGTCGTAACCTCCACTCGGGCATTATTTTCTCACGCGGACAGTCTACTCCTGTTATGCCAGACTTTCTATATCCATATAACATTTTTGTTCCAAATGTCATTTTAAATTAGACAAAGCTAACCGCATGTGTTATGATAGAGGCTATGGAAAACTATACGATAAAAAAAACAGATTTAAAAACAGAAATCACTCTGGAAAATGCGGGAATGAATGCCGCCCGATTTGTTTTGTATGAGATTTGTCCGGGCATTTTCTTTGCATTCAATGAGGTAAACACAGGCGTTTTGCCCAAAATGACACTACAGGGAACAACGGAAGATGACTGTATCTGTACCATCAATTACGCCGCCAGCGGAACCTGCGGTCTCTATTCGTCAGGCGGAAAATATATCTACCTGCGGGCCGGGGAACTGATGATCAGCAGCGAGCAGGCGGCACATTCCTTTGAATATCCCGTCGGCAGCTATTGCGGCATTGAGATTTTCATCATGCGCGAGGCACAGGCAAAAAAGGAGCTTCTGGCATTTTTCAACATTGATATAGAACAGATGCTCGATGTCTGTCTGCCCGGCTCCTATAGCTCTTATACCTTATTGCATGAAACCCTCCCTGTGCATCAGTGCATGCATTCAGGAATGCCCGGAAGCTATACAACTGTGATTGCAGAGAACGTGAATCTGTTCAAAAACACGATCAACGACATCCTGACGCTCTACGAGAAGAACATTCTGGATCTGAGTCTCCTGCGGCTGCATACCTTCTACCTGTTGAGAATGCTCACTGCCGGAGTGGTCGAGTTCCGCTCCGGCTATGAAGGCGCGCTTTCAAAAAGTCAGGTAGATATGGCAAAACAGGCAGAACGGCTTCTTTCGTCCAATTTAATGAGCAGAGAAACGATTGCCGGTATTGCAAAAGACATGAGCATCAGCGCGACCAGCCTGAAGAATTATTTCAGAGCTGTTTATGGGCAGAATATTT
>JAJBVD010000087.1:0-1880 GCA_020859985.1 Clostridiales bacterium
ATGACACGTGAAAAACTGGATGAAATGTTACAGGGCGGAGAAGGCTTTACAGTCGAATATAAAGAATGCGTAAATGGGTTAAATAACAGTGTATTTGAAACCGTCTGCTCTTTCTCTAATCGTTACGGCGGATATATATTGCTGGGCGTACAGGAAGTAGAACATAAGGGCGTAGTGATTGGTGTCAATCCTAAGTGCGTGACCGATATGAAGAAGAACTTTGTAAATATGCTGAATAATCCGCAGAAGATACATCCTTCTCTATATCTGAACCTGGAAGCAGTGGATTATGACGGAAAAACAGTGCTTTGGGTTTATGTTCCAGTCAGTTCACAGATAGAGTTCTGTGATAAAAAGATTTTTGATCGTAATGAAGACGCAGACCAGGATGTCTCTGTTTCAGCGGATTTGGTAGCTAATATTTCTAACCGTAAATCGTCAGCTTATATTGAACGGAAAATTTTTCCTTATGCAGATATGGATGATTTATGTGTTGATTTGATTGGAAAAGCAAGGCAAATGGCAGTTAATAGAGATAGAGAACACCCATGGAGAAACATGGATGATACGGAACTTCTAAAAAGCGCCGGTTTATATGAAAAAAACCGGGTAACCGGAGAGGAAGGCCTTAATATGGCGTGTATTCTTTTATTTGGGAAAGCAGATGTTATTCAGTCCTGTGTTCCTGGCTATAAAACGGATGCAATTTACCGTGTAAAAAATGTAGATCGATATGATGATAGATTGATTGTGGAAAATAACCTGATTGAAAGCTATGATATCTTGATGCAATTTATTTCCAAACATACGGACGACAGGTTTTTCCTGATTGACAATGTTAATATAAGTGTAAGAAGCGCTATCGCCAGAGAGATTGTCAGCAATATTCTGGTGCATCGAGACTTTGGCAGTGCATTTCCGGCGAAACTGATTATTGAGCGAGATAAAATATATACAGAAAACTGGAATCGGACGCAGCGTATTGGGAAACTGGAACTGGATGATTTTACGCCATATCCGAAAAATCCAATTCTGTCAAAATTTTTTGTGAATATAGGATATGCAGACGGACTCGGCTCTGGTGTCAGGAACCTGTATAAGTTTACAAAAATATATTCCGGAGGAGAGCCGGATCTTGAAGAAGGGATGTATTCCGTTTGACGGTTCCCCTGATATATAATGGTTCCGAAAACCCGGCGATTGATGATGAAAATTCGGCGATTGGGAATAAAAATCCGGCGATTGACGATAAAAATCTGGCGATTGATGGCAAAAACTCGGCGATTGAAGACGAAAAACTGGTGATTGGGAATGAAAACCCGGCGATTAAAGGGAATGAAAAAATAATAGAAAAAATAAATATGGCGATAGAAGAAAATAAATTTAGTGAGCCCACCAGGCTGAGAATTCTGCTGATTTATCGAAAAATAGGAGAAGGAAAAGTTTTTGGAACAAGTGATGTTGTTCGGATTTCAGGTTGTTCATCTTCAACTGCACGTGAATTATTAAGGAAGCTTCGTAAAATGAATGTTGTTGAGAAAGTGAAAGGAAATGGAAAAGGCTGTTATATGTTTATTTCGGAATGATAAAGCAGGTAGTGTTTTTCCGGATGCTCCATATGATAAAGAAAACCATTTTAAAGGATTATCATATGAAATCGAAACGAATCATGTCGGCAGCGTTTTCTCTGATGCTTGAGATCAGGAATTCAGCGATCTCTTTCACCAGGGATGAAGCGGCCGCATTAATTGTTGACCACAAATGCTACGATTCGTTGCTTCTATAGCATAATAAAATACTTGACTATCCATCATTCCTGTGTACAATGAGATTAACCAATCCGGTATTGGAAATTTTTGAAAGGATCAGGAACGATGGAC
>JAJBVD010000087.1:1980-4361 GCA_020859985.1 Clostridiales bacterium
CGTTTTCTGGTATATGATTTTGATAATCATGAAAAGGATGTGGAAGAAGCTGATTTCGCCAATACGGATACAAAGTGGATTGAAGAAGTCAAAGCAATGCGGGAGATTTGTCTTGCGTATGGTGTGGAACCTCTGGTGGAGCGTTCCCGTTCGGGACGAGGGGCACATGTATGGATTCTCTTTAAAGAGTTTATAGATGCTGCCCTGGCGCGGAAATTTGGTTATGCTTTGCTTCAGAAAGGCGCGGAACGAGTGAATCTGAAATCATTTCGATATTATGACCGAATGCTTCCGATGCAGGATCGTCTTCCAAAAGGCAGCATTGGGAACCTGATTGCGCTGCCGCTGCAGGGACAGGCTTTACGTGAGGGGAATACGGCCTTTGTTGATGAAAACTGGAATGCATATCCGGATCAGTGGGACGTACTGCTTCACACGAAAAGATACTCCAGAGAATTTCTGGAACAGAAGATGAAGGAATGGGGAATGCAGCAGCCTTTTTCCACAGATGAAAATGAGAGTGGAGATTCAGATACGGAAATTCATAAAAACACGGAAAAACCGTGGAGGAAAGAAAAATGTTTTAACAAAGAGGATGTAGATGGCAAACTTCGGATTACACTGGCCAATGGCGTATATATTGATACATCCAACCTTGCTCCGCGTATACAGAACCGGATCCGGGAAATGGCGGCTTTTGGGAACCCAGTGTTTTATAAGAATCAGGCTATGGGTCTGTCGAATTATGATCAGGCCCGTCATATATATCTCGGCAGTGATGAGAACGGTTATATAAAAGTGCCGCGGGGATTGCGTAAGAGTATTCTGGAGAAATGTGAGAAAGCAGGAATTGCATGTGAGACGGATGATGAGAGAAACGAGGGAAAGGAGATAGATGTCCGATTCCGCGGTAAACTGAAGGAACACCAGATGAAAGCAGTGCAGGAGCTTCTGAAACAGGATAATGGAATATTGGACGCAGCGATGGCATCCGGAAAGACCGTTATAAGCTGCTATCTGATCGCGCAAAGGAAACGAAATACGCTGATCTTGATTCAGTCTTCCTCGCTGATGGACCAATGGGTTCACGCGTTAGAAAATTTTCTGGAGATATTGGAGGAACCACCGGAATATAAAACCTCATCCGGACAGATTCGCAGACGCAAAAGTGTGATTGGCAGACTGCAGGGTGCCCATGATTCAACGACGGGAATTATTGATATTGCAATGGTTGGTTCTGTGTGTAAAAAGGGGGAGTTTCACAGCCGCCTGAAAGAGTATGGCCTTGTCCTTCTGGATGAAAGCCATCATGCCGCATCGGACACGACCGCTGAAATTCTTAAAGAGATTCACGCGAAATATGTATATGGCATGACCGCGACACCGCAGCGGAGCGATGGCCTTGAAAAGATGAATGAAATGCTGATAGGCCCGATTTGCTATAGATATACAGCAAAGGAACTTGCAAAAAGTCAGGGGATTACCCATTTGGTCTATCCACGGTTTACCAGGGCTGTAGCGCCGCGCTTTCAGAATGAGAAGATGCATCCGAATGAGGCTTACGCAATTGTGCGCGATAATGAGGATCGTGACAATCTTATTATTCAGGATGTGAAAAACTGCATACAGGGAGGCAGAACTCCGGTAATCCTTACCAGATTTGTTGATCACGCCAGAAAATTATATGATCGGCTGGAAACTTCCGCAGATTATGTATTTTTACTGATAGGGGAGGATTCTAAACGGGAGCAGCGCAGAATCATTGATGAGATGCACCGGGTTCAGCCGCAGGAAACATTGATTCTGATCGCCACTGGCAAGCTGATTGGGGAGGGCTTTGATTTTCCAAGGCTGGATACGTTGGTCATGGCCTCTCCGGTTGCCTGGAAAGGACTTGTTGCGCAGTATGCCGGCCGCCTGAATCGAGAATATGAGAGAAAGACAAACGTAATTATTTACGACTATGTGGATATCCACATTGCAATGTTTGAAAAAATGTACTACAAGCGCCTGAAAGCCTACAGGCAGATCGGATATGATATCTATCAGGGTGCTTCTGCGGAATCTGGATGCCAGGAAAATTGTGTGCATCGAAATTCGATATTTGGAATTGACAATTATTTTGAAGTATATAAAAGTGATTTGCTTGCCGCGAAAAAAGAAATTATTCTCGCAAGTCCGGCAATCAGCCGCAAAAAAGTAGATGAACTTACCGCATTGTTGCGCGAAAAGCAGGAGGGCGGAATTCGGGTGATTATTGTTACATGGAAACCAGACCGATATGGTTATGGTGACAGTGCGTACTGGATGGAACTTCAGGAGGAAATGCGCCAAAATGGATTTGAGATGAATCTGGTCGAAGAGTACTGCGAACGGTACTG
>JAJBVD010000010.1 GCA_020859985.1 Clostridiales bacterium
ATATTAAGCCGCCAGCTTACGATGCTGGCACAGGCAGGCATTACTGAAGTCGTGATGACGACCGGCATGTTTGACAGCGTCCTGGTGAATTATTGCCAGAGTCTGGATCTGCCGGTACATATTACATTTGTGAAAAATCCTGTTTATAGAGATACGAACTATATCTATTCCATTTACTGTGCGCGGGACTATCTGGATGATGATATCATTCTGATGCACGGTGATCTCGTGTTTGAAAACAGTGTTCTGGATGCGGTCCTTGCGAGTGATGAAAGCTGTATGACAGTGAGCAGTACCCTGCCGTTGCCGGAGAAAGATTTTAAGGCGGTGGTCAGGAATGGCAGGGTTGTCAAAGTAGGGGTTGAGTTTTTCAATGAAGCGATGGCTGCGCAGGCTCTTTATAAACTAAACCGAAATGACTGGAAAGTGTGGCTTGAACGGATCGTCTCCTTCTGTGAGTCTGATAACGTGAAATGCTATGCAGAGAATGCGCTGAATGAGGTCACTGACCAGTGTAAGATTGTAGCGCTCGATGTGAAGGATTCGCTTTGCAGTGAGGTGGATGACCCGCAGGATCTTGCGGTCGTTTCTGCAAAGCTTGCAGAGGTGGAGCGGCGTACGGTATATATGTGCTTCTCGACGGATATGCTGCACAGCGGGCACATTGCGATTATCAAAAAAGCGGAGCATCTGGGGAAAGTGATCATCGGTGTCCTTTCTGATGAGGCTGTGGTCAGTTATAAGCGTTTCCCACTGCTGCCTTTTACAGAACGAAAAGCGATGTTTGAAAACATTGCCGGGGTGTATAAGGTGGTAGAGCAGAAAACATTAAGCTATAAAGAAAACCTGGAACGGTTCCATCCGGATTACGTAGTACATGGGGATGACTGGCTAAGCGGATTCCAGAGACCTGTCCGCGATGAGGTGGTTTCTGTTTTAGCCTCATATGGCGGCCAGCTTGTGGAATTCCCTTATTCTAAGGATGAGAAATACAGATCCCTGGAAAACCGGGCCCGTGCGGATTTATCTCTGCCGGATGTCCGCCGCGCAAGGCTGAAAAAAGCGCTGGCCATGAAAGGGACGGTCACAGCTATGGAAGCCCACAGTGGCATTACCGGGCTGATCGTGGAGAAAACGGTCGTCCATCAGAATGGGGAAGCGCGCCAGTTTGACGCGATGTGGATCAGCAGCCTGTGTGATTCCACGGCAAAAGGCAAGCCGGATATTGAGCTGGTGGATATGACATCGCGTTTCCGCACGATAGATGACATCATGGAAGTCACGACGAAGCCAATTATTTTTGATGGTGATACAGGCGGACTGACCGAGCATTTTGTCTACACGGTACGGTCGCTGGAACGTATGGGGGTTTCGATGGTGATCATCGAGGATAAGACCGGTCTGAAAAAGAATTCCCTGTTCGGCACGGAAGTGGCACAGATGCAGGATTCCATTGAGAATTTCTCTGCAAAGATTGCCGCAGGAAAGAAAGCGCAGAAGACGAAAGATTTTATGATCTGTGCCCGCATTGAGAGTCTGATTCTGGAGCGTGGTATGGACGATGCCCTGGAGAGGGCTTTCGCTTTTACAAAGGCTGGTGCGGACGCGGTCATGATACACAGCCGGAAAAAGGACCCTGCAGAAATTTTTGAGTTCGTGGAAAAATTCCGGGCAGCGGACAGCGAAACACCGATCGTGGTGGTCCCGACATCCTTTAATACTGTGACAGAGGAAGAGTTTAAGGAGCGCGGGGTCAACATCATCATTTATGCAAACCAGCTGACGAGGACCGGATTCCCTGCCATGCAGAATGCGGCGAAGACAATTTTGGAACACCACAGGGCAAAGGAATGCGATGACATCTGTATGCCGATCAAGGATATCATCACGTTGATTCCGGAGGAGATCTGATATTATAAAAGGACGCCCCGCGGGATGTTTTTTTTATTGCAAAGAATTGTAAGTGCATAGCAGTTAGTATAAAAATATGAGAGGGCCATATCGTGCAGGAACAGGCTGTTTTGACTGCCGGCAGCGACTACAGAGAGCTGGATGAATATTTCAGGGGTAACAGGATAAAGAGGATACTGCTGGTATGCGGCAGATCGATAAACAGGCTCAGTCTGGGTATTTATTTTGAATCGCTTTGTGAAAGGACCGGCACGGAGGTTGTACGGTTTTCAGATTTTCACCCGAATCCTTCATATGAGTCGGTGGTAAAGGGCGTGACGCTTTTCCACCACTCTGGCTGTGACTCGATCGTGGCTGTAGGCGGCGGCAGCGCGATGGATGTGGCGAAGTGCATCAAGCTTTATTCCAACATGGATACTACGGAAAATTATCTCCGGCAGAAGATTATCCCTAATGATGTGAAGCTTCTGGCTATACCGACAACTGCGGGGACAGGGAGCGAAGCCACCCGGTATGCGGTGATTTACTACAAGGGGGAGAAACAGTCTGTGGCGGACAGCAGCTGTATCCCGCAGGCGGTGCTTATGGATCCGAACACTTTAAAAACTCTGCCGATATATCAGAAAAAATCAACGATGCTGGATGCTCTTTGCCATGCGATAGAGTCTTTCTGGTCTGTTAATTCCACGCAGGAAAGTAAAAAGTATTCAGAAGAGGCACTCCGGATGATCTTATCAAATATGGATGCATATCTGGATAATGATGAAGCAGGTAATGCGGCAATGCTCCGGGCAGCAAATCTGGCTGGCAGGGCAATTAATATCACGCAGACCACTGCGGGGCATGCAATGTGCTATAAGATGACCAGCCTGTATGGGATTGCGCACGGCCATGCGGCGGCATTGTGTGTAAACAGGATCTGGCCCTATATGCTGGATCATATGGAGCAGTGCCTGGATCCGCGCGGGAAGTTATATTTGAGGAAAACTTTTGAAGATCTGGCAGCCGTTATGGGAAGCAGGACACCGTACGGCTCGGTGAAAAAATTTCAGTCTATACTGGAAGAACTTGCTTTGGAAACGCCAACACCAGAACAGAAAGATTATGAGATCCTTAAGACATCTGTCAATCCGGTACGTCTGAAGAACCATCCGGTTCTGCTGGACGAAAACGCGATTGATAAACTGTACCACCAGATCCTTGGATAGCAGGACAAAGGATTTGTGGAGCATCAGGAACAGGAAAGAGGGTAAAAACATAATGAACGTGGAATCTTTTGTTGATATTCTTGGCTCAGATTTTTATACTGGCGTCCCGGATTCCCAGCTGAAAGCGCTGTGTAATTATCTGATGAACAAATATGGGATTGACGCAGGACATCATATCATAGCGGCAAATGAGGGGAACTGTGTGGCGCTGGCAGCCGGTTATCATCTGGCAACCGGGAAAATACCGGTGGTCTATATGCAGAACAGCGGGGAGGGGAATATCATCAACCCGGCTGCTTCCCTGCTGAATGAAAAGGTTTATGCAATCCCTATGATATTTGTGGTCGGATGGCGCGGCGAACCAGGGATTCATGATGAACCACAGCACATTTATCAGGGTGAGGTCACGATCAGGCTGCTGGAAGATATGGGTATCCAGACATTTGTCCTTGGCCGGGATGCTTCAGAAGAAGAATTTAAATCCGCTATCCGTGGTTTTCAGCCGCTTCTGGCTGCTGGAAAGGATGTGGCGGTCGTGGTGCGCAGGGGAGCCCTGTCTTATGATGGCAGCGTAGAGTATAAAAACGGCTATACCATGAACCGGGAGGAGATCATCCGGCATCTCGTAAAGGTTACGGGGGAAGACCCGGTCATTTCTACGACCGGCAAGGCGAGCCGGGAACTTTTTGAAACCCGTGCTGCAAATGGCCAGAGCCATAAGTATGATTTTCTGACGGTTGGTTCCATGGGGCACAGCAGTTCGATCGCACTTGGTGTAGCGATAAATAAGCCGGATAAAAAAATCTGGTGTATTGACGGTGATGGTGCGGTCCTGATGCACATGGGGGCGATGGCGGTCATCGGTGCGAACCAGCCTAAGAATCTGGTGCATGTTGTTATCAATAATGAAGCCCATGAGACCGTAGGCGGAATGCCTACGGTAGCTGGAAATATTGATCTGGTGGGAGTCGCAAAAGCCTGCGGATATCCGTATGCAGTGTGTGTAAACAATTTCAATGATTTGGATAGGGAACTTGTAGCTGCGAAGGAGCGGGAAAGCTTAAACCTAATTGAAGTGAAGTCCTCAATCGGAGCAAGGGCTGATCTGGGGAGACCGACTACAAC
>JAJBVD010000083.1 GCA_020859985.1 Clostridiales bacterium
GTATCCTGAACGCGGAGGATGAGGTAAAGGATACCTTTACTTCCCTGAACCAGAAAGTGAAAAACGCGAACTTCAGTTCCCAGTTCTTATCGGGTCTGATGCAGCCTCTGATGACCTTTGTCGGGAACCTGGGGTATGTGGCTGTCTGCATCGTGGGTGCGTCGCAGATCATTAACGGCAATATCACGTTCGGCGTGATCACGGCATTCCTGATCTACACCCGTCTGTTCGAGTCGCCGCTGCGCCAGATCTCACAGGCCATGACACAGCTGCAGTCCTGTGCGGCAGCATCCGAGCGAGTCTTTGAGTTCCTTGCTGAGGAAGAGATGGAAGATGAGTCTGCGAAGACAAAGCGCATCGATCATGTGCGCGGCGAGGTGGAGTTTAAGCATGTGAAATTCGCGTACCCGAGCGCACCGGAAAAAGAGATCATCCACGATTTCAGCGTAAAGATAAAGCCCGGTCAGAAAGCCGCCATCGTCGGCCCGACCGGCGCAGGCAAGACCACTCTGGTCAACCTGCTGATGCGATTCTACGAATTGACCGGAGGCGAGATCCTGATCGACGGCGTCCCGACGACGGATATCCCAAGGGAGAACGTGCACAGCCAGTTCGGCATGGTGCTGCAGGATACCTGGCTGTTTGAGGGTACTGTAAGAGAAAACCTCCTGTATAATACAGAGGGCGTCACGGAAGCGCAGATGATCGAGGCGTGCAAGGCCTGCGGCATCCACAACTTCATCTCGGCACTGCCGCACGGCTATGATTCCGTCTTAAGCGACAATACCGCGATCTCTGCCGGCCAGAAGCAGCTGATGACCATTGCGAGGGCAATGATCCAGAACAGCCCGCTTCTGATCCTTGATGAGGCTACGTCAAGCGTCGATACGAAGACCGAGATGATCACGCAGCAGGCGATGGATAAGCTGACCGACAAGCGTACCAGCTTCGTGATCGCGCACCGTCTGTCCACGATCAAGAATGCCGACATCATCCTTGTGATGCGCGACGGCGATATCGTCGAGCAGGGCAACCATGAGGAACTGCTGGCGAAGAACGGGTTCTATGCGGAACTGTATAACAGCCAGTTTGAGAGCGCTGCCCAACGGTGCTGAGCGCCAGTGGCGCTCGTTTAGCACCGACCGGAGCGGTAGCGGAGACCAGCGTTATAAAAATGGCAGCGCGACTTGCCGCGCCGAGCAAAGTGAGGGGCATTTCCCGAGGCATCGTAAAAAAATGAGATAACAGATAAGGGTGGCACTTAATGGACAACTGAACAGTGTCTGTTAAGCGCCACATCATCTATGAGGGTATGTGAAGTGAAAATGCTATGGGATATTTTTAAGACCTGGCTTAAATGGCGAAAGGACTGGGACTCTTTGTGCAATCGTTGTGGGAAATGCTGTTATTCCCGTTCGGCCTGGGCAAAAGGAAAAGTGGCCATTCACTATGACAGCCCGTGTGAAAATCTGGATGTAGAAACGCATTTATGCAAAGTTTATAAAGATCGTTTTCGTAAATGCAATCATTGCGGGAAGGTAAATCTGTTCGTGGCATTGTTTCATCCTACTCTGCCGAATGACTGTGCATACCGACAGACATTCCGGCTGTGGGAGAAAGGGAATAGGGATTGAATCATCAAACAGGGAAAAACAATGATAATCAGCCAGCAGGAAAAAGATGATTTATATAGTAATCATTGCCGCGGTATTAGCATTGTGCTTATCGTGCTTATTTTATTTGCACTGATCTGGAAATATCCGGCTGCAGTGGTGCTGATTGCAGTTTACCTTATTTATGGCATATGCTGTTTCGGACTTTATGGTTATGTAAAACGAAGATTTGAAGGAAAAGAAAAATCGCTGACGATTTCTGTAAGATGCATTTTTCTTGCTGCAGTTACGGATTGTTATGGGCTTGCAGCGGGAGAGGACAGTTATCTCTTTTTCGATATCCTTAGCAGTATAGATGGCATTGCGATGCTGGCAGATCTTGTGGCGAAGGCCCGGGTTATCATTGCCATATGGAAAGAAAAAGCGGGAAAGCATGCTGCGAAAAAGAGAATTCCTGCCTTTTTCCGCAGTCCGGTGCTTTATATCACGTTGTACATTCTGCTGGGGGCGCTTTTGCCATTTGTGGTTCAGCCGCAGATCAGCGAGAGTACGGTTGAAAATGTCGAAGAAACCTCTTTTTACAGTGATGAGACCTCGGGTGAACGGGCTGCCGTTATTTCAGATAATGGAGAAGCGCTGGAAGAACGCATCCGTCTGATTTCGCAGGCGCAGGAGGAAATCATTCTGTCCACGTTCGAAATTGACGCGGATACCAGCGGCAGGATGGTAATGTCGGCGCTGATGGAAGCGGCGGGTCGGGGAGTAGATGTATATATTCTGGTAGACGGGTTCTCTTATATCAAAAGTATGTGGGGAAATCCGTATTTTCTGGCACTTGCGCAGACGGAGCATGTGGAGATCCGGATTTACAATCCGGTTCGTCCGTGGATGCCGTGGACTTTTATGGGACGGATGCATGACAAATACCTGATCGTGGATGACCTGGGATACATTTTGGGCGGCCGTAATACGTATGATTACTTTCTGGGGGATCAGGAAGGACATAAGAATTATGACTGGGACATTCTTGTCTACAGTGTCGATGCCGGGGATGACAATTCATTGGAACGGGTGCGCGATTATTTTTGGTCTGTGTGGGAGCAGCCTGTATGCAGAACACTTGCGGACAATCATTTCTGGGAAAAACTTCCACCGGTCATTTCAGCCAAAGAGGAGCTGTGGGATGAGTATGAGGAAATGACGGAAGCGCATGGGGACTGGTTTTTAGAAGAGGATTACGAAAGCGTGACCGTGCCGGTCAACCATATAGAATTGGTATCCAACCCGACTCATATTTATTCCAAAGAACCGGTAGTGTTCTATACCATCACAGAGCTGATGATGCAGGCGGAGAAAGAAGTAGTTTTCCATACGCCGTACATCATCTGCAATGACTGGATGTTGGAACGTCTGGAGGAAATCTGCGGGGAAGTGGACAGCGTCACGATGATGACCAATTCGGTTGCGAACGATGGAAACCCATTTGGCGCTTCGGATTATAATTTGAATAAAGAAGAGATTCTTGAGACAGGCGTAGAAATACTGGAATATGACGGAGGCATTTCCTATCATGGAAAGTGTTTTGTGATTGATGACCGGCTATCCGGAATCGGCTCTTTCAACTGGGATATGCGGAGCGCCTATGTTGATACGGAACTGATGCTGGTGGTAGACAGTGAAGAACTGAACGCGCAGCTTCGGACAAAAATGCAGGAGTACGAGGAGGATGCGCTGAAGGTGATCGATGTTGATACATCGATTGCACCGGAAGGAAAAACGGCACAGGAGGTCAGCGATGGGAAAAACCGACTCCTGCAGATTCTGAAATGCTTCAACTGGGGACGTTTTATTATGTGACCAAAGATGGATTTCGATAATATTTTAAAGGAACGGTGAGACATGAGGCTTAATCCAAAGCTGAAGGAAAAAATTATGGAGTCGCTTTCAGCGTTTCTTCCGGTTACCGGAATTGTGCTGGCTTTAAGTATCCTTGTTGTGCCGCTTGATTTGGGAACGACCGCGGTTTTCCTGGCCGGTGCGGTGCTGCTGGTGATTGGCATGGGCTTTTCATGTGTTGTATTTTCAACATCATTTTCGGAAACATCGAAGTAAAAAATGCTGTTGGCTGAGATACCTAATCGTTTAATCAAGAGATCAAGGATTTCATAGCAGATTGTGCAGGTGAGATGCAGTCGTTTTTGGATGAGGTAATGCCGGAGGAAGGAGGGCGCGGAAACAAAGTACAGCAGGAATGTGATACGATTGTAATAGACACGGATGAATACCTGAGCGCGTAAAATCAGGATCGGCAGTGAAAAAACACAAAGTCAATTGTGCAAACGGCAAATTTAAGTGATAGTCGCTGAATCGAACAAATATTCGAAAAAGCGGCTATACTTTTTTGAAAGGATGTGGTATACTGCTGAAAGATTTTTAGAGGAGGTGGCTTTTGTGCAGTCTGAACAAAAACTCTTCAAGCTTCACAGCGAATACCAGCCCACCGGCGACCAGCCGCAGAAGCCGACTCTGGTCATTGCGCACAATAAGACGCTCGCGGCCCAGCTCTATTCGGAGTTTAAGGAGTTTTTCCCTGAAAACGCAGTTGAGTATTTTGTGAGCTACTACGATAGTAGATTCCGAGACACTATATATAGACGGGGGTTGGTTGTAATGTACCAGATGTTGACACTGAATGAACCATTTGAGGGCGTTTGGACGGCGTGGATTTTGCATGATGGTGACCAAAATTCGTCGAGAGAAAGTAGTAAAAGAAACGCTGTAGGTATTCGGCTTTAGTGTGAGTGCTGAGGCCGGATTTTATTTTAGGAAAAAGAGTGTAAGTATGACAGGAATCTGTTATAATACTTAAGTAGAAGAAGTCTCGGAAGGAGGAGGCCACATGTCTGAGGAAAGAATAAATATTACACATATGCAGTGTCACGTGTTTCGTATGGCGCAGATAAAATGGGGTGTTTCGCCAAAAGAATGTGCGGAAATCTTTAGAAAATATGATATTTTAGGGTTTATCAATGAGTGTTATGATTCACTTCATTTAAACAGCTATAATTGTGCTTTGGATGATGTAGAAACTTTGCTGTATAATCAGGGGGTGACGGTAGTATGATACAACTGCAAGATGGAGATCTGTTATACCATACAAGCTATCTGGAAATCCGTAATATTGATTTGAGCAAGGGGAAACGCGGGCTTGATTTTGGAAAAGGATTCTACGTGACGTCATCCTATGAACAGGCCTTTAGTTACATACCGCAGGCGGTCAGAAAAGCAAGACGTTTAAAAAGAGTGCCAGAGACCTTTTCTAATGCAGAAGGCGTTATCAATGTTTACAGGGTTCATCTCGATGCAAACGTTTTGTTTTCGGACAGAGGATGCTGTAAATTGTCTGGAATTCATAAGGAGTGAACGCTATGGAAATGGTAAGTGATAGTGCTGTGTCAGACAGACAAAAAGAACATTGTGCGGTAAACACAATGCGCAGAATGCTTGAAAAATATTCGAACGAAAATCATATTGATTTTGAGGAAGCTTTTCTGGAATTTGCCTCTTCGCGGACGTATGAAGCGATATTTGATTTTGAAACAGGTATCTGGAAAGAAGGTCCGGATTATTTTATGGATCTCTACGAAGAAGAGTTGACTGAACAGTCGGAAGCGTAAGTACGAGGAGATGATGAATATGTGTACAAAGGCAGAATTATAAACGGTTCTGGGCAAGGTCAGAGAGGAATCGAAGCACATATATGGCAGTAAGCTGGATCGGATTATTTTGTATGGCTCGTATGCCAGAGGCGATAACACGGAAGAATCCGATATTGACATCATGATTTTGCTGGACTGTGACAGAGATGAGGTAGAAAATTTAAGAGATAGGACATATGAAATGGCCAATGATATTTCGCTGGATGAGGATGTTTTTCTTTCGATACTGTTGAGGGACAAAAAGCATTTTCAGGAAAATCAGGATTTCCTGCCATTCTATCGGAATGTGGTAAGAGATGGGGTGTCCGTATATGGATGAACGACAGATATTAGAACTTATGTTCGATTTGCGTATAGACATGCGTGATAAAATCTGTTATACTGTCTGCATGGTTTTACTACTTCCGCACAGTCTGAAAAATTAAAAGTGGTGACCCAAATTCGTCAAGAGCGGATTTTTCCAAAAACTGAGAATGTGGCTCGACGAATTTCTGCGTAATAGACGAACTTTTTAATTATGGAATTTTGAGGTGATTTTTGTGCAGTCTGAACAAAAACCTTTTGTTTTACACAGTGAATACCAGCCCACCGGCGACCAGCCACAGGCGATCAAAGAGCTGGTCGAAGGCTTCAAAGAAGGCAATCAATTCGAGACTTTGCTGGGTGTGACGGGCTCCGGGAAGACATTCACGATGGCGAATGTGATCGAGCAGCTGCAGAAGCCGACTCTGGTAATAGCGCACAATAAAACCCTTGCTGCCCAGCTCTATTCGGAGTTCAAGGAGTTTTTCCCTGAAAACGCGGTTGAGTATTTTGTGAGCTACTATGATTATTATCAGCCTGAGGCGTATGTGCCGTCCTCAGATACCTATATCGCGAAGGATTCAGCGATCAATGACGAGATTGACAAGCTGCGGCTGTCGGCGACTGCTTCGCTGGTGGAGCGGCGCGATGTCATCATCGTGGCGAGCGTTTCCTGTATTTATGGTCTGGGCAGCCCGGCGGATTACAAGGACCTGGTACTGTATCTGCGGCAGGGGCAGGAGCGCGACCGGGATGAGATCCTGCGGAAGCTGATCGACATTCAGTATGACCGCAACGAAATGGATTTTCACCGCGGCACGTTCCGGGTGCACGGGGATGTGCTGGAGATCTTCCCGGCGAACGCGGATGACTATGCGTATCGGGTAGAGTTTTTCGGAGATGAGATTGACCGGATTACGGAGATTGACGTGCTGACCGGTGCGGTGAAAAAAGGTTTGGAATTTATTGCGGTCTTCCCGGCGTCGCATTATGTCGTGCCGATGGAGAAGATCCTGCGGGCGGCGGATGCGATCGAGGAGGAAATGAAGGAGCGCGTCGAGTATTTTAAAAGCGAGGACAAGCTGATCGAGGCGCAGCGGATTGCGGAGCGGACAAATTTTGACGTGGAGATGCTGCGGGAGACGGGCTTCTGCTCGGGCGTGGAGAATTATTCGCGGCATCTGGCCGGACTTCCGGCGGGAGCGACGCCGCATACACTGATGGATTATTTCGGCGATGATTTCCTGATGATCATCGACGAGTCGCATAAGACGGTGCCGCAGATCCGGGCAATGTATGTGGGTGATCAGTCGCGCAAGACGACTCTGGTGGACTACGGGTTCCGGCTGCCTTCGGCGAAGGACAACCGTCCCTTGAATTTTGGGGAATTTGAAGATAAAATAGACCAGCTTTTGTTTGTTTCGGCGACGCCGGGCGAGTACGAGGAGGAGCACGAGCTGATGCGTGCGGAGCAGATCATCCGGCCGACCGGTCTTCTGGATCCGCGAGTGGAAGTGCGCCCGGTCGAGGGACAGATTGACGATCTGATCAGTGAGATCAATAAGGAGACGGCAGAGGGCAACAAGGTATTGGTGACGACATTGACGAAGCGGATGGCGGAGGATCTGACCGATTATATGAAAGAAGTCGGTATCCGTGTGCGCTATTTGCACTCGGATATTGATACGCTGGAGCGGACGGAGATCATCCGTGATATGCGGCTGGATGTGTTTGATGTGCTGGTCGGGATCAACCTTCTGCGTGAAGGACTGGATATTCCGGAGATTTCTCTGGTGGCGATCCTCGACGCGGACAAGGAAGGCTTTTTGCGTTCATCGGTGTCGCTGATCCAGACGATCGGCCGCGCGGCGAGAAATGCGCAGGGGCATGTCATTATGTATGCGGATGTGATCACGGATTCGATGCGGGTGGCGATGGATGAGACGCAGCGCAGGCGTGAGCTGCAGCAGAAATACAACGAGGAGCATGGCATCACGCCGCAGACGATCAAAAAGGCAGTCCGCGATCTGATCAGCATTTCCAAAGAGCTGGCGAAGCAGGAAGTACAGATGGAGAAGGATCCGGAGTCGATGAACCGCGAGGAACTGGAAAAGCTGATCGGCGAGGTGCAGAAGAAGATGAAAAAGGCTGCTTCGGAACTGGATTTCGAGACGGCGGCCGAGCTGCGTGATAAGATGATCCTGCTGAAGAA
The DNA here is from genome assembly GCA_020859985.1 of Clostridiales bacterium. Taxonomy (GTDB): domain Bacteria; phylum Bacillota; class Clostridia; order Lachnospirales; family Lachnospiraceae; genus Choladousia. Next base: position 7,848 of record JAJBVD010000083.1, read on the forward strand.
GCATCTGCAGGAGATTGAGGAATAGGAGAGACATTTGATAATGGAGCTTACGAACACAGGTGCACCCAAAGACAAAAAACAGTTCATCCGCATCCGCGGCGCGAATGAGCACAACCTGAAAAATATCAGTCTGGATATCCCGCGGAATCAGTTTGTGGTGCTGACGGGACTTTCCGGGTCGGGGAAGTCCTCGCTGGCGTTTGATACGATCTATGCGGAGGGACAGCGCCGTTATATGGAGTCGCTTTCCTCCTACGCAAGGCAGTTCCTGGGGCAGATGGAGAAGCCGGACGTGGAGAGCATTGAAGGCCTTCCGCCTGCGATCTCGATCGATCAGAAGACAACGAACCGGAATCCGCGCTCGACGGTCGGCACGGTGACGGAGATTTACGATTATTTCCGGCTGCTGTATGCACGGATCGGTATTCCGCACTGCCCGAAGTGCGGACGCGAGATCAAAAAGCAGAGCGTGGATCAGATGGTAGACCAGATCATGGCGCTGCCGGAGCGGACGCGTATCCAGCTGCTGGCTCCGGTCGTGCGTGGCCGCAAGGGCGAGCATGTGAAGCTGCTGGAGCAGGCGCGGCGCAGCGGTTATGTGCGGGTACGGATCGACGGAAACATGTATGAGCTCTCAGAAGAGATCAAACTGGAAAAGAATATCAAGCACAACATCGAGATTGTTGTGGACCGGCTGGTGGTGAAGCCGGGGATTGAGAAGCGCCTGACGGACTCGATGGAGACGGTGCTGCAGCTGGCGGATGGCCTGGGCTACGTGGATACCGGAGACGGCGAGCTGATCAGCTTCAGCCAGAGCTTTTCCTGTCCGGACTGCAATATCAGCATTGATGAGATTGAGCCACGCAGCTTTTCCTTTAACAATCCGTTCGGCGCCTGCCCGGAGTGTACCGGTTTAGGGTACAAGATGGAGTTTGACATTGATCTGATGATTCCGGACAAGTCCTTAAGCATTCTGGATGGCGCAATCGTTGTGAACGGCTGGCAGTCCTGCACGGATCCGTCCAGCTTTACCTACGCACTGCTTACGGCACTGGCAAAGGAATATCAGTTTGACCTCGCGACGCCGTTTGAGCAGCTGCCGCCGGATATCCAACAGATGCTGATCCACGGGACGAATGGGCGGTCGGTCAAGGTGCATTATAAGGGGCAGCGCGGCGTTGGCGTGTACGATGTGGCGTTCGACGGCCTTATCCGCAACGTGGAACAGCGCTATAGGGAGACATCCTCTGACTATACAAAGCAGGAATATGAGAGCTTCATGCGGATTACTCCGTGCAAAGCCTGCCGCGGGCAGCGGCTGAAGCCTTCTGCGCTGGCGGTGACGGTCGACGGGAAAAATATTCATGAGATTACATCCATGTCGATCGGTGACCTGCAGAAATTTCTGGAGCAGATGGAGCTTTCCGAGCAACAGCTTTTGATTGGTGCGCAGATATTAAAGGAAATTCGCGCACGTATCGGTTTCCTGGTCGATGTAGGACTGGATTATTTAAGTCTTTCGCGGGCGACCGGTACGCTCTCCGGCGGTGAGGCACAGCGTATCCGGCTGGCGACACAGATCGGTTCCGGTCTGGTGGGCGTGGCCTATATCCTGGATGAGCCGAGCATCGGCCTGCACCAGCGCGACAATGATAAGCTCCTGCGCACGCTGAACAACCTGAAGGACCTCGGAAACACGCTGATCGTGGTGGAACACGATGAGGATACGATGCGAGCGGCAGATTATGTTGTGGACATTGGTCCTGGCGCTGGCGAGCACGGAGGCGAGGTGGTCGCTGCCGGCACGGCGGAGGACCTGATCAACTGCCCTGCCTCCGTCACCGGAGCGTATTTAAGCCACCGGCTGTTTATTCCGGTGCCGGAGACGCGGAGAAAGCCGACCGGATGGCTGGAAGTGCGCGGCGCACAGGAGAATAACCTGAAGGATATCAATGTGAAGATTCCGCTCGGCGTGATGACCTGTGTGACCGGTGTGTCCGGCTCCGGCAAGAGTTCTCTGATCAACGAGATTTTATACAAGCGGCTGGCCCGCGATCTGAACCGCGCCCGCACGATTCCCGGAAAGCATCGGGCGATCAGCGGCATCGGCCAGCTGGATAAGGTGATCAATATTGACCAGTCGCCGATCGGGCGCACACCGCGCTCCAACCCGGCGACCTATACAGGTGTCTTTGATATGATCCGCGACCTGTTTGCATCGACCGCAGACGCGAAAGCCCGCGGCTATAAGAAAGGCCGTTTTAGCTTTAATATCAAGGGCGGGCGCTGCGAGGCCTGCGCCGGGGACGGCATTCTGAAGATAGAGATGCATTTCCTTCCTGACGTCTATGTACCTTGTGAAGTCTGCCACGGCAAACGATACAACCGCGAGACTCTTGACGTGAAATATAAAGGAAAGTCCATCTATGATGTGCTGGACATGACAGTGGAGGAGGCACTGAAATTTTTCGAACACCTGCCGCTGATCCGCCGCAAGATTGAGACGCTGAACGACGTCGGCCTTTCTTATATTAAATTAGGACAGCCGTCAACAACGCTGTCCGGCGGCGAAGCGCAGCGTATCAAGCTGGCGACTGAGCTCTCCAGACGAAGCACAGGCAAGACCATCTACATTCTGGACGAGCCGACGACCGGCCTGCACTTTGCGGATGTACACAAGCTGGTGGATATCCTGCGTCGTCTCACCGAAGGCGGCAATACCGTGATCGTTATCGAGCACAATCTTGACGTGATCAAGACTGCGGATTATATCATCGATCTCGGCCCGGAAGGCGGCGACCGCGGCGGGACTGTGATCGCGACCGGCACACCGGAGGAGGTCGCGCAGAATCCGGTCTCCTACACAGGGGCGTATGTGGCGAAGTATCTGAAGTAAATGTATAATGTAGCAGTTATATTCGATGTAGATGATACGCAGCCGCGGCATCCGCAAGCAGACAGTAGGCAGATTTTTGCAGATTTGTTGAGCATAGCTTCCCTTGCTTCGCCATTGTCTGAGCGAAGCGAGACATATCCCGATTCTCGAAGAGAATCGAGGATGCAGGCCGTGCCTCGCCGTTAGGCGATTTAGCATGGCACGGCTTCCCGCCCAGCGAAGCAAGGGATAATAAGCGGCGCAAGACAAATGCAAAAATCAACGTGTCTGCGGTGGATGCCGCGGCTGCGTATCTGTCATTTGTCGCAGACAGCATACACACGAAAAAACCTGACTCGCGTCAGGTTTTTTCAGGAAAGAGAAAAATTTGGGTTGAAAAATGTTTTGCCCTGTCGGGGTTGGCTTCCCCATTCAGGAAATGTTTGAGGGAGTACTTGGCAGCGTGTGGGAGCTGCCAAGTGTGAGTTATGAAATATATTAGCTCCTCGCTAATACATTACCCATAATAGAGCGAAATTATGAGTAAAGTGTGTCGATTTTATAAAAAAAACAGAAAGTTCGTTAAGAAATCCTTGCGAAAAAAGAATTTCCAATTTACGGTATAGTGTGTTAAGATGATGGGGATATTCATGATATGGGAAACTGCATTTCCTGCATCATGTAACTGGTAGAAAACGTGAAAGGGGTTTGAACTTATGGCAGCATCGGATGTTGGGATTGATCTGGGGACGGCAAGTATTCTGGTCTACGTCAGAGGGAAAGGTGTGGTCTTAAAGGAGCCGTCCGTCGTAGCCTATGACCGTGATACGAATAAGATCAAGGCGATTGGGGAAGAAGCGCGCCTGATGCTGGGCAGGACACCGGGGAATATTGTTGCGGTCCGGCCGATGCGCAAGGGCGTGATTTCCGATTATACAGTGACGGAACAGATGCTGAAATATTTTATTCAAAAGGCGATTGGAAAGATGTCTTTTCGAAAGCCAAGAGTGAGCATCTGTGTGCCGAGCAGCGTGACTGAGGTGGAGAAAAAGGCTGTAGAAGATGCGACCTATCAGGCAGGCGCACGTGATGTGCACATTATTGAGGAGCCGATTGCTGCTGCGATCGGGGCTGGGATTGACATTTCCCGTCCCTGCGGGAATATGATCGTGGATATTGGCGGCGGCACCTGTGACGTGGCTGTGATCTCACTGGATGGAATTGTGGTCAGCACTTCGATCAAAGTGGCAGGGGATGATTTTGATGACGCGATCGTCAAATATGTCCGCAAAAAATATGGGCTGATGATCGGGGAGCAGACAGCAGAGGAAATTAAAATGACGATCGGCACTGCATTTGAGAAGCCGGAGCCGAAGGTGATGGAAGTCAAGGGCCGCGATCTTGTGACCGGGCTGCCGAAGACGATTCGTGTGACCTCAGAGGATACGCGTGATGCGCTCAAAGAGGTGACCGGACAGATTGTAGACGCTGTGCACAGTGTGCTGGAACGTACGCCTCCTGAGCTGGCGGCGGACGTAGTTGACCGAGGCATTGTAATGACAGGCGGCGGATCATTGCTGGACGGTCTGGAGGAGCTCATTGAAGCGCGGACCGGCATCAATACGATGGTGGCTGAGGATCCGATGACAGCGGTAGCGGTTGGTACCGGACGGTTTGTAGAGCTTACTGCGGCGGCCCATGCGAAGCCGCTGGAGAATGCGTAACGGTGAAGGTACGGTTCAGATTTTCATATGGTCTTCGTAGAAAAAAAGCAAAGAGCAACAAAGCAAATTGTAACAATGCAGTCCGTAGCAAAGCAGAATGGAGCGGGTGTGACCGCCGGGTGATATGGAACGACTGGAAGGATATATTGATCACATTATATTTCGAAACAATGAAAACGGCTACACAGTATTTGTGCTGGTGGGCGCAGGGAAGGAGACTGCTCCTGACTATGTGAAGCCACAAAAGGGAACGCGCATTCCGGTACGGATTCCGCAAGATGAGGATGAGATCACATGTGTCGGCACGTTGCCCTATATTGGTGAGGGGGAGAAAGTGGAGCTGCAGGGCGAATTTATCTCCCATCCATCTTATGGGGATCAGTTTAAGGTTTCTGAATGCCGGACCATTGCACCGGATGATGCAGAATCAGTGGAGCGTTATCTTGGATCCGGTGCGATCAAAGGCGTCGGTACGGCGTTGGCGGCGCGGATCGTCCGCCGCTTTGGTGACGACACATTCCGCGTCATCGAGGAGGAACCGGAACGACTGGCGGAGATTAAGGGGATAAGCGAGCGGATGGCGAGGGAGATTGCTGCTCAGGTATATGAGAAGCGGGAAATGCGTCAGGCGATGATCTACCTGCAGCAGTACGGCGTTTCAACTACACTGGCGGTGAAGATTTACCAGAAATACGGAGCTGGTATGTATCAGGTAATCGGAGAGAATCCTTATCGGCTGGCGGACGACATTACCGGTGTAGGCTTCCGCATTGCAGACGAGATCGCGAAACGCGCCGGTGTTGCCATTGACTCGGAATACCGCCTGAAAAGCGGTGTTTTTTATGTGCTACAGCAGGCAGGAGGCGGGGGACATGTGTATCTGCCAAAGGAGCAGCTTCTCGCCCGCGCAGGTGAACTGCTTGGTGTGGAGATGGAGAGCATTGATCAGTATCTGATGGATCTGGCGATTGATAAGAAAATTGTGGTAAAGCAGGAAAAGGAGCAGACGCGTGTCTACACGGCATCTTCTTATTACATAGAGATGGAGACTGCCCGTATGCTTTGTGATCTGAATATTTCGTGCGAGATTGACCGCAGTGTGATCTCCGGTAAGCTCGGCGTGATTGAAAAGCAGACTGGTACGGTGCTGGATGAAAAACAGAGAATGGCGGTCATGGAGGCGGCCAGATGCGGTCTTTTGGTAATCACAGGAGGACCGGGTACGGGAAAAACAACGACGATCAACACACTGATTTCCTATTTTGAGTCTGAAGGACTGCGCATTTTACTTGCGGCACCGACCGGCCGGGCAGCCAAACGCATGACGGAAGCAACCGGATGTGAGGCGAAGACAGTCCATCGGCTTCTGGAGATCAGCGGACCGGCAGAGGACGGAGGACAGGAAGGATTTGACAGGAATGAGGAGAATCCCCTGGACGCAGACGTGATTATTGTGGATGAGATGTCTATGGTAGATATATACCTGATGCACGCTTTGTTGAAAGCAGTGACGGTAGGCACCCGCCTGATCATGGTGGGGGATGTGAACCAGCTGCCGTCGGTCGGTCCGGGAAGCGTACTCAAGGATATCATTGCTTCAGGCCAGATAACGGTTGTTCGGCTGACCAGAATTTTCAGGCAGGCATCGGAGAGTGATATTGTGGTCAATGCGCATAAGATCAACCGCGGCGAACATATCATGCTTGACAATAAAAGCCGGGATTTCTTTTTCCTGAAACGGCAGGATGCCAACGTGATCATCAGTATCGTGATTCAGCTGATCAGGGAAAAACTGCCGCGCTATGTGGATGCGGAGCCGTATGAGATTCAGGTGTTGACACCGATGAGAAAAGGACTGCTTGGCGTGGAACGGCTGAACCGGATTTTGCAGGAATACTTAAACCCGCCGGATCGCCGGAAGCGGGAGCATGGGCAGAATGGCACGATCTTTCGCGAGGGCGACAAGGTCATGCAGATTAAAAACAATTATCAGCTGGAATGGGAGATTCGCGGACGCTACGGGATACCTGTAGAAAAGGGGACAGGGATTTTCAACGGTGACATGGGTGTTATCCGTGAAATTAATCTGCAGACAGAGCAGATAACGGTTGAATTTGATGAGCATCGCATGGTAGAATACGCATATAGTGGTCTCGATGAACTTGAACTTTCATATGCTGTGACAATCCACAAGTCACAGGGAAGCGAATACCCGGCGGTAGTGATCCCACTGCTGACAGGCCCGAGGATGCTTATGAACCGCAACCTGCTTTATACGGCGGTGACGCGGGCCCGCAAATGCGTGACACTGGTCGGTGACGCGAATACCTTTGATCAGATGATTGATAATATTGTGGAGCAGCGGCGCTATACAGCGTTGGATGAGAGAATACAGGAGCTTGAACAGGAGCAATAATACCGGAAAAGATTCCTGAGAAAGCTATGAGTAAAAAAGAAAAAGCGGCAGAGCTGGCACGAATGGCCGGAGGGCTGGCAATGGAACTGATGTATCCGTCACGCTGTCCGCTCTGTGACCAGCTTCGCCCTGCACTTCGCCTGCGAAGCGTCTTTCAATGGGCGAAGCAACCTGCCGCCGAGCGAAGAGAGGTGGCGTTACCCGAGCTTCGCCCTGCACTTCGCCCAGAACCCGTCTGTGCAGACTGTCGTGAAAAACTGCCCTGGGTCAGGGAACCTGCGTGTATGAGATGCGGTAAGCCGGTGGGGAGTCCGGAAGCGGAATTCTGTCGGGACTGCCTGCGTACCAGCCATCTTTTTGATCAGGGAAGAGCGGCGTTTACCTACAGCGGCGCGATGCGGCGCAGCGTGTATCGGATGAAAGCGCTGAACCGCCGCGATTATCTCGATTTTTATGCGGATGCGATGGTACGTGCTGGCAGACGGTATCTGGATGCATGGCGGCCGGAGGTGATCGTGCCGGTTCCCATGCACTGGAAAAAGCGCGCTGCACGCGGCTATAACCAGTCGGAACTGCTGGCGGTCCGGGTGAGCCGTCTGACCGGAATTCCCTTTGACCGCAAGCTGCTGTACTGTATTCGTTATACCGGTGTTCAGAAAGAGCTGGGGCGTGAGGAACGCCTGAGAAATCTTCGGGGAAGCTTTGAAGCGCGCAGGCTGGAGAAAGGCCGAAGGTATGAGCAGTATGATGGACGATCCGGGGCTCCTTCGAGTGTTTTACTGATTGATGACGTTTATACGACCGGCAGTACAATGGATGAGGCGGCGAGAGCTTTGCGGGCTGTTGGTGTGCGGCATATTTTTTTTCTCGTTTTGTGCACCGGTGCGACGGAGCGCGATCGGATTATGCCCCGAAGTATAGCTGACTGATTACAGAGCATATAAGTTTTCAGGAAAAGACAAAAAACATTTGCATGACTCGGAAACTGTGCTATACTGAAAATGGTATGAGCCGTGATCCGGGGGGATTTGGAACACGGCTGAAAGGATGCCACATTGGGATTGATATAATATAAGGGGGGAGCAAAATGAGCGGATTTCTGTTTTGGCTGCAGGACAGTTTTTCATGGCTGACAATACCAACTGTGTCGATTACGCTCACGGATATTCTGGAAATTCTGATTCTGGCTTTCCTTGTGTACAATCTTCTTCTCTGGATTCAGAATACCCGCGCCTGGAATCTCCTGAAGGGTATAGCGATCCTCTCGGCCTGCATTGCTGTGGTGTATTTACTGCAGATGACGACTCTGATGTATCTTGTTAACCGGGTGGTGGATATAGCCATCACGGCTGCGGTTGTCGTATTTCATCCTGAGATTCGAAAGGCGCTGGAACGGCTTGGCGAGAGACCGATTTTTTCCAATCTGTTTCCTTTTGGGGATGACAGCAAGAATGTATCGGAACGTTTCAGCGATAAGACTGTTAATGAGATTGTGAAAGCTTCTGCAGAGATGAGCAGGGCCAGGACAGGAGCCCTGATCGTGGTCGAGCAGAATATCCGTCTGGAGGAATATGAGCGGACCGGGATCATACTGGATTCGATTGTAACAAGCCAGCTTCTGGTTAATATTTTTGAACACAATACGCCTCTTCATGACGGCGCAGTGATTATCAAGGGCAACCGTATTACTGCGGCGACCTGTTACCTGCCTCTTTCTGATAATATGATGCTGAATAAAGCGCTGGGCACGAGACACAGGGCGGGAGTTGGCATTAGTGAAGAGACGGATTCGATGACTGTGATCGTTTCGGAGGAGACTGGAGATATCTCTGTTGCGTACAGGGGAGAATTGCTGCACGGGATTTCTTCAGAAGAGCTTAAGAGACAGCTTGAGACTTTACAGAATAAATCAGTTGCTCCGAAGAAATTTAAGCTCTGGAAAAGGCGGACCAAAAAGAATGAAGCATAAGTTTTCCTTCAAATTTCCAAAAGAATTGTTTAAGAATCTGATCAGAAGGCTGCGGAAGAATTTTTCCTTGAAGCTGCTGTCTGTAGGTGTCGCGTTTATCATATGGCTTGTGGTTGGCAATGTCAGCAATCCGACGACGTCCAAGCTGTTTCGCAATATTAAGATTGAGATCATCAATGAGGACAGTGTGACGGAGATTGATAAGGCGTTTGATATTGTGTCTGAGGATACTGTTGTAATTAAAGTCACGGAACGCAAACGTGTGCTGGAGAGTCTTTCTGCTTCAGACTTTACGGTAATCGCCGATATGGAGAATCTGACGGAGATGAATACAGTTCCTCTCACAGTCTCCTGCAGCAATTCTGCTGTGACATTGGACGAAATTACGGTTGTTCCTTCGTCACTGAAGGTGGAGCTGGAGCAGATACAGGAGAGTGAGTTCGCGGTTACAGTGGAGACCACGGGAACACCGCAGAGCGGATACGAGGTCGGAACGACCGAAGTGGTGGACGGGAAAACAATACAGATTGCAGGACCTGAGAGCCTGCTGGAGCGGATCGGTCAGGTGACGGCGACAGTTTCTGTAAATGGAATTTCTACAGATCAGAGATTGACGACTACGCTTACTATTACGGATAAAAATGGCGATGAGCTCAGTGAGACGCAGATGAGCCGTCTGCAGATTAAGAATTCTTCCGGCGTATTGCTCTCTGATAATACAGTGACTGTGGATGTGGAGCTTTGGGAGGTCCTGTATGAGGTACCGGTCATGATTGAGACAAGTGGTACTCCCGCACAGGGCTATGAGGTGACAGAAGTGACCACAGTCCCGACGACAGTCAATCTGGTCGGGACGCAGGAGGTACTCTCTACGATAGAGGCACTCTCTGTTACTACATCTGTTTCTGTAGCCGGAGCGACGGAAACGTTTACGCAGGAGGTCGATCTGACTGAGACGATCAGCACGCTTGAGAATGTGCGGCTTGCGCAGGGGACAGACTCTGTGATTTCTGTGACCGTTGTGGTGGAGCAGAGTGGGGATCAGACAGTGCAGCTGGCTCTGTCAGAGCTTACGGTGCTGAATCGCCCGGAAAACATGCAGCTGACGTTTTCTCCGGCGGATGCCATTTCGGTGACAGTCCATGCGGACGATGAGGAAAGTACGATTACGGCCGGAGAAATTACGGCGACGATAGATTTGTCTGTTTGTTCGGAAGCAGGCGACTATGAGATACCGGTGGAAATAGAACTGCCGGATGGCTTTACGCTTGTATCGGAGGTTACGCTGATGGTCAATGCCACAGAGCAGGAGCAGCAGGAACCTTCTTCGGAGGAGTGATAGAAATGGAGAAAAGACTGACGGTTAATAATGAACTGGGACTCCATTTGCGTCCGGCCGGTGAATTATGTACACTGGCGATGGAATATGATGCAAAGATTACCCTGCGCTTTCATGATCGCGAATACAATGCCAAAAGCCTGTTAAGTGTCCTGAGCGCGTGTATACAAAGCGGGGATGAGATTGTACTGAATTTTGAGGGCCCGGATGCGGAAGAAGCGGCAGAACGGATCTCCGCTTTTATCAATGGGCTGCACTGAAATATTGAGCCGCGCCAGACACAGTCATGTTGGACGCGGCTCTTGTCATGCTCCTTTTGCATCCGTACCGGATACTGCCGGATGAAAGAGAGCCAGGCCGATTTTAATGGACTTTTTCCCGTAACTGTGAAGGTACTGAACAGTTACAAACATATTATGGAAGGGAACTTCATGAAGAGAAGAGAACAGTACAAGAGACTGATCATGTTTATGGCTTCGGTACTGATTGTAGCGATCCAGACAGGGGTTTTTACTTATACCTGGTTCCACTGCTATCACTCAGAGGCAGTGATCGGGCGGCAATACAGCTTCTGGGGACATTGGGCTCTGATCACGCTGTATGCGTTCCTTGTGGTTGTAGTATCGAAGCTTTTTTCCGCTTTTAAGGTTGGCTATCAGAGGGTGCTGGACGTATTGCTGTCCCAGATTTTTTCTGTGATCATTGTAAATGGCGTTGTGTACATTCAGCTGGCATTGATCGGGCGTTGGAAGTTTCTTGAGCATGTTGGGCCGATGCTTCGCGTGTGCGGCATTAATCTGGCTGCAGTGGTTGTCTGGGTACTTTTTATGCGGTGGATTTATGTGAAGATTTATCCCCCGCATGCGATCCTGCTGATTTATGGAAAATTTGATCCTTCTTCGCTGATTAAGAAGATGGAAGGGCGGAAAGATAAATATACGATACAGGGGATTATTTCTCTGGATGAGGGCGTAGATAAGATTAAAGAGGAGATCTTAAAGCATCAGGCTGTCATGATCTGTGACATTCCCTCGCATGAGCGCAATCTTTTTCTGAAGTTTTGTTTTGAACACGATATTCGATGCTACTGCCAGCCAAAGATTTCTGATGTTATGGTGATGAGTTCAGAGGAGATTAATCTCTTTGATACGCCGCTTCTCCTGTTCAGGAACCGTGGACTGACAGTGGAGCAGCAGCTGATAAAACGCATTTTTGACATAGTGGTTTCAGCAGTGCTTCTTGTCGTTCTTTTGCCCCTGTTTTTACTGATAGCGGTTCTGATCAAGGCCTATGACGGCGGTCCCGTCTTTTATCGACAGAGACGTCTGACGAAGAATGGCAAGAACTTTATGGTTTATAAATTCCGCAGTATGCGGATGGATTCGGAGAAAGAGGGTGCTCGTCTTGCAGCGAAGGGAGACGACCGTGTCACGCCGGTCGGTAACGTGCTGCGTAATATCCATTTTGATGAGCTGCCGCAGCTTTTGAATATTCTGGCGGGTGATATGTCTCTGGTTGGACCCCGCCCGGAGCGCCCGGAGATAGCGGCGGAATACGAGAAAGAGATTCCGGAATTCTCATACCGTCTGAAGGTGAAAGCCGGCCTGACGGGATATGCGCAGGTTTATGGGAAATACAATACAAATCCTTATGATAAGCTGAAGCTGGATCTTACCTATATAGAGAATTATTCGTTCCTGATGGATTTGCAGCTGATTGCAACGACGGCAAAGATCCTCTTCCAGAAAGAGAATACCGAGGGAGTGGAGCAGTGGCAGAGAACTGCTTCTGCCTCCAGCGCGGAGCCGGTTTTAAATACGGAGGATGCAGATGTTGGCACCGCGGCACCGATCGTTTCAGTCATTATCCCGGCGTGCAGCTGTGAGGATACCATTGAACGCGCGATTGATTCTGCGTTAGCACAGGAGGTGCCCTTAGAGATTCTGGTCCTCAATGACGCTTCACCGGATAACCTCGATGCAGTCATGGAACGATATTGCAGCGAACCCCGGGTACGATACAGCAGGAACAAGAGCAGTATCGGAGCTGCTGCTACGAGAAACCGCGGTGTACAGCTTGCGAGCGGAAAATATGTGGCATTTTTGGATGCGGATGACTGGTGGACGCAGGATAAGCTGAAAAAACAGCTGGCGCTGTTGGAGTCAGGGGATTCTGCTCCGGTCCTTTGTGCGACCGCACGGGAGCTGGTGACATACGAGGGCAGGCTGACCGGACATGTGATCCCTGTGCACGAGACGATCACTTATCGGAGACTTTTGCTGCACAACTGCATTAACTGCTCGTCAGTGGTGCTACGTACGGACATTGCCAGAGAATTCCCCATGGAGCATGAAGACAGCCACGAGGACTATATTACCTGGCTTCGGGTTCTCAAAAAGTATGGGAGAGCTGTTGCTGTCAATGAGCCGCTTTTGAAATACCGGCTGACTGCGTCAGGCAAATCCGGCGGGAAGCTTCACTCCGCACGTATGACATACCGCGCCTATCGGTATGCGGGTTTTGGCAGGATATCATCTGTGTTCCTGTTCTGCGCGTATGCAGTCAACGGTGTTCTGAAATATTCTGCAGCATTCTTAAGTAAATGGGAAAATTGAAAAAGATGGAGGACAAAACTGTGATACAGAAGCTGATTGAAAACATCAAAAAGACGAACGCGCCGATTGTGGTAGGTTTGGATCCGATGCTCTCTTATATTCCGGAACACATAAAAAAGGCCGCTTTTGAGGAGTACGGGGAGACATTGAAGGGAGCCGCAGAGGCTGTCTGGATGTACAATAAAAAGATTGTGGATGCGGTTTACGATCTGATCCCGGCGGTAAAGCCGCAGATTGCAATGTATGAGCAGTTTGGCATTCCGGGACTGATTGCTTTTCAAAAGACAATTGATTATTGTCATGAAAAAGGACTTGTCGTGATCGGGGATGTGAAGCGGGGGGATATTGGTTCTACCTCAGCTGCGTATGCCACAGCACATCTGGGAAGGGTGCAGGTTGGCACACAGATGCTGACGCCCTTCGGAGAGGACTTTGCGACTGTGAACCCCTACCTTGGGACAGATGGAATTAAGCCATTTCTGGATGTCTGCCATGAAGAAAAGAAAGGCATTTTTGTCCTTGTCAAGACATCTAATCCGTCGAGCGGGGAATTTCAGGACAGGCTGATTGCAGAACCGCGGACGGAAGCTGCGCAGTGCATTGCAGCTGCGCCGGATCCTGCAAAGAGTGTACAGTCTGGCACGGACGGTATGCGGCCTCTGTATGAACTGGTGGGTGAAAAGGTGGCCGAGTGGGCCGATTCCTGTATGGGAGAGACCTACAGTTATGTCGGAGCTGTGGTCGGAGCTACGTATCCGGAGATGGGCAAAACGCTTCGCCGTGTAATGCCGAAATGCTTTATTCTTGTGCCGGGCTATGGCGCGCAGGGAGGGAAGGCTTCAGATCTGGCGTGCTTTTTTAACGAGGACGGACTTGGCGCGATCGTCAATTCTTCACGCGGCATTATTGCAGCATATAAGCAGGAAAAATATGCGGCTTTCGGAGCGGAGCATTTCGCGGAGGCAAGCCGGGCCGCAGTGACAGATATGATTGAAGATATCAATGGGGCACTGGGGCATAGATTTTAGGTAACTGTGAAGGTACTGAACAGTTACGAATTTAGTATGCGAACACGAACGGGTATTTGTGATATGAAAAAAGAAAACGGCAGCAGTGAGAACAATAAGAAGTCTGAAAAATCGATGATACGTGCGGTGATTTGTTCGCAGGAACAGATCGCAGACCAGATATTCAGCATGTGGCTGCAGGCGGATCCTGTTGCACAGAGCGCATGTCCGGGACAGTTTGTCTCCGTATACAGCAGTGATTCCGGACGGCTGCTTCCGCGTCCCATCAGCATTTGCGAGACGGATAAAAATCATGGAAGGATCCGTCTGGTATACCGGGTTGCCGGAAAGGGCACGGCAGAATTTTCCGGCTGTCAGGCTGGAGACTGTCTGGATATTTTAGGGCCGCTCGGGAACGGCTATCCGCTGGAACGGTGTCCGGAAGGACGCACGGCATTCCTGATCGGCGGTGGGATTGGAATCCCGCCGATGGTAGAGCTGGCAAAACAGCTCAAGGGAAGGGTGATATCTGTTGCGGGCTATCGGAATGAATTGTTTTTAACGGATAAACTGGAGGCATACGGAGAACTGCATGTAGCTGTAGAGGATGATTCTCTGTACAGCAGGCTGCGGAGTATGAAAAATGAACATAAAGCCACGCATGGCAATGTGCTTGACTGCATCCGGGAACACAATCTGCATGCTGATGTGATTTATGCCTGCGGCCCGACGCCAATGCTGCGCGCAGTAAAAACATTTGCGCAGGAGAACGAGATCGAATGCTGGCTTTCTCTGGAACAGAGGATGGCGTGCGGAATCGGGGCCTGTCTGGCCTGTGTCTGTGATTCGGCTGAGGTGGACGCGCATTCTAAGGTAAAGAACAAGCGAGTCTGCAAAGAAGGGCCGGTGTTTGCGGCGGAGGATGTTGTTCTATGATAAATACAAAGGTGACAGTCGCAGGGGTGGAACTGAAAAATCCGGTGATGACCGCATCGGGTACATTTGGATCCGGTATGGAATATAGTGAATTTGTTGATCTCTCCCGTCTGGGCGCGGTCGTGACAAAGGGGGTTGCAAATGTCCCCTGGCCGGGGAATCCGATACCGCGCGTGGCGGAGATCCGCGGCGGCATGATGAATGCGATCGGTCTTCAGAATCCGGGCGTTGAGACATTTTGTACGCGCGACCTGCCGTTCCTTGAGCAGTATGACACCGCTGTGATCGTGAATGTCTGCGGTCATACGGCGGAGGAATATGTGGAGGTTGTCGAGCGGCTTTCGGATGAAGCTGCGGTTGACCTTCTGGAGATTAATATTTCCTGCCCGAATGTGCGCTGCGGTGGTATTGCGTTTGGCCAGAATCCGGATTCAGTGGAGGCGATTACGCGCGAGGTCAAACGACACGCGAAGCAGCCGGTGATTATGAAACTCAGTCCGAACGTGACAGATATTACGGAATTAGCACGGGCCGCGGAAGCGGGAGGTGCAGACGCACTCTCCATGATCAACACTCTGACGGGGATGAAGATTGATGTAAACCGCCGTACCTTTGCTCTGGCGAATCAGACCGGCGGTGTATCCGGACCGGCTATTCATCCAATTGCGGTGCGGATGGTATATCAGACGGCACAGGCAGTAAAACTTCCGATTATCGGCATGGGAGGAATCTCCTCTGCGGAGGACGCGCTGGAATTTATCCTTGCCGGAGCGACAGCGGTCGCGGTCGGCACCGCGAATTTCCGCAATCCGCGCACGACGCTGGATGTGATAGAGGGAATTGAGGACTACATGCGCTGTCAGAAGGTGGAAGATATATGCAGTTTGATCGGAACGGTGAAATAATCCGAGATAATTCTGTTTTATTATATTAAATCATATGTTTTGAAAATATAAAAATATATTGCAAATTATTTTCACATGTGTTATATTGGCTGCTGTAAAGATCAGAAGAAGTTCCATAATGAGAGAAAGCGAAAACCCCGGATGTTGCAGCATCTGGGGTTTTCTATTCCTTTTTGGTGGCGGCTTACACCACAGGCTGTTTTCCGAATTACTTTATCCCGTCCAGCCATTTGATGATATAGTGCGTAACTACATCACACGTGACGGTAATCAATAGAATCAGAAGATATTCCATATGGTATCACCTCCTTTCTGTACCTTATGTAGAGGTGGTAACAGAAAGATAATATCACATAATATAAATGCATGCAATAAAAACTAGCTCACAAATATTATAATAACATTTATACAATAAGCAAGTTGATTTAGAGTAAGGCCATATGAATAAAAAGAATAATACAGGCAACACTTCGGGATAGAAAAGGGAGGTTGCCTGTAATGCGTAAAGATCAAAAATATAAATATAGAATTCGGTGTCAGTCATGGATCGGCAGGTGCGTTCTGTTTTTGCTCCTCGCCATTTTTCTCAATGCCGCTGCTGCGGCTGCACAGCAAAACAATATTCAGCAGGGGATTGCGGATGAAGTTCTGAGATTTCATGTACTTGCGAACAGTGACAGCGAGGAAGACCAGAATGTAAAGTATCAGGTGCGAGATGCGGTGCTGGAGTGGATGTCAGAAGAACTCTTATCGGAAGAACCGGTATCAGAAGAACTGGTATCGGACTTACATTCAGAATCCGCCGGAGAGCTGGCGGTGCTCAAAGGCGCGGATCAGAACAGTCAGAGCGGACGGGATACGGCGCTGGAGTTTGTGTCTGAAAATCTGATACAGATAGAAAAAATCGCGAATGCCGTGCTGGAGGAGCAGGGATTGTCCTACCGCGCTTCCGCGGAACTTGCCCAAAGCTGGTTTCCGGAACGCACCTACGGGGACTGTACATTTCCAGCAGGGTGGTACGAAGCTCTGCGCATCCGCCTCGGAGAGGCAGAAGGGCAGAACTGGTGGTGCGTGCTCTATCCGGCTCTCTGCTTTTCCGACTGTCTTCATGCTGTGGTCGGCAAGGAAGAACTGCTTCAGCTGGAGGATGCGCTGACGGTAGAAGAATATGAGAGCCTGCTGCAGTCTCCGGGGCAGTGGAAACTCTCTTTTAAGTGGTTTACTGCGCTTTTTTAAATCCGGCTCGTTTTCTTAAAGTCGGATCGAGAATCTTTTTGCGGATACGCAGACTCTTCGGCGTCACCTCAAGCAGCTCGTCTGTATCGATGAATTCCAGTGCCTGTTCAAGGCTTAAGATCTTTGGTGGCGTCAGCTTTAGTGCCTCATCTGATCCGGAGGCTCGTGTGTTGGTCAGATGTTTGGTCTTGCAGACGTTCAGCTCGATGTCCTCCGGTTTCGCACTCTGACCGATGACCATGCCGGAATATACTTTTTCACCAGGTCCGATGAATAGCGTGCCGCGGTCCTGTGCGTTGAACAGACCATACGCGACCGATTCACCAGACTCGAAGGCGATCAGAGAACCAAGGTTGCGGTAAGAGAGGTCGCCCTTATAGGGACCATAGCCGTCGAAAATCGTGTTCATGATGCCGTTGCCCTTGGTATCAGTCAGAAACTCGCCGCGGTAGCCGATCAGACCTCGGGAAGGAATGGAGAATTCCAGACGGGAATAGCCGCCCTGTCCGAGACTCATACCCTGCAGCTCTCCCTTGCGCAGACTCAGCTTCTGAATGACGGTGCCGGAAAATTCTTCCGGTACATCAATGTAACACAGCTCCATCGGCTCCAGCTTTTTGCCGCGCTCGTCGGTCTTGTAGATGACCTCCGCTTTGCTTACGGCAAACTCAAAGCCTTCACGGCGCATGGTCTCGATCAGGATGGAAAGATGCAGCTCTCCGCGTCCGGATACCTTAAAGGTGTCGGTGTCTTCCGTATCCTCCACGCGCAGGCTGACGTCTGTATTCAGTTCCCGGTACAGGCGGTCGCGGATGTGGCGGGAGGTGACGTATTTACCTTCCTGTCCGGCAAGCGGACTGTCGTTGACGATGAAGTTCATGGAGATCGTCGGCTCGGAAATCTTCTGGAACGGAATTGCGTCCGGTGCTTCCGGCGCACAGATCGTATCGCCGATATGCAGATCTGAAATGCCGGAGATGGCCACTATCGAACCGATGGTCGCACTCTGGACATCTACCTTATTTAAAGCGTCGAACTCATAAAGCCGGCTGATTTTAACCTTGTGCTTTTTATCCGGATCGTGGTGGTTGACAATGACGACTTCCTGATTGACAGATATGGTACCGCGATCTACTTTGCCGACACCGATGCGGCCGACATATTCATTATAATCGATCGTACTGATGAGTACCTGGGTCGGGCCGTTTTCATCCCCCTCCGGAGCCGGGATATAATTTACAATCGTTTCGAACAGCGGTTCCATATTTGTTCCCGGTACAGCCGGATCCATGCTGGCGTAGCCGCCTTTTGCGGAGGCATAGACAAACGGGCAGTCCAGCTGCTCGTCCGAGGCTTCCAACTCAATGAAAAGCTCCAGCACTTCGTCTACTACTTCCGCGGGTCTGGCTTCCGGACGGTCAATTTTGTTGATACAGACGATGACCGGGAGCTCCAGCTCCAATGCCTTCCGCAGCACGAATTTGGTCTGCGGCATCGCTCCTTCAAACGCGTCGACGACCAGAATGACGCCGTTTACCATTTTAAGTACACGTTCTACCTCGCCGCCGAAATCTGCATGCCCCGGAGTGTCAATGATGTTGATTTTTGTATTTTTATAAGTAACCGCGGTATTCTTAGAAAGGATGGTGATGCCGCGCTCACGCTCCAAATCATTGGAATCCATGATGCGCTCCGCTACCTCCTGATTCTGCCGGAACACGCCGCTCTGCTTCAAAAGCTCGTCCACCAGTGTCGTCTTACCGTGGTCTACATGTGCGATAATTGCAATATTTCTTACATCTTCTCTTATCATTTCAATCTCTCTCCTGAAATCATTCTTTCCTTAACAGTAAACGACGTAAGTCGATTTACTTTGCGCCTGACGCAAGGGATGTCATAAGGATTGGATTCCTTATGACTATCGCGTAAGCTGCCATTCCTTGTGCGTCAGTGTGCATACAAACCTATGCAAGTTTATCACAAATTCGATAGAAAACAAGGGTGATTCAAAATTATTTTGCAAAAATCCCCAAATGTGGTTCTAAACGGAACATCTGATGAATAAACATAGAGTATACAGGAAAATGTTTTCGGATATGATTCGATGCCGGAAATATTTTTACCATACGAAGGAAGGGAGATCTTCAGACATGACAGATAAAATTATTGAAAACAATCAGGTATCCATCATGGGCAAAATCATTTCCGATTTTTCTTTCAGCCATGAAGTGTTCGGAGAGGGATTTTACATGGTGGATATTTCCGTGCAGAGGCTGAGCGACTCGACCGATATCATCCCGGTGATGGTATCCGAGCGGCTGATTGACGTCACAAAGGACTACCATGGTTCTACCATACAGGTATTCGGCCAGTTTCGCTCGTATAACCGGCACGAAGAGAAGAAAAACCGGCTGGTTCTCTCTGTTTTTGCCAGAGAATTAAGCTTTACGGAGGATGACAGTGATAAGGTAAAGAGCAATCAGATTTTTCTGGATGGTTTTATCTGTAAGACGCCGGTATACCGGCGTACCCCTCTTGGAAGGGAAATTGCAGATATGCTGTTGGCGGTCAACCGCCCATATGGAAAATCGGATTACATTCCCTGTATCTGCTGGGGGAGAAATGCCCGCTTTGCTTCAGGATTCGAGGTGGGTGGTCATGTGCAGGTATGGGGCCGTATACAGAGCAGGGAGTATGTGAAAAAACTCGATGAGGAATCCGCAGAGCGCCGTATTGCCTATGAGGTATCGGTGAGTAAGCTGGAGTATCTGGAATGAGACGCATTGCCTTTACATAAGGGCAATCATGCTTTTATGAGAAAGCCGCGCAGAGCCGGGGCAGCAAGAGTTGCTTTTCAGAAAAAGTTGTAGTACAATTAGCGATATTGTGAAGGCGCCAAACGTGGCGATCGTGGCCTGCATAAAAGCAACGCGGGACGTACCTGGAGGGAAAAGTATGAGCGAACGGAAGATACATATATTTTGCGGCAGCGGCACGGGGAAAACCTCGGCCGCTCTTGGCAAGGGCATTCGCGAGGCGAGCGCCGGAAAAAACGTTATCGTGATTCAGTTTCTGAAGGAAAAAAACAAAGAAGCGACCGCGGATTATTTTAAGCGTCTGGAGCCGGAATTCCGGTTATTTCGTTTTGAAAGGTTTCCGGAAAATTATGAGAGCCTGAGCGAGAAGGAAAGAGAGGATGAGTGCCGGAACATCAAGAATGGCCTGAATTTTGCCAGAAAGGTGCTGGTGACAGCGGAATGTGATGTTCTGATCCTGGATGAGATACTGGGATTGACTGATCGGGGATTGTCACAGTGGATGAGCTGCGCACACTGATGGATCTGGCCGGAGAGAATATGGAGCTTTACCTGACCGGTACCAGCCGCTGTGAGGAGCTTTGGCCGTATGTCGATGAAGTGACAGAGATGACGAATCCGATGGCCTCTCCTCAGGAGAAGGAACCTTCCTTTTTATAAGGATTTTCGTAAGTTTTCGTGAAAACAGAGCTTTTTTTCGCCAAAATAGCATTGCACATTTTTTCAATAGTGTGTAAAATAGATCTGACAGTTCAAGGAGGCAGGTTTCCCACAGTCTGTGACATGATGCAGAAGGAGATACCTGTATAAACAGAGGAAAAGACCGGTCAGTCTGTTGGGGGATTTATTTTGTGCGGATCAGATTCAGATAAGAGTTCAAAACTCCGAAAGCTTTTTTCGGGCGCACTGCGGCTGTGTGTGCTGAGCCTTGTGGTGTGGATGTCAGTTTTCTGCCGGGGGTATGCTTTAGATTCCGGTGCAGATCAGTGGATTAAGACAGTATATAATGAGAATAATGGTCTGGATACCGGCGAGGCGAATGCCGTACTTCAGACATCGGACGGCTACATATGGGTCGGCAGCTATGGCGGTTTGCTTCGTTATGACGGCAGGACATTTGAGAACTTCAGCGTTGGGGATAATGCTGTGGCTTCTTCAAGTATTCGCGCTTTGTATGAGGACGAAAGCGGCCGTCTTTTTATTGGAACAAATGACGAGGGTGTTTTTCTGTATGAAAACGGCAGCTTTACGGATATTTCCGATGAGAGCGGCAGCTTTTATTCTGTGCGTTCGTTTGCGGAGGATTTATCCGGGACAGTATATGTCGGCACAAGCTCAGGTCTTGCTTATATTGAAGAAACGGACGAGGGAATGCTTACTCTTGCCGCGGTAGAAGATACGGAGGGCAGAGTGGTCTACGATCTGTCTTGCGATGACAACGGTGTGCTGTGGGGCTGCGCAGACAACAGCACGCTTTTTCTTGTGCAGAACGGCACGCTGACAGGCACAATGAATGCGGATGCCTGGTTTGAAAATGACTGCTACAGCGTGTTCTGTTCTTCTGACGGCAGTATTTATCTTGGAAGCGGCGGTAGCGAGGCGGTGCGCCTTCGCCCGGAGGAAAGCGCAGATGCGGATAGCGGATATGACGTGGAGGATTTTGACGCAGATGTGATCGATACCGGTGAACTGTATGCCGTGAATCGTTTTTATGAGACCACGGACGGAAATATCTGGGCTCTTTGTGACAATGGGATCGCCCGGATTGATGAGAGTGAAACCTTCGAAACTCCGGGCGGAATGTCAGGGATGATCTCCTGCAGCTCGATGATTGAGGATTATGAGGGGAATTTCTGGGTGACATCGAGCCGGACAGGATTGACTTATTATTCGGAAGGAAAATTTTATAATTACAATGATCAGGCAGACCTCGAAGGTGTTTCTGTAAATGCGATCGTGCGGCAGGACGGATATACTTATATTGGCACGGACAGCGGGCTGATCTTATTGGATGAAGAATTTAACCGGGTGAATAATGAGCTTACAGAAGCCATGGATTCCAGGAGGGTACGGCACATTATGTGTGCGGAAGACGGCAGCCTCTGGTTCTGCATTTATGGAACCGGTCTGGTATATTATATGCCTGATGACGGTGAGATGCTGCTGCTGACAGAGGATGACGGGCTTTTAACCAATCAGGTGCGTATGACATTAGAGCTTTCTGACGGAACGGTTGCTGTGGCGGGAACCGCAGGAATCAATCTGATAAAGGACGAAGAGGTCACCGCGGGCTATGGCTCTGATGTGCTGCCGTATTCATTCATTCTCTGTATGTATGAAGCGGAAGATGGGACACTGGTAGCCGGGAGCGACGGGCAGGGCTTTTATGAGATTGCCGAAGACGGTGTGACACAGTTTTACAAGGAAGACGGGCTGTCATCCGGTTCGGTGATGCGCATGGCATCAGATGGGGATGGTGTCTGGATCAGTGCAGGCAGCTCGCTTTATTATCGGGATGAAGATGGAATCAGAGAGATTTCGCTGCCGGAAAGTGCGGGCAGTGTGCTTGATATTCAGTTTATTGGTGATGAGATCTGGTTGGAAAAGAGCAGCGGAATTTTGATTGCTGACCGTGAAGAATTGCTTGCAGGTACAGCTTCTCTTCGCGAGCTTGGCACAGGATACGGGCTGACCGGTACACTGGTCGCCAATTCCTGGAACTGGCTGGACGATGAAAGCGGTACACTCTGGCTCTGTACGAACAATGGTGTTTCCGTGATTGATACGGGACACATTCCATCCAACGAGACAAAGCCGCTGGCTGCTGTTTCTAAAGTAGTGATCGATCAGGAGCCCTATCTGATCACGGATGAGAAAATCACGATACCGGCTTCCGCGACACGAGTGACTTTTGAATTTTCCGTACTCTCATTTACACCGGGAGAAAAGACAGTTGAATATTGTCTGGAAGGATTTGATGAGGAGATGATCACCGGAAGCGCTTCTTCCGTAACGACAGTCAGCTATACGAATCTTGGCGGCGGGGATTATGTATTCCATCTCGCTGTTTGCAATGAGGATGGAGTGGAGGGAGAAGAGATTACTCTGACCCTGCACAAAGAGATTTATTTCTGGCAGACGACGGGGTTCCTGATTCTGCTGGCTTTGGTGATCCTGCTGGTTGTTGTCTTGCTTTTCCTGGCGGCTTATCAGCATCGCGTCAGCAATCTGAAAAAACGGCAGGCTGAGTATAAGATGATCATTGACCAATCTCTGCGGACATTTGCGAATGCAATTGATGCGAAGGATAAGGATACCAATGGACACTCCGTGCGAGTCTCGAAGTATTCCAGAGAGATTGCCCGTCGTATGAATCTTTCTGAGGCGGATCAGGAAGAAATCTCCTACATGGCACTCCTTCATGACATTGGAAAAATAGGTATTCCGGACAGCATTTTGAAAAAAACCGGCAAGCTGACGCCGGAGGAATGGGAGACGGTCAAAACGCATCCCCGGATCGGAGGGGATATCTTAAGTGAGTTTACCGTGATTCCGGACATTGCGGATGGTGCGAAATACCATCATGAGCAGGGGTATTGTGAGGGGCTGAAAGGAGAGGAGATACCGTTTAAGGCCCGTATCATTGCCATCGCGGATTCGTTTGACGCGATGTGCAGCACGCGCCGCTATCAGGCCGGCAACACGCTGGAATATGCGAGGGAGGAGCTGCTGCGCTGCAGCGGGGCACAGTTTGACCCGAATATCGTCGGGTACATGGTCGCCATGATCGACGACGGGTTTGTGGAGCAGGTGAAGCAGTAGAATTGATCATCGAATCGAGCAGGAGGCGTTTTACAGACTCCTGCTCGTAGCGCAGGCCGGGTGCGGCAAAAGCCGCAAAACACCATGCCCGGCCGTGTGCATAAAAGACGCCGGGGAATAAAATCCATCCGGCGTCTTTTTTCATGGTATAGGAAACTTCGTTCCCTATATCATAATAAAATCTATTTTATACCGTATGTCCCTTGGCAATATAAACCGGGAAGCTGTCGGTGCCTTTCATTTCTTTGCCCGCGCTGACCTTTACATTTTTGTCTGTGATCAGATAGTCGATGCAAGCTCCGGCTTCCACTACAGTATCCTGCATCAGCACGCAATTCTTTACGACCGCGCCCTTCTCGACCTTTACACCTCGGAAGAGAACGCTGTTTTCCACTTCGCCCTCGATGACGCAGCCGTCGGCGCACATCACATTGGACACCTTTGCGCCGTTGATATAGCGGGTCGGATTGTCGTCACGGATTTTGGTATAGATCGGAGCGCCGTCAAAGAGTGCGTTCAGGTTGTAATCGTCGAGCAGCTTAAGGTTTTCATCGAAATAACTCTTCATGCCTGTGATGCGTGCGGTGTAGCCCTCGTATTTGTATGCGTGTACATTTCGCCAGGAGAGCTGGTTCAGCAGCACGTCGCGGTTGAAATGCTCCAGACCGCGCACAAAGGCTGTGTTGACCATGTTGATCAGCAGCTCACGTTCCAGAACATAAATATTCATGGAGTAATTCTGCACACCGCTGACACGCGGATTCACATAGATGTGATTGATTCGGCCGTTGTCAATCGTGAACGTGTAGTGGAAGCCTCTGCTGTTGTCCTGCGTACGCATCAGATACTCAGGAAGCTCTTTCTCACAATAGGCGATGGAGACGTCCGCTCCGCTCTCTATGTGCTCATTGATCATTTTTGTAAAATCAAAGTTCACCGCAATGCTGGAGTCTGCCATGATGACGAAGCGCTCTTTCTGTTCGCGCAGGAACGGAAGGATATTCGCCAGAGTGCCGATTCGTCCGTTGTAGACTTTGTTGGACTTCTCTGCGTAAGGCGGGAAAATATGGAGACCGCCGTTTTTGCGGACCAGATCCCACTCACGGCCGGTGCCGAGGTGATCCATCAGTGAATGATAGTTGCTGTTTACCGGAACGACAATGTTGTCAATGTCGCAGTTCACCATGCTGGAGAGAATAAAGTCGATCATGCGGTAACGGCTTGCAAAAGGTATGGAGGCCATGCTCCGGATAGTGACCAGTTCAGGAACAAGTGCGTCGTAATGATTCGGGAAAATGATCCCGAGTGCGCTCGTATTTGAATTTACCATTGTTTTTCACCGCCCTCCACATTATTATAAATCATTGCTTTCGGGCCGATGACCGCACCCGCGCCAACAGTAAGTCCCGCGCCGACGGTGGCCACACCGTCCTCTTCCTCTGTCGGCATCGCGCCTACGACAGCGTTCTCACCGATCGTCACATTTTCCGCAAGGATGCAGTGCTTCACGACCGCACCGGATTTGATCACGGAGCCGCCCATGATGACCGCGTCCTCCACGATCGCGCCTGCTTCCACCTTTACGCCTGCGAACAAAACGGAATGCTTCACACTTCCGCCGATGCGGCAGCCATCTGTGATCATCGAATTCTCAACGGTTGCTCCGGCACTGATCTTGTGTCCGGTCATGCCGCTGTTGCGGCTGTAGATTTTCCAGCCATCCTCAAAGAGGTCGATGCCGCTGTGCTCCGGATCCAGAACCTCCATATTGGCTTCCCAGAGGGAAGAGATCGTCCCGACGTCTTTCCAGTAGCCGCTGAAATGATAAGCGTACATTCTGCGGTTATCACGCAGCAGGTTCGGAATAATGTTGTTGCCAAAGTCATTCTCTGAATTCGGATCCGCCTCATCCTCAGTCAGATATTTTTTCAGAATGTCCCAGTTAAAAATATAGATACCCATAGATGCAAGATTGGACTTCGGATTCTTCGGCTTCTCCTGGAACTCCGTGATCCGGTCGTCTTCACCGGCTACCATCAGGCCGAACCGGGGAGCCTCCTCCCACGGCACTTCCATTACCGCGACGCTGAATTCCGCGTTCTTTTCCTTGTGAAAACGCAGAAAATCGCTGTAATCCTGTTTGCAGATCTGATCGCCGGAGAGAATGATTACGTATTTCGGATCATACCGTTCGATGAAAGAGAGATTCTGATAAATTGCATTGGCCGTGCCCTTGTACCAGTCGGAACCGGAAGCCTGCTGATAGGGTGGCAGCACATGTACGCCTCCGTGCAGACGGTCCAGATCCCAGGGCTGTCCGTTGCCAATGTACTCGTTGAGTACAAGCGGCTGGTACTGGGTCAGAATACCGACCGTGTCAATGCCGGAGTTTACGCAGTTCGAGAGCGGGAAATCAATGATACGGTATTTTCCGCCGAAGGGAACTGCAGGTTTGGCAAGCTTCTGTGTCAGGGCATACAGTCTGGAGCCCTGGCCGCCGGCA
Organism: Clostridiales bacterium; assembly: GCA_020859985.1. GTDB lineage: Bacteria > Bacillota > Clostridia > Lachnospirales > Lachnospiraceae > Choladousia. Next base: position 34,011 of record JAJBVD010000083.1, read on the forward strand.
AGAAGCATTGCAATCATTTCCTGAGCCATAATATAGATATCCTCCTGTGATTTTTGCAACAGTTCAGAGCAACATCAAGTCTCAGACATACGACACGCAAGGGGTCTGCTGTCTGCAAAGCAGGCAATCTGCGGCCTGTTGGACTGAATAGCTGCTGTTAAGTAGAATTGTACCATAAAAAATAGAAAAAGGGAATTTATTTGTGCAAATTTTTCAAAAAATTTTCTTGCTTATTACATTACAGGAAGAAGATTTGTTTTGTAAAAAGGGTATGGAAGTGTTTGCCTGTTTATGCTATACTGACTTCATTGGTAATTATGATATACACTGCCCGTTGTCAGATCCGGAGGGCTTGCAGTTATATTCTTTTAAAGCGAATGAATATGGTGTAAAAATAGTAAAGTAAAGCAGGGGTTGATAATCCGGGGAGCCGGGAAAGCAGTAAATATAAGGAGAATACAGAATTATGGAGACGTATAAGCGGGAATTCATCGAGTTTATGGTTGACTGTGAGGTGCTTCGCTTCGGCGATTTTGTGACAAAGAGCGGGCGGAAGACGCCGTTCTTTGTAAATACGGGCTTTTACCGCACGGGCGCTCAGCTGCGCAGGCTTGGCGGTTATTACGCGCAGGCAGTGGAGCAGAAGTTCGGTTTGGATTTTGACATTTTGTTCGGACCCGCGTACAAGGGTATTCCGCTTTCCGTTGCGGCGACAATGGCGATCAGTGAGAAGTACGACAAGGACATCCGTTACTGTTCCAATCGTAAGGAAATTAAGGATCACGGAGATAAGGGTATCCTTCTGGGCAGCCCGATTCAGGATGGCGACCGTGTGGTGATCATTGAAGACGTGACGACTGCCGGCACCTCGATTCAGGAGACGCTGCCGATCATTCGGGCGCAGGGTAATATCGATGTACTAGGTCTCGTAGTTTCGGTAGACCGTATGGAGCGGGGGCAGGGGACAAAGAGTGCCCTTCAGGAAATTGAAGAGACATATGGACTGAAAACGACCGCAATCGTTACGATGGCGGAAGTCGTGGAGCATCTCTATGGCAGAGAATACAAAGGAAAAGTCGTTATTGACGATGCGATGAAGGCGAAGATTGACGCTTATTATAAAGAATATGGGGCAGCACAGGATTGATGCCGTGCTTTTGCGGTAAACGATAATGGCCCATATGCAGATGAAAATGGAAAATGCGGTTTGTTTATCATTATAGAAACTGGAGGAATTTGATATGAATGAGCGGATTTTGAAAGCAACGGCTAAGGCGGGAGTATGGAATCTGGTGCTGGGTATTGTCGTACTTGTGACTGGGGTGACTTCAGGCATCCTGATGATCCTGAATGCGGCCAGACTGTGGAAAGCCGGCACCGGACTGGGGCTTTGATGGGAGAAGAAGTGAAACCTTTGCGAAAATGGATTCGGATACTGGGCGCGTGCCTGTTTCTGCTGTATATGGCAGGACTTATCTATTTCCTGTTTCTTTCCGAAAATGCCGGTCACGGCGGCGCGGGAGAGTACGATTATAATATTCAGCCGTTTCGGGAAATCATCCGCTATATCCGTTATCGGGAGATCCTTGGCACACGTGCCGTGCTGATGAATCTGGTCGGGAATATTATCGGCTTCATGCCGTTTGGTGTGCTGGTTCCGCTGATGTGGCGCAGCGCACGGAAGGCCTGGCGCACAGCTCTTCTGAGTTTTGAGATCAGTGCTCTGGTGGAGATTTCACAGCTGATTTTCCATGTTGGCTGCTTTGACGTGGATGATATGATTTTGAATGCTCTGGGCGGGCTGCTTGGTTATGTGCTTTTTTTCGCGGCGAGCCGCTGTTATTATAATATTGAGGAAAGACGGCTGGTCACAGTGGGGCGCACGGTGCGTATGCGGGCAGAGAACAGAGAAAAATAATCGTAACTATTCAGGACAGAACAGTTACAAATAATTGTTCACATGGGGAAAAGGTCAGATTGATTAAGAGAAGACCTGAGTGTGGAGATAAAGGGATAAGATGGCAAAGAAAAAAGTATATTCATTTGTTGACAAAAAATATTCCACGAACAGTATCGCATCGGTGGTGCTTGGCCTGATCGGGATGGGCATGCTGGTGCTTCTGCTTCTGGTTTCTTACCTGCTTGCCGGAAGCGCGGGAGCCTGGATCGGAGCCTGTGGCGTGACCGGCATTGTGATGGCGGTGATGGGGCTGCGGTACGGGTTTCTGGGATTTCAGGACGACTGTAAATCTTATTTTTGCAGTAAACTCGGTACGATCGTGAGCACGGTGGCGATCGTGGGCTGGTTTTTTGTGGTTTGCATGGGGATTGTGAGTCTGTTGTAAGGAGGATTATATATGCAGGAGGATGAGTTTCAGGAATTCTTAAAGGAGCGGTATGATCTCTCCATCGCGCGGATTCACGAAATCGGCGGTGAGGAGACCGTGCAGGCTCCTTTTTCTGACTATTTTAGGCGGACGGCAGAGTTTCTACTGATGATGGAAGAACTGAAAGCAAGGGTTGACGCAGGGCGCACCAGCATGGTATCAGGCTGTGATACGAATCGTGACAGGATACCAGCGGATTGTGCCGACGGCGGCAGGAAGAATGCGCCGCAAATGGACACTCTTCAGCAGTGCGAGGAGTGGAACGAGCGTCTGTATCAGGATATTTTACCCGGTAATTATGAGAGCAGCTACGCCAATCCGGAATACGCGGAAAAAATGCTCGGCGAGGGTTATGGAAAGCTTTTGAGTTTTCTGTATACGGAGCTGCGAGGCATGATCGTCTATGTGTACGAGCAGAGATTTGAGGAGCAGGTGATCCTGCTGGAATTGTTTATAGAGATTTATAACTGTTTTGAGAACGCAGAACCCGCCGATCATTCGGAGAACACTTCGTATGGGTCTGACGCTGAATTACCATCTTACCGGGAGCTGCAGCAGATTCTCTACTGGTTTGTCAGTGACTACAGTGAGCTGTTTGTGACACACCGGGTGCAGGAGGCAGTTGACCCGTCGCTTGATTTTGCAACGAGGATTGTCATGGATTCGAATCTGGAGGATCCGCGCTATCTCTACCAGTATGGAGAATATGTCACGGAAAATGAGAGGAAAATGGCAGCATTTTTGAATGCTCTTCCGGAGGAGGAGATAGCGGCGATGGCCGATACCTTCACGGAGGGCTACCGAATCGGCTTTCTCGCCGGAGGCAAGGATCTTTCGCGTAAGAAAACAGTCAATATCCGGTATCAGTTGGGATTTGAACGCATGATCCGCAGGGCAATTCAGAGCTTTGAAAAAATGGGGCTGCGCCCGGTCATTTACCGGGCCGCGGTCAGTACGTTAAATAAGAAACAGCATCAGCGCATCGGTTATACGGGTGCGGTGCCGAATCCGCAGTATGACTATGACCACCGTGCAGACAGCGCGGTATATCTGGATAATAAATTTGTTGAGCGCAGGCTGGGCGTTATGCGTACTGCATATGAGGAATACCGGCAGGAGGCGCGGGAGCACGGCGGACCGGCTGTAGTAGAAGTGTTTGGCGAGACACCGTTTACTCCGGCTGCTAAGCCAGCCGCTTATCAGCTTTCGGAAAGGCAGCAGAAGCTTTCCAACCGGATGGATAATGAGGCCTCGCAGATCACCAATCAGTATATTATCGGAAAAGAGCGCAGCTTTACGATCATTGCTTTCCCGGTTCCGCAGATCGGGCCGCGTTTTCCGGAGATTTTCAGGGAGACGATAAAGGTCAATACGCTGGATTATTCGCTGTATCAGCGCATTCAGCAGGTGTTGATTGACGCTCTTGATGAGGGCGTAGCGGTTCATATACAGGGGCAGAATGGCAACCGCACGGATCTGACCGTTGCGCTTACGGCTCTGACAGACCCGGACAGGCAGACGATCTTTGAAAACTGTGTGGCAGATGTCAACATTCCGGTCGGCGAAGTGTTTACCTCGCCGAAGCTTGGCGGCACGAACGGGCTGCTGCACGTGAAGCAGGTTTACTTAGGCGCTCTGAATTATATCGATCTTTCCGTGCGTTTCACGGACGGCATGGTGACGGATTACGACTGCGGGAATTTTGCTTCAGAAGAAGAGAACCGCAAATATTTCTTTGAAAATGTAATGTACAGCCATGAGACGCTGCCGTTGGGTGAGTTTGCAATTGGTACGAACACGACCGCCTATGTGATGGCGCGACGGTTTGATATTGCCGGTCTGCTGCCAATCCTGATCGCGGAAAAGACCGGACCGCATTTTGCCATCGGCGATACCTGCTACAGCTGGCAGGAGGACACTCCGGTCTACAATCCGGACGGAAAGGAGATTATTGCCCGCGACAATGAGGTAACGCTGAAGCGGAAAGAAGATCCGTCGAAGGCCTATTTTGGCTGTCACACGGACATTACGATCCCCTATGAGGAGATCGGCCATATTCAGGTTATCCGTGCGGACGGCAGCCGGATTTCCCTGCTGGAGAACGGGCGCTTTGTCCTGCCGGGGACGGAGGAGCTGAATGCGCCGCTGGATGAAGCCACAGTTGAATAAAATGAAATTGTCTGGCAGACTTCGCCAGAGGGCACGAACCGGCTGTAAAGCCTCTGAAATTGTAAAAATATGGAATGGTCACTTGCGAAAAGATGATAGAAAGAAGATGATATAGTATGAAAATGAATCCCAAAATACTGATGCAGCTGAAAGACATGGAAGAACGCTTCAAAGCCGGCCATCCGAGGCTGGAGCCGTTCTTTGCGGCGGCAACGGCCGTGGTCGATGAGGGCTCTGTGATTGAGGTAACGATGACCACCTCCTCCGGAGAGACGCTTCGCACCAATATGCGGGTCAGCGCACAGGATATGGAGATGATTCAAACATTGAAGGATCAGTCATAGTTTGTGGTATAAGAGAGGGCACTCTGGAAAAAGAGTGCCCTTGATCATTTTCAGCTTTATTATCAATTATATGATTTTTGAACTGAGCTGCCTGTGCCTGAGTCACTTTCGGACGTCGCCCACCAGCCGGACCCGCAGGGATTCCAGCTCCAGTCCTCCCTGTGAGAAATAAAACTTCATATAGTGCATCTTCCCGCGCACTTCTTTTTCGCGGGAAATTTCTGATTTTTCAGATTCGCCGTGCCAGGTATAGATATTCAGCACCGTGTTGTCCAGGCTTAAGGTCGCGGACATCTGTGCGAGTTCGCTGCCGTGGGAAGCGGCGGTCAGAGAGAAGCAGTAGAGTCCTTCCTGCAGAAAATCCACTGCGATCGTGAACGAACTGCCCGCCGATGTCATCCGCTCATCAAGCGGGATCACAGTATCCCGGCCAATCGTAAAGTACTCCATGTTCGCGCCGGTCGCAAGGTCCAGATTTTCCGGAGTATTTACATGGGTGATCTCATGGTATGTCCCGCGCAGCCGCTGCATGGCGGGGGAGGCGATCAGAAACCGGCAGATGTTGGCTGAGTTCCGCACAAGCTCTGCACGGGTCAGAGTCCCTTTTTTTAATGCTTTTGGCTGATTGTCTGAAAAGGTCCGCGCATCCTGCGTCACCATATAGACGTCATTCTGGGCGCGCACCATTGCGGCCAGATTGTCGCGGGCAGGAGCCTCGCCCTCGTCATTGATCCGCGTCCACCAGTCTGTCATGACCATTCCCTGATAATTCCACTCTTCGCGCAGGATGGTTGTGTTGAGGTCATAATTGCCCGCGGTCCAGATCCCGTTCACCGGTCCGTAGGTCGTCATGATGGAGCGGGTATGGCCGCTTCTGACACCCATTTCAAACGGCTTCAGATAGATCTCGCGCAGCGCACGTTCCGACACCGCGCTGACGACGGAATGGCGCTTGTACTCCTGATTGTTCGCGCAAAAATGCTTCATCGTGCCGCTGACCGCACAGCGGTCCATGCCCGTCACCTGAGCGACTGCCATGCGGCCGGTCAGATACGGGTCTTCTGAATGATATTCAAAATTCCGTCCGTTTAAAGGACTGCGGTGAATGTTGATGCCGGGTCCCAAAAGGGAATCAATCTTGTTGGCATAGAGCTCCAGACCTTCCATGGCAAAAAGCTCCGTGACCAGCGATTCATTGAACGTGCAGGCGAGCAGCGTGCCGTTTGGAAGACTGAATGCGCTCGTGCCGCAGTCCATGCGGATGCCGGAAGGTCCGTCGGAACAGCAGCCGGCCGGAATGCCGAAGTCCTGCAGGCGTTCCGTGACTCCGCCGAAAGCGGAGGCTGTGCCCGGCGTCACCTTCGGACTGCACATCCCTTCGCCGCGCGAGAGTGCCATCAGATCCTCGTCACAAAGCTGCGCCAGAAACTCTTCCATCGTTACAGTTCCATCCGCCACGTCCGCAAGACGATAGCCCTTGTCGCCGGAGTAAGGCAGGCATTTGGGCAGATGCGCAAGACGCCGGTCTGCCGGAGAGATTGTTCGCTGCGGTACCGGTTCGTATGTAAGAGTAAGCGGGGCTGACAGAGTGACGTTATTTTGCTCCGCGGTCAGCAGAGACTCAGGGCGGAACCGCTCAAACGGTGTGGTCGGAGCCATCGCTTCATGACACTGGCAGACGGCAGAGGTTTCGTTGAGAGAAAAGCTTCCGGTTAATGCAGCGCTGCGCACATTGTTCCCTACATAGATTCCATAAGTCCCCTGCTCCAGTACATAACAATCCCTGTGTCCGGTTACGCCGCTGTCGTCATAGGATGCGAGATCTCTAAGCGGTACGGTAAGAGTAAGCGTTTCTGATTCGCCGGGAATGAGCAGATGCGTTTTTCCGAATGCGCATAGGTTGCGCAGCGGTTTGCCAAGCTTTCCCTGCGGCGGATTTACGTAGACCTGTACGACCTCCTTGCCGGAGCGGCTGCCCGTGTTGGTAATCGTGGCTCGGACGGTAATATGCGGCTCTGATGACGGGTCATTGTTTTCAGCAGGCTGTAAATGGGCTGCCTCATCTGCTGTAAAATCAGAACCGACAGCGGTGCTCCCGGAAAAATCCGCAGAAAGAGAAGCTGAAGTATCGAACGTCGTGTAGGAAAGCCCATATCCGAACGGATACTGCACCTTTTCCGGTGCAAAGGTCTCAAAGTAGCGATATCCGACATAAATATCTTCCTGATAATAATTGATCGTATCTGAACCAAAATTGCGTGTGGACGGATAATCCTCAAGCTCGTACGCGAGCGTGTCAGCAAGCTTTCCGCAGGGAGAGACAGCGCCGCAGAGCACATCTGCAACGCCCAGACCGCCCTCCATGCCGCCCTGCCATGCATAAAGTACGGCGCCGGGGCGCACTTCGTCCACCCACTTCATGGAAATGATATTGCCTGTATTTAAAACAACTGCCGTGCGCGGAAAGGAAGCACAGACTTTTTTCAGCATATCCGATTCTATATCCGTGAGGTAGTAGCTTCCGGGCTGGCCAAAATTGTCGCGGTCCTCTCCGGCTGTACGGCCTAAGATGACCACAGCCGCGGTGGAATGATCCGCCGCGTCACGGACAAGCTCATCTGACAGCGGCATCTCTTCCTGGCACCAGGGCTCCTGCCCCCATCCGTTTCCTTTGTCAAACGGGTGCTGCTTTATCCACTCGCGGTAGGTGCGAAGAAGCGGTTCGTAAATCCGGATATTCCGACTTTCGTATTCTTTCAGCCCATCGAGAATAGAGCGGACGTAAGGAACATTCACCATACCGCCCGACCCGGTACCACTTTTATAATAGTTTTGCTGAGTCCGCCCGAATACGGCGACTGTATCTCCGGAAAGAAGTGGGAGAGTGTTATTTTCATTGCGCAAAAGGACGCAGCCCTCGGCAACTGTCTGCCTGGCGAGCGCGCTGTATTTTTTCCAGTCAAGAGTATAAGAATCCATCATAAGCTCCGTTCCGCCGCCGTCAGGCAGCTGTTTCTTATTTTTTACAGGTACACATAAAGTGTTTTGTAACTATTCAGGACAGTACTTCGCACTTGCTGCGAAGTACGTATGAAAACGTATATTATGTGGGGAAAAGCCCCATCGCGAAGCGATTTTAAATGGGCTTTTCCCTCGTAACTGTGAAGGTACTGAACAGTTACAGTGTTTTGCAGCATACTGCACGGTGAGTAGGGGATAAGTTTCCCTACTCGATCAGGTCATCGTCAGATTCGGATTGTATTCCGGTCCGCACCGGAATCCCATTGACTTCCACGGAATCATTTACCGGGATAACAAAGCAGAGCCGCCCGTCGACGACCTGTGTCTCGATCAGGTCAGCGCATTCCGGCTTAACAGAAATCGAGATGTCCGGCGTTCTGATCTCAAACTTGCGGGTATGCGCCACATTGGTCACATAGAGCTCCGCCTGTGTGTCGCCGGAAGCTTCCGCAAAGCTTTCATCAAAATGCTCCAGCGCCTCATCGTCCGCTCCGCTGTCCGCAAGCAGGCGTTTCATATCCCCTTTATCAAGCAGTACCGGGTTCGGGTCATCTTTGTGTTCTTCCAGAAGCTCGTTCAGGGAAGAGTGGATGTTTTTTACCGTCTCAAACGTGCAGGATTCGCTCAGGGTCTCGGCGACCAGCGTATTGAAGGTATCCTTCTGAGAGCCTGCTGTGAGAGGAAGCTCGCAGCCTAATAGCAGTCTGGCAAAGTCTGCATTCAGCTCATCCGGATTTTTGGAATAGTACAATAAACTGTGGATATCCGCATTGCGGTCTGTAAAGGCCGGAAACAGGAAGCCTGTGACCGGCGGCTCGACGAACCAGTCGCGTATACGCTCACTGATCGTATTGGTCTCCTCGTGATAGCACAGTCCGGGCTTGGACAGATGCACCGGGCAGATCGAACACAGCAGGAATTCGTAGACATCCTCAGAGGCATCGTCCATATCCAGTCCGTCCGTGCCCTTTCCGGGAATATCATACGCGCCGTGAATCAGTATGATATAGTAATTCTCCGAATACAAAAAGGTATCGATCACTTTATCGTAAAATTCATCCAACAGGTTATCGTCCTTAAGTGCGCTTTCCTTCAGCTTCATCAGAAAGCTCTGAAGTCCGCCGTCTGTGATCGCAGTATGAGGATCTTCTGAATGCACAAGCGGAAATTCCATATCCAGCAGATTTCTCCCGATCGTACCGGAGAGCGTCTTTTTGAAAATATCAAAATATTTGAACATTTCTTCTTCGGGAAGGGAAAGAAATGCTTCCTTCATCGTAGCTTTTTTTGTCTTCTCCGCATCTACATAACAGCCGCAGATCCTTGTGACCGGTGTGCGATCAGGATGAAAGAGACGTTTCAGTTCGGAGACTTCTTTCTTATTCATAATGTGTTTTCCTCTTTCTGTTTGTTCAAAAAATGCCGGAATCATCTGTGCTGCGTGTATTTCCGCATAAGGAGCATGGCTTTCATGAACATCCTTTTTGGCAATATGTGCGCTTGACAGGAAAATTCCTGCGAAAAATCAGACTGCAAAGACTGTTTTTTCCAGCAGCGGCACGCCCCAGGTATTGATCGCATACAGCAGCATCAGGTGTACCGGATAGAACCAGTAGAAAACGTATTTGAGCGAGATGCCGCGTTTTCCATTGTAAAAATAGACCGGGATAAATGCAATCGGCGCCGGAAGCTCCCAGGAGATCGCAGCCGCCCCGCCGATGCACTGGTACAGCCTGGAATTGCGCATCAGATATAGTACAGCAATCAGAAAGACGCCTTTATAGTTATAATCCGTATCAATCCATGCAGCCAGCATCATCCCTGCGGCAATCGGCAGAACAGAGAGCAGCACACGCCGCGTACCGTTGTCTGTCAGCCACCGGATGGCCATCATAACCAACAGTCCGATCAGCAGCGTAAAATAGACATTCTGCTTATCCGGATAAAACCAGCTTCCCTTCAGTGCGATGTCGAACGGGATCTCGGAGATCAGCGCGAACAAAAAAAGCCGCCCGGCGTATTTACGCGGACTTCGTGTGTGCAGAAATCCTTCTACCAGTAAAAAGCAGAAGATAGGGAAGGCAAGCCGCCCGATGTCGCGGGAAGTATTGTAGATATGCACCCATGTGTTCCGCAGGGCTGCATTCCCCGTTACTTCGGGAAGCCGCATAATGGAGCGAAGCACGGTCGCGCCTGTGTGGTCGATCAGCATGGTGATGATCGCGATCAGCTTTAATGTGCTGCCGGATATACCCAAATTGGTAAATTTTTCTTTCATAGAGTACCCTTTTATTGATTTTAGCAGAGTAGCTTTGCATTATTATTGCAGTAGTAACAAACCTGAAACAGCATACTTGTTTTCAGAGAGTTTGTCAAGAACAGATGCAGGAAAACAGTTACCGGGAAACAGTAACCGGAAGTTGTCAATGCCGGGAATAGTAATACCGGAAAAACCTCCGGAACAGCTGCAAAGGAAGATTGGTAGCATATCCTTTGGCATCTGCCGGAGGCTTTTCTATATTTCATGTTTTGCAGTTATGCGCATTTCTGTTTTGTGAGACTCTGCTTTGTTACTTCCTGTTTTGTCTATCCCTGTTTCACTGCACTTTACTGCGCCAGCAGCATCAGGATCTCGTTGCTTCTGGAGATAAACTTCGTCATTTCTTCCGGCTGCAGCGGTTTGTGCGCGATCATGGCCAGATCGTAAAGCTGTTCGCAGATCATCGGTACCTTGTCGGAGTCCTTGTTTGCTGCGACATACTGCACCAGTTTATTGTTCGCGTTCAGCACCAGAGTTTCTTCTCCGCCGAACATCGAAGGATCCATGCCGTACATATTGTACATCTTCATCATTTCCTGCATCCGGCGGCTCTCCTCGGAGAGGGTGATCATAGAGGAAATGTTCGCGTTTTTGAGCTTCTCGACCTTAACGTCGAGCTTTTCCCTGCCGAGCGCTTTGCGGAACACCTCAGTCAGAGTATCTGTAGTCTCTTTCAGCTCATCCGCATCGGTTTCTTCCTTCACAGTCTCCGTGACATCCGCGTCAATGCGCTCAAATTTCACTTTCTCGTTGATCTGCTCAATATGCGAGATAAACGGTGTATCAATGTTGTGCTTTAGGATAACTGCATTCAGGCCTGATTCACGGAACATGTTGATGTACTGGCTCTGCTGTACCTCATCTGTTACGTAGTAGATCGTCGTTTTTTCCGGCTCTTTCTCCTCGTCAGCATCTTCATCCACGGTTTCATCCACTGTCTCGTCAGCACTCTCCGCGGACGCGTCGTTTTCAGAGGCCTCTGCACTTTCTGCAGCTGCCTTTGCGTCCTCGGCCGCTTTCAGCAGATCCTCCAGCTTCTGGTACTTTCCGTCGATGTCCTTATAGAGGATGTAGTCGTTCATCTTCTCGCTGAATTTGCTGTCCTTGATGCAGCCATATTTGATGAACGGGCTGATGTCGTCCCAGTATTTCTCATAGGATTCGCGGTCTGTTTTGCACATGCCGGTCAGCTTATCCGCGACCTTCTTGGTGATATAATCGGAAATCTTCTTTACAAAGCCGTCATTCTGCAGCGCGCTTCTGGAAACGTTCAGAGGCAGGTCCGGGCAGTCGATGACACCCTTTAAGAGCATCAGGAATTCCGGAATGACTTCCTTAATATTATCCGCGATGAATACCTGGTTGTTGTAGAGCTTGATCGTACCCTCAATAGAATCATACTCCGTATTGATCTTCGGGAAATAGAGGATACCCTTTAAGTTAAACGGATAGTCCATGTTGAGGTGGATCCAGAACAGCGGCTCCTTGTAATCCTGGAAAACCTTGCGGTAGAAGTCCTTGTATTCCTCCGCCGTGCAGTCGTTCGGATGCTTGGTCCACAGCGGATTGGTATCGCTTAAGGAAACCGGACGCTTGTTGATCTTCACACGCTCACGGGCCGGAGAAACCTCAACGGTCTCTTTTTCGCCGTTCTCATTTTCCTTCTCCTCGGTCTTCGCGTCCTCATGGATGTGCTCAACGACAACATCGTCCTCACGAAGCTCGCTCTCGTCGATCGTCTCGTATTCCTGCTCGGCGTTCGCTTTGGAAAGGAAGATCTGTACCGGCATGAAAGAGCAGTATTTCTCAATCACTTCACGCATGCGGTACTCATTCGCGAACTCCAGGCAATCCTCATTTAAGAACAGAGTAATTTCCGTGCCGACCTCCGTGCGCGTTCCTTCGTCCATGGTATACTCGGTACCGCCGTCACATTCCCAGTGCACCGGCTTCGCATCCTTCTGATAAGAAAGGGTATCAATGTGTACTTCATCCGCTACCATGAACGCGGAATAGAAGCCGAGACCGAAATGACCGATGATCTCATCGTTCGTTGTCTTATCTTTATACTTTTCTACGAAATCAATCGCGCCTGAAAATGCGATCTGCGTGATGTACTCCTCGACCTCGTCTGCTGTCATGCCGAGACCGGAATCAATGAACTTCAGTGTTTTCTCTTCCGGGTTTACGATCACTTGAATTCTCTTTTTATAGTCCTCCGGGAACGTGTAGTCACCCATGACTTCCAGCTTCTGCAGCTTCGTGATCGCGTCGCAGCCGTTGGAGATCATCTCACGCACAAAGATGTCGTGGTCCGAATACAGCCACTTTTTGATGATTGGGAAAATGTTCTCACTGTTGATAGAAAGACTTCCTGTTTTCTTACTCATGAATTACCACTCCTTAGATTTTTAATTTGAAATAATGAATCAGGTAACGATTCAGGAGAGACAGCCGCCCTGAATCGTTACGATATTTGCGGTTATCGTGTGGAGAACCGGCGAAAAATATGGCCTTCCACAAAAACTGAACACATGATAATACCATAAGAAAGAAATGTCAAGAAAAAATTAGCACTCATTTTTGATGAGTGCTAACAAAACTTTGCCGATATATCAAAAACCAACAGATCCGGGGAAAGGAGCATCGTCAGGAAAATGCCGTCTTACACGAGAAATGGAATCTGCTCACGCCGGAAGAATTTTTCCAGCATTTCATCCCAGGCATGCTCCAGTGTCTTATCCAATGTGAAAACCTTCATGGAGACACCGCTGACACAGGTGATTGCTTTTCCGTCGAAATGAATATTCAGAAAAAGACCGTCCACCTGATCCGTGCTGATGCTGAGTCCGTTCTGCATGATCAGTTTCCCGATATTGTGCGGAGCGAGCCGGAAGACGATGCGAAATTTCAACGGCGTATTTTTGCCTTTGGTCAGCTCAAAAAAGAAAGGGCGCACGCGCCGCCACAGGGTATAGCCGGAATCTTCTGCGCCAAGCTGTTCTGCTTCAGCTGTGCCCAGATATTCCGGGTGAAAAACACCGTCAATCTGAAACGCGGCAAATGTCGTGATGGAAGCTTCCGAGAGCAGGAACGTGTCAAATGTGTCGTTGGTCAGAAGCTTTTTCATAAAGCCAAGATTATCTTGAATCTGAAAAGAACGCAAGAGAAGGCCCTCCTTATTTCAAAAGCTGTATTTTATTATACATGAAAGCGTATCAGAGGTGCAACTATGGATTTTGAGTTTCTGAAAATAATATGAAAAATATGCAAAACCCCCTTTCCAAGTGACTGTGAATATGGTATAGTATTGGCAATAACGATGTAGACTCAAAAACTACATCGTAAAATAATTAAAAACAGATTGAAACAAATAGAGTTATCATTGAATTATCGGAGGTTTGCTATGGATTATGTGATCGTGATGGACAGCTGTGGGGAACGCACAGAGGAAATGCGGGCGGACGAGCGAATCATATCTGCCCCGCTTACGATGCAGGTGGATGAATATTCATTTGTGGATGACGACAGCTTTGACCAGGCTGATTTTCTGAAAAAGATTGCCGCGAGCCCAAATTGCCCGAAGTCAGCCTGCCCTTCACCGGATTATTATAAGAAGGCGTTCGAAAGAGCGGAAAAACGTGCGTACGCTGTGACGCTTTCCGCGGAGCTCAGCGGCTCATGCAACAGCGCGGTGCTTGCGAGAGATCTGTTGGAAGAGGAAGGCTCCTCTCTTCAGGTTCATGTGTTTAATTCCCGCTCTGCGTCGGTTGGTGAGACACTGATCACGGCGAAGATTCAGGAGTGTGAGGAGGCCGGGATGTCGTTTGAGGAGCTTGTGGAGACGGTAGAGGCCTATATTGACGGCCAGAATACCTACTTTGTGCTGGAGAATCTTGAGACGCTTCGCAAGAACGGCCGTCTAAGCAATCTCAAAGCGTTTTTCGCGTCTGCTCTGCGCATCAAGCCGGTCTGTGGTGCATCGCCGGAGGGGACGATCATTCAGCTTGATCAGGCGCGCGGGATCAATAAAGCACTGGTGAAGATGGTAGATTATATTGTAGATCAGGTCGAAAATCCGGCAGAGAAAATTCTGGCCCTGTCGCATTGCAATTGCCCGGAACGCGGCCGCATGGTGCTGGACGCGATTACGAAACGCATCAAGGTTAAGGGTGTTATTCTCCTTGATACAGCCGGGATTTCAACAATGTACGCCAACGATGGCGGGATTATTGTAGTCATATAATGATTGTGGGAATATGAAGCGCGTAGCATTCCGTAGTATCATCAGTTTTGATTATGGTTTGTGATTATGTTTCGGTAATGCGCGGGAGTGCGGCAAAAAAAGGTTGCACTTTCTCTGAAATCGTGTATACTTAAGAAAGATGGGCGCCGAAAGAAAGAACGGCGCAGTACAGGTAAAGGAGAGACATATCATGAGCCAGGCAAAGGTTGATCGTTATAAGGAAGAGAAGAAGAATCGCGCAAAGATTATCAAAAAAGAAAAACGCCAGTGGATGCTGACGAAGGCGGTAGGAGTATTGGTAGCCGTATTGGTGGTTGCATGGGTAGGTTTTTCTGTTTATAATTATACCGGCACGACGGAAGAGACGACGACGGTGGAGTTGCCGACTTACACGGTAGATACAGCGGCGTTGGATGATTATCTTACCGCATTGTCTGCAGAGGAATGATCAGGAGTGAGTTGACGGCCGGCAGTGGGATTTCCACTGCCGGCTTTTTTGCCTTATAGGAAGATTCGTTTCTATAAAGCAAAAAACGGCTCCGCAGGATGCGCCAAGGCGCATTCTTTTTACGTTCCGGGGATCCGGTTGTCAGCAGCCGCAGCCTCCGCCGCAAAGAGAGTTGCCGCCGCAGCAGCACAGAAGGATGATTGCCCAGAGACAGGTATTATCCGACCCGAAGGAGTTGCCGCATCCGTTTCCGCTAAAAAGAATCAGAAGGATGAGAATCCACAGGATAGAGTTTCCGCTGTCACATCCGCATCCACAGTTTGTAGCTGCCAAATCACTCATTTCGTAGTCCTCCGAAGATTGATTTTACATTGTATCATATGTTCTGAAATCAAAGATGTGACAGAAAAAATGAAAGACTCATCGTAACTGTTCAGTACCTTCACAGTTACGACTCACCTATCTTCCCAGAAAGGATTGAAATACATTCGAGACATTCATCACTCCGTATCCCCATGACTGGTCTGGCAGTGACTGGTTATTCTTTATCAGTGTTCCCCGTAAAAAGAGATTTTTGATGTCTTCTGCGGAAAAATAGCGCGGCGGTTCCTGCATCAGACCGCTTTCCAGAAGCAGGGCGGCAGCGCCGGCAGTGAGAGCAGAGGCAGCGCAGGAGCCGGTAATGGAGGAGTAGCTGCCGCCAACAGCAGGACAGGACAGGCGAACACCTGGAGAGACGAAATCCGGTTTCACCAGACCATTACGGGTATAGCCGCGGCCGGAGTATGGATAAAGACTGTTCTCATAAGCATTCCATGAACCGACGGAGAGTACGGACGGCGCGCAGGATGGGACCACCAGTGTCGTGTCCGCATCCGGGGAAGTAAAACGGATACCCGGATCGACAAGGCCGCTGATGGGAAGCCATATATGAAACTTTTTGGCACCGATGACATCATCGATCGCAATGATGTCATTGCCTGATATTTCCTGAAGTGACGGAAAGCCGGAGCTGTAGGTATCATCGGATGCGGAGTCAGCAGGAGCAACGTGAATCTTCCAGATGCCGGGTGTCGGGTCAAGAAAACGAAGCAGAATCACTCGTGAGAGAAAGGGCGCTCCGGTAAGTGCTCCGGTAAGGATGATCCGACTGCGTTCCAGAAGGAAAGAAAAGTCTCTCGATGCACCAACGTCAGGGAGAATGGGGGGAAAAGTTTCACCGAGCGGGGAGGTGAAGCCCAATGCGCAGGGCACGGGGGAATCTGTCCAGAATTCGATGGAGAATCCGGCAGAAGCCTGATCGACCAGAAGCTCGATATCTGCCGTTGCTCCTGAACCGGGATCTGGAAGCTGCCCGGAAACGTGATGAGCGAGTCCTGTTTCATTTCCGGTTCCGGCAACTGCACATACTCCGGGAATCATAGAAGCGGTTTCCAGCACATTCTCAAGAGGAGTATTTCCGGTATGTCCGCCCTGATTTGTGCCGAGAGAAAGGCAGATTACGAGCGGCATTTCGAGCTGTTCTGCACAGTCGATCAGATAACGGATGCCCACCATCAGATCGTCTTCCTGATATGCGACAGCATCGTCGGGAATCCGAAAATAGTCCCGGAGGTATTGCTTGGCTGGCTTGAGTTTCACAAATGCGATAGCGCTCTCCGGTGCGGCTCCTGTAAATCCTTCGCCCGCATCCGGGCTGCCGCAGGCAATGCCTGCTACAGCGGTGCCGTGTCCGGTCGAGTCTGTCCGGGGTACGGGAGGGGATGCGTTATTCTCAGATAAACTTTCGGAGCTATCCGGGGAAAAGAGGGGTGCTGTTTCGTTTAAAAGAGGCGGGCCGGAAAAGAGAGCCCGATTGATGTCTTCTTTTGTATATTCAGTTCCATAGAAGATTCCGTTTGGCGGCGTGCCGCGCGTATCCCCCTGATCCCAGAGCCGTACGATACGTGTTGTGCCATCCGGGCTGCGAAAGGCCGGATGTGTGTAGTCTATGCCGGAATCAAGAAATCCTGTAAGGATGCCTTTCCCGGAGAGTTCCAGAAAAGGCTGGATCCGTACAGACAGAATACCTGTTGCCTCAAGACTCACAACATTGATTTCAGTGAATAATTTGGGAACAGAAGAGTAGCCTGCTTCCTCGACAGTAGAAAGCTGTTCGGAAAGAGGAACATAGAAAATGGAATACTGTTCATTGACTGCTTGCGAGACAGTGGGTAGATCTGAATTTATCCGGTTGACCAGTCGAGAAGCAGAAAGCGGGAAAGCCGTGTCCTCGAAGGGCATCCGGATAATAATATCAGAATAATCCTCCAGAAGCGCCGGAAATATGGCATTAGAATTCATGAAGGCTCCCTGCGGCAAAAGATAAGGCCGCGGATTGATTGTTTTAAAAATATATGAGACAGATAATGAAAATATGAAAAAATCACGTCTCAGCAGGAGAAGAATTCAGATGGATATGTGACCGGATCGCGTCAAAGCTCTCGCGGCTGATCACATGTTCAATCTTGCAGGCGTCCTCAGTCGCGGTCGTTTCATTGACGCCGAGAGAGATCAGCCAGGAAGAAATCCATCTGTGGCGTTCATAGATTTCATCTGCGATGGCTTTGCCGGACTCAGTCAGATAAATATAGCCGGCATCTGTCACCGTAATATGATTCTTCATACGCAGGTTTTTCATCGCAATGCTGACACTGGATTTTTTAAATCCGAGTTCCGTGGCAATATCGACAGAGCGAACCACAGGCAGACGTTCACTCAATATAAGTATCGTTTCCAGATAGTTTTCCGCAGATTCATTTGTTGCACTCATTTGCATACCTCACAATACAGAGATTCCGGTAACACCGTATTACATAATTACACCGCAAAGTAAAACGACTTACGTCGTTTACTATGAAATTTAGTATATCATCAAATCCCCAAACCGTAAAGAAATAATCTGAAAAATTTCCCGAACATTTCCCATATACAGGTCAGATTTTGTGCAAAAAAACTGCTTGACGTACGCATAATGTTAGAGTATACTAACTAAAGGTTGAGAAGAACAACTTTACTTTTGCGTGTGCGCCTGCACGAAGATATTATCAGAGAATAGCGCTGCGGGAGCCGGAAAGGGGACGATGATATGCCGCTTAGCATGGCAGCGACCGGAGAAGAGAACATTATCAGAAGAATCGGCGGAAAAGAGGAGACCAGACTTTTTCTGGAGAAGCTGGGATTTGTCGTGGGAAGTGTGGTCACGGTAATCTCCGAGGCCAGTGGGAACCTGATCGTGAACATCAAGGACTCCCGTGTTGCCATCGGCAAAGAGATGGCCAACCATATTCTGGTATAATACAGGTTCACTTATGCTTTACGTTTCTGACGCTGTGGAGTACACATTGGGAATCGGGCAGTGCAGGATAAAAGCAGTGGGTATATTTTTTGCCCGGAAAGGGAAAAGGAGGACATTATGAAAACGTTGAGAGATGTCACGGTAGGAGAGACCGTGACGGTTCAGAAGCTTACCGGTGACGGCCCAATCAAGAGAAGGATCATGGATATGGGCATTACAAAAGGAGTGGAGATATTTGTCCGCAAGGTAGCGCCTTTAGGGGATCCGGTTGAAGTCACGGTGCGGGGCTATGAGCTGTCACTTCGCAAAGAGGACGCGCAGATGATACAGGTTTCCTGATGTGCGCCGGATGGCAGATGGAAAGGTATTTTATATCACGTTCAGAAATAGAATGATTTTTTTACATAACGGTTAGATTAAACGGACTGATATCAGAAACATAAAACATTTGACAGAAATTTAAAACCTTTGACAGATCATCAAAACTTCTGATAGCAGTTTCAAACAAACCAGTTACAGAACAGTTCTATTAATCAGGAAAGAAGGAGAATGAAATGGCGATTAAAATTGCACTTGCGGGAAACCCGAACTGCGGTAAGACCACTTTATTTAACGCTCTGACGGGTTCTAACCAGTACGTCGGCAACTGGCCGGGCGTGACTGTTGAGAAAAAAGGCGGTAAGCTGAAAGGGCAGAAGGATGTGGAGATCATGGATCTTCCGGGTATCTATTCCCTCTCCCCGTACACGCTGGAAGAGGTCGTGGCAAGAAATTATATCATCAGTGAGCATCCGGACGCGATCATCAACATCATCGATGGTACAAATATCGAGAGGAATCTGTATCTGACCACGCAGGTGATCGAGCTTGGCATCCCGGTAGTGCTTGCTGTCAACATGATGGATCTGGTGGAGAAGAGCGGCGATAAGATCAATACAAAGGCACTCTCGAAGAGCCTGGGCTGCGATGTGGTAGAGATTTCCGCGATGAAGGGCACCGGTATCGACGAGCTTTCAAAGAAGGCGGTAGCCGCCGCCAATTCGAAAAAAGCGGTGAGCCGTGTACATAAGTTTGCCGATGAGGTAGAGGACGCGATTGAAAAGGTCGAGGCTAAGCTTGGCAGCAGCGTTGCGGACGCACAGAAGCGCTTCTTTGCAATTAAGCTTCTGGAGAAGGATGACAAGATCGCGGAGCAGATGAAGAGCGCACCAAATGTTTCTGTGGAGATCAAAGCGCTGGAGGATGCGTTTGACGACGACACGGAGAGCATCATCACAAGTGAGCGTTACGCTTATATTTCTTCGATTATTGATTCCTGCGTAAAAAAGACAGCGGCGAAAGAGAAGCTGACGACCTCAGATAAGATCGACCGTATCGTGACCAACCGGATCCTGGCCCTGCCGATCTTCGCGCTGGTTATGTTCCTTGTGTATTATATCGCAATGTCCACGATCGGTGCGGCGGCGACGGACTGGACGAATGACAACCTCTTCGGCGACGGCTTCCATCTCTTTGGTATCGGCACTTCGGCATGGTCAGAGGCAGACGAAGAGTACGCGGGTGCGGCTGAGGTTGTGACCGGTTTTGTTGATTACGCGTCAGAGCAGGGCATGGATGTGGATGCGATCGCGGAGGCGCTCGATGAGGAGTCAGAAGAGTACGACGCAGACGCGGCGGCATCTGCACTTGACGAACTGATTGCCATGTTTGACGAAGACGCTGTTGCGGAGTATACTGTAGAAGATGAGGAAACATTAGAGGTTTCAGATGCAGAAGCATCCTATGCGGATCTGACCGCGGCGGCCGAGGTGTATGCGGCATATGAATACACCGCTCCGGAGATGGGAGATTACGGCATCTATATCCCGAGTATCCCGATGCTCTTTGAGAGCGCATTGAATGCTTTAAACTGCGCAGACTGGCTTTCTGGTCTGGTGCTTGACGGTATTGTGGCAGGTATCGGTGCGGTGCTTGGATTTGTTCCGCAGATGCTGGTGCTGTTCATCCTGCTGGCGTTCCTGGAGTATTGCGGCTATATGGCGCGTATCGCCTTTATTCTGGACCGTATCTTCCGCAGATTCGGCCTGTCCGGAAAATCCTTCATTCCGATGCTGGTCAGCATGGGCTGCGGCGTTCCGGGTGTTATGGCAAGCCGGACGATTGAAAATGAAAAAGACCGCCGGATGACGATCATGACCACGACATTCATCCCCTGCGGCGCCAAGGTTCCGTTTATCGCGATGGTAGCAGGCGCTCTCCTAGGCGGCAATCCGCTGGTAGCGACCGCGGCGTATTTCATCGGTGTGGCGGCAGTCATCTGCTCCGGTATCATTCTGAAAAAGACAAAGATGTTCGCCGGTGATCCGGCTCCGTTCGTCATGGAGCTTCCGGCCTATCACTGGCCGAAGGTCAGCGCGGTGCTCCGCAGCATGTGGGAGCGCGGCTGGTCGTTCATTAAGAAAGCCGGTACCATCATCCTGCTTTCTACGATTGTCATCTGGTTTACGACTTACTTTGGATTCACGGAAGACGGCTTCCGCATGCTGGCGGAGGACGAGATCGACCACAGCATTCTGGCTGCCATCGGCGGCGCGATTGCCTGGATCTTCATCCCGCAGGGCTGGGGCAACTGGCAGGCGGCCGTGGCATCCATCACCGGTCTCGTGGCAAAGGAAAACATTGTAGGTACTATGGGTATCCTTTACGCGAATGGCGATGGCACCGTATGGCAGAATATGCAGACCGCGTTCACTGCGGGCGGTTCTTCGGTGGCTGCGGGACTCTCCTTCCTGCTCTTCAACCTGCTGTGCGCACCGTGCTTCGCGGCGATGGGCGCGATCAAGCGGGAGATGAACAACATCAAATGGTTCTGGTTCGCGATCGGCTATCAGTGCGGTTTCGCGTATCTGGTATCGCTGGTGGTATACCAGCTGGTTGGCCTGACGACAGGAGAGTGCAGCTTTGGCATTTTCACGATCGTTGCGATTGTCATTGTAGTATTGTTCCTTTATATGCTGTTCCGTCCAGATCCGAATAAGGAGACCGGGAAAGCCGGAAAGGCCGTGAGAGCAGCGATCTGATTTGTGGTGTTGTGAAGCTTTGGACATCCGGTGGGTATCCGTTTAGAGCCGACAAAGTGATTAGAAAGAATTTATTTCCATAAAGAATATCAGAGTCCTGGACCCGGAATCGGAATCTTTGTGTTCCGTTTCCCGTTTCCGGGACCTGTCTGTACACATTATATTATAGTGAACGACAAAATTGTTTTATTATTCACTATAAAAGATAAAATAGTAGTGGGCATAGTTATGATTTTTACGTAACACCGGGTGCGCAGGCCGGGAGAAAGGAGTCAGAGTATGGGGACAATCATCGTAGGCGGAATTCTTGTTGTGATCGTAGCTCTGATTATTCGCAGCATGATTAAAGACAAAAAGGCCGGGAAATCCTTGCAATGCGGCGGAGATTGCAGCCATTGCAAGGGACATTGCGAGTAAGGAAAACTTTTTTGGTAAATTAAATTTTTTCTCTTGTATTTTCGCGAAAAAAGTGTATAATGATTTCTGTTCGACAGAAATAACAGTTTTAGGAAGTATAGCTCAGCTGGGATGAGCGTTCGCCTCACACGCGAAAGGTCAGGAGTTCGAGCCTCCTTACTTCCATCGGCAATTACTTATCTGACAATTACAGGATGATTACTCCGGTTTGTATGATAAGTGTTGCGAAATACTATGGGCTTGTAGCTCAGTTGGGAGAGCGTTCGGTTCGCATCCGAGAGGTCGAGGGTTCGAATCCCTTCAGGTCCATGATAAAAAGCTCTGGATTTTATATTCAGAGCTTTTTCATATTATTAATTTCTTTTATTCTTTTACTTTTCCTGATTCATTTTTGCTGCTTTTCCAAACAGGATAAATCCGATCACAAAAAGCACAGAGAGCACCGCCACGCCGGCATTTGCAGCGCCGGAAATCTGTGCGACGATTCCGACCAGAAAAGTACCCATGAACGAAGCTCCTTTTCCAAAGATGTCGTAGATGCCAAAGTACTCGCCGGATTTTTCCGGCGGTATGATTTTTGCAAAATAGGAGCGGGAAAGTGCCTGAATAGCGCCCTGAAACATGCCGACGCAGACTGCGAGCAACCAGAATTCCCATTGCTTGTCCAACTGGATCGCAAACAGCGCTATGAGCGTATAAGCGCCAATGCAGAAGCGGATGAGCTGATCGGTGCGGAATTGTCTGGAAAGACGACCAAAGATCAGAGCAAACGGGAAAGCGACGATCTGGGTCACGAGGAGTGCCAGCAGAAGGCCGGTGCTGTCGAGTCCAAGGGCGCTGCCGTAGGCGGTTGCCATATCTATAATAGTATATACGCCATCAATGAAAAAGAAAAACGCGAGCAGATAATAAAAAATATTCTTTTGCCGAAAAATTTCCATAAATGTATGCCCAAGCCGTGAAAAACTGCTTCGGATGAGGGAAGGGTTTTTTGTGTTCGTGCCGGAAGAATTTTCTTCAACAAAATGTGTCTGCCTGTAATTTTTCAGAAGAGGTAATGTGACGAAAAGCCACCAGGCAGCGTTAAGGAAAAACGCGATCGTCATTGCCATGTGAAAGGTAATGCCGATCGAATCGTACATCAGTACGAAGATGAGCGAGATTACAAAAGGAATACAGCTTCCGATATATCCCCAGGCATATCCGCTGGAAGAGACGGTATCAAACCTTTCTTCGGTGGTAATGTCTGTGAGCATGGAATCATAAAAAATCAGACTGGCGTTGAAGCCAATTTTGGCAATCACAAAGACCGCCAGAAAAACGATCCATGAGGTTGGAACAGAAAGAGCAGCGCAGCCGATGACGCCAACCATCATACAAGCCGTAAACAACGGCTTTTTGTAATTCTGCGTATCGGCAATGCTGCCGAGCACCGGACCGATCAATGCTACGGCTATGGTTGCTACAGAGGCAGCGTAGCCCCAATAAGCCAGATAATCTACCTCGCTGATGCCGGCCGTATCTGCCAGATAGTTGAAATAAATTGGTAAAATAGTGGCGACAAGCAGCACAAAAGCGGAATTCCCGACATCGTAAAGAATCCAGTAAATCTCAAGCCGGGTCAGGCGGCTGTCAGCCGTATTGCTGTTAACGTCCGTGACACTGTTTTTTCGATCATGATTGTTCTTATTTGTACTCATACTCACACACTCTCTTATATATATTTATTCAAAATTGCGATGGAAGCGGTCCGGCAGCTTTTTCCCGGAACGAAGACACTCATCAAATTGCTCCTGCAGCATTGCGGCAATGGGAATGGCATTTTCATAGAGCTCCCTGAGCTTTTGATTACTTTCGTCACAAAGAGGATTGTCCTTTCACTGATTCATCAGTCCGTTCATCTCATGGTACTGTCCGATCAGCTTCATGATGGAATTGATCGCACCCTGCTTTATCGGACCCGGTGCACGAAAGAGGGATTTTACCAGACGCATTCCGCGCAGGGACGACCGCACTTTGACCGAATCCATGGAAGGGAAAAATGGAACTATCGCTTCCGCGGTATCGGAATCCGTATAGACGAGGTCTGCCGTGCGGGTACCGACGGGATCCCTTCCATCCTCCCGAAGCAGGTATTTCTCAAATTCCGCCTCTATCTCCAGATGTGCAACGCCGCTTCGCTTAATCTGTCCTTCAATATATGGGTGACATTCACTGTCAAGCGTGAAGTGGCAGATGTAACCAAGAAGATAGGCGTATTGGCTGCTGTCGCGGCCATATCTGCGTACAACAGAGAGTGCATGGCGGAAAAATGGAGAGGCTTCTGTCTCATGGAGATGTACGCCATATCGCTGTACGCGGTTTTTGCACCACGGGTGATAAAAAAAGAAAATATCCGGCCCCTGCAATCCTTCACGGTAGGATGAATTATAACGATCTGTGAGGGCGTTCAGAGACTCGTTCATGTGATTCCGGACGTCTGAACCAAAACGGTCATGGGCGTATACTGCAGGCATAAAGCATTCCTCCTGATGTATCTTTGATGATGTTTTTTCAATCTGTTATCTTGAACGGTTGATTACATTGTATCACGAAATCAAAAAAATAATAGCAAATTTATGTAAAATCAAAAAATCATATTGATTTTACTCGAAAAATGGCGCATCCTTATCAATAGGCTCAGGGATGCGCGAAGAACCGGACTATATCACAGATGATAAAGTGAAATCACAAAAACACTTGAACTATCATAACGCTTATGATATAGTAAATCTGTGATTGATCCCGTTGATAGGATCGGGCAAACGGCGAGCACGCGAAAGGGGGTTTATTGATGAGCATTATGGATTCGCTCTTTGACGGTAGAATCTATCCGGGAGAGCAGGTTGTGCCAAACAATCCGGAGTATGATAAGACCAATCGGGAGATAGACATCCTGATGAAGAAGCTGGAGGAAAGGCTTGGCAAGGAAGAGTACGATATGGTAGAAGAGCTTTGCGATCTTCTTTCCGTTTCTGAGGACATACAGAACAAAGAAATATTCGCGTACGCGATGTCTATGGGACTGCGGCTCATGCGGGAGGCTTATGATTCGCCATATCTGCAGGAAGAGCAGAGACGAGGAGATGCCTGAGGGTGCTTCCATGACATTGTATTTGAACTGTGCGAATGACTGAAATTACGTGAATGGAGCAGAAAAGCAGCAGATGTTTCCTGCTCCATTCTACTACGGTTTTTCGGGTTTTTATTGTCTTACAGACATCGGCTTATGTCGCTGGTTCACTGCAGGTTTCCAACGCGGCTTTTATCATTGCAGTTACCAGTGCCTGCTTTGAGGGAGTAAGCTCCCTCCAGAGAATTTCCAGTTCTCTGATCTCAGTCATCTCATTTTTGACGAGGAGATCGCGCATCAGATAGTCAGGAGAGACCTGAAGGGCGTTGCAGATGTCGATCAGCAGCGGAAGGCTTGGCGCCTTGCTGGACTTTTCAGATTCAATCTGCCGGGCATAGACCGGAGTGATATGTACGAGTTCTGCGAACTGGTCGACGCTGTAGCCGCGATCTTTCCTTACTTCACCGATTCTTTTTCCTATTGTGTTCTGATTCATTTCATCACCTGTACCTCATAAACATCTGGATATTTTTTATATGCTTTCAGCATACATTAGGATTGTGGATTTTGATATATTCTGGTAGACTACGATATGTAGGCCTGTAGCATACATAACATGCGTACACAGGCAGAAAGGGAGAATATAATGAGAGTAGAAAAAAGATTTTATACAGAGGAAAGTAAGCTTTTGCAGAGGGCGGAGAGAAAAGCAGAGCAGGAAAGTGCGGATCAGCAGACGGAAGCACAGATTACTTCAAAAGCGCAGGCAATCATGAATAAGGTACAGGATGAGCAAAAAAAGAATTATCGGGTGATCCCCGGAGAACGGCTGGATTACTTTGAAAAAATAAGCCGCAGCGCTATGGAGCTTGCGGAGATGGCGCCGCTTGATATCGTGGTTGAGACGGAGCAGACATTCGGAAGAATTTCTCTGTGCGCGGATTGCCTGATGCTTTTGCCGAATTCACCGGCTGAGAGTAAAGAAATTTTCTCAACACTGGTACGGGAAGCGGAAAGTACGGAGATCGTGGTGGGGGAGAAGGGATTGATTACCTTTATTTTTGTATTTCCATTTACAACAGAGATTCCCCGTACAAACCAGGCATAAGGCAGGTTCTTTTTGAAAAAATAGTATCCATTTGGCTATCAATATGAGCCGGAATGCAGTCTAATAATTCTTTCTCAATACAGTTAAAATGATTTAAAGTAATGAGGAAGAGAGGGCTGCCTTCATGAAAGAGAACAAGCGAACGGCGGAATGCGGCTGTGAGAAGGAAAAAGGGTGTGATCCGCAGGAAACAGTCGGTGCTTATACAGGACCAAGGATCAAAGAGCTTCTCAGAAAATATCATATGACGAAATATCGCCTTTCCCAGCTCTCTGGCGTGCTCCCGATCAATATTACAAGGTATGTGTCAGGAGTAAGGACTCCATCGCTTCAGACTCTGGAAAAGATATGCGCCGGGTTTGGCATTACTCTCTCTGAGTTTTTTGAGGATGCGCCTTATCAGGCAGATCCGTCGCTTACGGATGATCAGAACAGCCTGCTGGAAATACTGGACGGGCTGGATGAAAGCCGGAAAAAGCAATTGCTTTCTTATGGCGCATTTCTGCTCCATGAACAAAATGAAGATGCTTTGGACGGGTAAGAGGTCTGTTTTATAAATTCCCCGAATAGACTGTAAAAAGTCGCTTCGGGGGATTTTTTTTGAAAGATTATATAGAAGAGCGGGTTCTTACCATTGCAGGCTATATTATTGAAAATCGCGCTACAGTGAGGGATGCGGCAAAACAATACGGCGTGAGCAAGAGCACGGTACATAAGGATATGGTAGATCGTCTGGCGGAAATTAACCCTTCCCTTATGCACGATGTGAGAAAGATTCTGGATGTGAACAAACAGGAACGGCATATAAGAGGTGGAATGGCGACACGGGAGAAATATCTGCAGAAGAAACGGTGACAAGGACATATTTTTTTTGCTTGACAAAAGATTAAGGGACCTTATAATATCTCTTGGAAAAACTTAAGATATTTTTCAGCTTTTATTTGGACTTTATTCAGATTTAATATTTTTTTAATGCTCTGTTTCTTGTTATTACGGAGCAATTGTATTACTATGGCTAACAGGTTTACTGTTGAAGGATAAAACATTATGTTCAAGTTACTTGTGGTTTGTGCAACTGCGGGAATTGCAGCTGGGTTGGGAACCGGCTTTGCCGGAATGTCGGCGACAACGGCGATCGTCCCAATGCTGGTAACATTCCTCGGGATACCGTGGTATGAAGCGGTAGGAATCGGTCTTGCTTCGGACGTCCTTGCCTCCGCTTTTTCTGCATATGTATATAAGAAGAACAATAATCTGGATCTCAAGCATGGGATGATCATGGTAGCTGCCGTGCTGCTTATGACGATTCTGGGAAGTTATTTTTCGCAGTATATGCCGGATATGGAGATGGGGCGTTTGTCTGTGGTATTTACGACCCTGCTTGGATTACGCTTTATCGTCTTTCCGGCAACGAAGCAGGCTGAGCTTGGACTTTTTATCCCGGAGAAATACCGTCCTCTGCTTTCGGTGATCTGCGGAGTGGTGATCGGGTTTTACTGTGGATTTATGGGGCTGGGCGGCGGAATGATGATGCTGTTTATCCTGACGACGATCCTGCGTTATGACCTGAAAACAGCAGTCGGGACAAGCGTATTTGTGATGACATTTATTGCATTTACAGGTGCAGTTTCTCATTTTTATTTCGGAAATGTCGAAAGCTATATACCGGCCCTGCTGCTCTGTATTGTGACTACGCTGGTGTCTGCGCTTGTGTCCGCGGCGATATCGAATCGCCTGAAAGATAAGACAACAAATCGCGTTACGGGTATTGTACTGTTTGGCCTGGGGCTGATGATGCTGTGGGAATCTTTTCTATAAAGGCCGCACGCAATCAATAAAGTACCGGATAAAGGCAGTGCTTTTGCGAATCTGCTGCCGGAATCAGAGGAACAAAGATGGATGATATGGACCGCATGGGAAGCAATGCAGAGAACGTTGAAAAACGGAATAAAAAGCAGAAAAAGATGCGAGACAAGAATGATAGAAGGTCGAACCGCCGGAACCCTGAGTTTCTTTGCATGGGGTTTCAAAAATGTGGTACGACTACCCTCTTTGAGATTTTGAGACAGCATAAGGACGTTGTACTTTGTCGTGATGTGAAGGAACCGATGTATTACCGCGTTCCATGTCTTTGGTCTATTGGCAGGAAATGGTATTATCAGCGGCGTTATTACGGGCACATTACAGCAGAGGATCCCCGCAGGTGCGGAGAAGTAAATGCCGGCTTGACGTTCAGCGGATGCGCAAAGAAGATCTGCCATGATTTTTCTCCTGATACGAAGCTTATCTTTATGATGCGTAATCCGGTGGATCGCGCGTATTCTTCATATAAATATTTTCTTGCGCGCGGATTTCTTCCGAAAGGAGCTGTCCGCGAAGATCAGAAATATGGGCATGCGGAGGCATTTGACCGTTATGTGCATTCTGTTCTGGATGATCCGAAACAGGAGGGGCGGATCATGCGGCAGCGTTTGAATTATCTGGTGTTTTCACAGAGCAGGTATTATAGCTGTATTCAGGAATATCTCGGACATTTTCCGGAGGAGAATATACGTTTTGTCTTTTTTGAAGAATTTGTAAGGGACGAGAAGGCGGCCTGCCGGGATTTGTTTGGTTTTATCGGGATCGGAGAGGATGAGAGTGTTGACTGTTCCATCCGTGCCAATGAAGGAAATGAGCGAGCGGTCTCTGATGCGGCGGCGAAGAAGTTCCAGATTATCAAGGGCTTTCATTATGGTTTTTACGAGTTTGCAGCATTAACTTACTGGCTGCCGGGGGCATATAATAAATTTAAGGGATATTACGACCGGGAGCGAAGAGAATCTTTTGTATCGGATGGGGATAAGAGCGCGATTCTTCCCCAAACGCGGGAATATCTGGAGGCGTATTTTGCGGATGAAGTGCGTGGAATTGAGCGACTTTCCGGCAGAAGCCTTAAGTCGCTCTGGTATCCGACAGAAAAGTATCTGGGAAAAGCGCAGAATCAAAGCTCCGAAGTATGCCCCGGGAAAGTACCGGAAGATGCTGCATGATTCAGAAGACTTCATACAGACTTCTGCTGTGTCGAAGATTTTCCTGACAGTTTTCTGCGGTATTTTTGTCAGGATGCGGATTCATCTGAAAGGATATTTCCGGCCTCTACATTCGGTTCAATAAAATTATCACGTGAATATGCCCAGAGTTTTTCGGATCCCTTTGCGGTATTTTTATTCCGGCCGAGTATCTGGCTTAAGTGTACGCCTTTTTCACTCCAGGCTTTTCCACCGGCAGCCGCATTCAGCATGGCGGGCTGGATGTTGTCCATGGTGCGGGCAAATTGCGCTTCTGCTGTTTCCTCGGCTTCAAATTCATCCCAGAGCGCCCGCATTTTTGCACCCTGATCCTGTGGAAGCAGGCCAAAAAGACGTTCTGCCGCGGCCAGCTCACGCTGTCGCTGTGTCTTTTTCCCCTCTTCATCATAAGCGTAAGTATCTCCCGCATCAATCTCTACGACGTCATGAATCAGAAGCATACTGATTGTTTTTAAGACATCGATTTCTTCGTTGGCATATTCGCTTAAGATCAGCGTCATGACCGCCATATGCCATGCGTGCTCAGCATCATTTTCTTTTCGGTCTCCATCGGAGAGATAGGTCTGCCGCCCTATAAGCTTTTCTTTATCCATTTCCAGACAGAAAGCAAACTGCTGCCGGATGCGATCATCGGTCATATAGGAAACTCCTTTCTCGTGCAAAAATTAACTGTTCTGGACAGTACAGATTTTGTTTCAAGTGAGAATATTATATAGCAACTTAAAATGACGGTAAAGTGTCTGTGTGAAGATTTTTTAATGAATCAGAGTCTTTTCCGGATGGAAATGAAGCTTTTGGGAGTGATGCGCCTTGTCATTCCGGGAGGTGCATGGTAGAATGTTGTGAAAAAGGATTGCGGAACCGGGGCAGAGAGTGTACTGGACGGATACAGAGAAGTGCTTTAGTATCAGGCAGCAATAAAGAAAAAACGAAAGGGGAGCGGATATTATGAAATACGGGAAGTTTTTATCAGAAGGCGGGACGATTGGGTTCGTGGCACCTTCTTTTGGAGTAAATGTCGAACCATATAAAAGTGCGTTTGACAATGCACAGCGGCGTTGGAAACGTCAGGGATACCGGCTTGATCTTGGACCAAACTGCTATGCGGGAGAAGGAATCGGAATCAGCAATACCCCAAAAGCCTGTGGGCAGGAGCTTACGGAATACTATCTCTCAGAGAACAACGACTGTCTGATTTCCTGCGGCGGAGGCGAGCTGATGTGCGAGATTCTGGATTATGTGGATTGGGATCTGATTGCGAAGGCTATGCCGAAGTGGTATATGGGTTTTTCAGATAACACGAATATGACATATCTTTTGGCGACGCTCTGTGATACGGCATCTATCTACGGCCCCAATGCGTCATCTTTCGGAATGCAACCGCTGCACCGGTCACTGAAGGATGCGTTGGCGATACTGGACGGCTCAGGGATGATGCCGGGGCATGATACAGATGCTGCAGAAAAAGGGGCGACGGCCGGAAAGCACGGATGCGAACTTTATCCGGCCGTTACTATATGCGGGTATCCGAAATGGGAGCTTGAAGGGTTAAAGAATGAGGAGAACCCGCTCGCCGGCTATAATCTGACAGAGAAAAGAGAGCTGAAGTTTTATGATGGCCGGTCGGCTGCAGAGCGTGCCGCAGGCGCTTCCCCTGCAGCATTTCCTGTGATATCAGGCAAAAGAATCCCTGAGAATATTTTTGAAGGCCGTCTGCTCGGAGGATGTATGGATTGTCTGGTGAACCTGCTCGGCACCTGCTATGACCGGACCGGGGACTTCCTGGAAAAATACAAAGAGGACGGGATTATCTGGTTTCTGGAAGCTTGTGATCTGAATGTTTTTGGAATCCGCCGCGCAATGTGGCAGATGGAACATGCGGGCTGGTTTCAGTATGTCAAAGGCTTTCTGATCGGCCGGCCGCTTAGCGGACTGGACCCCATGATGAATCTTGACCGCTATCAGGCGGTACTTGATGTGGCAGGAAGAAAAGGAGTGCCGGTAGTTATGGATGTGGATCTGGGGCACCGGCCGCCGATGATGCCAGTGATTACGGGCAGCTACGGTATTGTGCACGTGTGCGGAAATGATATCCGCGTGGAAATGGAGCTGCGGCCGTAGTCTCTTTATTCTTACTCGCAACACAGCTGCTCGCCACGCCTTGTGATTTTCTGCTGCAAGCAGCGAAATCTCTCAGCTCACATTATAGTAAATCACCATACCGTGTTTTTCACGGCACCACTACAATATAAAAGCTTTTGCAGTAAAACAAAGAAGCCCCTGCAGCTGTTACAAGGGCTTCTTTCAATATATGCGACTCGATACTTTATATTGGAGAGAAGAATCTGCTTCGTCACTACATCCGCGGCTTTAAATATTCCATCAGAAGATCCACGCATTCCTCCACGGTATGGTTTGTCGTGTCAATCCGGACATCCGGGTGCTCCGGCTTCTCGTAGGGGCTGGTGATGCCGGTAAAGTTTTCAATCTTTCCCTCGCGGGCAGCCGCATACAGACCCTTCACGTCGCGCCGCTCACATTCTTCAATCGGTGTGTCGATATAGACCTCGATAAAGCTGTCCCCGATAATCTCCTTTGCCTTTCTCCTGTCATGGACAAAGGGGGAGATGAAGGAGGTCAGGACGATCAGTCCGGCGTCATTCATCAGTTTGGAGACTTCAGCAATCCGGCGGATATTTTCAATGCGGTCTGCTTCGGTAAAGCCGAGGTTTTTATTCAGACCAAGACGCACGTTGTCGCCGTCCAGCAGCATGGTGTGCTTGCCCAGTGAGACCAGGCGTTTCTCAAGCGCGTTGGCCAGGGTGGACTTGCCGGAGCCGGACAGCCCGGTGAACCAGATGGTGCAGGCCTTCTGGTCAAGCTGGTGCTCGCGGAATTCCCTGGTGATATCCATGGTATGCCAGGTAAGGTCGCGGCTGCGGCTGATGGACTGCGTGATGACGCCGCAGGCCGAGGTCGCATGGCTGATGCGGTCGATCAGGATCAGCGAACCCAGGGATTTGTTGTTTTCAAAGAGGTCAAATACAAGGTTGGATGATACGGAGATATCGCACTGTGTGATCTCGTTTTTGTAGATCTCTTTTGCAGGAACCTCGCGTCCGGTGTTGACGTCGATCTTGTGGCGGATGCGGAGAACCGTCGCCGGTATTTTCTGTGTGCCGGATTTGAGCAGGTAGTTTTTGCCTTCCACGAGCTTGGTGTCATCCATCCACAGCAGGGTGGCGGAAAACATGGTATTTACATGCAGATCCGGGTCCTTTGTGAGGACACAGCCGCGGGAGACATCGATCTCCGTGTCGAGCTGGATTGTGACCGGATGTCCGATGCCGGATGTTTCGACAGAACGGTCGCCTTCCAAAATGGCCTTTACCGTGGATGTTTCACGGCTTGGAAGCACTGTGACGGCATCCCCTACCGAGATGCTGCCGCTCTCGATCTCCCCCTGGAAGCCGCGGAAGCTGCGGTTCGGTCTGCAGACGCGCTGTACCGGCATGGAGAATTCCGCGTCGGTCGGCTTTTCACTGACATCAACGGTCTCCAGATAGTGCAGGAGAGTCGGCCCCTTGTACCAGGGCATTTTCCGGGACTTTTTCGTAATGTTATCGCCATTGGTCGCGGAGACCGGGATGATCTGTACGCTGTGGTAATCAAATTCTGCGAGAAGAACCCGGATCTCTTTTTTGATCTTCTTAAACCGCTCCTGACTGTAATTGATCAGGTCCATTTTGTTGATGGCGAATACCACGTGACGGATGCCCATAAGAGAGCAGATCCGGGTGTGGCGTCTGGTCTGTGTCAGAACGCCCTGGCTGGCGTCCACCAGGATCACGGCAAGATCGGCAAAGGATGCGCCGACCGCCATGTTGCGGGTATACTCCTCGTGCCCCGGCGTATCCGCGACGATGAATGAGCGGTGTTCTGTCGTAAAGTAGCGATACGCGACGTCAATGGTGATGCCCTGTTCGCGTTCCGCCATCAGCCCGTCCAGCA
Organism: Clostridiales bacterium; assembly: GCA_020859985.1. GTDB lineage: Bacteria > Bacillota > Clostridia > Lachnospirales > Lachnospiraceae > Choladousia. Next base: position 67,082 of record JAJBVD010000083.1, read on the forward strand.
GGAGGCTGTAGTCAATATTGCCGTCATTCGAGCCTACTTTTGATTCCAGCTCGAGCGCGTCCTTCTGATCGGCGAACAAAAGCTTTGCGTCATAGAGCATATGTCCGATCAGGGTTGATTTTCCGTCATCCACGCTTCCGCATGTGATAAATTTTAACAAGGAATCCATCAGAAATAGCCCTCCCGCTTCCGTTTTTCCATGCTGGCCGCACCGCCGTCCTTATCGATCACGCGGCTAGTCCGCTCCGAGGACACGGCACTTAAGGTCTCCTCGATAATACCATCGATCGTGTCCGCTTCAGATTCGACGCCGCCGGAGAGCGGGTAGCAGCCCAGCGTGCGGAAACGCACCTTTTTCATCATGGGCTTTTCACCCGGGAGCAGCCGCATGCGGTCGTCGTCGACCATGATCAGGTTCCCGTCGCGTTCAACGACCGGGCGTACCGCAGCATAGTAGAGCGGCACAATTTCGATATTTTCACGCTTGATGTACTGCCAGATGTCCTTCTCTGTCCAGTTCGAGATTGGAAAGACACGGATGCTCTCACCTTTGTTGATCTCCGTATTGAAGAGCTTCCACATCTCAGGCCGCTGGTTCTTCGGATCCCAGACGTGATCCGCATTGCGGAAAGAGAAGATGCGCTCCTTCGCGCGGCTCTTTTCCTCATCACGCCTTCCGCCGCCAAATGCAGCGGTAAAGCCATACTTGTTGAGCGCCTGTTTGAGCGCCTGCGTCTTCATGATGTCCGTGTAGGCGGCGCCATGGTCGAACGGATTGATCCCCTGCGCCACGCCCTCCTGATTGATGTATTCCAGCATTTCAATGCCGTATTTTTCTGCCACCCTGTCGCGGAATTCGATCATTTCCCGAAACTTCCAGGTAGTATTTACATGCAGAAACGGAAAAGGCGGTTTTTCCGGATAAAAGGCTTTGAGTGCGAGATGCAGCATCACGGAGGAGTCTTTGCCGATAGAATATAACATGACCGGCTTTTCACACTCCGCAACGACCTCGCGCATGATGTAGATAGATTCCGCCTCAAGCTTGTCTAAATGGTTCATAGTGAATGGTCTCCGAGTTAAATAGTTTTTTAATACTGTTTGAAATTGGTTTAATATGTTACATGTACTTCACATTTTTGTAATCATATCACTTTTTTGACGGTCTGCCAAGGTGTTTCATGAGAGAATTGTTGAAGATTTTGTGATACTTAGTTGAATAGATGCAATTATTCAGGACAGTACCGGTACCTGTCACGAGGTACGTATGAAAGTATATAGTATACGAATGGATGCAATGATTGTGAAATGCGGAATGTCAGCCATCGAAAAAATAATCGTGTCAGAAGTGCACAGGAAAAGGCAGCGCGGGAGTGCACTGCCTTTTCAAGTACCAATATATTTTGTCTGATCCGGATATGGGTTTACAGGCGGTTCAGTTCCTCAACCAGCTTCTCCAGCTCCGCCGTAGAGCAGGTGCCGAAGGTCACCAGATTCCGCAGCGGCATGGAGATCATCATGGCGTCGTTCATCTCTTCGGAGATCGCTTCTTCTGACGCGGATGCTTCCTCCTTTGGAGTATCCTCCGGGGCAGCGAATACAGAGAGCATCTTTGCCTGCCATTCTTTGAGGAAAGGCGCGGTGCGCGGATCCCTTATGAGCTCGCCCATGGTGGTGTTCTTCGTTACGTTAAGCGGCAACAGCGTGCTGTTTTTCAGAGTGAGTGTCTCCGTCAGGCGAAGATCGCGGGAGGAAGCCCCGATGAGGATCTCATACTCGCCGGAAGCCGCGTACCAGTCGTGAAGCTCTGTACTGTACCAGGCCAGAGAACGGTAGTCGATGGTCATCGTGACCGTCTTTGTCTCTCCTGGTTCAAGGGCAACCTTCTCATAGCCCTTTAACTCGCGAAGCGGACGGCGTGCCGCGTTCGTCTTGTCGGAAACATAGAGCTGAACGACTTCTTTTCCGAAACGGCTGCCGGTATTTGTGACGTCCACGGAGACCGTGACGGTATCCTTTTCTGTCATTTCTTTCCTGTCAAGACGCAGATTGCTGTATGCAAACGTCGTGTAGGAAAGCCCGTATCCGAACGGATAAGCGACTTCCATGTGCTTTGCGTCATAATAGCGGTAGCCAACGTAGATGCCCTCTGTGTAATCGACGTCGACCGGGTCGCCGAACGCGAGATAGGACGGGTTGTCCTCCAGCCGGTACGGGAAGGTCTCCGCCAGCTTGCCGGAAGGATTGACCTTTCCGAAGAGAATGTCGGCAACTGCACCGCCGACCGCCTGGCCGCCCAGATAGGCTTCCAGGATTCCCTTTACATCATCAGCCCAGGGCAGCTCGACCGGAGAGCCGTTGTGGAGCACGACGATCACGTTTTTCTGTACCTTTAAGATTTCCTCCATCAGCCGGTTCTGGCAGTCGGGGAGACGCATATGGCTGCGGTCATAGCCCTCGGACTCAAAGCTGTCCGGGAGACCAAGAAACAGAACGGCCTTGTCCGCGGCTTTTGCGGCTTCGATGGCTTCCGCGGCCAGTGCTTCTTCGTAGACATCGGTGTTCGCGGCAAAGCCCTTCGCGTAGGTGATCATCGGGTTGCCCTTTACTTCATCAAGGATGTTGTCGATGCGGAAGCAGTTGATATGGGAGCTTCCGCCTCCCTGGAAGCGCGGTTTTTCAGCAAAGCCGCCGATGAACGCGATCTTTTCTGATTCCTTTAAGGGAAGGATATTGTCTTCATTTTTCAAAAGCACCATAGATTCCGCCGCAATGTGGCGCGCGAGCTCATGATCCTGCTCCATGGTGAATTCCTGCTCCTCGCGGTTATCCGCATAGGTAAACAGGATCTTCAGAATCCGTTCCACCGCCTGATCAAGAATGGCTTCATCCAGTGTGCCGTCCTGAACGGCTTTCACGATTTCTTTATCTGACATGCCGTCGGAAGCAGGCATCTCCAGATCCAGACCGGCTTTCAGACCCGGTACCCGGTCGTTGACAGCGCCCCAGTCGGACATCACATAGCCCTCAAAGCCCCATTCTTTGCGCAGTACATCGGTAAGCAGCCACGGGTGCTCGGAAGCGTAGGTGCCGTTTAAGCGGTTGTACGAGCACATCACCGTGTAGGGCTGCGCCTTTTTCACGGCTGTCTCGAAAGCCGGGAAATAAATTTCGCGCAGGGTGCGCTCATCGACGTTGGAGGAAGCGCTCATGCGGTTGAATTCCTGGCTGTTTGCAGCAAAATGCTTGATCGAGGTTCCGACATGGTGCTCCTGCACGCCGTTGATAAACGCGGCCGCGGTCTCACCGGCCAGATACGGATCCTCTGAATAATATTCAAAATTGCGTCCGCAGAGCGGGGAACGCTTGATGTTGACCGCCGGTCCCAGCACAACAGAGAGATCGTTGGCCTGCGCTTCCTTGCCGATCGCGTCGCCGAAGGTGTGCAGAAGCTCGCGGTCAAACGAGCAGGCGCTCAGCACTCCTGCCGGGAAGCAGACAGCCTTAATGCTTTCGTTGATGCCGAGGTGATCCGCGTTCTCATCCTGCTTGCGCAGACCGTGAGGGCCGTCGCTCACCATCACACTGGGAACGCCGAGGCGCTCGACACTTTTCAGATGCCAGAAGTCCGCGCCGGAGCACATGCCGGCTTTCTCCTCAAGGGTCATCTGGCTGACAATGGATTTCACGTCACGATTCATACGAGTAGTCCTCCCATATTAAAGAATTAAAGTTTAAAATCCTGCGGAACGCCGGGAACGGAATGTAAATCCGGCTTTCTGACAGACATCGCTTTCGCTGAAGATAAAGTATCATATTTTCTGCTGAGATGGTAGTAAAATTTTATAAATCATGCTAAAATGTAAAAAAATGAGGGCTGGATGAGACATAAAATGAACGTAACGGTTTCATGTGATGAACGGCCTGTCATTGAGAGCGTATGGAAATGCGGCCACAGCGTGGGTGAAAGGGGAAAGGAGCGGGAATTTTATGTCACAGACAAGTGATACGGTAAGGAGAGAGTTTAAAAAGGGCGATGATATCCGGGACGCGGGGCTGACCACGCCGGAGAATGTGCAGCGTTTTGACGATATCTGCTATGGAGAAGATGCCGACTGGCAGGTGCTGGATGTCTATCGTCCAAAGGAAAAAGCAGGAGAAGTCCTGCCGGTGATCATCAGCGTCCACGGCGGCGGTTGGGTATATGGAGACAAAGAGAGGTATCAGTATTACTGCATGAGTCTGGCCCAGAGAGGATTTGCGGTAGTGAATTTTACGTACCGCCTCGCGCCGGAGTTTAAATTTCCGGCAAGCCAGGAGGACACCAATCTTGTGGTGAGCTGGGTGCTTTCCCATGCGGAAGAATATGGGATGGATGCGGAGCATGTGTTTATGGTAGGAGACTCTGCGGGAGCACATGGGACCGGCCTTTACGCCGCCATCTGCACGAACCCGGAGTATGCGGCACAGTTTCCGTTTACAGTGCCGGAAGGATTCCGCCCCACAGCAATCGCTCTGAACTGTGGCACGTACTCGATAGCTGACAGGTCGGCTTCTGATGATCTGACCATGGCTTTGATGGAGGATCTGTTTGAAGATGGGTCCACAGAGGAAAATATGGAAAAGATCTGTGTCCCGAACTACATCACGGAGAATTATGTGCCGACGTATTTTATGACCTGCACCGGAGATTTCCTCAAGCCGCAGGCGCAGCTTCTTTTCAATAAGCTTATGGAATGCAATGTACCCTGCGAGTTTCAGTTTTACGGGGATAAGGACCATGAACTGGGGCATGTCTTCCATTGCAATATGAAGCTGGAGATTGCCGCGAAATGCAATGACGCGCAGTGTGAGTTTTTCCGGAAGTTTCTGTAACGTATTCTGGTGACAGAATTTTCAAAGCGTTTTGGACGGATGCATTCTTTCGGGTTGTGTCCGTCTAAAGTCATGTTTGAAGTAAAACGAATGGAGATCTATATGAAAACAAGAACTTTTACCGGCACAACGAATCCGGAAATACAGCCTTACGAGGTGGCGCACCGCGAGGTAGCACGCCGTGCTGCTGCGGAATCCATCGTGCTTTTGAAAAATGAGGGAAATGTGCTTCCTGTATCGGTGGATACGCCGATCGCGCTTTATGGCGCAGGAGCCGGACATACGATCAAGGGAGGTACCGGCTCGGGCGATGTCAATGAACGCTACAGCGTGACGATCGCAGAAGGACTGAAAAATGCCGGTTACCGGATTACGACGAAGGACTGGCTGGATGATTACGAGCGCCGCTTTACAGAAGCCAGAGAGCAGTGGAGAGATGAAATCTGGGCGGAGACGGATCGGCGCGGGAACGGAGCCTACGATCTGGTCAATGTTTATTTTGGGACAACCTTCTATTATCCGGCAGGAAATACTTCCGTTGAAAAGACCGATGCAGATATCGCTGTTTATGTGTTAAGCCGCATAGCGGGGGAGGGTCTGGACCGCTTTGACAGGGAAGGAGATTATTATCTTTCCAAAGAGGAAGAGCAACTGATCAGAGGCATCTGCACGGCATATCCGAAGGTGGTGCTGGTGATCAATACGGGAGGTCAGATAGATCTTTCCTTTACGGATGCGTATGAAAATATAGCGGCGATCCTGCAGATCTCTCAGTTGGGGTGTGAGGGTGGAAATGGATTTGCGGATGTTTTTTCCGGAAAGGGTTCGCCGTCCGGCAAGCTTGCCGCCACATGGGCAGTCCGTTATGAGGACTATCCGAACAGCGCGACCTTTTCCCACAACAACGGAAATGTGGAGCAGGAGTTCTACAACGAGGGCATCTATGTCGGCTACCGCTACTTTGACACTTTCGGGGTGCCGGTGCGCTATGGCTTCGGATTCGGCCTGGGGTATTCGGAATTTCAAATTGAGACGACCGATATCGCTGTGATCGGAAAAGAGGATCAGGATACAACGGATATGTGGCCGTCCGTCCGCGTCCGGGCACGGGTGACGAATACCGGTGCATATGCGGGCCGTGAGACGGTGCAGGTGTATGCGTCCTGTCCGCAGGAGTGCATGGCGAAGGAGTACCGCAGACTGGTCGGGTTCGCCAGGACAAAAGAACTCATGCCTGGGGAGAACGAAGAAGTGGAGATCTGCTTTAGCGCGTATGATCTGGCGTCTTATTGCGAGAAAACACCGGGCTGGGTGCTGGAAAAAGGGCTGTATGAAGTCTTTGTGGGTAACAGCCTTGACAGCGCTGCGCTGAAAGGAACGATTGCCCTTGACGCGGATGCTGTGCTGATAAAAACCGAAAATGTCTGTCCGCTGCAGGAAGAGGCTCTTTGCGAGCTTCAGGGGCCAAAGGACAGGGTACAGGCCCGCCGTGAAGCTGCGTTGACAGAGGCGGAAAATGCGGGAGTTCCGATATTCCGTCTTACGCTGGACAGTGCGGATCTTGATACAGAGACCGTCGTATATGGGAAGAGTGACGAGCGGATTCCGGATGAAGTAAAAGCATTTGTGGACGGTCTGACGGAAAATCAGCTGGCCTGCCTTGCGACCGGCGATACAGGAGGCGGCTCGATTGCCACGGTTGGTTCCGCAGGCATTTCGGTGCCCGGCTCCGCGGCGCAGAGCAGCAGCTGCGCGAAGGAACAGGGACTTGCGGACATTGTATTCGCGGACGGACCGGCGGGTCTCCGCCTGAACAAAAGCTATTTTGTAAAAGACGGTCAGATCGTACCGGAACCGTTTGAAAAAGGACTGGAGGGCGGCTTCCTCTGCCGGAATCAGGAAAAGACAGAAGGAGAAGAATATTTCCAGTACTGCACCGCGTTTCCGGTGGGAACGGCGCTGGCGCAGACCTGGGATCCGGCTCTTGTCGCAGTGGTCGGGAAAGCAGCCGGTGAAGAGATGCAGAGGATGCTTGTCACCTCGTGGCTGGCACCCGGCATGAACATTCAAAGAAACCCTCTGTGCGGAAGAAACTTCGAGTATTACTCGGAAGATCCTCTGCTGACCGGAAAAATTGCGGCGGCAATGACGGACGGCGTGCAGTCACAGAAGGGCTGCGCCACGACTGTCAAGCATTTTGCCTGCAACAATCAGGAGGACAACCGGAAAGGCTCCAATTCCATCCTCACCGAGCGCACTCTGCGCGAAATTTATCTGAAGGGCTTTGAGATCGCAATCCGGGAATCCCAGCCGAGGATGATCATGACCAGCTACAACAAGATCAACGGCGTGCACTCCGCGAACAATTACGACCTCTGCACGAAAGCCGCCAGGGATGAATGGGGCTTTCAGGGCATGATCATGACAGACTGGACGACGACCCATGATGGCCCGGAATGCACTGCAGCCGGCTGTATGCGCGCCGGAAACGACATGGTGATGCCGGGGCGCGTTGCGGATCAGGAGAATATTCTTCAGGAGCTGCATGAGGGCACGCTTGACAGCAAAGACCTGAAAGCATGCATCTGCCATGTGGTGAAGGCTATATGGCAGTCAAACATGTATGAATAAAATATATGGGACACACAATGGAGGATAGTTATGAAAAAAACAATCCGGGGCGCGAACCCCTATATGCCCCTTTGGGAGCATGTGCCGGACGGGGAGCCGCGCGTGTTTGAACACAATGGAGAGACGAGAGTCTATGTCTACGGCTCGCATGATACGATGCGGACGGAATACTGCGGAAAGGACTACGTCGTCTGGAGTGCACCGGCGGATGACCTGACCGACTGGCGGTGCGACGGTGTCTGCTATGAGTCAAGCAACGGCAGTGTCCTCTACGCGCCGGATGTGGTGAAAAAAGGCGATACGTACTATCTGTACTCCGCGGAGAATAAGGGTTCGAAGATTTTTGTGTCCAGATCGAAAAGTCCGATTGGCCCGTTTACCGATCCGGTCCTGACAGACCTCGGCTTTGATCCCGGCATCCTCGTGGATGATGACGGGAGAGTCTATGCCTACTGGGGATTTTGTGCCTGTTACTGCGCGGAGCTGAATGAGGATATGGCGACGATCCGGCCGGGAACGCTGCATCCGCATCCGATGAAGCACGCGTCCGCGCCGTGGATTACAGAGGATGATGGTCATTTCGGCGCGGAGGATGCCTTTTTTGAAGCCTCTTCTCCCCGTAAGCTGTTTGGAAAATATGTATACATCTATTCAAAGCGTTATTCCACACCCGTGCCGGAGCTTGGCGTGTACGGCGAGAACAACGGCTTTTTGTCTTACAAATACAGCGACAGACCGCTGGACGGTTTTCTGCCGGGCGGCGATATCAGCTTCAACGGCGGCGAGATTCTGAAAAATCCGGACGGGACCGGCATAATGACCTACCGCTGGGGGAATAACCACGGCAGCATCGTGGAAATTAACGGGAAATGGTATGTATTTTATCACCGCCAGACGGGCACGGATGAGTTTTCCAGACAGGCGATGCTGGAGCCCATCGACGTTGCGATGGATAAAAACGGAAAGATTTTCATCGGAGAGATTACCTATGTAGATGGTGAGCCGGTCGCGTCAAAGCCGGTTGAGATGACCTCGCAGGGGGCACAGGTGAATGGTCTGGATGCTTACAGCCTGATTTCCGCCGGATATGCGTGCCATCTGTCGGAACGATTGACAGGTTCGAAACAGTGTGCTGACACAAAAAATGATGGTACCGAAATTAAACCTGAGGCAGCAAACACCAGACCGGTAGCGGAACACATCAAACCGGCGAAGGCATACATCAAACCGGTTTACAGCAAAAATCCGGATATCTCCGCGCCAATCGTCGGCATTACTAACGGTGTTACCGCGGGTTATCGTTATCTGCAGTTCGGACAGAATCCGCCTAAGAGCGTGACGGCGTGGATCCGGGTATTGGATAGTAAAAAAACTGTTGACTGTGCCAGAGATGCGGCAGAGACTTGCGATACAGATTCGACTTCGGTGGAGAATCAGGCAGCGTGTGCAGAGAGCAAAGAAGGCCTAGCGAAATTCACCGTGAACGTCCGGTTGGACGATTACAGGGGAAAGATTTGCGCCGTGCTTTCCACGTCGGAATCGGTGCGTGTGGCTTGTAGAGTTTCAGACGCGACAGAAAATGAAAATGTCGGTACTGCAGAGAATGCCGGTACGGCAGAAAAGTCCGGCACAGCAGAAAACGCCGATGTTGTGGAAAACGGCACGTTTATTCCTGTGACCGCGCCACTCACCTGCGGTGTGAGCGGCCGACATGCGGTTTATTTTGAATTCCTGTCGGAAAGCGAAGGCGATGTCGCTGAATTTGACCGGTTTACGTTTGACCGCTGACCGGTTTGCGTCTGTGCTTTGAACGAGTAATATTTGATTTTTGACGAATTTACGTTTGATTAAGGAGAACAGTTTTATGAGCACATTACTGCGGTCAGAATGCATCCAATGCCTGGCGGAAAAACAGATGCGTGAGCTTCCGGAGAATGCAAAAGAAGAGCAGAAGCTTGTTTTTTTGCAGAGAATGTTTGAAACGTTAGCCAAGGCTTCGCCGGAGATCTGCGCGCCAGTACTGGTGCGGGATATTGCGAAGGTCTATACGGAAGTGTTTGGCGAGACGCAGGATTATTCCGGGGAAAAGTCTTATTTCAATCAGCTGATGCTGAAAAAGGAGCAGGCCATCCGCGAACAGATCCACAGTGCGGAAGATCCGCTGCTGAAGGCGATGCAGTATTCTATGGTGGGGAATTATATCGATTTTTCTGCGATGCGTCAGGTAGAGGAGACGCATCTGGAGGAATTACTGAAGAATGTAGAGCAGAATTTTATCCTGGGGGAGCAGTACGAAAGCCTAAAACGGGATCTAGGCAGCAAACAGAAGCTGTTGTTTTTGATGGACAATGCGGGAGAGGCCGTGCTGGATAAGCTGCTCCTGGAAGTGATCCGGGAAACTTACCCTCAGCTTCAAGTGAAAGTGCTGGTAAAGGGTTATCCCGTATCGAATGATGTGACGATGGAGGATGCCCTCGAGATAGGGCTGCAAAAGGTGGCGGAAATCTATGACAACGGCAATGGGATAGCCGGGACCTGGCTGCCGGAGCTGTCCCCGCAGGCCAAAGCCATCTGGGAGGAAGCAGAGGTGATTCTTTCCAAAGGACAGGCAAATTATGAGACCCTGCGCCTTTGCAATCGGAATATTTATTTTCTGTTTCTCTGTAAATGCAAAATGTTCTGCGAAAGCTTTCATGTTTCCCCTTATACGGGTGTGCTGGTGCATAATCATACATATAAGCGCAATATGTGTTGAAATAATTATATATTTCTGAAAAGTGTGTATTGAAATGATCATGCTTTTTTGTAAAATACATATTGAAATATTCATCCCTTTCAACATATGAGGAGGAGGAAATGCGATGTATAGAGAGATTGCACAAGAACTCGTTTCTTTTATAAAGAATTCACCGACACCTTTCCATGCTGTTGAAAGTATCAGCGGCATACTGGAAGGAGAAGGATTTCAGAGGCTGAAAGAAGGCGCTGCGTGGGACATAAAGCCGGGTGGAAGGTATTATGTCACAAGAAACGCTTCCAGTATTCTGGCATTTAAAACGGGCACGCAGCTGGAGAACTACAGTTTTCATATTGCGGCGTCACACAGTGATTCGCCGGCGTTTAAAGTAAAAGAGAATGCCCAGATGGATGTCAAAGGGAAATATACGGTTCTGAATACAGAAGGCTATGGGGGAATGATCTGTTCTACATGGTTCGACAGACCTTTATCCCTGGCCGGGCGGGTGATCGTAAAAGAAGGGAACAGCCTTGTAACCAGACTTCTGAATATTGACCGGGATCTTCTGATGATCCCGAGTCTCGCAATCCATATGAACCGGGAAGTGAATGAGAAACAGTCTCTGAATAAACAGAAGGATATGCTGCCGGTCTTCAGCGGAAGAAAAATGGGTGCGGATGCGCTGAAAACCCTGGTGGCAGATGAACTTAAAGTGGAAGCGGAGCGGATATACGGCACGGATCTGTATCTGTATAACAGAGCTGAGCCGTCCGTCTGGGGCGCGGAGGGAGAATTTATCTCCAGCCCGAGACTGGATGATCTGGAGTGCGCGTATGCTTCTTTGCAGGGATTTTTGCGGGGAGAAAACAGCGGATCTGTCAGTGTATATGCGTGCTTTGACAATGAAGAGGTAGGCTCGCAGACAAAACAGGGAGCCGCGTCTACTTTTCTTTGTGATGCACTGACCCGCATCAATACCGCTCTGGGAAAGACTTCGGAAGACCTTTCAAGAGCGCTTGCTTCCAGCTTTATGTTGAGCTGTGACAATGCGCATGCCGTTCATCCGAATTATCCGGAAAAGACAGATGTGAACAATTGCGTGTATATGAATGAAGGGATTGTGATCAAATCTCATGCCGGACAGAAATATACGTCGGATGCGTTGAGTATTGCCCTGTTTAAAATCATCTGTGAAAAGGCTGGCGTGCCTGTGCAGTTCTTTGCAAACCGTTCGGATATGAACGGCGGAAGCACGCTTGGGAACATAGCTATGTCACAGGTATCTGTGAATACCGTGGACATCGGACTTGCGCAGCTGGCGATGCACTCTTCCTACGAGACAGCGGGAATGAAAGATGTAGATTACCTGATCCGGGCGGCCGAAGCTTTTTATAACAGTTATATCTGTGAGAAGGATGCGGGCGTTTATGAAATCAGAGACGTCTGCTGAAGCTGAGAAAGTACGGAACAGCTGCCGCCTGCTGAAAGTGTACGGAATATCAGGAGCAGAGGATATCGCAAGACTAAGAAAAATCAAACCTACGCATATCCTCCGGCAGCGGAGAGCGGAATTCCATGATTTCTCCGGTAATCGGATGGGGGAATTTTAAGCGGCACGCATGAAGCGCCTGACGCGAAATCCCGTGGATATCCTCCGGTACGCGGACGCCGGGAACCAGGACCGTTTTTTGCGTGCCCTGAAATCCCAAAATCAGCGAGGAAGGCAGTTCCATATTTGCCTGCACGGCAGCACGGCGGCATTCCGGATGATACAGGTAGTCGCCGGCAAGCGGATGGCCCAGATAAGCCATATGCACACGAATCTGATGGGTACGGCCGGTTTCCAGAAGGACGGAGACCAGGCTGTAGCCATTTTTTGCTTCCAACACATGATAATGCGTGACGGCGCGCTCGCCATGCTCAAAATCAACACAGTGTTCGATGGAACGCTCAGACAGTGGGCATACGGCTTCTGCTTCCAGAGTCTGCTGAAATTGAAAACAGTCTGCTTTTTGCGGCTGTTTACGCGAGATCGGGGCATCGACCGTACCGGATTCTGGAGAAAGGATGCCGCAGACTACGGCGAGGTATTCCCGTTCCATGAAATTCATATAAGACCCGGGTTTACTTTGAGAAGTCTCATATTTTCTGAAATCACGGCCGCCTCCCTTTGTCATGGCGCCAAGAATACTGGCGCTGACCGAATGCTTTGCGATGACAGTCAGCCCGGAGGTGTCGCGGTCGAGACGGTTGGTGCAGCGGAAGACGAATCCGCCGCAGTCTTTGTAGTGGTACATGACTGCGTTCGCCAGCGAATAATAATAATTGTCTCTTGAGGGATGCATGGGAAGACCGGCGGGTTTATCGACCACCAGAATATCCTCATCCTCGTACAGGATGGTAAGAGGGAGCGCAGTCGCCGGAATCCGTTCGGAAGAGGCGTTTTCTGAAATATGGATCTGAAGTGTATCTCCGGTTATGAGACGCTGATTCAGGCGGCAGGCCTTTCCATTGATCTGCGTGCTGCCATATCTGCCTTTCAAATCAGCAAGATTCTGCCTGGAATAAGACCTGCGCCGGAGAAACTGCTCAACGCGGATATCGGCATCTTCTGCCTGGATTTGGTAAGTAATCGTACGCTCCATATTTGCATTTGTTATCTCTTTCTTTACTATCAGGTATTGCCTTACTAAAACAGGCGTTTTCTCAAATCTTCTCCATTCTGAAATGCCCTGAAGAGTTCGACTTTCTTTGCGTATCCGGCAGCAATCCGGTCTGTATGATTTTGATCTGCCTGGCTGTCTTTTGCATAGAGACTGCGGATATATTCCGGATCCGGCAGCTTTTCGGCATCGACAAGAGAACGATCTGTAATATAGGAGAGGAGCTTCAACTCATTGGATGCAAAGCTCTGCGTTTCGATGGTGAGCAGCCCTTTTTCCGATATCGGTACTGCTGAGTCGACGAACAGACATTTTCCGCTGTCATAGATTGGTGCCATGCGGAGAAACTGCAATGTGTCGGCATCGCGCAGAATGGAGATGTTGCTCAGGTGCCGGTCACGTCCGGAAAGAATGAAATCAGTCATGATCTGATATTCCATATCCCTTCGCAGCTGTTCGGTGTCCATTCCATGCCTGCCGCAGACAGAAATAAAATGCTCGTAGGACGATACCCCGTTCGGCTGTTTTTCCGAGGTGACGATGGCGTAGGCGGATACAAGTTCAAGCTTCTGACTGGTAAACAGCTTTGAACAGCAACCGTAATCATAATCTTTTCCATTCAGGTGAATAAGCCTGTAAGGCGTATAATTGTCATATCCCTGCAGACGGTGAAGTTCCGACGCGATTACCTCGTTGAGGCTTTCAGCTGACAGATTGCTTCGGTTGCCCTTGATCATAATGCGGTTCCCGTCTGCGTCAATGGCCCAGGTCTTTTCCAACTGTCCCTGCAGGGTACTGTTTGGCGTATAGTCCGGTGAGGAAGATGGCTGTGAAGCTGCAAAAAGCAGATTATCACGGAAAGTATTGTCAAAAAGATTGACATCCTCCCATGTCAGGTCGGAACCGACTGGTTTGATCCAATAATAATCTGTCAGGCTTAATCCCAGATTTTTGAGCAGATAATCCTCCGGACTTAGCAGCCCTTTTAGCGCAAGCATGGCCTCTATTTTACCCTGTCCGATCGGTATGGAACGGGTCTTCCACCAGTCTCGCAGCCAGCTGGATGAATTTCTGGATTGCAATGGTGCAAGTTCAGGGTTGATGAAATTCTGTGAATACCGGAACATGGTGCCGTCCTCGGAAAATTCCGCCGCAGTAATGGGGTCATTTTTTCGCATGATGACATAATTCATCTGTGATCACCTCCAATTGCTGTTTCACAAGAAAATTATCAATTGCCCATTCTGTGAAATCTTTAAGAAACAGGGTGCCGTCTTTGCATACAGGGCAGATACGCAGCTCCTGTATTTTTTCATTATAACGGAATGCAACATAGTATATGCGGTTTCGGGCGTAGGTGCGGGCTTCTACGGAGCCGTGATCTGTCTGGATCAGTGTCATCTGCTCACAGATGGAGAGAAGCTCTTCCATACTGATCTGCAGGGCGGACGCAAGCTTTGCGATGATGGAGGCTTTGCAGTTTCCGGCGGATGTCTTGCCGTTTACAAGGTCACTTACTGTGCTATACGGGACACCGGACTCTTTTGAAAGCTGATAAATGGACAGATCGCGGTCCTGCAGATATTCCTTCAGCATTTTTGAAACCCTCCTTTTTTCTGATTATAACGGCACTCCGTGGTACTGTCAAGGCAGAAAACTTCTGAACAAAATAACGCCTGCCGGAAAAAAATTGGTTCCGAACAGGCGTCATATATTTTGTGATTTGAAGCCTGGCTTCATTATGAGCGGAATCAGGAATGGCGCGGCTCTCCGCAATGTTCCCCATGCCCGCCGCAGTTTTCACCATGATGTCCGCCCTCATGGTGACTGCAATGAACATTCGGATTGTAGGCAAGTGTTCCGGCAAGCAGTGCTTCCACCGCGGCATCCGCATCACCGGTCACACCGCCGTACAGCCGGATACCGGCTGATGCGAGCGCGTTCTGTGCGCCGCCGCCGATGCCGCCGCAGATCAGAACATCTGTCTGGATCGCATTCAGAACTTCCGCCAGTGCGCCATGTCCCTGACCGTTCGTGCTGACGATTTCCGAAGATATGATCTTTCCGTCTTCAGTGTCATATACCTTGAACTGTTCCGTGTGTCCAAAGTGCTGAAAAATCTGTCCGTTTTCGTAAGTAACTGCAATTCGCATAATCGTTGCTCCTTTCGATTTCTGATACATCTGATTAAGCTTAAGTTTATAGCATTCGTCCATACCGCAGGAGCGGTTCTGACCGTTGCAGAGACGATATTCACCGCCTTCAATTTTCAGAGGTCGGCCATCCACCAGCACATCCGCCAGCTTTTTGCGGGCGGAATCATATATCTTCTGTACTGTAGTCCGCGCGACCTGCATCCGTCGGCAGCATTGCTCCTGCGACAGACCTTCCTTGTCGATCAGGCGGATCGTTTCGTACTCATCCACAGTCAGGATGATCGCTTCGCTGTCTGACCTGTCATTTTCTATATTTTCTATATTTCCCGCCGGGATAAATTCCAGTGTTTGCGGGAACTGGCAGATCATTCGGCATTTGACCGGTCTTGACATTCCGTCACCTCTTTTTCTTGCGGCTGTGTGATTACGGTGCCATCATACGCTGGTTTATGACATATGTCAAGAATAATTATTTCGAAATAACTGTAACAAAACAGGCTGTTTTGTGGTCTAATAAGTGTAACTGATGAGATGATAATTGACCGGTAATTATCCCTGAAAAATCAAATACCCGCTGCAAGCACGGCTGCCTGGCTCGTTGCTCGTGGGAATAACAGACTTTGCAAGTAAACGGAAGAGGGGAATGAAAACGAATGAATTTGCTGGTAAGGAAGGCTAAAAAGGGCGATAAGGCCGCGTTTACACAGCTGATGGAGGAGCAGGGGCCGTCTCTTTACAAGATTGCCAAAGCAATTCTGAAAAATGACGACGATGTGGCGGACGCCATGCAGGAGACGGCTCTTACCTGCTGGGAAAAGCTGGGAACGTTGAAAAATGACAACCTCTTTAAGACCTGGCTGACAAGGATTCTGATCAATCACTGCAACTCCATTTATCGCGCCCGCGGGCAGCTGTTGAGCGAGGAACAATGGCAGGAAGCTGATTCTCTGGAGAATGGTTATGAACATGCGGAATGGACTGAATTTTTAAACGTTCTGGACGAAAAGTACCGGATCGTGGTGATGCTCTTTTATGTGGAAGGATTTAAGACAAAAGAAATTGCTCAGATTCTGGAACTCAGTGAAGGCACGGTGCGCGTCCGGCTCACAAGAGCGCGGGAGATGATGCGGCAACACTATGAGACTGACGATATCGAAAGAGAACCGCAGAGTGTCTCATCCGGGCGGATTAACAGGAAAGGAGAAATTTATGGACAGATTTGAGAATATGATGCAGACAATTGCAAACGATAATACAGTGCCGGAACGGGTATGGGCAAAGTATACCGACACTCTGCGAAATCTTCCGGAGAAAAAAATGACGGATACGGCATCCGTTTATGCAGGCACCGCTCGAAAGACAAAGCCGCTGCGTCATCTGAAATATGCAGCTGTATTGGCGGCATCTCTCTGCCTGGCTGCCGGAACCGCGTATGCGGCAACCAGAAGCGGTCTTAACGACTATCTGTCCGGTTTCATAGGACAGTCAGACGTAGAAGACGGTCTTTTGGGCGAACCGGCTGAAGTGACCGTACAGCAGGAAGAAACCGGTTCTTATGGAGACCTGTGGAAGATTACAGATACCTGGTATGATGGGGCAAAGGTTTATTTTTACGCGGAAACGCCGGAATCCATCCTGGAAGATGGGAAATTGAAGGTCACATACAAGGATCATATGACTGTGAATGGAGTCGATCATCTGCTGAACAGCGAGGAACAGTCGGACGGAACTTATCTCTGCTGGGTGGATGTCAGTGACTTGGAAGATACGGAAACGCTGGAGCTTTCCGTCCGGCTGAAATTACTGCAAAATCAATACGACTGGGCCGGATATGATCTTACTACAGACAACGAGAGCGGATATGATTATGCGGCAGACGTAACGGTTCTGGAGGAACAGACACTGACCTTTACGATAGAAGGTGAATCTGTTGTAAGAAAAGGTACGCTGGAAACAGTTGATCTCGAACAGGCAGAAGGAATAGAGGCTGAAGGTGATGTGAAAATTACAGAGGCTACACTTTCGCCATCCACACTCACACTTCATTTTACCTATCGCCTAAGCGGGGAGGACGCCGAAGAACTATTGAACCTTCCCACAATGCGGGGCGCATTGTTCTACATCGAGGATGAATCCGGCAATCAGATCAGCACCTCCAGCGGAAGTCTGGCCACTCTGATCTCGGAAGCCTACACAGATGAGGATGGAAAGCTGTGTCTGGATTTTGAATTAAGCGGCTCGCCGGGTACCTGGGTCGAGGAACAGCCATCTCTGGATACCGCAACCTCTTCATTGACGATCATTCCTTATGAAGCAGACTGGGATGAAGAAGGAAAGCTTATGCCGGATACGGACCGGGAACTTGGATGGGGAAGCTTTACGGTATCATTTGAGTGAAGCAGGATTCACAGCTTTGGAAATACGGACGTATATCCATCCATTCAGCAAAAGGCAAGTATAGTTGCCTATGACCCTAATTAGGTAAGCTTTTAACTATTTATATCGTTGTTATAGAGGTATAGAGAAAATGCCATTAGGATTAAAGTATCTTGTCCTAATGGTATTTTTATGAGTTAATAATAGAAATTGGGATGAAAAAATCAAGAAATATGATATTTATGGTTGAATTCATGACTAAATGTGCATATAATAATAGAGAGTAAATTTGGAGGTGAGAGTATGCTAATCGAATTTAGATTCAAAAATTATAGATCATTTCGTGATGAAGCAACATTGTCTATGGAAGCAACAGGACTTGGAACTTTCAAGAACAGCCTGATTTCCTATGGAACATTGAATTTGCTGCCAAGTGTAGCTATATATGGAAAGAATGGTGGAGGTAAGAGTAATGTCATTCGTGCATTTTGGCTGGCAGTACAATTCATCAAAAACGCTCAGAGAACACAGCACGAAAATGCAAAAATTCCAGTTATTCCATTTGTATTAAATGATTATTCCAAGGATGAACCAACAGAATTTGAGTTTATTTATACCTTAGAAGGAATAAAATATTGGTATTCTTTTGCGGCAACAAAGGAAAAGGTATTGAAAGAATCGCTATATCATGCACCAAAAGGACAGAAGGCTTTAGTATTTAACAGAAAAAATCAGTCTTTTAATTTTACAGAAGATAAGGCAAAAAGAAAATTGATTAGTGAGACTGTCGCATCGAATCAGTTGTTTTTCTCAATAGCTTGTACAATGAATGATGCAGCTTGTGTCAATGCGATGAAATGGTTTCGAGAGTTGATTTATTTCTCAAGGGACTATTCTGATATTCCAAAGCAGTTATTGGATTATTCCAATGATGCTAACATGTTACATGCAATTTCTGACTATGCAAAAGCAGCAGATTTCGGTATCGAAAGTATGCAGTTTGAAATTGACAGCAAAGAAATTAAGGATGATCTGAGTCTTCCAGAGAATATGCCAGAAGGTGTAAAAGCTGCATTGGCTCAGTTTATGCACATTCTGTCAGAAACATCGAATAACTCAGAAACAAGACTTAAAATGAATGAAGTGAAAGCAACGTCAAAGCATCAGGGTGTTAATGCGGATGGAGAGACAGTTCTTTATCCTTTGGAATTGTCTGATGAATCCGATGGAACGAGAAAACTTATGTCCATTGCACCAGCAATCGAGTCTGCACTTAATAAAGGTGGTGTTCTTATTATTGATGAAATTGAAAAAGAACTTCATCCAATGCTTGTAGATTTTGTTGTAGCAAAATTCCAGAGTAAACAGTCAAATCCAAATGGAGCACAACTTGTATTTACTACACATAACACAGAACTTATGAATATGGAATTGCTTCGTAAGGATCAGTTGTATTTTGCAGATAAGAGTAGTGAAGACGGAACATCAGAACTTTATAGTATCAGTGAGTTTGGAACTAGAACTACGGAAAACATCAGAAAGGGATATTTGTTAGGAAAATATGGCGCAACTCCGGATATTGAGATTGAGGAGGTGGAATAATGCCTCGTAAAGTAAAAGCAGCCAAGCCACTGATCTACGTATTTTGTGAAGGTGAAAGTGAGCAGGCATATACTGATTATTTGAAGAAGACATTCTCTGATGTGGCGGTCTTGAAACGACCACCAGACACAGGTCTGTTTGAGGAGGCAGAAGCAAAATTTTCAAAGTCTCCAAAGTATAAAAACAGTATAGACGTGACAGATGAAATATGGTTTTTCTATGATGTAGAGGAAAAAGATATCCCGAAATGGAATGATAGACTCACAATCATAAAGAAACTTCGTAAATTGAGAAAAAAACAGGGCATACGAGTAAGACTACTCATGACGAGTGGATGCATTGAATATTGGTTTATGTTGCATTACAAATATTACACTCCGAAGCTTATTACTGTGTCTGAAAAGGAAAAGGTGATTAACGAAGTAAAAAAGCTGATTCCGACTTATGCAAAAGGAGACTATACATCAACAGAGATAATTGCAGTTAATTATTCAAAAGCAGTAGACAATTCAAAGAAAACGGTAAAGGCTTTATTGGTGGATGGATTACCGGGATTAGAGGATACGGATGTTAGAAATCAATGGTTAAATTCAAAGAGTGTAACCTTTTCAAATGTATATGAAGCAATAGAATTTTTACAGAGTCTTGAGTAATTTACGATACGAATTAAACCTGTCAGGGAAATCAATCCCCAACAGGCATTAGAATTTGTGTATTTGATTTTTAATTATGAGCTTTCTCATATGCGAGCCGGATTTCTTCCGGCATATCTTCCGGTTTCATTGCTTTCAGCCGATCCTCATTTCCGTCCTGAATAGCCTGCTCATAATACCAGCATTTATATTTAAGAAGCGCAAGAACATTTTTCATTCTTTCCATTTCCGACTCGACAGATGCTACCTGCTTTTCAAACAATTCTTTTCGCTGCGGATAAGTCTTGCTGCCTTGTCCGCACCATTTCATAAATTGTTTGATGTCTTTAATTTCCAGACCGGATTTTTTCAGGCATTCTATCACGCGCAGAGTTTCAAGCTCTCTGTCGGAGAATTTTCTTATGCCGGAAGTGCGCTGTAGATCCGGAAACAGACCTTCTTTATCATAATAACGAAGCGTTGAGACAGGCAGTCCAAACATTTCCGAAACTTGACCAATTGTATACATAGTAATTTTAACCTCCAGTTCACAAAAATTCTCATGCAGGGTATTGACCTAAAGTCAGGTTCAAGTGTTATAATCACAATATCATATGAAATTCGAAGCGTCAAACATATTTTGAAACGCTTCATTTGTCATTCAGGAGGCTTGCTATATGGAAAAAATCGTACAGACGGCAGGGCGGAACGCCCTCGGAGAATTTGCGCCGGAATTTGCGCATTATAATGATGATGTTTTATTTGGAGAGAATTGGAATAATCAGGACATTGATCACAAGACTCGTTGTATCATCACTGTAGTGGCATTGATGTCGTCCGGCATTACGGATTCTTCTTTGAAATATCATCTGGAGAATGCGAAGAAGGTCGGCGTGACCAGAAAAGAAATTGCGGCAATTATTACTCATGTTGCCTTCTACGCAGGCTGGCCGAAAGCATGGGCGGTCTTTTATATGGCAAAGGAGGTCTGGGCAGAGGACGAGGCACCTGCTGATGCAAAAGCGGCCCATGCGGTGGAGATGGTCTTCCCAATCGGCGCACCAAACGATGCATTTGCGCAGTATTTTATAGGCCAGAGTTATCTTGCACCTGTTTCTACAGAACAGGTCGGCATTTTCAACGTGACCTTTGAGCCGGGCTGCCGCAACAACTGGCATATCCATCACGCGGATAAAGGCGGCGGACAGATTCTGATTTGTGTGGCCGGGCGCGGATATTATCAGGAATGGGGCAAGGACGCGGTGGAAATGAAACCAGGCGACTGCATCAACATTCCGGTTGGTGTGAAGCACTGGCACGGCGCCGCACCTGACAGCTGGTTCTCCCATCTGGCAGTTGAGGTGCCGGGAGAAAATGGTTCTAATGAATGGCTTGAAGCCGTGGATGACAGCCAGTATGGGATTTTAAAATAATTATAGAATGCGAGGACATTTACTATGGCAAAGAAAGCATTAGTGGCGTATTTTTCTGCAAGCGGAGTGACTGCTGCTCTGGCAAAACGACTGGCAGATGCAATCGGTGCAGACCTGCATGAAATCCAGCCGGAGGTTCCTTACACAAAAGAAGACTTAGACTGGACGAATAAAAACAGCCGAAGCAGCGTGGAGATGAATGATAAGTCTTTCTGTCCACAGGTAGCAAATCGCGTGGAGAATATAGACGATTACGACATTATTTATATCGGTTTCCCGATATGGTGGTATGTGGCTCCAACCATCATCAACACGTTTCTGGAGCAGTATAATCTGACCGGAAAAGAGATTATCCCCTTTGCAACATCAGGCAGCAGTGGAATGGGACGGACAAACGAAGAACTGAAGGTCTCCTGCAATGGCGCGGTTTTAAAGGAAGGCAGGCGTTTCGCTGCCAATACCGATGCAGCAGAGCTAAAGGCCTGGGCAGATAAAGACCTGAGCAGATGAAGACCTGTGCAGATAATGGTCTGAGCAGATAAGGCTTGGATAGCTAAAGACCTGAACAGATAAAAGCGGATTAAGCCGCTGACTATTATGACGATATTATAGAGAGGTGCTTTATGGCAGACAAAAAAGTGCCCGGAATGGGCGGAAATCACTACGTACCATATGAAAATCGTTCCGGGGAGAGTTCGGTTGTATACTTTACGCGCGATCTTTCCGCGGAGGGACTGCAGCGAATTTATGAGCGGATCGCTTCAAGTATAAGCGGAAAAGTCGGGATCAAGCTTCATACTGGAGAAAAGCATGGTCCCAACATTATTCCCCGTCCGTGGGTGCAGCAGCTGATAGAAGATAAGCTTCCGGGAGCAGGGATTGTTGAAACTAATACCTACTATGAGGGTGACCGCTACACGACCGAACTGCACAGAGAAACCCTGAAAACCAATGGCTGGACTTTCTGCCCTGTGGATATCATGGATGAGCATGGAACGGTCATGCTGCCTGTAAAGAATGGAAAATGGTTTACGGAAATGTCTGTGGGAAAAGGAATTCTGGATTATGACTCTCTGCTTGTGCTGACACATTTCAAGGGACATACCAAAGGGGGCTTTGGCGGCTCGGATAAGAATATCGGGATCGGCTGTGCGGACGGCCGGATCGGAAAAGCGATGATCCATACGACACCGGGTTCTTCGGATATGTGGGATATTGGCAAAGAAGAATTTATGGAGCGCATGACAGAATCCACGAAGGCTGTGGTGGATCATTTTGGGGACCATATCGCATATATTAATGTTTTGCGGAATATGTCGGTTTCCTGTGACTGTGAGGGAACAGCAGCTATGCCGGTAGTGACTCCGAATATCGGTATTGTCGCGTCGCTGGATATTCTGGCGGCTGACCAAGCGTCAGTGGATATGGTATATGCGCTAAAAGAAGAGGAGCATCACGATCTGGTGGAACGTATTGAGACGCGCCATGGACTGCGCCAGCTTGCCTATATGAAAGAACTGGGCATGGGCAATGACCGCTATACGCTGATCGATATTGATCATAAGGATGCGGAAATTTTTGCAGCAGATGCGGTGAAAGATGTAAAACCGTTTGTTTGATACAGATTTAACAGAATAGCAAGGAATGCCTTCACACTCAAAATCCTGCAGGCCACTACAGTTTTGTGGCGGCCTGCAGGGATTTTTTTGGTCTGTATTTTTTCATGATCCGACATCAATATAGTTCAAAATCCTGTCAATCCGTTTGAAGAAATAGTTTTTTGATAATGCTATACTGCTGGTAAAAAACAGAATCCTGACAGCTGTGCTAACAGGGCCGCGAAATTCCTTATGCAGCCCGAAGCGGAGCGGAGATCCGGGTGCGGCTTTAGCCGCAATACACCTTGCCCGGCCCTGCGCATCAAAAAAATGGGGGCACTATGCATAAATTCGATCAAATATTAATTCGGGAAATAAAAAGGGATGGTTCGATATGTGAAATGACAAACGGCAGGGACCTGAGAATGAAGGTGACTGTCGTAAATGAAGAGACCTTTGCGATTTCCTTTTATCTGGATGGAACGAAAGAAGAAAAATCGTATACGATTCAGGACGAACAGGAACAAAGGCCGGAGGTTCAGATAGCGGAACAGGGAGATCTGATTCGCATCCGTACCGCTTCCCTGATTCTGGAGATTGACCGGACTGGTTTGAAATATCGGTTTCTTGACAGTGAGAGGTATGTGATCGCGTCTTCTTACAGGGAAGAACCGGTGTCTCTGGATAAAGACGGGGGCTTTCGGTTGGCCTTAAGCCTTCGCGAGGAAGAATGCCTGTATGGGCTGGGAGAAGACAACGACGTAAGCGGCGGAAGTCTGAACCGAAGGGGCAGCCGCCGCGACATGATCACCGGGCAGCGCATCAACCGGAACCATGTGACCGCGGATTTTCCGGTGCCGTTTCTGCTGAGTCTGGGCAGAAAGCAGCCATACGCAATCTATGTGGACAACACGTATCGCCTGGATGCGGATCTGGGAAAGACAAAAAACGACTGCCTCTCCGTGGCGGCCGCAGGCGGTCCGTGCAGATTTTATTTTTTCAGCGGAAAGTCGGTCAGCCGGATTCACGAAAATTACATGAAGCTGATCGGGATGCCTGCGCTGCCGCCTCTTTGGGCGCTCGGATTTATGCAGAGCAAATGCTCCTTTCAGGACTGGGACGAGCTGGATGACGTTCTGTACCGATATAAAGAAGCAGAGATTCCGCTGGACTGCATCGTGTTTGATTTTGACTGGGCAGAATACTTTAACAATTATAAGTGGCATCCCAGATGGAAGGGCTTAAGTCCGGAGAAGATCAGTCAGTACCGGAAAGAGGGCATTCACTTTATGGTTTCGAACTCGGGGCCGATGCTGAAGAAAAACGCGGATACCTTTGAAAGTGCGCTGGAAGCCGGGGTGCTGGCGCGTGACGATGAGGGGAACACGATCACCTGCGGGCATTACAGCGGGGAACTGATCGATTTTACGAATCCGGATACGGAAAAATGGATCGAACCTCAGCTGACCAGAGTACTGGATGACGGAGTGGAAGGCTGGTGGCTGGATCTTACAGAGCCGGAGGGAGATTCCCCGAACACGATGTATTTTGCGGGCAGGACGGAGAAGATCCATAATCTGTTCAGTAATTTTACCGCGGATGTTTATCACCGGGTTTCAGAAAAACATAATCCGGGCAGACGCTCGTTTGTGCTCACAAGGACCGGTGTCGCGGGAATCCAGCGAAAGCCCACGGCAGTGTGGACCGGGGACGTCTATTCAGAATATGGCACCTTTGAGGCGCATATACCCGAAGCACTGAATACGGGATTGTCCGGGATTCCCATGTGGACGTCGGACACCGGCGGTTTTATTTCTACCACAAACAACGATCGCTACCCATACAACCTCTATCAGAACGATATGGCGGCGCACAGCCTTTTGTATGAGCGCTGGATGCAGTTCAGCTGCTTTACGCCGATCATGCGGGTGCATCACGCCGGCGGCGAAGCGGTTCCGTTCTGTTATACGGAGCTGATGGTAAACGGTCTTCGACACTATATCAGATTACGTTACAAACTGCTGCCGTATATTTACTCAGCATATTATGAAAGTCATCTGCACGGGACGCCGATCATGCGGCCGGTGTTCTGGCACTATCCGGAGGACAGAAATACATATGATCTGAAGGATCAGTATCTGTTTGGCGAGTGGCTTCTCGTGGCGCCGGTGATTCAGGAAGAGACGGATCGGAGAGAGGTTTACCTGCCGGAGGGTATCTGGTATGACTGGGATTACGGTCATCAGTATGAGGGCGGGCAGACGATTGAAGTCTTTGCGCCGCAGAACCGAATCCCGGTGTTTGCCAGAGAAGGTGCAATCCTTCCCATGGTATCAGATCTGCACAATACGGATGAGATGAGCTGGGAGCGGATTGAGGTGCAGATATATCCAAGCGCCCGACTGGAACAGACAGAATATACGATGTACGCCGATGACGGACACAGCACAGAATATTTAGACGACGTCTACACAGAGACGAGGTTTGTCTGTGGGATGGATGGAGATCAGCTGCAGCTTCGAATGGAAAGAAGCAACGACCTGTTTCCGACAAAAGAACTGATCCTGCATATTCACACCAACCGGATTCCGGAAACGGTTTCTGTGGGCGGCCAGGAGCTTACACGGTTTGCGCGTTATTTCGGTGTACTTCAGAGCACGGACGGCGGCTATTGCTACGATGCTTTCAAGCAGCTGCTGGATATCAGGCTGTTCTGGGTTGGCGGCGCGGTAAAGATAGTGGAAGTGGATGTGCGTTTTGACCCCGTGCAGAAGCTTCCCGAAAAGCTTCCGTTTATGGGCATGGACGGTGCCGGTCAGCTTCCCTTTATCTATCCGGCCTCCACGATTCCCTGCAGAATCCCGGCAGAGAATTACGACAGAGGCGGGGAGGGGATTGCGTTCCACAAAGAAATTCCGGCTGAATCCGCAGTATACCGGGAAGACAATGCGGATATCGCGGAAGCAGAAGGGAAGCAAAACTATTTCATCCATGCGCTGTCGAAAGAGGAATGGCTGGAGTATTCGATTATCTGCGGCGAGGAAGGCGAATACTCGGCGGTGCTCAATTACAGAGGCAGGGCAGAGATCGCCATTTTGTTAAATTCACAGCTGGTGACGGGACATATCCGGCTGGAATCCGAAGAATTCACAGAAGCTGCCATAGCCAGGATCCATATTACAAAAGGAGAGCATGTGCTTGGCATTCGGGTGTATGAGGGAACGCTCGACCTGAAAGAACTGAATATCCTCCTTTAAAGGTTGTTCCATATCGAATGTGATGTGGGACGCAGGACGAGCCATTTTATGGAAATGCAGCCCGCGCGAATCAGGGTTCCGCGTGGGCTGCATACTTTTGTATAAACTGCACAGGCGTGCAGTGATACTGTTTTTTAAACATTCGGTAGAAATAAGACAGATTGTTGTAGCCGCACAGATAGCAGATATCCACGATTTCGTACTGATGCGACAGCAGCAGCTGACCGGCATAGTGAATCCTTCTGCTGTTGATATACTCGGTAGGCGTGAGATCCAGAAACCGGCGGAATTCCCGGTTTAAATGCTCCTGACTGATGTTGGACAGCTGAAGCATCCGCTCAAGACCGACCGTATAATTTTCCGGCTTATCCATTTCCAGAAGCAGATCCTTCAGCCACACAGGAAGCACCTTCGGCGCAGCCTTTTTCGTAGAGTAAAACAGGTAGATCAGTTTCGGCAGAATGGTCAGGAAGTATCTGGCGCGTTCCGATCCGGCTTCTTTTTGATTGATCTGCTGAAATTCATTCATAATATCCCATCGTCTGGAATGATCCAGTATCACATGAGGCGGCAACTCAGGCTTTGTAATAAAATCCAGATCGATATCCAGAAACTGACACGTGCGCTCCATGAGCTCGGGCTGTATTCCGCAGGAGACCAGCTCCATATCGTAGTTAGTCAGAAAGCTGTAGGCATGGATATCGTCGGGACGGATAAAAAACAGAGCCCCTTCGGCGATCACCTCGGTCGTGCTGTTGATCTGGTGAATGGCCTTTCCCGAAACTACATAGAAAAATTCGTAAAAGTGATGACTGTGCAGAGGATACGTATCTGCAACCGTGTCCTGGATCAGGCAGCTGACCTGGCTTAAGGCGTCGTCGTCGACAAGATATAATCTTGGGTATTGTTCCATGGTATGCACCTCTTGTACGTTGCTGCCTCACTAAAATACTTTTAATAGAATTTCACAATTTCATCCACAGTCTTGCGCACTTTGGGGCGTGGCTCTCCGGCAGCGTATCCAAGTGCGATTACAGCGGCAATATCCTGCGATTCATCAATCTTCAACAACTCGCGAAGAGCTGCCGCGTCACGGATTCCCATTACCAGAGTATCCATGCCCATTTCCTTTGCCATTAACATAAGGATCTGATTCTGCAGACCAAGGTCATACATACCCCAGCCGTTGCCAATCTCATTCGCTGGAGTGCCATTTTCTTTGTCAAAACCGGAATAATTTTTTACGTATGAGGTAACGATCAGAGCAGCGGCACCGGCCGCATTTTTCGCGTTGAAAGGAGGGAGGCATTTATCTAAAACCTGTTCCTTCATTTCCTCCGTGTACACGATCGCATACCTTCCTGTCTGGCTGTTTTTCCAGGACGGCGCCTGCTGCGCAGCTTCAATCAGAACACGCAGTTCTTCCTCAGTTACTTTTTTCGAAGCGTCGTAGCTCCGAATGCTTCTTCTTTCTTCAATAGCACTTTGTAATTCCATTCTGAAAAGTCCTCCTCATATTTTATATGGTCATAAAAACAGTTCGCATTCTTTTCTGTTTGCACATAGCACACCAAGTGCTACGCCTCCCAGGCTGGTAATGGCGCGCCCCAGTTTTTTTGCTCCAACAGGACAGACAGAGATGCATCGCATACAACTGATACATTTTTTAGAATCCGGGTTCATCGATACAGGATCAATTGCGCCAACCGGACATTTCTCTGCACACCGACCGCATTTGATACAGGCATCCGAAGGATCCGGAGCCATGCCGGGAGTCTTAAGTCCCGCTTTTTCCGGGATCTTTCCGGGTACATTCGGAAGTGAGACATCTTCTGCGTCAAGCTTCTGACGGATTTGGGAAGCCATCTCTTTCAGGTGCTTTTCATCCTCCACATCAGGCCGGCCGGCGGCAACTTTCCGTGCAATCGAATGCTCAGCCAGTGCGGCGACAGCCGCGACCGGTCTGAAACCGGCTTTACATGAAATGTCCTGCAGCTGCGCCAGAGTATTGTCAAAAGCGCGGTTTCCATATACGCAGACAAGAATCGCTTTTGCCTGCCCTCCGGACAGTTCGCTCAGACGATCTACGGCGGTCTGGGGAACCCGCCCTCCATAAGACGGAACCGCGATCAGCGCGATATCGTCATTTTCCAATATAACTTTTGCAAAATCAATCGTTCTGTCGCACAGATCGATCTCCGAAATATGCTTTGAAAGCTCATGGCTTAAAATATCGGCAGCCTTCTTTGTCCCGCCTGTCGGGCTGAATGTAATTTCAAAGAATTTCATTTTCCTTCCCCTTTCAAAAATCTCCGATGCTCTGATTATAACAGATGACAGGAAGAAAGAAAACAGAGAATCTTCGGTTGTAGTCCCCTTTTTTATGTGGAAGCATAAGAAGCATAAGGCGATGCGGCAAGAGTTTTCTGTTGTTT
The DNA here is from genome assembly GCA_020859985.1 of Clostridiales bacterium. GTDB lineage: Bacteria > Bacillota > Clostridia > Lachnospirales > Lachnospiraceae > Choladousia. Next base: position 95,477 of record JAJBVD010000083.1, read on the forward strand.
AATTCTCATCTCTGTTTCCAAAATTTTCTGTTGATTTTTTCATTTCTCCGCATATAATAAATAAGGCATGCAGTAAGCATGCTCATGAAAAAGGCCCTGGACTTCCTGCAAGAAAAGCAGAAAGCTCATTGACGGATACCTTTTTTGTGTTATAATGTTTATAGAGGATAGCGGCGATGACCAGCTATCGTGGTGATGAAACAGTTGACTGTGTCGGAATGCAGCCATCTGTGGAGCCAGCCCGTGGGTTATGCGGTTACCACAAGCCGACTAGATTCCCTGGAATCGAATGAAAACGCTTGAGTGAGAGCCTTGCAATGGCAAGGCTCTTTCTTTTTCAGATTGGAGGTGAAGTATGGACGGACAAGCTTTGGATATTCTTTATCAGGCTGCTTCTGTATGGAATGAATTAACAGAATACAGTTATGCCCTGACATACGGCTACAAAAAACAGCTTTATACCGTCAATCTGACTTTTTCATTGGAGGATTTTCCACATCTTGCAGGATTTCAATATTTACGGGATTTATCCTTGCCGAGGTACAATCCGCGTAAAACCGTAGATCGAATCCTTAACCATAAAATTACATTCGAGCAAATCACCAAAGGTGAACAGTATGAGGAGTTCGTAAAACCTCGTCTTGAAGCCTTGACTCGATTAAAGGATATTATCGAAAAAGATTTTTCGTTCTTTTTCTATATGCCCCGCATGTATCCATTTACCACAATGATAAAAGCGGATTATCTGATATCGAGTCATCTGGATACAACGAATTTTGTGTTTATTATCAAAGCCGGTTCGGATGGCGCTGCAAAGTGCGATTATCTTTGTTGCTCTGCGTTCATCAAGGGTGATCGTGATTATGAATGCAATCAGCGTACACGTACTATCCTGAAAAAAGAACGTTTACATATTTCATCACAGGAAAGTAAGATCCTATATGATCGTCTGATGCTAACAGATAATACAAATTCATTAGATTGTTCTGATAATGCTTGAGGTCGCAAATTGCGACATCAAAAGAAATCCATATCGTGCTGATTACCAAGACGTGCATATAGATACGAGTCATTTCTACTTGCCAGATATGAAAGGGGTGGGTTTTTATGAATCCGAATAAACAGGATCTTAATGAGAAAGACATTCGAAATTTTCACACAGAGCGTTTGGAAGCGGATGTTCCCGTTGAAGAATATCTGGAGACCTGTGTGGATGTACCGACTTTTGCGGAATACTGCCGCGCTTGTCCAAATTATAATAAGACCTGGTCCTGCCCGGAATTTGATTTTGACCCGCTCGACTACTGGAGAGGATATCAGATGCTTCATCTTATCGGGGAGAAGATTTATCTTCCGGAGTATCTGACCAGCGGGAATTATTCGCCGCAGGAGACAGCGCGAATGACGGCCAGGATTATGGGGATATACAAGAATGATCTGGCAGAAGAGCTTTTGCAAATGGAAAAGGAAAGGTCGGAAAGCGTATCCTTAAGCGGCGGATATTGCTCTCAGTGTGCGCGGGAGCAGCGAGGCAATGAGTCGGAAGAACAGATGATTGACAGCAGCTTTTGCACACGGACGAAAGGCCGACCCTGCCGCCATCCGGACCGGATGCGTTATTCAATTGAAGCTCTGGGAGGCAATGTCGGGCTCACTGTGACAAAATATCTGCACCAGAAGCTGCTTTGGATGGAAGAGGGAAAGCTTCCGGAATATTATATGCTGGTGCTGGGACTGTTGTACTAGCGGCTTCCGATTAACAAAGCACACGCGTCGACTGTGTTGCGGAGAAATGAAATTAACTGGTCAGGGAAGGTGGTACATATGAATATTTCAAAGAAACGATTTTTATGCAGGCGCGACGAAATGGTAATTCGGGGACTTGCTTTTATCCCGGAAGGACAGAACCTCCCGATTGCGATTGTCAGTCACGGCTTTATGGCAAACTACAAGACGACAGAAGGATACGCGAAATTCCTGGCAGAACGGGGATTTGCAGCATTCTGCTTCGACTTTAACGGCGGCTGCATCCATGGAAAGAGCGACAATGACACAACGAAGATGACTGTATTTACGGAGAAGGAAGACCTGAAGACTGTGATTGCTTACACAAGGAAGCTTCCCTTTGTAAATAAAGATGACATTACCCTGATGGGATGCAGTCAGGGCGGTTTCGTCTCTGCACTTACCGGGGCGGAGCTTGGGAAAAAGATCCGGCGGCTGATCCTGTTTTATCCGGCACTGTGTATTCCGGATGACGCCAGAGCCGGCAAGATGATGTTTGCGAAATTTGATCCGCAGGACATACCGGACGTGATCCATTGCGGACCGATGAAGCTGGGGAAGGCGTATGCGCAGTCTGTCCTTGATGTGGATGCAATCGAGGCTATCCGTTCGTATGACGGTCCTGTGCTGATCGTCCACGGCACGAGGGATGAAATTGTCGATTGCAGCTATGCCCGCAGGGCAGCGGAAGCTTATTCAAATGCGGAGTTTGTGGTAATTCCGGACGGAAAGCATGGATTTTCCAAAGAACATGATAAGATTGCGCTGGAGGCTGTAGAGAAGTTTGTGAAATCATAAGCGGGATTGTAAGAGGAATTGTGATGACAAGGGATAGGTTGTTTTCTTATGGTTTGCACGGGTAATGTATGTCAAAGCAGACAGGCTTGGCCATGATTCTGAGGATTCTGATAATCTTATAGATGTTGTTACCATGAAATGTGATCCGATGATGATTGACATGCTGATTCAGCAGGAGGGGTATCATCGGGCTTATCACATGAACAAGACACAGTGGCTGACAGTTGAGCTGGAGAGCAGTGTGTCTGATGAAGAAATTAAGAGTCTGATCAATCAGAGTTATCGCCTGACGGATAAGGCAGGATCAAAAGGCAGAGGAGGCAATTAATAGTGGGAACACTCTATTTTGCAAGACAGATATGTTTACGGATGCAAAAAGGTATGGTCTTCCCGAACCATCATTGGAAGACAGAGGGAGCGACTTCCGGGTTAATCTTTACCGACGGCCTCTTGATATAGATTTATATGGTGTCATTGACCCTCAAAAGAATGGGACAAATGGTGCCATATTTTCTGGGAAAGCTTTGGACAACCAAAATGGAGCTTTGAATGGAGCTTTAGAAAATAATGATGGAGCTTTAGAAAGTAATCTGGAAAGCCAGATAGTTTCCCTGATAAAAAATCAACCGCATATGAAACAGAAAGAGATAATTAATGCGTTGAATATATCAAGAACAACATTGCAACGAATCATGAAAAACCTGACGGAAAAAGGCATTATTGAACGAAAGGGCGGGAAAAGATATGGATATTGGGTGGCTCATGACCAGACATAATGAAAAGCCATTGCTTCATTAAAAGCTTCAGCGTGGAGCTTTGGGATAGGCTTTAAGTGAATTTTTATTCGATGGGGATGAAGCATATAGGATGAATAATCAACTATTGCAGGGAGTTTATATAGATTGGAATAAAATCAGTGAATCCAGCTATCTCAGAAAGATTGAGGCGTTAAAAGGCCTGGATTATATTGAGTTCCAGAAGTCGATTACTTTCTTTGTTGGGGAAAATGGCAGTGGAAAATCAACCGTGCTGGAAGCGATTGCGGTTGCATGGGGCTTTAATCCGGAGGGTGGTGAATTATCGTTTTTCTACGTATGATTCTCATTCAGAGCAGCTTTTAAGACGGCTTTTATTTTAAGCGAGATTATAAGAGGAATTGTGATGACAAGGGATAGGTTGTTTTCTTATGTAAAAAAAGAATATGGCGTCGAGCCGGATTTTCCATTTGACCGTGATTTTGAATCGGCAGTCCTGCGCCATAAAGACACCCGCAAATGGTTTGCCCTGGTAATGTATGTCAAAGCAGACAGGCTTGGCCATGATTCTGAGGATTCTGATAATCTTATAGATGTTGTTACCATGAAATGTGATCCGATGATGATTGACATGCTGATTCAGCAGGAGGGGTATCATCGGGCTTATCACATGAACAAGACGCAGTGGCTGACAGTCGAGCTGGAGAGCAGTGTGTCTGATGAAGAGATTAAGAATCTGATCAATCTGAGTTATCGCCTGACAGATAAGGCAGGCTCAAAAGGCAGAGGAGGCAATTAATAGTGGGAACACTCTATTTTGCAAGACATGGTCAGACGGTATGGAATGTAGAAAATAAAATCTGCGGCGCTACGGACATCCCCCTTACAGAACTGGGGCATGAGCAGGCGATTGCACTTGGCAAACAGATCGTAGCTGAAAAACTGCCTGTTGATGAAATCCTGTATTCGCCGTTAATACGGGCTTCGGAGACAGCGAGACATATTTCGGAGAAGACAGGTATCCCAATGCGGATGGAGCCGCGCCTGAAAGAGCAGAATTTTGGACGTTTTGAATCTACGCCCAGAGATGGACAGGAATTTCGGAATGCAAAGACTCATTTTCTGGATCATTATGATGGCGGCGAGACGATGATGCAGCTGTGTCAGAGGGTGTATAACCTGATCGACGACATCCGGGCAGGCAATCAAACTTATTTGCTGGTGGCTCACAATGGCATTTCCCGTGCGGTTCATTCTTACTTTTATGACATGAGCAATGAAGAATTCGCTGCGTTTGGAATCAGAAATTGTGAAGTGAAAGCCTATATCTGGTGAAATGATGGTATATGAGGATGAATAATCAACTATTGCAGGGAGTTTATATAGATTGGAATAAAATCAGCGAATCCAGCTATCTCAGAAAGATTGAGGCGTTAAAAGGACTGGATTATATTGAGTTCCAGAAGTCGATTACTTTCTTTGTTGGGGAAAATGGCAGTGGAAAATCAACCGTGCTGGAAGCGATTGCGGTTGCATGGGGCTTTAATCCGGAGGGTGGTACAAAGAATTATCGCTTTTCTACGTATGATTCTCATTCAGAATTGTGTGATGCGATTCGGCTTTCAAAATCACCTCGCCGGGCTGGTTGGGGATACTTTCTTAGAGCTGAGAGTTTTTATAACGTAGCTACACAGGAAGAAGAATACGCGAAAGGACCGTTTGGTGCGCCATCGGAAGAATTACATAAGAAATCACACGGAGAAAGTTTTCTGCAGATTGCACAGGACCAATTCAAACCGAATGGGCTGTATATTCTCGATGAGCCGGAAGCAGCATTATCTCCGCAGCGACAGCTGACTCTCCTGATGGAGATTGCCGGTTGTGCGAGTGAAGAATCTCAGTTTATTATTGCTACCCATTCGCCAATTCTGCTGGGGATCCCGGACGCGGAAATTCTTACTTTCGATGACGGGAAGATTCACCCCTGCAGATATGAGGATACAGACAGTTATCAGGTTACGGAGATGTTTATCAACAACCGGGAGCAGCTTTTAAGACGGCTTTTATCTTAAGCAAGATTGAAAAAAACGAGTCAGATTCCGGTATTGCTACGGATCATTCTGACCGCCATTGCGGATATGACTACACAGACACCGCTGCCGGTCAGCACCGTCATGGTCATGAAAAACGCTTTATCATCGCCAAATCGCTGCACCATGGCAATTTCCAGTGACAGGATTGAGATCAGGGCTGAGACAAAGCTGATCACTTTGGAAGCAGTTAGAATCGGATTATGCGGGTTATGATGCCGGATGACGTTTTTTATGGCAACTCCGGTCTTGCAAAAGGTATAAGCCGCCATAGCATAGATGAGGTATCCTGCGTAATGGGAGGCATTATTGTCTGTTATCGCAAGCACTACCATACCGAAGAGGATGAAATTCATAAGAAGCAGCAAAACGCCGCAGGCACGGTATCTTTTCCAGCCTGCGTTCTTTCTATGTTCAGATGTTTCTTGCAGCAGGATGAAGCGTGCCAGCATCAGCAACAGATAATAGCACCCCAAGGTAAGAAACCAGTAGGAATGACAGAAAATACCGCATAAAATTTCCCAGATAGCATACAATAGATCAAATGCGACGGAAGCAAGGAGAGAAATCCTGTTTTGGCAGTGGTCATCTGAAAGGATTTTTTGAATCAAAGGATTGGCATTTAAATATTTCTTTATTCGTTTTACGCTGTTCATAGTTTACCGCCTGACCACATGCATTATCATTCGTGCAATCTCCTCAACAGAATCTTTACAGTCAAGTGACAGCCAGCGCCGGATGATACCCATCATGCCTTCCATATAAAAGGACAGGATATAATCCCGTTCTTTTTCGGGAATGCCGTAGCGGTCCAGTATCGGGTTGAATATTTCACAGAACAGGTGCGCATATGTCTGGTCAGTCTGCATGATATCCGGATTGGCGAGCACAACTTTAAAAACATTCCTGTGTTCGGAAATATAGGTTAAATAGGGAATCAGATATTCCGGCGTGACCAGATACAGCTGCTCCAGAGACGCTGTGGCTATTTTCTGCTTAAATTCGGATAAGCTGACCTGAAAATAGGGCTCGAATTGCCGGTTCATCTCTGCTACACATTCGGAAAGCAGATCCGCGACCGTTTCATAGTGAAGGTAGAATGTCGAACGATTGACTTCTGCTTTTTCGCAGATTTCCTTGACGGTAATGTATTCGAAGTCTTTCTTTTCCAGAATACTTAAAAAGGCCTCGTCCATTCTCCGGGCAGTGTTAAAATACCGGCTTTCCGATTTCGTCATTTCGTTTCCCTCTACTTTCACAGATAATAGTCAGGCTGCGGTTATTTGGGACAATCAACTTAAGGTTATTCCTCGCTGATTTCTTTCGCAAGCTCTACGATTTCAAAAGCGTATTTTTCTTTTCCTTTTTTGAGAACGCGTCTGTAAATGGGATAATTGACGGATACGGCCAGGAAACCGAGTATTCCGATGATAATGCCTGCCGCCATCGTTGCTGTGGTCGGCGTCCCGATCACCTGCATGGACAGGCACATGCCAAATCCCGCGACCAGTGTTCCGATAATTCCAAAGGTATAGGCGAAAATGGTCGCCGGCAGCTTTGCCTTTCGATCAAGTTTTTTCAGAGCGATGACTCTGGATGTGTCCTTGGGTGCATACTCATTGGCAATAGCTTCCGCGAAAATCTTATCTGTGTTCATGGTGGTGAACCTCCTTTTTTCTTCGATTGATTGCATCTGTTCAGTATCTTCACAGCCCATTTGAATTGCTGTGATGGTTTTACTATAGACCATTCATCACCAAAACAGAACAACACGGATTGCCAAAAGTGTTGATTTCTTTTTTACAGAATCCGCTCCGGACGAAAGTTCAGAAAGTCCCCGGAAACCAGATGGTATGAGATGCCGTGGTATGTTCCAAGGATACTGTCATGAAAGCGGCTTTCTCCGTGGCAATGAGAATACACGACATGCTCAGCATGATATTGCTCCGCAAGCCGTGTAAATGCACTTTCTTTTTCGAGGATGCTGGTGGGAGGGTAGTGCAAAAAAAGGATGAATTTTTCATATCCATCCGCAGTTGCTGCATCAAAAGACTGCTGCAGCCTGGCAATTTCGCGGTCAACCAGCTTTTTTGCGTGAGCCTCCATCTTTTCATCCCAGCCGATGATCCTTCCTCTGCGGTCCAGATAAAAAGGCCCTTCAAAGGTATATCCCTTTGTTCCGACGAGAGCGTAGTCCTTGTATGCATAATAATTATTCTGCAAAAAGGAAAGTCGGCCCTGATATTCCCGGTTCAGCCGTTCGGTTTTCTTCGCATCCCAGAACATATCGTGATTGCCCCTGAGCAGAATTTTGTTTCCCGGCAATGCCTCAATGAATGCCAGATCTTCACGGCATTCTTCTAAATTTTTGCCCCAGGAATGATCCCCGGTGATCACGAGTGTATCCTCCGGGCGGATCAGCCGGGAGCAGTTGTTTTTGATTTTCTTTTCATGATTTTTCCAGACCCTTCCAAATTTGTCCATGGATTTATCTGCCTGGAAGGAAAGGTGGAAATCCCCGATTGCGTATAATGCCATAGCTGCGTCCTTTTTCATTCTCAGCAGAGCCAGTTGCTCGCTGACAGAGGAAATTGATAAACTGGAACGGAATGATGTAATCCTCACAGAAAATGATACTTCCCTTTTCCATATCCGGGTACTGGTTCTATAATACCTTGTTTTACCATTTCACGGATCAAAGCAGAGCTTCTTGTCGGTTTCAGCCCAAGTACCCGTTGAACATCTGACCTGCCAAACACTGTCTGTGAACTTAGTGTGGTCAGCAGTTTCAGGACATGATCCGCAGTTTTAGATGTAAAGCATTTCTCAATGTTTGCTTTCCGGCTTTCAATGTTCGCTTCCCGACTCTCAATGTTCGCTTTTTGACCGTCAATGTTCACTTCTTTCGGTGCTTTGAAAGTGCCACTGATATGCATTGTTCGATTATGAAGTGGGTAATGCTCATCTAACAGAAGATTGCGCAGGAATAGTTCAAGGTACTCCGTAGTCTCGTGAATACCATTTTTCAGATCATTATAATTTGCTCTGACCAATGCATTCCGAAAATACCATGCATTCTCAGCAAAAATATCGTTCGTTGCTTTAAAACCAAGTGAGCGGAGGTATTTAATGAAGAACACAGCCGTTGTTCTGGTATTTCCCTCGCCAAATATATGGATTTGCCATAATCTGGATATAAATACTGCAAGATGACGAATGATCTCATCCATGGAAAGGTTCCGATATGAGAATTTCTTCTCCTCAGAAAAGTCATAGTCCAACGTTGCGCGCAACTCCGAAGCACTTCCATAAAGCACGGTCGCTCCATCAAGTACCCATTCCTTTTTTGTAATATTGTAATCGCGGATACATCCTGCCTGAGAATAAATTCCTGTAAACAGCTTTCTGTGAATAGAAATATACTCATTTGGGGTAAAGCTGAATGCCTGCTCGGACAAAAGCATCGCTATCCGTGCGGAAACCTTGTCAGCTTCTTCCGTGCGGTCTCCCGTATGATGAGCAGAATTTTCCTCGTAATATGTCTGCAGCAATTCGTTCGCTTCTTCGAAAGATATCTCCCCTTCTATGTTTCGGATGGCAGTGTGCAGCAGATATTCCGATGTTTTTAATCCATCAACGGCCTGCAAACCAATAGCGGTATGCCAAACATATCCCTTTTCCCTTTTATCTGGCTCAGACTCTTTGATATATTCCTTAAACGGATCTTTATTCACGTTCTGTCACCTTATCCTTTCCTAGACCGCCGATAATCTGAAATTGAATTTAATTACTTCTTTTTTAAATGAAATACTATATTAAGAGAATTAATTACAGATGAATAAATAAGTATAGCATGATTTTCGAAGTCAGTATATAGATTATTTGATTATTTCTTAAATTTCCATCGCTTTCTGCTGGTTTTTTCAATCTGCCGGTTGACGTGTTTTTGACATGATGCCAGGTCAGCTACAGGAGAGAACTGGATCAGGATCATTCGGACCGCCATTGCGGATACGAAAAAACACTAGCTTTTTAAGGCGCAAAAGTACATACATGATTCTTCCCTAATTCGAAAGACTATGTTATAATGCGCACAGGCGCATAAGGAATTACAGTACCTGACAATTCATGAGAAAAGAAAGGAGCAACACAGATGGAAATCACGACTGATATTAAATACGTGGGTGTGAATGACCACCAGGTGGACCTGTTCGAGGGACAGTATGTTGTACCGAACGGCATGTCATATAACTCCTACGTGATTCTCGATGAGAAGGTTGCCGTCATGGATACGGTGGACGCTCATTTCAAACACGAATGGCTGGACAATATTGGCGCAGCCTTAAACGGCCGCCAGCCGGACTACCTGATCATACAGCATATGGAGCCGGACCATTCTGCTAATATAGCGAATTTTATGGATGTATATAAGGATACGGTCATTGTCTCCAGCGCCAAGGCGTTCAATATGATGGGACAGTTCTTCGGGACTGATTTTTCAGACCGGCGCGTGGTTGTCAAAGAGGGAGACACGCTTTGCCTTGGAAAGCACACGCTGGCGTTTGTGGAAGCACCGATGGTTCACTGGCCGGAGGTGATCGTGACCTACGATACCTGTGATAAGGTGCTGTTTTCTGCGGACGGATTCGGCAAATTCGGCGCGCTGGATGCCGACGAGCCCTGGGATGATGAGTCCCGCCGTTATTTTATCGGCATTGTGGGCAAGTACGGCGCTCAGGTGCAGAAGCTTCTGAAAAAGGCTGCCACGCTGGACATTCAGATGATCTGCCCGCTGCACGGACCGGTGTTGAAGGAGAACCTTGGCCATTATCTGCATCTTTATGATCTGTGGTCGTCTTATCAGCCGGAATCGGAAGGCATCGTCATCGCCTACACTTCCGTCTACGGGCATACACAGCGGGCGGTGAACAGCCTCGCGGATCAGTTCCGTGCCAAGGGATGCCCGAATGTGATTGTTCATGATCTGGCCCGGTGCGATATGGCTCTGGCCGTGAGCGACGCGTTCCGCTACAACAAGCTGGTACTGGCTACCACCACCTACAATGCTGACATCTATCCGTTCATGCGCGACTATATCCATCGGCTGACTGAGCGTAATTTCCAGAACCGCAAGGTGGCTCTGATTGAAAACGGTTCCTGGGCTCCGAATGCTGCTAAAATCATGAAGCAGATGCTGGAGAAAAGCAAAAACATTACCTGGGCAGACACGACTGTCCACATCAAATCCGCACTGGATGAGACCAGCCGGAACGAGCTGCAGGCGCTGGCCGATGAGCTGTGCCAGGACTATATCGCGCAGAGCAGCGAGACCGCAAACAAGAACGATCTGACGGCATTGTTCAAGATCGGATACGGCCTGTATGTGGTTACTTCGAATGATGGGGCGAAGGACAACGGCCTGATCGTGAATACCGTATCACAGGTGGCGGAGAACCCGAACCGCATTGCCGTATGCATCAACAAGGCAAACTATTCGCATCATGTGATCAAACAGACCGGTATCATGAACGTAAACTGCCTGTCCATAGAGGCACCGTTCAGTGTATTCCAGAATTTTGGATTTCAGAGCGGAAGAACGGCGGACAAATTCAAGGATATGACGCCTCTTTACTCGGACAACGGTCTGGCGTTCCTGCCCAGATACATCAATGCGTTTATGTCTCTGAAGGTGGAGCAATATGTTGATCTGGGAAGCCACGGGATGTTTATCTGCACTGTGACCGAATCGCGCGTCATCTCCAATGTGGAGACCATGACCTACAATTTTTATCAGAGCAACGTAAAACCAAAGCCGCAGACGGAAGGCAAGAAGGGTTTTGTCTGCAAGGTATGCGGATACATTTACGAGGGAGACGAGCTTCCGGATGACTTTATCTGCCCGCTCTGCAAGCATGGTGCTGCGGATTTTGAGCCGATTGCGTAAGTGCGAGAATCTCCAGCAGATCTTCCGGACGCCCGATCACACGCGCAGCACCGCACTGGTAAAGATAGTCCGCATCGCGGAATCCCCAGCTGACCAGAACGCTGTCGATACCGGCATTTTTGGCGGTCTGGATATCCACTTCGGAATCACCGATATAGATGGCGTCACGGGGATCTGTTTTTAAAATGTCTAAGACCGTATAGACAGAATCAGGCATTGGCTTCTTGCGAATGCCTGTTTTTTCGCCTGCGACATAGTCGAACAGCCCATCAAAATAATATCTGCATAAATCCTGCACAGCGTAATCCGCCTTATTGGAAATTATAGCTGTTTTTCTGCCTGCATTTTTCAGCGTGGTCAGCACTTCGGGTATCCCGTCATAAGGTCTGGTCTGATCAGCACAGTGAATCTGATAATGTCTGGTGAAATCCTCAAACACCGTGTCAATCTGCGCCGGAAGAGTATCCGGCGGTACGCTCCGCTCAATCAGTTTCCGGATCCCGTTTCCGACAAAACGGCGCACATCCTCCCGGGAACGCTCCGGCAGGGCAGACCGGCGCAGCGCGAAATTCAGACTCGTCGTCAGATCGTCCAGTGTATTCAGTATCGTTCAGTCTAAATCAAAAATAGCCAGGCGACAGCTCATGATCATTTCCTCCTTGTTTGGCGCGGACAGTATAGCATATTCCACTGCGGATGGAAACAGGTTTTTAAAGATTCTGATTTGGAATAGATAAATGCCAAAATGGAATTGAATGTATGTATTACAAAAAATATAATGATATATATCAGAAACAGGATAAGAACAGGAGGATGCCTGTGAAGTACAGGGTAATTATCGCGGATGACGAGCCGAAGATCATCCAGCTGATCCGTCAGCTCGGACACTGGCAGGAACTGGATATTGAGATCGTAGATGAGTGCCGCAATGGTGCGGAGGCTCTGGAAAGTATTGTGAGGAACCGGCCGGACCTTGTCCTGTCGGATATTCAGATGCCGGTCTATGATGGGATCGAACTGATCCGGCGGGTGCGGGACGCCGACGTGGATCCGCTTTTCGTGCTGATCAGCGGTTACCGCCATTTTGAATATGCCAGAAGCGCGATTCAGCTGAACGTCATGGATTACCTGTTAAAGCCAATCGATGAAAAGCAGCTGAACGATACGCTGCGGACCATTTGTGCCCGCGTTGATGAGAAAAATCGTCTGGCGGAGCAGAGCAAGACGCTGTATGTCCTGCAGGAAAATCAGAACCGCAAAGCGATGGAGCGCTTCTGGGCAAAGCTGCTCTATCGGGACGAGACGGTGGACGACGCCTGTTTTGCCTCTTTAGAGAACTGCAATCGGGAATTTCATACGGAATTCGTGCCCGGATGTTATCAGGTATTCTGCGTTTTTTCTAGCCTGAGCGCGATTCTGGAAAAATCGGACGCGATGGGAAACGGCAGGCTGGAGGTTTACATAAAGGAAAGCTTTCCGGACTATGTCCGCTATTACGGAAATAACACGTATATGGGCTATATTCTGGTTGCGAATTATGCAGAAGAAAAGAAAAACGAGATCCGCCAGGCGGTGCTGGCTCTTTATTATAAGATCCGGGATCTGCGGGAAATCTACGGGGACATTCGTCTGAGCATCGGCTGCAGCCGGATTTACCAAGACATTCCGGACATTTTTACTGCGTTTGATGAGGCGCACAGTGCGGAGTGGGGGCGTCTGGTGCTGACGAGAAACGGCGTGCTGGATTATGACCAGATCGCGCAGCTTCCGGGATTTTCCATGGATGAGCTGATCATGCGGGAGGAGATTCAGACACTGCTCGACTGCCTCCGCTATCTGCGCTCGGAGGAGCTGGGAGATCTGATGGAGCGGGTTTACCAGAGGGCGGTGCGCTTAAACGGCCGGAATCCCCAGGATATGATGATGAGCTTTTTTAAGCTGGAGGCGGAGATTATTTTCTGCTTTGAGGATACGGAGCGGCAGACCCGTATGCAGGAGGATGTTTATTACGCGTATCTGAACGCCCGCAATTTTCAGCAGGTCATCCGCAATATTTACCTTGTCTGCCAGAAGTATATAGAGGAAGAACAGAAAAAGCTGAAAGAAAAAATGGGCAAACCGATTCAGCTGGCGGTTTGCTATGTGCGGGAGCATTATGCCGAACAGATTTCGCTGGAGGACGTCGCCGGTGCCGGCAATGTTTCTCCGACTTATATGAGCAAGCTGTTCAAGAGCGAGATGCAGATTGGTTTCAATGAGTTTCTGACGCAGGTGCGTCTGGAAGAATCAGAGAAGCTTCTGGAAAATACGAACCTGACGGTGCGGGAAATCGCCGCGAAGGTGGGATATCCGGACGAAAAGTATTATTCAAAGCTTTTTAAGAAGAATACCGGGATCAAACCGACGGATTATCGAAGAATTTACAGTGGATAAGCTTACAGATGCCGGATGATCTTATATATCTGGAAAGGAATGCCCGGTTACTTAGGAGCGCAAAATGAACGGAATACATATCATATTGGCCGCGGTCATTGCGATTCTGTTGATGCTTTTGATCCTGGCAGGCGTAAAGCTGTACCGACAGAAAAAAATCATCGCCTTTCTGAGTACGCAGGAGAGACGCAAAAAGACACAGGACCGGATTTCCTGGGAATCCGGGGAGGCGGAGGAGGTGCGCCTTCTGCGGAAACGCATGGAACTCTCCACTTTGCAGGAGCAGATCAATCCGCATTTTCTTTATAATACGCTGGACAGCATCCGCAGCCGTGCGCTGATGGACGGACAAAAAGAGATTGCGCAGATGACGGAGATCCTCTCACGGTTTTTCCGCTACTGTATCAGCAACAATGACAGTCTGGTGCGGGTTCGTGAGGAATTGAATCATATTCAGGATTATTATTACATCCAGAAATACCGCTTTGAGGATAAGCTGGATATGCGAGTTGAGGTGGAGACGGAGGAGATCTACGATTATTATCTGCCGAAGATGACTTTGCAGCCTCTGGTGGAAAACGCGATGATCCACGGACTGGAGAAAAGCGAGAAAAAAGGCAGGATCGACCTTCATATTTTTCTTGCCAATGAGAGACTGGTGATCCTGGTCGCTGACAATGGGGTCGGCATGAGCCCGGAACAGCTTGCTGCTCTGAATGAGAGGATGAGCGGACAGCTTTATGAGGCCAGACGCAAAGGAAGCAGACATACGGGTATCGCGCTCAACAATGTCAACGCACGACTGAAGCTGACTTTCGGTGAGGACAGCGGCATCCATTACCGCTCGATGGAGGGCGAGGGTACGGACGCGGTGGTCACCATGCCGGTGGTGGATGTGTTTGCGCGCGTGCGTTACGAGGAGAAATCGCAGGTGTGATGCGGACCGGAATTCGATTTTACGGGCCTGGTAATGGAAATACGGATGCGGGTGATGATATATGAAGGAACTGCTTCGAATCGTACATGGCTGCCTCGACGGCATCGATGAGGGCGAACTGCGCGACTACAATGTTGAGATATATGAGGGAGATATTCTGTATATACAGGGAGTCGAAGACAGCGGGATTCGGACTCTGGCAAAGGTGTTTGCGGGAGACTGCGCGTTAAAAGACGGCAGTCTTTTTCTGAATGGGAAAAAGGTAGAGGACTATGATCGCAATACCGCTTATTATTATCGAATCTATACTATCACCGCGGAGCGGGATCTCGTAGAAAACTTAAGTGTGGCAGAGAATCTGGAGGCGGTGCGGCATCTTCCATTCTCCCTGCGTCTCTATAACCGGAAAAAAGCAGAGCAGGAAGTGAATGATTATCTGGAAAAAGAGCAGGTAGATGTCCGTGCGGATGAAGAGCCGTGGATGCTGAGCCAGACAGACCGGAAAAAGCTGAGCATTCTGAAAGCAAATATGCATGGAGCGCGGCTGGTGATTCTGGATGCCACGCATGGATTTTATGAAGGCAAAGAGGCAGAGGAAATCTGCGAGCTGATCCGGCGGGCAAATGAGGAGGGTATCACCTTTGTCATTCTTTCAAGATACTATACAATGTTTGCGGAGATCGCAAGCCGGATACAGGTTCTCGCAGGGGGCATAGATCTGAAAGAATGGGGACAGATCGACGAGCGCATCCGTTTCTGTCTTCGGCGTCCGGCGGGAGGAACTGCCGCACCCGGAACAGAAACGACGCATAGTTTTCTGGGCATATACGATTACGAGTGGGAGATGGAGGACGGGATCTGGCAGTATCTTTCTTTTGTGCGCAGGCAGAATCCTCTTTTCTGGGAAAAAGAAGTAGGAGCGCATATTCCGGAGCCAGGGTGCAGCTTTTGCAAGGATACGGTGGTGATACCGATCAACAGCGGGGAGAATCTCGTCAGCAATCTGGATATTGCGGACAATCTGCTGCTGCCGATTCCGCGTCGCATTGGGCGCGGACCGGGCGGTATGATTCCGGCGAACATCCGCCGGAATGTTCTGGAAAAGTTTTTCCGGACGACCGGATTTGACCCGGACAGGACACAGGTCGGTGATCTGAACAGGATACAGAGGAAAATCCTTTCCATTTACCGCTGGGAACTGGCGCATCCGCGGATCATGATACTGGAGAGTCCTTACAGCGGACTGATGCCGGAAGAAATACGGAGCCTGCGTATTTACCTGCAGGGCGTGGCAAAACGGGGAATCCGCATTCTGTATTTTTCAAAAACACCGGACGACATGAGAGAAGACTGTGAAAACGTGATTCTGACGAAAAATGGCAAAAATGCAAAAATCGCCACCTTTTCACATTTTTTTCCACCCCACGAAACGGACAGACTCTGATAAAGTAGGCTTATCAAAAAGAACGGAGGAAATACTTTATGAAAAGAAAATTGATGGCACTGCTGATGGCGGGCTGCATGGCGCTGGGGTGCCTTGGCAGCTTTACGACCGCTATGGCGGAAGAGGAAACGGAAGCGGAGAGCGTTGCTGAGGAAGTAACGGAAGCTGTTGAGGCGGAAGGCGAAGACCTGACCGGAAAGAAAGTCGGGTTTTCCGCACTGATGATGTCCTCGGAATTCTTTACCGATATGTCAAACCAGATGGAAGAATATTTCACCGGTTATGGTATGGAGTATGAAGTAGCGGACGCAAACGGCAACGCGCAGACCCAGATCCAGACCGTAGAAAACTTTGTTTCCATGGGAATGGATTACATCATCTGCTTCGTGGTAGATGCATCTTCCATTTCTGACTCTCTTGTGAAGGCAAGAGAAGAAGGCGCTTTCATCATCGTCATCGGTACGGTGCTGGATAACGCGGACGCATATGATGTCTGCATCAACATCAGCCAGGAAGAATCCGGCCAGGTAGAGGCACAGCTCGCAGCGGCATGGATCGAGGAGACTTTCCCGGATGCTGAGGACGGATCCATCAAGGTCGGCCTGCTGACCAACTCGGAGAATGAGGATGCGGTAAGCAGATGCAACGGTCTGCGTCAGATCGAAGAGTATACTTCCAAGGCAGTGATCGTGGAAGAGCATGAGACAACACAGGCAGAAGGCGCGGCAGCGGCACAGAGCTACGCAGAGATGATGCTGATGAACAACGAAGACCTGAAAGTCATTCTGACCTATGGTACTGATCAGGGACAGGGCGCAAATGAGGCAGCTATGGCGGCCGGTATCAATACGGACGAGTTTGCAGTGTTTACCGTTGATACGGCTGAGTTCATCCGTGAGAAGGTCAGAGCGTCTGTAGACGGAGAATCTGTGATCCGCGGCACCGTAATGCTTGGTGAAGGCACACCGATGACCTGCTACAAGCTGATGGACGGTTCCTGGTCCAGCCGTGTGGTTGACAAGGTTTACTCCGAGCGCTGCATCGAGATCACTCCGGACACGATCGATGAGTATTATCCGGACGACTGATCCAAATTGTAAAACTTTGAAAATTGAGGCTGAGTATTGACGGGATGGGGCTGCTGCGCTATGCAGCAGCTCCATTTTCATGAGACACAGAGCCGGATAAGGAATTTACTATAAAAGTGTCGTCAATAGACAGGCTCGTGCCATGCTTGCATGGCTGAGAGCATGGATATTAGACGACCTGACCGGTATGAGCAAGTAGCGCAATAGCGCGGATTGCGAATAGCGGCAGCGATTGCGTGAGTGCAAAGCACGGAGCAATCGACTTTTATAATTAGTGGTGCCTGCGAAGCAGGCATGAAAGTTTAGAAAGGATATCTTATGGCAAAAGTACTGGAAGTAAAAAATGTGACCAAAACATATCCTGGTGTAGTGGCGCTTGACAATGTATCCTTCGATGTGGAAAAAGGGGAGATTCTCGCACTGATCGGAGAGAATGGCGCCGGAAAGTCGACTGTGATCAAGACGATTTCGGGAGCCATCACGCCGGACTCCGGAACCATCACCATTGATGGAACGACTTATGAAAAGCTGACGCCTGCGATTGCCAAGAACGCAGGTATCGGCGTCGTATATCAGGAATTGAATCTGGTGCCGTCTTTAAGCATTATGGAGAATATTTTTCTGGGCGAACACGTGGGAAACAGGGCATTTATGCCGGATTTCAAAGAGATGCGCCGACGTTCGCAGGAGGTCATGGAAGATCTCGGCGTTAAGATTGATGTTTCTACCCAGGTACAGATGCTCTCTACAGCGCAGATGCAGATTGTAGAGATTGCGAAGGCAGTTGTAAAGAACTGTAAGGTGCTGATCATGGATGAGCCGTCCGCCTCCATCCCGATGGCGGAGGTGGAAAATATGTTCCGCATTGTGCGCCGCCTGAAGGAAAAGGGCGTATCGGTCATCTACATCAGCCACCGTCTGGAAGAACTGTTTGAACTCTGCGACCGCGTGACGGTATTCCGGGACGGGCAGTATGTGGTGACAAGAAACGTAGCGGACATTACAAAGAAAGACCTGATCAAATACATGATCGGCCGTGAACTCACCGAAAAATTTCCGGAGCGAAATGTGAAAATCGGGGAGCCGGTGCTGCAGGTAAAGGATCTGACCGGAAATGGAGATTTCCACATTGATCTGGAGCTGCGTAAGGGAGAGATCCTGGGACTGGCCGGGCTGGTCGGTGCGGGGCGCACGGAGCTGGCCAAGATGCTCTGCGGGGATGTGAAACCGGAGAGCGGCGAGATTCTGATTAACGGTAAAGCGCTGAAAGCGGCCTCCGCAGCGGACGGGGTTGAGATGGGTGTCGGCCTTGTGCCGGAAGACCGCAAGCTGGAAGGCGTATTTCTGGAATATACCATCGAGTGGAATATTCCGATCATGAGCATGAAAAAGGTCAGCCATATGGGCATTTTGAATTTTAAAAAGCTGGATGAGCTGACAGACCGTTTTGTAAAGACACTGGAGATTAAAACACCGTCTGTCAAACAGGAGGTTCGGAACCTTTCCGGCGGCAATCAGCAGAAGGTGGTCGTGGCAAAGGTGCTTGCCGCCGACAATGATATTCTGATTTTTGATGAGCCTACGAGAGGTATTGACGTCGGAGCCAAACAGGAGATCTACAAGCTGATGAACAGCCTGGTCGAACAGGGCAAATCCATCCTGATGATTTCGTCCGAGATGGAAGAACTGCTCGGCATGAGCGACCGGATACTGGTGCTTCATGAAGGAAGACTCAGCGGAGAACTGTTGAAGCCGGAATTCAGCCAGGATCGTATACTGGAGCTGGCATCCGGAATGAAGGAGGAGTAGAATATGTCTAAAGTAGTTGATTTTTGCAGAAGAAACCTCGCCTGGGTTTTGCTTTTGATCATCTGTGTTGTATTTACATTCACGAGTCATAATTTCCTGACTGTGAAGAACCTGTTGAATATCCTGAACCAGAACGCGTACATCATCATCTGTACCTATGGTATCGCACTGATCATGATGTCCGGCGGCCTGGATATGGCGGTCGGATACCAGATGAGTATCTGCGGCGTCCTGGCGGCGCTGATGCTGACCAACACCGGACTTCCGATCCCGGTAGTTGTGATCATCACCATCCTGGTCAGCATGGCGTTCGGCGCGCTCGGCACCCTGCTTGAACAGCTGCTGCAGCTGCCGCGTATTTTCGTATCCATCGGCCTCAGTACTGTATATCAGGGCGTTGCCTACGTTATCACAAACTCCAAAACAATCTCCAACCTGCCGGACGGATTTAAGGCGATCGGCCAGGGAACGATTTTCCATCCGAGTCTGACCTACGCGACAATCGCGATGATCGTATTCGGTATCATCATGAGCTTTGTCATGGATCGTACTTATTTCGGACGTTATGTATTTGCGCTCGGAGGCAATGAGGCGGCTGCGAGACTGGCCGGTATCAACGTAAAGCGTATGAAATATGCGATCGGCTGTGTGGCAGGTCTGTTCTGCGGCATCGGTTCTGTCATCCTGACAGCCCGTGTCGGCGCGGCTGCGGCAGGTACCGCGGCAGGCACTGAGATCACCGTCCTGACCGGCGTTCTGGTCGGCGGCGTATCCGTCCGCGGCGGCGACGGCAAGATCGCGAACTGTATCGCTGGTGTCCTGATCATGGGACTGCTCGCGAACGGCATGCAGCTGGCCGGTCTGAACACTTATTATCAGTATATCGCAAAGGGTTCGATCATGCTGGCCGTGATGTGGTTCGACGCGTTCCAGATCAAGAGGAGAGCGGTTGCTTCGAATAAGAGAAAAGAGGACCGCGCGGCGTAAGATACGGAACATTGCATGGAAACGCTGAGAAAATAAAATCAGGGTAACTGTGAAGGTACTGAACAGTTACCCTCGTTCCTATAATGCCAGAACGCTCCGTGTGCAAAAGGACAAATTTGAGATTACAGGTGTTTTTTGCCTGTGAAAGAACGAGCCTGAGAAAGGAGAGAACATGATCAATTCGGAATTTAAGACGGAAAAGGTGAGTGAGCGGATCACCCGGATTTTTGCGTTTTCTACGGAACTGATGTATCTGGTGGAGGGTGAGAACCGGGCGGCACTGCTGGATTCGGGCAGCGGGATTGGGTTTGTGAAGCCGTTGATCGACTGGTTGACGGACAAGCCGGTCACGGTGCTGCTGACGCACGGTCATGTGGATCACGCGATGGGCGCGTCGGAGTTCCCGGCGGAGAATGTCTACATCAATCAGGAAGACGCCTATATCTATGAGAAGCATTGTACTTGGGAGTTCCGCAAGAGCGGCCTGGGTATGATGCCGGGCGGAGAGCTTGTCACAGAGGACGACTTCACCCCGGTGGTGCCGATCACGGACTGGCATGATCTGAAGGAAGGAGACTGCTTTGATCTGGGAGGAATTTCAATCAAGATTTATGCCTGTCCGGGCCACACCAGGGGCAGTCTGGCGATGCTGATTCCCCAAGAACGGACGGTGCTGCTTGGAGATGCCTGCAACAGCTTTACGTTTCTGTTTCAGGATTATTCGACGACGGTAGAAGAATACCGGGAGAGCCTGTACCGGCTGAAAAAGAAGCTGGACGGTAAATTTGACAAGGTTCTGGCGTCTCACGGGGATGGTGTGCTTTCACCGGAAGTGATTGACGACAATATTCGTGTCTGTGAGCAGATTCTGGCCGGAGAGACCAAAGGCTTTCCAATGGAATTCAGAGGGGACAAAGGTCTGCGGGCGCTCGAAAACGTGCAGCCCGGGCATGGGAATATCATCTATAATCCGGCCCGAATTCGCTGAATGGGAAGCCTTGAAGAAATGCGTTTTAACGGCACACCTGGAAAAATGTTCCAACCTGTTTCATGCGGAAGTTTTTAAATGCGAATATAACTATTGCAGTCGGAGACCATAGTCTGCAATCAGTTTTTGCAGTCTCTCAAGAGTAACGGAAAGAGATTCCAGTACACTAAGGATATTTTCGATATCTCTGGTGCCGGGCATTTCTTTGGGAACGAGCTTTTCCCGGGATACAATTTCCTCCACAGTGTAAAAGCAAACAATTGCCATTTTCCCTGTGGGCAGAATGACATCCTTTCCTGGAGATTCTCTGTCTTCCCTGCTGGAAAGAGTAATATCTTTTTCACTTTCATTAATAATGTACAGATAATCTGTATAGTGCTCGTTAAAGGTAAAGGCAGAAGAACCATCGTATGTCCCAAGCGATGTAATCAGCCCATAACCGGAATGACCGTAACCGAAATTTCTGTCATCGAAGTCAAATGCATATTTTTCATAGTCGTCTTTATCCTGAAAACCGCCATTTTTGAAATGCGTGATAATTTCATTTCCGTGCCCGGAAGGATACATGTCACCATTAAATTCTACAGTGCTGTATACTCTCCAGTCAGTTCCGATAAATTGTATTTTTCCACGAGTCATGTTTTCTCCTCCTGTTTTTGTTGTGACTGTATATATGGCATATTGGAAATTACGTTGTAATAGTAATGCATAATTGAGCAAAAGTCAACTGATAAAATAAAAAATATACAATAAATATATTTTTGCCAAATGAAACAGGAAAAATTCAGGGGATTGAATTTCAGACAGATAGAAGTAACGCGCTCCATGGAGAATGTAATATATAATGAGTTGAGAAAAAGATTGGATATATTCTGGTTACAAATTGTAGGACAGTAAAGGTGTATGTCCGGCGATACTTAATCTATTGAAAAAACTGGATGCCGGCATCCACCGTTTTTTGTACCAGATCGACAAAACGCTTCGCCATGGGCGAAAGGTCATCGTTATTCCGGTAGCAGAGGTCGACAGAGATGGTCGTGTGGGGAAGAATCGAGGCGACTGCGAACGGTGCTTTTTCCGGGAAGTTGCCGTCCTCCGGCCGGTTAGTCATATATTCTGCCAGGATCGCAATGCCCATGCCCTTTGTGACCAGGTCCAGAACGCTGTCCACCCGGTGACAGGTAAACGCGATTTTCGGGGAAAATCCGACCCGGTAGCAGACATCCAGGATCAGCTGATGTACGGTCGTATTTTCCGCGAGCGCAATAAAGGTCTCATCACGCAGCTGCTCCAGCCGAAGCTCCTTTTGATTGGCGAGTGGGTGCGATTTCGGAAGGATACAGACCAGAGAATCATCAAGATAATGAATGCGCTGAACCGTTTCTGCCATCAGCTCTCGTTCCGGCATATGCGCGAAGATGACATCGCATTTGTGTTCCCGAAGTTGAGAAGCCAGATCATTCGGATCCCCCTCGAACATCTGGATGCTGCTGTTGGGATATTTCCTTTTAAAGTCTGCGATCAGGCCGGTAATCCCGTATTTCGCGGTAGCGGCGATCGTGCCCACCGTCACCCGGCCGCGTTCAGATTCCAGCTCGTTCTGCAGGGAGGCATTGTAGCTGTACTGGGTCTGGACGATCGTATTCGCGTAGGGGAGCAGCAGTTTGCCGTATTTGGAGAGTGCGACCTTACGGGAGGTGCGCTCAAACAGTGGAACGCCCAGCTCCTTTTCCATGGACATGATGTGTTTGGATAATGTGGACTGCCCGATAAAGAGACGGTCCGCGGCCTCCAGATAATTGGAGCAGTCCGCGAGGACGGTAAATTCACGGAAATATTCGATATTCATATGTAAAAACCTCACAAAACAAAATGCATTTCTACTATAAAAGCAGAAAAAATCAACAATTCTAATCTGGAATAGATTTTACAACAATTCGAATTGCTTGTCAATCTTGCACAGAATATAATCAGATTATCATAAAACATTGTTTTATAAAACAAATCTGCACCTTGCGGAACTGACATGGCCAGTCAGAATTTCGCAAAACCAATCAGAACTTTGCGGTTCCTTTTACACTTTGAGGGAGTGCGAGGGAATGCATGAGGTTCATGCAAAGGAGAAAAAAATGAACGAAAACAAAAAAATCCCCATGTGGCAAAAAATCTGCTATGGCTGCGGCGCGGGCGGCGGCAATGTCATGAGCACCCTGCTGGCGAGCTTCCTGCTCAGTTACTACACAGATACGGCGCTGATCGCCTCAGCTGCGATCGGAACGATGTTTGTCATCTGCCGTCTGTTTGACGGTGTGACCGACTTCGCGATGGGCGGTATCGTGGATAAGACCAACACGAAACTCGGAAAAGCGCGTCCGTGGCTGATCATCGCGGCACCGCTGATGTGCATCGGTATCATTCTGATTTTAAGCGTACCGCAGGGCTGGAGCTCCGCGATGAAGCTGGTCTACGCATATGTGACCTACATATTCCTGAACTGCATCGTTTACACAATCTTTGGTATCGCGCATGCGGCTCTGCTGGCCCGTATGACCCGTGACTTCAAAGACCGTACCACGACTTCAACAGTTTCTTCTATTTTAAATAACGCGGTTGGTCTTGTAGTCGGTACGATGATCACAGCGCTGCAGCTGAACTTTGGCTGGACGGTTACCGGCGTTATCCTTGGCATTATCGCCGGTGTTCTGATCCTGATTCCCGGTATCTTCTGCGAAGAGAATGTCGGAATGTCTGCACAGGACAATGGAAATAAGCAGAAGGATAATGGTCCGTCCATGAAAGAACAGCTTCCGGCTGTACTGAAAAATAAGTATTTCTGGCTTGCTCTGCTGATCGGTGTATTTACACTGCTGGTAAACGCGAACGCGATTGCGGCGCAGATTTATTACTGCAACGTAGTTCTTGGCGACCCGATGTATATGACGACTCTGATGAGTGTCGGACAGCTGCCTGGCATTATCATCCTGTTCTTTATGCCGTACTTTTCCAATAAGTTTTCCAAGCGTGCATTCATGGCATGCGGCGGTGTGCTGATGATCATCGGTTTTGTGCTGATCGGTCTGGCGGGGACCAATAAGATGATGCTGCTGGCAGGTACTGTTCTTCGTTCAATCGGCATTGGCCCGATGTTCGCCGGTATTTATGCGTTCGTAGCGGACGCGGCAGATTATGGCGAGTGGAAATTTGGCATCCGTTCTGAGGGTCTGATTTCATCTTCCCAGTCGATCGGTTCCAAGATTGGTATCGGCTTTGGCTCTGCGGTAACCGCGTGGATTCTGGCTGGGGTTGGCTATGATGCGACGGCTGCGACACAGTCGAGCAGCGTTGTGACGGCAATCCGTTTTGACTATGGCTGGCTGGGCGCGATTATCAGTGTATTCTTGCTGATCTGCGTGCTGCAGATGGATGTTGAGAAGTATTTGCCTGAGATCCGTAAGACGGTAGCGGAGAAGAAGCCGGAAATGTAAGGAGAATTCATATGGACGAAAAAATGAAAGAAAAAGCGCCGGATACACTGGACTATGACGCGCTGGATGGCTCGCTTCAGTTTGACGGTCCGCCTGCTGATTTTCAGGTCAAAATGGCCGATATCAGCCAGGTGACAAAGAAAAAGCTGGACGTAGTCTATGCGAAAGAATCTCCGAACCAGCGACTGGATCTGTACTATCCCGAGGAAGGGGAAGGACCGTTCGCGGTGCTTCTCCATATCCACGGCGGAGGTTTCGGGCTGGGCGACAAACGCGACGATCACATGGATACCTATCTGAAGTTTTTGAAAAGAGGAATCGCGGTGGGATCAATCGAGTATCGCTTAAGCGGCGAGGCTATTTTTCCGGCCGCGGTGCTGGACTGCAGGGAAGCGGTGCGGTTCCTGCGCAGAAATGCCGCGGAATATGAGCTTGACCCTAACCGCATTGCGGTGATCGGCGGCTCGGCAGGAGGAAATTTAAGCGCGATCCTGGCGATGAATATCCCGAACGGGGAGTTTCCGGGAGAGGAAGGCAAAACATTTGACGGAAGCTGCGAGGTCTGCGTAGCTGTGGATCAGTTCGGCCCGATTGATTTTGTAGTGATGGACGATATGGCGAGAGAGAACGGTGTCAGCTTTGCCGACCACGATCAGGCAGGTTCCGCGGAGAGCAGCTATATGGGCGGAGCGTTAAAGGAACTGGATACGGACTATCTGGCGAAAGCGAACCCGATCACTTACATCAATCCGGCCATGGCGCCGCTGCTGGTGCAGCATGGGTGCATGGATCGTCTGGTGCCGTACCAGCAGTCGGTGAAGCTCGTGGAGGCGGTAAAAGAAAAAGTGGGAGAGAACCGTGTGGAATTCACAACGCTTCCAACCGCAGATCACGAGGACAAGCTGTATGGGACGGATGAGAACCTGGACATTGTGTGGGAGTTTATAAAGAAATACCTTTAAATGCTATCCTGACAGAATTAAGAAACCGCGGCAGAAAGCCTTTAGTCTGTCCGCGGATTCCTTTTATCACATGATTTGACATGGTATTGACCATAAATACATTGTAGTAACAGGAGGGTTTATGCATGTTTGACTCAATTCCAATTATTAATAAAACTCTGGAACTTGCGGAAGTCAAAGACCAGTGGTTTTTCGACGACAAGTATCAGTGCTGGTGCCTGGAGGACGTGCTTTATACGCTCAAAGCAACGACCCCGAAATTCCAGCGGCTCAGCATTTTTGTGCCGGCTCCTTATATGAAAGAGGGCGGCGAGATCAATCCGGAGGGCAGTATGAACGGCTTTACGGCCGCGACGGCGCCGGTGATCATGAACAACAATTCAGCGGGCTATATGGAGATGCCGCATATGTGGCTCGGCGGCCCGCGCTGCTTCGGTCCGCAGTATCTGGAGCGCGGCTTTGTGTATGTGACTTGCGGGAACCGCGGACGGGAATCCAAAGACGCGAACGGCAAACGCTGCGGAAAGATTCCGTCCAATCTGGTGGATTTGAAGACGGTGATTCGTTTCCTGCGCCACAACGCAGACGTGCTTCCGGGCGATATGGAAAAGATTATTTCCGTTGGCTGGAGCGCGGGCGGCGCGATGTCCTCTCTGTTATCTGTGACCGGCAACAACAAAAACTATGATCCGTATCTTGAGGAGTCCGGTGCGTTTATGGAGGAGCGCGACGATGTCTATGCCGCGCAGATTTACTGCCCGATCATCGATCTGGAGCATGCGGATCTGGCCTATGAGTGGATGTTCTCGGCAGATAAAGAGAACGAGCCGTCTCCGGCTGGACCGGGCGGTGTGATGACGCCGTTTGAGGAGGCTTTGTCCGCAAAGCTGCGCAGCGCTTATATCCAGTATTTTAACGGCCTTGGACTGAAGAATCCGGATACGGACGAGCCGCTGGTGCTGAATGCTGACGGCAGGAGCGGCAGCGCTTACGACTATCTGATGGCGAAGATCGACGGAGCCGCGACCAAATTCCTGACAATGCTGAATGCGGGAGAGCTTGAGGAGACGTATTCGGTCGAAGACTATATTAAAGGAAATTATACCTATGAAACCATGGCACCTCAGGGTGGCCCGGATGAAAAAGATGATGAACCGGATGATGTCGCTCTGATGCAGGGACATGCAGGCCCGGGCGTGGCACTCAATAAACCGCCGATGGGCGGCCCGGATGGAGAAATGCCGTCAGAGCCTCCTACACTTGGAAATATGCTTTCACGTCCGCCGAAAGGTGTGCCGACGCCGCCGCCGTTTGAGCCGCCGATGATGACTGTTCAGGGGAAGGATAAGAGCAGCTGGCTTTCATGGGACGGAGAGCAGGCCTTTATTTCCAATTTGGACAGCTACGTGCTGAACCATCGCCGCAGGATGAAACCCTGCACGTCATTTGATATTTTAAGCGGGAAAAGCGGAGAGAATGAGGTGTATGGGGCGCCGGAAGAGGCTTCCGTACATTTCTCTACGGCGGTTGCCGACGCGATCGCTTCCCTGAAGGAACAGTTCCCGGCAGAGTATGCGAAATACTATCCGGCGTATGTTCTGGCGACAGGGGATTCTGCTCTTGCACGTCAGCTGTTTCTGAACAACCCGCTGAATTTCATCGGGACGGAAGAGGAGTCTGACCAGGCAAAATATTACCGCGTGCGTGTCGGCGCGAGCGACGCGGATACCTCCTTTATGATCGGTATGACGCTTGCACTGGAGCTGGCAAATGCCGGGAAACCGGTGGACTACGCGCTTGTCTGGGACAAGCCGCACTGCGAGGCGGATTATCCGGGTGAGGTATGCGACTGGATTGAGAGTATCTGTAAGTGATAACCGAAAAGGAAACGTTTTTTATAACGTTTCCTTTTTACAGGAGATAATAGTTATGGGCATGGATTACAGTAAAATCAATGACT
This sequence comes from Clostridiales bacterium, assembly GCA_020859985.1. GTDB lineage: Bacteria > Bacillota > Clostridia > Lachnospirales > Lachnospiraceae > Choladousia. Next base: position 122,942 of record JAJBVD010000083.1, read on the forward strand.
GGATTCTGCGCGAGGACTGCTTTGATTCTACGCATCTGGGGAAGACCGAGGCGGTCATGTCGCTGGGAAATGGCTATCTGGGTCTCCGCAGCGCCACTGAGGAGCGCTATCTGAATGAGACGCGGGATCTGCTTATCAACGGGACGTTCAACAAGTGTGACCCGACAGCCGTGACAGAGCTTCCGAATGCGGCGGATATGACGGCCATCGAATTGTGGCTGAACGGTGAGCGCTTTACGCTGGAGCAGGGTCAGATTGAAGCGTATTCAAAAGAACTGAATATCCGTACTGCCGAGCTGACCAGAGAAGTCGTCTGGGTTTCTCCGAAGGGCGACCGGGTAAAACTGAATTTCCGGCGGGCGGTTTCCTTAACAAGGCTGCACGATTTCGCAAGCCGCGTGGAGATCACGCCGCTGCCGGATGCAGGAAGCGACGATGCGGCCGGACATCAGACTATGGATTGCAGCAGCGATGCAGGACACCAGACTATGGATTGCGGCAGAGATCGAAATCGTGATTCGAAAGATTCACCGGCATCCGCGATAACAGTAAAAATCAAATCCGGCATTGACGGCCGGGTGACAAATACCGGCGCCCAGCATTTTACGGACGGGGACAAGCGCTTCTATGAGAACCGCTATATCCAGTACATTCCGACGACGACTGAGTCCGGGATCACGTTTGTGCTGAACACGGGGCATCGGTTCCTAATAAGCGGCCGGAAAGATGAAGTGCTTCGTTCGGCCGGACTAGGTGAGGAAGAATCATGCGAAAAAATCGGTGAGAATACCGGAGAAAACCGTGAGAATCTCACGGAACTTGATCTTCCGACACAGATCTATATGGAGCTGCGCAGAGCTTACGGCGGCTATGAAGTGAAGGTGGAGCAGGGGGAGACTTTTGTAATCGAAAAGCATTGCAACGTCTATACCACCCGTGACTTTGATACGCAGGACATGAGCGTTCCCAAACTGCAGAACTTCTCTCTGAATGAGCTGAAAAAGCAGGTGAGCGCAGGCTATGACCGGCTTGCGAAGGAGACGGCGCGGGCATGGAAGGAACAGGTGTGGGATCGTGTACCGATCACGATAGAAGGAGACGCTTCGCGTGGGGCTGATGCTGCAGCCTGGGATCAGTTCGCAATTCGTTTTTCACAGTATCACCTGCGGCTGATGCTGCCGGCACATGACAACCGCATGAATATCGGAGCTAAGGGACTTTCCGGAGAAGGGTATCGGGGGCACTGTTTCTGGGATACGGAGATTTTCCTGCTTCCCTATTATGCGTTTACACAGCCGGAGGCGGCGCGGAAGCTGGAGGAATACCGCTACTTTTCCCTTCCGGGCGCTCATGCCAAAGCCGCGCACAACGGCTATCGGGGAGCAATGTTCCCCTGGGAATCCGCGTGGCTTGACGACGGTGAGGTGACGCCGGAATATCAGGATGTGGACATCATCACGGGACTGCCGATCAAGGTCTGGTCCGGCTTTATCGAGCAGCACATCACGGCAGATGTCGCGTTCGGCGTGTGGCAGTATTATTCGATCACTGGCGATCAGGACTATATGGACCGCTATGGCTACGAACTGATCTTTGATACGGCCCGCTTCTGGGTATCCCGTCTGGAGGACAAATGCCGTCAGATTCATGAGAGTGTGAATCCGGAAACAGGCGTCACGGAATTTTCCGAGACGGTGACGGAGGACGGCCTTTACCATATCTGCGATGTGGTCGGACCGGACGAATACAAGGAACACAAGACAGATAACGCCTTTACCAACTATCTGGCAGTCTGGAATATCCGCAAGGCGATGGAATATTATGAGCAGCTGCGCGAAGAAAAGCCGGAGCTTTACGCCGCACTGAATCAAAAGCTGGAGCTGGACGCATACTATCAGCAGTGGGCGGCAAAGGTGGACAAGGTCTTTTTACCGGTACCGAATGAGTGCGGCGTGCTGCCGCAGGATTCGACCTATCTGACGCTGAAGGACATCGACCTTTCCAAATACCGGGCGCAGACCTTTGTCAACGGATTGTTCCGCGACTACAATCTGACCCAGATCAATCAGATTCAGGTCAGCAAGCAGGCCGATGTTCTCGTGCTGTTCTTCCTGCTGGAGGATCTGTTCCCGCACGAGGTCAAGGCGGCGACCTGGGAATATTACGCTGCACGGACGCTGCACGACTCCTCGCTTTCACTCTGTACGCACGCGGTACTCGCGGCGGATATGAGGCAGATGGATTTGGCCTATGACTTCTTTGAAAAGTCCGCGCAGATCGATCTCGGCCCAGTGATGACTACCTCAGACGCCGGTATTCATACGGCATCGTTTGGCGGCATCTGGCAGGGTGTGGTGTATGGCTTTGGAGGTTTAAGAATGCTTGGCGGAAAGCTGCGCTTTGATCCGGCGCTGCCAAAAGAGTGGAACAGACTGGTCTACACGCTGATCTGGCAGGGACAGAACCTGCAGGTCGAGGTGAAGCGGGAGGATGGCGTTCAGAAGGTTACGGTCACGAATCTTACGGCAGCGGCCTCACCCGAAGCGTCTGCTCCGATCGAACTGGAACTGTGCGGTGAGAAACGAGTACTGGAAACAGTGCTGACTGCTGGATAAATGCAGGTATTTATGCTAAAATGACAGAAATAAATTACACCTGTTTCATTACAGATGTATATGATCGGAGCAGAGGACGAAAGCCTTTTATAAGAAACAACGCTCCGGCAAGAAAAGGCTGTGAGAGATATCAGGAGATAAGGAGAAAGAGACAATGGCAGAAAAAGTAACAGATCTGCGCTCGGCACTGGAGCTTTTAAAGACCATGCCGGGACAGCTGGTGGAGACAGACGTGGAAGTGGAGCCGATGGCGGAGCTTTCCGGTGTTTACCGCCATGTAGGTGCGGGCGGCACGGTACAGCGCCCGACGCAGGAAGGACCTGCGATGATTTTTAACAATGTGAAAGGCCATCCGGACGCGAAGGTGCTGATTGGTCTGCTTGCCAGCCGCAAGAGAGTGGGGGCGCTGCTTGACTGCGATCCGAAACGGCTTGGATTTTTACTCAAAGACAGTGTGACGAATCCGATTCCGCCGGTGGAGATTCCGCGGGAGCAGGCAAAATGTCAGGAAGTCGTGCATCTGGCGACGGATCCGGATTTTGATGTGAGAAAGCTGGTACCGGCTCCGACCAATACCGAGGAGGATGCGGGCCCGTACATCACGCTTGGTATGTGTTATGCGACCAGCCCCGAGACTGGAACATCGGACGTGACGATTCACCGGATGTGCCTGCAGAGCAAGGATGAGATCTCCATCTTTTTCCAGCCGGGGGCGCGCCACATCGGCCATTTCTTTGAACTGGCTGAGGCGAAAGGGGAGCCGCTGCCGATTTCGATTTCCATCGGCGTTGATCCGGCGATCGAGATCGCTTCCTGCTTCGAGCCGCCGACAACGCCGCTCGGCTACGATGAACTGCAGGCGGCTGGTGCGATCCGCAATCAGCCGGTGGAGCTGGTAAAATGTCTGACGATCAACGAGCGCGCCATTGCCAATGCGGAATACGTCATTGAGGGCGAAGTGCTTCCGGGCAGACGCATTCAGGAGGATATCAATTCAGGCACTGGCAAGGCCATGCCGGAGTTTCCGGGCTACTGCGGACCGGCCAACGCAGCCCTTCCTGTGATTAAAGTAAAGGCCGTGACGACGCGGAAGAATCCGATCATGCAGACCTGCATCGGACCGTCCGAGGAGCATGTCTCCATGGCAGGCATCCCGACCGAGGCGAGCATCCTTGCTATGGTGGAAAAGGCCATGCCGGGCAAGCTGCAGAATGTATACTGCGCATCGTCTGGCGGCGGCAAATACATCGCTATCATGCAGTTTAAGAAATCCATGCCGTCCGATGAGGGACGTCAGCGTCAGGCAGCACTGCTCGCGTTTTCCGCGTTCGCGGAGCTCAAGCACGTCTTCCTTGTGGACGAGGACGTCGATCCGTTTGACATCAAGGATGTGATGTGGGCGATGACCACGCGCTTCCAGGCGGACAAGGATATCGTCATGATTCCGGGCGTGCAGTGCCATCCGCTTGATCCGTCGAACAACCCGGCCTACAGTCCGGATATCCGGGCGACCGGTGTGGCGTGCAAGGCCATCTTCGACTGCACGGTGCCGTACGATCAGAAGGATCGCTTCGAGCGCGCGAAGTTCATGGATGTGGATCCGAAGAAATGGGTGCCGGAATTATTTTAAAATATCAAAAATGTATGAAAAGAGTTTCCAGAAAGAATAAAAAGGCTTTCTGGAGACTCTTTTGTTTTAAATGTATTACAATTTGTATTGTAAAATACAAACCAATATGCTAGAATGGGAGGCAGAATAGAACTTTGCTTATCGGATTTGAATGGGCTAATCGGAAGGAGATAAAGGAATATTATGGTAATAAAAAAAGAATATTGATGTGAATCAGGAAGCGACATCAGATCAGATAGAACTGCTGAAAGCAGCAGCAAAGCAGCCGATTGTCTATGATGAAGACAGTCCGGAGCTTACAGAAGAAGAACTGGCGGAGTTTTATCGTATATCAGAGAAACGCAGAGAGGAGAGACGAAAAGAGGTCATAACTTTGCGGCTTTCTCCACAGGCTGTCAAAACGGCCAAATCACTTGGAAAGGGATATACTTCTGTATTAAGCCGGATATTAGAAAATGCATTAATGGATAAAGAGCTGATTCAGCGCTATCTTTAGGATGATCAGATAAACATTTTCTTTCCTTACGGCGATTTTTATCGTGCCTGAAAAGACTGCCTAATCAGGCGGGCAAAGGAGCAGCATGAGTGATCATGCCTGCTCATTCTGTCCGCTCTACGCCGCCGCACAGGAGTTCCTCAATCGTGCCTTTCGCCACGGCATTCTCCACGAAGGAGAGGAAGGTCTGTGCTCCGGCGGAGAATTTGCGGTTTTTCAGGTAGCAGAGACAGACCTGTATTTTTTCAGCAGGCCGGATCGGGACGATGGCGATATTCTTGCGGTTGGAGGAATACAGGGTCTTTTGGTACAGAATGGAAATGCCGATTTCCTGACGGATGTAGTCCAGCATTTCCGTGCCGCGGTTTGCAGTAAATACGATATTCGGGACGGCGTTATGGGTGCGGAATATGCTTCGCACAATGTCTCCAGGCGGAAGAACGCCGCTTAAGTTCATGGAATTGAAATCCAGCGCGACAAAGTTCTCATTCCGAAGATCGTCGAAAGTGACGAAAGGCCTTTCGGCCAGCGGATGCACAGAGTACATCACAGCAACCGGGACGTCTTCGATCAAAGGAATTTTGACCATCTCGTCTGCAGGATCTTCCGGGTTGACGAGGACAGCGAGTTCACAGTCGCCCTGCCGCAGTGCACTGGTAATGCTCTTTGCGGAAGGGGTATCGCAGACCTGATGGATCAGAGTATCGCTGTGTGCCATACGGAACGCCAGAAGCAGCTCGATCGAGCGGTACTCGCTGGCCAGATAAACGACATTGTCATTTCTTTTTTTCTGCTGTGCGATATCGTTCGTTAGCTTTTTTTCCATTGTAAGATAGCGTTTTGAAAAATTTAAAAAAAGCTCACCCTCTTTGCTGAGCTGAATGCGGTTCCCGCTTTTGTTGAACAGTGTGATGGAAAGTTCGTTTTCCAGAGATTTCATGTGTTTAAACAAGGTAGACTGCGAAGTATACAGAAGATCAGCCGCGCTTGAATAATTACATTCCCCGGCCAACACAACAAATTCATTCAGATAATGAGTTTCCATAAAAGCAATTCCCCCCATGCCTTTTTGAAACGTTTGTAAAAGAGTCCTTTCAATGAGTCCTTTCAATATATAAAAATATAAAATGTAAAACGATTGTAAAAAATTCTACCACGTCCCGCTGAAAATGTCGACAGGAGATTTCAGTCTGATCTGCAGTGCTCTTTGCAGCGCATTATCGAATAATAACAGTCTGACACCGTGCGTGCTTAGGAGACAACCACAGAATCATAGACCACCTTCAGATTCCGGCTTAGATGCTGTGCCAGCCGAACAGGTCGCCCGCCGGTATGCTTCACAGATACAAATCGAATATCGCCTTCTACGTTGTCAGCGGCAATTTCTTCACAATTGGTCGCCACATCAAGCGCAATCTCCGGAGTAATGGGGCAGGGCATATGGGAGCAATAGCATGGTGCGTCCGGCCCAATGTCTGTGTAGAACCGACGAAGCAGCGCAGCGTAGTTCAGCAGATCCAGACGGGTGCTTAAAGAAGTCAGATAAGTGACATCCGTGTTAAAACAGTCTCCCACAAGATAAAAATCCTTCGTTCCGGGCATGGCAACCTGCAGTATGATGCTGCCGGGCGTGTGTCCGGGCATACCGATGACATCTACGTAAATATCGCCCAGATCTAGACGGCTTCCATCTGACACAGGCGTGCAGATTACATCATTTGCAAACAGCTTTTCTTCATTATAATCAATCATCACATCGTCGTTTTGCGCAATCAGACGAAGATTTTTCAGCCGTCCCTCCATTGTGAAAAAAGCAGGAAACTCTTCAATGTCTTTTTCGTGCAGATAGATTTCCTCAAATTGTCCGATGCCGCCGATGCAGTCCGGGTGCCCGTGTGTGCAGATACAGATCAAAGGGAGATTGGTATGCAGCAGCTCTTTGATGTACTGGTACAGGCTTCGTCCAAGTCCAAGCCCGGTGTCTACTACCAGAACCTTCTCGGAACCGACCAGCACGTAGATGCAGGAAACCTTATGTCGGAAGCAGTGCTCTGTCACGATATAGAATTGATCAGACAGTTTCTTATAAGAAAAGATAAAATCATGGCTGCTCTTACTCATAGGGTGGCCTCCTTTTGCGGGCTGTCTCACAGTGCTGTTTTCTTATTTCATTGAAGAACTGATTTTTATTGAGCATTCATAACTGTTCTTATATTTGTATTTAACTATACGGTTTCAATCCGAACAATATCAAAAATGGAAATGTTCATTTCCATTTAAGACAAAAAGCCCATAAAAAGCAGGAATGAAAGATGAAATTTGTGCACATTTCCTTTTTGGAAATAGAGACTTCGGAAATGATGATTGAGATTTGACGGAAAGAAGTGTTTTAATATGGTCACGAAAAACAAATCAACCAAAACAGAAGGAGGAAGCAATTATGCAAAAGAAATTAACAGCAGCAGTTCTCGCGGCGGCAATGGTCTTTTCAGCAGCGCCTGCAGTGAACGCACAGGAGACCGACTCGATTGCGATCGGCGTTTCATCCAAAACGTATGAGTCTCTGATCCCGTGGCAGGGTGCAACGGAGTATTCGGCTATGGTTTATGAAGCTCTTGGTGCGAAGGATGAGTTTTCCGGTACCTTTTATGGGGTATTAATGAAGGATTACACACAGGTGGATGATGTGACCTTTGATGTGACGATCTACGATTACATCTATGATTCAGCAGGAAACCATATTACCGCTGAGGACGTGGCGTTCAGCTGGAATACCTGTCAGGAACTCGGCGAGCTGACAGAGACCTTTACGATTGCTTCCATCACAGCAATTGACGACTATACGGTAGAGTTCGTATGGGGTTCGACTCCTGCGCTTGGAGATTTTGAGGCACAGATGGGCAACGTCGCGATCGTATCTCAGGCGGCTTATGAGGCATCCGGCAACGGCATGGCGACTGCTCCGGTCGGCACAGGCCGCTATGTAGTAAGCGAATGGACATCAGGCGTTTCCATGACCCTGACGGCACGTGATGATTACTGGCAGGAAGAAGACCTCTGCCTGATCAATCAGCAGAAGGCTCCGGTATCTACAGTAAGAATTGACACCATCACAGAGTCCTCTCAGCTGGCAATGGCGCTGCAGACCGGTACGATTGACGCATCTGCGGATGTGTCTGTAGACGACCTTCCGAATTTTGCAGAAGGCGGTATGTACTCAGATCAGTATACGGTAGAGACGATTACCGGCGTACAGGGCTATGTACTGTATCCGAACTGCTCTGAGAACAGCCCGCTTGCAGATGAGAACCTGAGAAAAGCTGTATTTACTGCAATCGATAAGGATTTCCTGGCAGCTGCGATCCAGGGTGGTTCCTGCGAACCTCTCTATGCGATGGGTTCTACCAAGTACAGCGATTACAATGAAGCGTGGAGCGAGCTGGATTACTCCTATGATGTAGAAAAAGCAAAAGAATATCTGGCTGCTTCCGCATATCCGGATGGAGTAGAACTGACTCTGATCACACCGACCATGGGCTTCAACGAAGATGTTGCAACGATCCTGAAAGAGCAGCTGTCCGCAATTGGCGTTACTCTGAACATTGATGTACAGCAGTTCTCCAACTACCTTCCGAATGAAGGCGATTCAACGGCATGGGATTTCACGATCGCGTTCCTGTCCTCTGACGACTACATCACAAACTGCTGGGCGAAATACTTTGATATCGATGTTGTCGGCACGGGTCTGACCAAAAACTTTATTGCTGACGATGAGCTGCAGAGCCTGATGGATACCTGTACATCTGAAGAAGGACATACTGAGGAGAACATTGACGCAACCTGGACCTACATCATGGAGAACGCATACTGCTATCCGCTGATCCTTCCGTCACAGAGCGTGGTATATAACTCTTCTAAGATTGAAAGCATCGCTTTCTCAGGTATGGACAAGTTCCTGGCTTCCGGATTCGTATACTATTAATGCGGTCTGAAAACGATACTGTCTGTAACAGAATAACAGATAAGACGAAAGCTTATTGACACGCGGGCTTCCGGTTCGATCGGAACCGGAAGCCCGTTGTTTCATCAGGAACGGAGAGATTCTATGTGGAAATATATTTTAAAACGACTGGGAATGATGGTGTTTGTCGTACTGGGCGTGGCCATAGTCATCTTCTCGATCATGTATCTTGTACCGGGTGACCCGGCGCAGATCATTCTGGGAACCTCGGCGACACCGGAACAGCTGGAGAACTTAAGAGAGTCTATGGGACTCGACCGGCCGTATATTGTTCAGCTGGGAATGTTTCTGCGGGATACCTTTATCAAACTGGATCTCGGTACCTCGTATATGACTAAGACATCAATCGCGGCAGAGATCGTGCAGCGTTTTCCGAGAACGCTGACGCTGGCTGTGTGGAGTATGCTGGTCAGCGTGATCGTTGGACTGCCGCTTGGCATTATTGCAGCAATTCATCAGGGAAAATGGCAGGACAACCTTTCCATCCTCATCTCCATGCTGGGTATCTCGATTCCGGGATTCTGGCTGGCGCTGATGATGGTGCTGCTGTTTTCTGTAAAGCTTGGCTGGCTGCCGGCGTACGGCATCGGCGGCTGGAAATATTATGTGATGCCGGTGCTGGCAAACAGCGTTGGTTCGATCGCCATGAACGCAAGGCAGACCCGTTCGGCCATGCTGGACGTCATCCGTTCGGATTATATTACGACAGCCCGCGCGAAGGGTGTCAGTGAGCGGAACGTCATTTACAAGCATGCGCTTCCGAATGCTCTGATTCCGATTATTACCCTTCTGGGCACCGGATTCGGCAGCTCCCTTGGCGGTACAGTCATCGTGGAATCCGTATTCGTCATGCCGGGCATTGGCAACTATATGACCAGCGCGATCACAAACCTGGATTATCCGGTCGTGCGGGGCAGTGTCGTGGTGTTGGCTATCGCGTTCAGCTTCATTATGCTGGCTGTCGACCTGATTTATGCATATGTAGACCCGCGCATCAAGGCAGAATATGTAGGAAGGTAGGTGAGAGAGGATGAAACAGGAAAAAACTGTAAAAGCAAAGAAAACGAACCAGACGCTGGAAGTGTTCAAACGTTTCTGCAAGAACCCTCTCTCTGTTGTGGGTTTCTTGATTTTCCTCATTTTTGTGCTGGCGGCAATCTTTGCGCCCTTTATCGCAAAATATGATTACACGACAATGAATACAGAACTGATCTTCCTGCATCCCAATCTTGATCATCTGTTTGGCTGCGATCGGTTCGGCAGGGATCTGTTCGCCAGAGTCCTTTATGGAGGCCGATATTCCATCGCACTTGGTGTGCTCGGCACAATTTTTGCCACGTTGATCGGTATGGTGTTCGGATCCATCGCAGGTTTTTTTGGACAGACAGCCGACAATATTGTTATGCGTATTATGGACATCCTGCAGGCAATCCCTGGCATCCTGCTCTCCATGGTTATCGCGACGGTTCTGGGCTCCGGTTTCGTGAATACGATCATCGCTCTTTCCGTCGGCGCGATCCCGGGTACCTGCCGTATGCTGCGCGGTACGATTCTTCAGATTCGAAGCAATGAATATATCGCGGCGGCAGAGTCGATCAACTGCTCGAAATTCCGGATCATCGTTAAGCATGTCATCCCGAACACGTTCGCTCCGGTACTGGTCGGCGCGACCATGGGAATCGGCGGAACGATCATGCAGGCGGCATCCTTAAGCTTTATCGGCCTTGGCGTACAGCAGCCGACGCCGGAGTGGGGCGCACTGCTTTCAGACGGAAGAAACTACATCACGCTGCACCCGCATCTGATCATTTTCCCGGGTCTGGCAATCGGACTTGTGTCACTGGCAGCCTGCCTGATGGGCGACGGCTTCCGCGACGCAATGGACCCGAAGCTGAAAAAGTAAAGGAGGGAGCACACGATGGACGAAAACAGAGCATTTTTGGAAGTAGAGGATCTGACCGTTCACTATACGGTCGGAAAAGAAACAGTAGAAGCTGTAAACCATGTCTCCTTTCAGCTGCAAAAAGGAAAAACCTTAGGTCTTGTAGGTGAGACCGGTGCGGGCAAGACGACGATCGCGAAATCCATCATGCGGATCCTGCCGGTACCGCCCGCAGTTGTAAAAGGCGGAAAAATCTACCTCGACGGGCAGGAGACTCTTGGTCTGGATGAGAAAGAAATGCTGAAGATCCGCGGCAATAAGGTGTCGATGATCTTCCAGGACCCGATGACGGCCTTAAACCCGATCATGACGGTCGGTAGCCAGATCTCGGAAGTGATTTCCTTACATAAAGCAGTCGATAAGGCCGGGGCGAAGCAGGAAGCGATCAAGATGCTGGAAATGGTCGGTATCCCGGCGGATCGTTACAATGAATATCCGCATCAGTTTTCAGGCGGTATGAAACAGCGCGTTGTCATAGCGATGGCGCTGGCCTGCCAGCCGGATCTGCTGCTCGCGGATGAACCGACGACTGCGCTGGATGTGACGATTCAGGCGCAGGTGCTGGATATGATCGCGGATCTGCGTGAGAAAAACAATACCTCGATGATCATGATCACGCACGACCTCGGCGTCGTGGCGAGGGTCTGTGATGATGTGGCGGTGGTTTACGCCGGTGAGGTCATCGAGAGCGGGTCAAAGGAAGATATTTTTGACCATCCCACCCATCCGTACACGATCGGACTGTTCGGGGCGCTGCCGAAGCTGACCGGTGACGAAAAGCGTCTGCACCCCATCGACGGCCTGACGCCGGACCCGACCCATCTGCCGAAGGGCTGTAAATTCCATCCGCGGTGTCCGCACGCGACGGAAGAGTGCGCAAAGCGCGACATTCCGCTGAAGGAGATTACACCGGGTCACACCTGCCGCTGCATCAAAGCGGAGGAAGGAGCACAGAAATGAGCACACCTTGTGTTGAAGTAAAACATTTACAGAAATATTTTGATGTGGGAAAAGGCAAGCTCCACGCCGTGGACGATGTGACCTTTAAGATCGAGAAGGGAAAGACGATGGGAATCGTTGGAGAGTCCGGCTGCGGCAAGTCCACGCTGGGCAACACGATCATCCATCAGCATGAGAGCACCGGCGGCCAGATCTTCTTTAACGGAGAAGATGTCACCCATGTCAAGGGAAAAGAACTGAAAAAGCTCAGAGAAAACATGCAGATTGTTTTTCAGGATCCGTACTCCTCTCTGAACCCGCGCTATACCGTGGAGACGACCATCCGTGAGCCGCTGCTCCTTTCGAAGCGCTATAAGAAAAATGAGATCGCCGATGAGGTGACCCGTCTGATGGAGCTGTGCGGCATTGACGAGCGTCTGCGGCTGGCTTACCCGCATGAGCTGGACGGCGGCAGACGGCAGAGAGTCGGTATCGCGCGTGCGCTGGCACTGAATCCGGATTTTATCGTCTGCGATGAGCCGGTATCCGCACTGGATGTGTCCATTCAGGCACAGGTGCTGAATCTGCTGCAGGATCTGCAGGAAGCGCGCGGCATCACTTATATGTTTGTTACACATGACCTGTCGGTCGTTCGCCACATTTCGCATGACATCTGCGTAATGTATCTGGGGCAGCTTGTAGAAACGTCTCCGTCAAAAGAGCTTTTTACAGATCCGCTGCATCCCTATACGAAGGCGCTGCTGTCCGCAATCCCGACGACGGATATTCACAACATTCAGCCGAGAATCCAGCTGAAGGGTGAGATCACCTCGCCGGTGAACCCGAAGCCGGGCTGCCGTTTCGCGGCGAGATGCCCGCACGCGACAGATGCCTGCCGCCAGCCGCAGAAGCTGGAGGAGCTGATGCCGAACCATTATGTATCCTGCTGCAGAGCGCGGGAACTGAACGGACTATAAGGTATAGAAAGCTTCCTGTATAATACAAATATAGGGAATTCCGAGAAAGGTGGTTGATAT
>JAJBVD010000001.1 GCA_020859985.1 Clostridiales bacterium
GGAGCGGAATTGAAAGAGAAGGTGAAAGCGAATAAAGCGGTAGCACAGGAAAATCGTCAGATTGAGGCCACGCTAAATGGTGAGCCATATGAAGAAGCTGAACCGGAACAGACCGCAGGTGTGTATGAAATTCCTGAAAATCAAAGCACGGCAAAGCAGACGCTGGTGGCCCGGCTGCAGGAAGTGCGCCTTGATGAGGAACAGTCAGATATCATTAATGAAGCAATTCTGGCGGGACTGGACGAAAAGCAACTGCTTGCAATGCTCATGGACGGAATGACGGCGGAGAAGATGCGGAAGATGTATGATATTTTTCTTTCGATGAGGGCAGGAGAATAGTGTTATTTCAGAGTTTATTGAGCAATGCCCTTTATTTGTCCGTAGACGAGTGCAACGACGAGGATTATGAGATTGGTGAAGATGATGTAGATGATGAGCCGGTCTGATATGATTCTTCACAGACAGGCATAGCCTGGGCAGCCTGCGGGCTGCTTACATAGTGAAAATGAGGAGATTTTTCTTGTTTGCGGTGAGTGGGATTGATATAATGGGGGTCAGCGTCAGGAAGAAGAAACGGACATATTAAGAAATTCTCAATATATTGCTACCTTAATCATGATATATTATCTCCAATGAACAAGTCGATATATATATTGGAATAGGTGGGGGATACAATCAATGGAAGGAAAATGTCGTCTACAGTGTTCAAATAGGTGAAGATGCCGGAACAGCTGTCTGCGCATGGACAACTTATCAGGACGGTTCGAAACCCCCGACGCTGATTCTTTCGATTAGTGACTATACCTTAAATTTTGAAGGAGTGTAAACGGCAGCTTCCAGATTCTCGATCTGTACAATTATGAAATATTTTATACATGGAGGTCTGTCATGAAGAAAGAAAATAAGACGAATGCCATAAAAACAATCAGGGCATTTGTTGTTAATGTGTTATTGATTTTATTGATACCAGTTGTTTTTACTGGCTGTAGCGCAAGGAATAAGCTGGATTCCGTTTCTGAAGCGCTTGGTGTTGATGTTTCCAGTGGCAGCGAAGCGTCAAATTACGATACGCACAGCGGAAATGGAGATGGTACATCTTGTATTGTACTCAATTTTTATGATGATACAGTCTTGAAAGAAATTAAGGGCAAAGCAGAATGGAAAGCCTTTCCTCTTGATGAGACGGTACAGACTTTGGTGTATGGTACAGAAGATGAAACAGGCAAATATGGACCTTATTTGACTGATGATGGGAACCCATTAGTGCCAGAAATTCAGAACGGTTATTATCTACTGATTGATCGGCAAGACGAAAATGAGCAGGCAACAGAAGAAGATATTTTGCATAGAAGTTCATTTAATTTCTCGCTAGGGTTATATGATACGGATACTAACACCTTATATTTCTGTCAACTGGATACTTAACGGATATCTTTATAATTCCAGCTTTTCGGAATTATAAGCAAAACGAAAAATCGGAAGTTTTAGAGATAGCAATGATTTGCAGAGTGAATGTTGCTGCTGAGATATCGAGGACAGTGAACCTACGCTCCCTCAAAAATTTAAACACAGAGGTTTTGGAAAAATGTCAGACAATTATAGCAGAAGGGAAAACCAATTTGACAGGCGTCTGGTCGGGAAATGGTACAGGGAGTATGAGGGCGAAACTATCAATATTTTCGATGAAACTCCGCTTCGTATGAAAATGTCTTTTTCGTCGAGTGGATATTATAATTTCGAACCGAACTGCGTTTATGTAGCAGACGGATATTTATGTTACGAAATCAATGATGAATACTATCGCAGGGTTTACCACATCCAATATGTGGATGGAGTGCTCGAAGGATTTTATGTACAGCACGATAAATCGACACACGTTAAGTATATAAAGCAAAGCGACATGCCAAAAGACGAACCCTTTCAATATAAGACTGTGATTGTTGTTCCCAATAGCGATAAGCCGAGATTCGAGATTCTGAAAGAGTACGCCGATTATGACAGAACCATAGAGAACGGTTATAACGATGAATATGTTTTGGGCGGTGTAATTCCCGAAGTGCTTGAAAAATACGGGTATTCCGAATATATAAACGGATTTGACAGTAAGGATGATGCAGTCGTTTTCAGGTTGCTTGATTTTGTATGTAATCATTTTGGACATAACGGCAGCGTTGGTCTTGGTTCAGGAGGGCGTATCACCGACTTGATTAAATTTTGTGAAGACCATGGGAACAAGACAAATTGCCGTGGATTGTCGATTCTCCTGTCCTCTCTCATTCGTCTCTGCGGGATCAAAGCGAGGCATATTACATGTATGCCATACGAAGAACCGTTTGAGGATTGCCATGTTATGGTTGACTGCTTTTTGCCATCGGGAAGCCGGATCATGCTTGACCCTACGTATCATCTATATCTGAAAGATAAAGAAGAAAACTATGTTTCGCTTCCGCATTTAAGGAAACTCCTGCTGGCTGACGAACCGATTTTCGAAAATCCCGAAGCGGGTTATAACGGCGGCGGGTTTGATAAAGAGTATTACAGAAAGTACGTGATGAAAAACGCTCTCCGTTTTGGACGTTATACTCTGCATAAAGATGGATGTGATGCGCGGACGGAAACATCAAGATATATAGAACTGATTCCGCAGGGGTATCCGGTAGAGAATTTTTCTAAAGAACGGCGTGCAGATTTTGTGTATAACGATACGGAATTCTGGCGTATGTGAATATTTCTCTTTCAAAAACAGCTTTGTAAATCGAATTTTAAGGGAATTCGGTGCGGAGAGACTTATTTTTGCCACTGATTACCCACAGGTGCATGGAGTGGAGCCGCAGGACGTTTATGAAACGTATTGTGACATCCTGAATCAAATGGATTTTACTGGCGAGGAGATTGAGAGAATCGCATTCCGAAATATTAGCGAGATTTTAGGCTTGCAAGAGTGATGGTTTTGACTGTGTTAGAAAGAAAAGCATTCTTCTACAGAAAAGTAAAGACAGAATGGTCACGTTAGTGGAGCTTTGCTCTGGCAAAACAGATTTAATAAAGCATTAAAATTGGCCGGAAGGGAACTAAAGATGATAAGACTGGAAGAAATTTCACCTGAAAACTGGCGATATGACCTGAGAGTAGAAAAATCACAGCAAAGTTACGTGTCCGATGGCATGAGGCTGTTGGCCAGAGCCTACGCATATCGAAATTATAACAGCGTGGCTTTGGTAATATTCAATGACGATACACCGGTTGGCATGGCGCTATATTATGATATTCAGGAAGCTTATGACTTTAGCCAGCTGTTTATTGACAGAAAGTATCAGCGCATGGGATATGGAGAGGACGCTGCCAGGCAGATTATCGAAAGAATGAAGGCGGAACATCGGTATGAGAAAATACTGCTCTGCTATATCGAGGGGAATGAGGCGGCGCTTTCCTTATATAGGAAGCTTGGATTTGTACATACGGGAGAAAGAGATGGAAATGAAATCGTAATGGAGCTTTGTATTTGAGAAGAAAGCAAAGTTGAGGGAGATGTACATGGAAATGCAGGAAAATGAATTATTAAGTCTGGTTGAAAAATGGACAGAGATTCTTCGAATCAAGAATAATTGGGACGTCAAATTGGAATTATTGTCAGATTCATCATTCCGCAAAACAGGCGATATCAAGATTGATTGTGATGACCGAAAAGCAATCCTGATAATAAATCAGGCAGGTCCGAATTGGGAGAATCCGGAAGAAACGATTTGTCATGAGCTGCTTCATCTGAAGATGTACCCTTTGGATCAATTTACGGAATCGATGATTACTTCGATGTTTGAAGATGGGACCACTGCTTCGAATCTGGCATACACAAATTTCTTCCTGAATTTAGAGATTACAGTAGAGGAGCTTACAAAATGTTTTATTGGCGCATATGGAGAAAATAAAAGCTTAACATATGGCAGATGTAAAAGTAAGAAATCATTTAATGAATTATTTGATAGATTGAATAATCTTGAATGACAATTCATTTGTTGATGTATTATACAGAGCTAACAATCGGAAGTTAAGGGAGTATGGGGGAATGTTAGTAAAGGCTACAAAAGAAGATATCAAGCAATATATGGATTTCGCCTACTTGCTGGCGATGGATCAGACGAAATCCGGCTATCCTCTTTGGTCAGACAGTGTTTCT
>JAJBVD010000073.1 GCA_020859985.1 Clostridiales bacterium
TTATGCTCAGGCTATTTTTATCCTCATCTTTTCAAGAAAGCATTGATTTTCCACGTTTTCTGTAAAAAATGTAAGGATAAAAATTTATATGCGATAATGAAATCACTATAAAGCCGAAAGGATGTGATTTCATGGATTACAACGAAACCGTAAACAAAGTGATGGTGTTGCTGAAAGAAAAGGAGGTGTGTCTCAGCAGCCGAAAGTCGCATAAAGACTGTTATGAAACTCTAGGCCTGTACATAAAGCAAAAGGGCGTGGGTTATTCGGATGCTGTCCGCGATGAATGGTTTTCTGATATGAAAAATGAGTTGCCGCGGCAAAGGCTTGCTGTTTGGATACAGTATGTATATCAATTAGAAGAGATGGATGCTACAGGGAAGGTTTCTGACCGGCGGCTCTACCTTAACGTATCAAACTATGACAAGCTGACGGTACCTTGGAAACAAGATCTTGATATGTATCTTGATGATTGCAGCTGCCGCTATACAGTGCGCACAGCAGAACTGACCCGCATTTATTGTTCGGCAGGGCTGCTTTATCTGGAAGATATAGGAGCGCATTGTATTGCCGACATCACTTACGATGTAATCCTTAAGCTGATGGTGTCAAAAATGTACTGCACAGATGATACCAGGACGCTGATATTGAATAATACTGCGCGTATGGTCAGGTTTTATGGCAATAAAGGGCTTTGCCCTGAGAGCTATAGCCTTGTATTTAAATGCCAGGTCTATCCTCATATCGGATCAATCCCTGATTTTTCAGTTGAAAATCAGAAATACCTGGGCGATGTAAGGGAGGCAGTTATGTCTGCAGATGAATTCTATCAGTCGGTTCCTGCTTTTATCCGGCTTTTAGAATCTCATGGATATGTTGGAACTACCATTAAGCTTGCAAGACACTCCCTGACTGCATTGTACCTGTTCCTTGATATACATTCCCTGGGGTTCCGTCAGGATATCATGTGGATCTGGTTTGCGGAAATCAGAAAAACAATGGGGAGTTCATGGCTCCACTGGAGGCGGGTTCTCAAATTTTATGAAGATTATATCCAGTCTGGCGATATCCATTCTGATGGAAAATACAAGTATGCGCCAACTATGTTTGATGAGCTGCCTGCATGGTGCAGGGAGGCAATATCAGAGCTTCTTGACCAGAAGAGGCGTGAGTTCCGGGATGAAGGCACAATAAGGAGCTATCGTTGTTCCTGCACCCGTTTCTGCAGATTCCTGATCGGGCACGGTTACGAAAATTTCAGCCAGCTTTCGCCTGCAGTGATAAAAGCGTTCGCAACCCATGATAAACACGCGAGCTTCCAGGGCCGGGCCGGCTGCTTTGTAGCAGTAAGGGCTTTCCTGCGTTATCTTGATGAAAAAGGCTACACTGGCACACATGATCTGGATAAGTGCCTGATGCCCGGTAGTGCCCCCACTGATAAGATCATTGATGTGCTTTCTGATGAACAGATAGAGAGGATCCATTTGTTTCGCGCAGGAAACAAATATCATAGTCCAACAGAACTTCGTGACATTGCCATTGTTTTGCTTGGCTTGAAAATGGGGCTGCGGGCGTGCGATATCCTTGCATTGCGTTTTCAGGATATTGACTGGAAAAAGCGCCAGATCTCAATCGTTATGAAAAAAACGAAAACACAGATCACCCTTCCAATGCCTGTTGACACAGGTAATGCCATCTACTCATATATAACAATCGGAAGGCCAAAAACAACTACGGATTATATTTTTGTCCGTTCAAAAGCCCCTTATGGAAAACTTACGGGGAAAATATGTACAAAAGCGCTTTACCGTATCCTGCCTGAGAGAAAAGACGTAAAAGGCGGTGGCTTTCATGTGACCCGCAGGACTTTTGCTACGAATCTTCTGAGGAACCATGCAGGAATTGACGATGTTATGGATGCCCTTGGGCACCGTGACCCTACGAGCGTCATGCAGTATTTGCTCCTGGACGATGAAAGAAGCAGGAAATGCGGATTATCCATGGACTGTGTCGGGATTTCTCCGGAAGGAGGCCTGGCATGAAGACCACCGGATATCAGTACCAAAGCTGTTTTTCATCATACATCGAAATGTTTATACTGGAAAAACGGGCTTCCGGTTTTATTTATGAAAGCGAAGAATGGAAGCTAAAGAACTTTGACGCTTTTTGTATTGCGGAATCCGTCACAGAACCACGCCTGGACAGGGAACTTGTTAAAAAATGGGGGACTCTTCGGGATGGCGAAGCCCTTGTCACGTGCTCGGCCAGGATATCCGTTATAAGGCAGTTCGCTTTATTTTTAACAGCATTGGGCATGGAAGCTTATATTCCATCCAGATACTATAAAGCAGAGAAAACAGTGGTTCATATCCTCTCAGATAATGAAATAGCGGCATTTTTTGAAGAGGTTGATGCCTATACACCTATGGTCAGGATAACCAGCTTCTACAGGCTGGCTACCGAGTATAAAGTGATATTTCGATTAATTTATTGCTGTGGCCTGCGTATTTCAGAAGCAAGGAAACTTAGCTGGAAGGATGTGAACCTGAAACAGGGGACACTCCGCCTCCTGCAGTCAAAGGGCCATAAGGACCGCCTAGTGTATATGGCTGGGGATCTTACAGAGTTAATGCGGACGTATAAAGAAACCTTATACGAAAAGCACCATTGTATGTCAGACTGGGTTTTCCCGGCAAGGGAGGTGGAGAGATGCCTGAGCAACGGCACAATTGATAAAAAATTCCGTGAATTCTGGAACCTGACGCCGTATGCCGAACGCTGTGACAAGACGCCGACAGTGCATTGCCTGCGGCATACTTTTGTAGTGAAGAGGATGAATCTGTGGATGGAGGAAGGGGTTCCATTGAAAGAAATGCTTCCATTCCTCAGCAGGTATTTAGGGCACCAAAGCCCGGACGAAACTTTTTATTACTATCATCAGGTCGCTGAGGCATTCCGTATCATCCGGGAAAAAGACAGGACTGGGGAGTTTGTGATCCCGGAGGTGGACGCTTATGAGTAAAAGCAAACACCAGAAGAAGCTGTTTTTTTCAAAGACCCTGGATTTCCTCGAACATTATCTTCCGGAACAGGCCTTAAAAAGCAGGAATACAGTAGAAACTTACCGGGATGCGCTGACAGTTTTCAGGCGGTATGTAACAGATACCCTGCATTTATCGATACGGTCATTTGGCTTTGAAGACTGTACGCATGATTTTTTGCTTTCTTACATGGAATTCTTAAGAAAAAGCGGAAACGCTGAAACAACATGTAATAACAGGCTGGCAGCGGTCAGGGCATATCTCTGGTATGCTGCAGATGCTGATATTTCCTTGCAGTCAGTGGCGCTTGTGGCTTCACATGTGCCTTTTCTCAAAGTGCCAAAGCTGACAAGGGAAACGATCGCTGAGGATGACCTGAAAGCGCTGCTTTCAGCACCGCCAGATACAAAGATTGGCCGTAGGGACCGGCTGATCCTGATCCTGCTTTATGATTCCGCTGTCCGGGTTTCTGAGTTACTGTCACTAGACGTCTCTTCTGTAAATCTGGATGCCGAAATACCTTACCTCAGGATATATGGCAAGGGCGATAAAGAAAGGATTGTTGCCATCACCGATGCGACGGCAGGACACATAAGGAATTATCTAAGAGCCTATCATCCGGATGGGGTTTCTGCCTCACCGCTGATATACACTGTTATAAAAGGCCATAAGGATAGAATGTCTGCCGGGAATGTAGAACGTATCATAAAAAAATATGCTGACCAGATACGGCCGGAGCATCCTAATCTTCCGGAACGCTGCTATCCGCATATGATCCGTCGAACCAGGGCAACAAACTTATATCAGGATGGAACCGAGCTGGAACTTATTTCCAGGATACTCGGCCATTCCTCAACAGAGACAACCCGAATTTATGCAATTCCTTCTGTAGAAATGATGCGTAAGGCAATGGAAAGCGGAAATCTGTCAACAGACGAAGCTCCACTGTGGCCTGATGACGAGGAAGAAATGGCGCGGATCTGCGGTCTAAGATAAATTTTTATCCTCATCTTTTTGAAATGGAATTTAGGAATACAAGGCTTTATGAGAAAAGATGAGGATAAAAATATCCTGAGCATAAGCCGCA
>JAJBVD010000069.1 GCA_020859985.1 Clostridiales bacterium
ATTCGTCTTTCACTTTAATCGAACCTTCGCGCACCAGCTTCCCGACCAGTGCATTTCCACTTGTATTCATCCAATACGGACTGAATTCTCCGAATTTCAGATAATTCAGAATCGACCACGGATTATATATCTCTTTTTGGCTGCCAAACTGAAATCCGTCATACCACCTCCGGACTTCTTCCTTCTGAGCCGAAAAGCCATAGGTGTCCAGTGCGTCAAAAACCTCCTGCTCTGTAAAACCAAAACAGGTTTCGTACATCCTCGTAGTAGTTGTAACAACCGCCAGATTATTCAGATCGGAAAAAATAGATTCGTGTGTGATTCTGGTGATACCCGTTATCAGTGCCCGGTCCAGATAGGGATTATCTTTAAAAGCAGCATGAAACATACGACGTATATATTCTATAGCAGTATTCCAATAGCCTGCCGTATAAGATTCCAGCATAGGAGTGTCATACTCATCAAGCAGAATCAGAACTTTTTTCCCATAATGCTCGTACATGCACTGTGACAAAAACTGAATCGCATCCATGCAGGATTCATCAGATGCTTTTTCAGCAAGTATCTTTTTATATTTTTCCTTTTCCGCGTCCGATAATTTGTCTGATTTCAGTAAATAAGATTGCCTCTCAAATAATCTGGCAAGTTGTATCCGCATGACACGGCACATACTCTCATAACTGTCCTGTTTCACATTTGCCAGACTCAGGTTGATCACCGGAACAGTTCCCTGCATTGCCCGGAATCGCTCCTCACCCGCAATAAAAAGACCGTCAAACAGATCCATTCGATTCTGATAACGAATGGAGAAAAATGTCTCAACCATATTCAGAGTCAACGTCTTTCCAAAGCGCCTTGGCCTCGTAATCAGCGTCACCTGATCCGCACTGTCATACCAGTCCTTGATAAACCAGGTCTTATCAACATAAAACACATCTCTGCCGATGATATCTTCAAATGCTGTAATACCTAAAGCGACCTTTTTCACAGTTCCCCATCCTTCCCCAGTTTTCCTATAATTTTTATCTATAGCGCCGTCCCGCGCAAAACGCATCGGAATGGACAGCACGGCATGTTGCTTTTATTATATCATTCAGAGATTCTTTGACAAGTGAATTATTCAGCGTTTTTTCATCCCTGCACCCCTAACAATAATTTTGAAAAGCATTGCTCTCGCCAAAGTGAAGTACAGAATAAAACACAGAACGAAGGGCAAAATAAAGAATCATTTTTACCTGGCAATATAAACCACCGACGAGATATGAAAAAGCCGGCTTTTGCAGGATAAATCCGGGCTTTTGGCGTGTACAAAAGAACCTCAGCGATCATCTCGCTGAGGTTCTTGAAGCAGGGCTACCAGGATTCGAACCTGGAAATGACGGAGTCAGAGTCCGTTGCCTTACCATTTGGCGATAGCCCTATATTCTATTGAAAAGCGAATTCCTGTCTCTCGCAGCCTGTCAAAACAGCTGCTCTCAACAGACAACCGCTATTATATATTAAGTCTTTTTGAAATGCAAGCCCTTTTTTTGAAATATTTTTATTTTTCTCTTTCCTTTTGGGAAAAATGTGGTATAGTCTAAAAAACGTAACTGCACAACACTTTTACAGCTATAAGCAGACAACTCTGGGACTTACACAAACAAAGGAGCATTTATCATGAGCACTCTGAATCTGACACTTCTGACTGACCTGTATGAGCTGACGATGATGCAGGGCTATTTCGAGTCCGGTTCCGATGAGACGGTCATCTTTGACGCTTTTTACCGGAACAATCCCTGCGGCAACGGCTACGCGATCGCGGCCGGGCTGGATCAGGTCATTGACTATATCCGGAATCTGCATTTTTCTCCGGAGGATATTGACTATCTGCGGGGGCTCGGCATTTTCCATGAGCCGTTTCTGGATTATCTGAAAGACTTCCACTTTGAAGGAGATATCTACGCAATTCCGGAAGGATCTGTCATGTTCCCGCACGAACCGATGCTGAAGGTCATTGCGCCAATCATGCAGGCGCAGCTGGTAGAGACAGCCATCCTGACCATATTGAATCACCAGAGCCTCATTGCGACCAAGTCCGCCCGTGTCGTACAGGCGGCGCGCGGCGACGGCATCATGGAGTTTGGCCTTCGAAGAGCGCAGGGACCGGATGCGGGCGTGTACGGAGCGCGGGCCGCAATGATCGCGGGCTGCGTCGGCACTTCGAATGTGCTTGCCGGACAGATGTTTGATGTGCCGGTCAAAGGTACGCACGCGCATAGCTGGATCATGAGCTTTCCGGATGAGTATACGGCATTCAAAAAGTATTCCGAGCTGTATCCGGACGCGTGCCTTCTTCTGGTGGACACCTACGATACGCTCCGTTCGGGTGTGCCGAACGCGATCCGTGTTTTTAGTGAAATGCGCGAGGCGGGTATTGAACTGAAAGGTTATGGTATCCGTCTGGACAGCGGCGATCTTGCCTATATGTCTAAAAAAGCGCGCGCGATGCTGGATGAGGCGGGCTTTACGGATGCGGTCATTTCCGCTTCCAGCGATCTTGACGAATACCTGATCGACAGCTTAAAGACGCAGGGCGCAGCGATTACTTCATGGGGTGTGGGCACCAACATGATCACTTCAAAGGACTGCCCCGCATTTGGCGGCGTCTACAAGCTGGCAGCGGTTTTTGATGAAAAGAGCGGTGAATTCATCCCGAAGATCAAGCTTTCGGAAAATACAGACAAGATTACCAATCCGGGCAATAAAAAGATTTTGCGCATCTATGATAAGGCGAGCGGTAAGATCCGCGCGGATCTGATCTGTCTGGTCGAAGAGGAGTACGACCCGGAACAGGATCTGCTCATCTTTGACCCGATTGAGACCTGGAAAAAGACAAAGATTAAGGCCGGTACCTATGAAATTCGCGAACTGCTTGTGCCGGTTTTCCTGAAAGGCGAATGTGTCTATACCTCTCCGGCAGTCATGGATATCCGTGATTACTGTGAGCAGGAGAAAAACACGCTCTGGCCGGAAACACGGCGTCTGACGAGCCCGCATGATGTCTATGTCGACCTTTCTGACAAGCTTTATGAGATCAAACGAGAATTGCTGAATCAAATGGGAAAGGCAGCACTGCAGAACTGATTTATCGTAAATCCTGGTAGCCCTGCTTCAAAAACCTCAGCGAGATGATCGCTGAGGTTTTTCACTTTACATCTTTATATCAGGAAACTCTGTTTTTATAAAACAAAACGCTACGCGGGGCGCACTATATAATATCACCTTCCATTCGCGCCTTATTCCGCATCTCCCGTCCGATACAGCACAAAATCATCCCAGGCGCCCCAGCATCCCGCGGACGCGCTGACGGTGCATCCCACCTCGATGGTAGTCGTCTCCGTGATGGTGATGTTTTCAATCGTAGGTGTGGACCAGTTTCTCCAGCCGGTTAAACTGCAATCAACAGTAATATCTCCGTTATCTACTACCGCATACATGGTAAAGTTATCGTCGTCCTCGGAGTCGCCGCCCTGCAGGTACGCCGTCAGTGTATACACACCCGGCTCCAGTGTTACTTCCTGCGTCGCTGTAAACGAGAAGTCAGATTCGCTCCAGAAATGCAGGCACCATACACCCGACCATACATTGGAAGTTTCGTTATCCTTGATGCCGCCGCCCGTGCCGGTCACCGTCCACGCGGTATCCCCGTCTTCAAAGTCTCCGTTTTCCAGAAGATTTTCCACTGTATCCAGGAGCTCTGTTTCAGCCTCGGTCTCTACGATCACACGCTCCGCCGTTGTTCCGGTTTTTACATAACTGAAAATCTTCAGAGATTCCAGCGGATGCCCCTCAAAATCAAACAGTGCCTGATTGTCGACCGCCGAACCGCCGTAGTAAACGCCGGCGTCATCCGGGTCGTATTCCGCTGCATAGGAGGAAGCCCAGCCGGAGCCGCAGGTCTCCCATATTTCCTGATTTTCAGCAAGAACGGACTCCGCGTCATCCGCATCGGCATCGTACACCTGCACCGGAATCCAGGCCGGCTCCCAGTAAAAGACGCCGATGCCGTTCGTCGCATCCGCCACCGCAGAGATCACCGCAGCGACCTCATCCGCCTGTCCCTGCACGGAAAAATCATAATACGTCAGTTCCCCATATGCCGTGTCATTGCTGCCCTCAGCCACAGTATTGCCCGAACCGTCGCCATCTTCCAGCGTGTATGCCCATGAAGTCTCCGCCACAATGACATACTTATCATAAGTCTCGGCAATCGTTGAGAGCGTCTCGGTCAGATTTTCCAGTGTTCCGTGCCAATATGGATAGAATGAAGAAGCAAACACATCGTAATCTACTTCATTCTGCGCGAGTATTTTTGCAAAAGTTGTATATTTGCCGCTCTCCGGATTCGTAAAGTGCAGCGCTACCAGAATGTCCGTATCAAATTCTGCCGCCACCTCACGCACCGCAGCGCTGCCCGCCGAGAACAGTTTACACATATTCGACCAGTCCGTCTCACCGGCCATGCCGGTCGTCGTCTCATTGCCAACCTGCACCATACCAACATCGACACCCGCTTCCAGAATCTCCGTCAGTGCTTCCTTCGTCCAGGTGTTAAGCGCCTCCACCTTTTCCTCCAGCGTCATATCCTCCCAGGCTTTTGGAGCAAACTGTTTGCCCGGGTCCGCCCAGAAATCCGAATAATGGAAATCAATCGCGACCTTCAGGCCAGCCTCAGTCGCCCACTGTCCGATCCGGATAGCCTGATCCACGTCGCAGTTGCCGCCGCCATAGCTGTTGCCCTCCGAATCGTACGGATCGTTCCAGACACGGATGCGCACATAGTTGACACCGCAGTCCGCAAGCAGTTCGAAAAAGCCTGCTTCATCCAGCTCATTTCCATCAAAATCATAGAAAGTCACGCCGCTGTCGATCAGGGACGCATAGGACGAAATATCCACGCCCTCCATAAAGTCCTCCGGCAGGTCAATATGATCCACCGCGATTTCCGCATCTACCGGCGCAACTGTGTCCGTCACTTCCACGACTGTCTCCTCCCCGGTCACATCCTCCACCGCTTCCAGTGTGATATCTCCGTCCGCGTTATCGGTCACCACTACGGTATCGGAAGAAGCATCCGAATCCGTATTGCCGGAAGCAGAAGCATCCGAATCCACTGTACTGATATCGGTCACTACTACATCAACCTCAGAATCTTCCACCGTCTCACCTGCTGCAGCGCCGTCGGCTGAAGCATCGGCGGTACCTTCGCCAGCCACAATCACATCCTCCGCCAATGCCGGTATCGAACCGCCCGCAAACGATGAAACGGCCAGTGTCGCAGCCATAGCTGCCGCCGAAAAAGTTCTCTTCCGAATTATCAAATTTTTCAAATTTTTCCTGTACATAAACGTCCCCCTGTCTTTTTATCAAAAGCAGATCCTGCATCGTACAGCCTCCAAAAAACGGAACGGCCATATTGGTTTCAGTTTACCACAAAGCATCCGACATTCAAACATCTTTTTGAATAAAGTTCCTCATTTTACAGATACTAGTTTCACACAGACATACGATAAACATTTTGGAAGATGGAGGAAATACAAAATGAAGGCAACAGGAATTGTAAGAAGAATCGATGATCTCGGCCGCGTCGTCATTCCAAAAGAAATCCGACGGACTTTACGCATCCGTGAGAGTGATCCACTGGAAATTTTTACCGACCGTGAAGGCGAGATTATATTAAAAAAATATTCTCCGATTGGAGAACTTGGAAGCTTTGCCAAAGAATATGCCGAAGCACTTGCTTCTGCTTCGGGACACAGCGTCTGCATCACCGACCGCGACCAGGTCATCGCGGCCGCCGGAGGCATCCGCAAGGACAGCATCGGCGCTCCGGTCACCGGCCAGCTTGAAGAAGTCATGAACGGACGTGAATATATCAATACCGAGCAGGGTTCTAAAAAGCACGTCAAAATCACCAGCGAGGACGCTGGCGACACTCTTCCGCAGGTTATCAGCCCCATTCTCTGCGAAGGTGATGTGATCGGCTCCGTCATACTGCGTGGACGCGACGGGAACCGTCACATGGGCGAGGCCGAACAGGTACTGGCCAAATGCGCTGCCGGATTTATGGGCCGCCAGATGGAGCAATAGCCTCTCCGGGCCAACAAAACTGCCGGAATTTTCGAAATATTGAAATTTCTGCAAAAATTCCCTCACATTCTATTTGACAACGCCGAAAAGGTATGCTAGAATGACTAACCGTAGCGGTTCAACACCTGCTGATGTGGCACAGTCGGTAGCGCACCTCATTGGTAGTGAGGAGGTCACGAGTTCGATTCTCGTCATCAGCTTATTAAATTCCGCTAAAAGCCTTGATTTTACTGCAAAATCGGGGCTTTTTCATTTGTTGAAAAGGTGTCACACGGTGTCACACTTTCATTTCTTAGGACATTTTCAATAATTTCCGCTGTTTCCGCCTTTGTATTTCTGTCTTTGATGTAATGTCTAAATGTAACATCCGGCGTTGCGTGCCCCATTGCCGAAGTCAGCATCGTAAGATTTACACCTGCATCTGCAAGAATCGTCCCGAAAGTCTTGCGCACTTTATGTGAACGTCTTACAGGAGTCCCCGTTTTCTCACAAGCTGTAATCAAACATCTGTTTACGGTTGCAGTTGTCATAGGCTTATGTCTGCTATTATAAAACACATAATCCTCCGCCGTGTCACCGTTAGCAATATTGGTCTGTCTTACCAGCTCCAAAATCATCCGAGCCTCCTCTGTAAGATAGATGGGCTTTTTACGGGAATTACTCTTAGCGTGTTCAACGAACTGAACCTGTGACAGCTTCCCCTCTTCGTTCTCTACTTTGACTAACTGCCGCTTTACGTGCAGGAATCCATCTGAATCAACATCGGAAAAACGGATTGCTTCGAGTTCACCAACACGTAAACCAGTCTGGAACTGGAATAAGGCAGCAAGCGGAACGGTGTATGAAGGCTTTGATTCATGCCAATTCCATAAATAGGAAACAACTTTCTGCGTTTCTTCTTTTGTAAAGACTTCATCTTCCGTCTTTTCCTGCTCTTCCAGAAAGCAATTCTTCGAGAACTTCACGCTACGGAAATTATTGTCGGGCAATAGGTCTTTGTCTGCCGCAAGGTCAATAATCATCATCAGCACAGACTTCACACCACTATAGCACTTATATGTCATCGGATTTGCGTCCAGAAAACGCAGCATCCATTCTCTATACTGGCTCCTGGTGATTTTGGTAATATCAGCATCTACTAATACGGTATCGGATTCCAGATATTTGTCCCATGTATTTTCATATCTGCGAACTGTCGTATCTCTGGCTTTTTCCAATCTCTTCTGCTCAATAAACTGCGGATAAAGCTTTCTGATCGTCATAGTTTTGTCTGGCTGATTCTGATAAAACTCCACAATGGCTTTTTCTAAATCTGCACGATTCGTTTTTGCTATTTTCTTGCCCTTACCATTATTGCTCCCATCTGGCAGTCTGGTAAACCATCGCGTATCTTTTCCTGTACCTTGCCATATTTTACGGATTTTTTCGTGTTCTTTTATAATCTCCTTTTTCTTCATATTATATTTTGCTTGCACTTTGTCCGTTGTCATTATACCAGTTTCTTCTACTTTGCGCAAGCTATCAAAATATGAGGAATTGCAATTTCTGATATTCTCAAGTTCTTCTATTGTCATGTATAGTTTTTAATCTCTCCTGTATATAAAAGGGCATGGTTATTGCCCTGTAAACATGAAATGAGCGGCAAGCACGCGCTCACCGCCCATAATTATTAGTATTTATATTTCTTCAACTGGCTACCGCCAAATAACTGACCTATTGTCATATCCTGTATCATATGTTCGATGTTCTTATCATGCTGTAAGGCATATTTAAAATCATCATAGTTAGCCACATTTGGCAGAGTAAAATCAAACGATATATCCCCGATAGATGCGCTAAAAGATGATCCAGTCGCATTCTCCACGCTTCCAACACTATCTTTTATCAGTTGTTCCATCCCATTTTGAATAAATTTACTCGGATTATTCGCGATTTTCCAAAGATTTTGCGTTGCATCGGCATTAAATACCGTATCCCCGTTGCCAATCGGCGTAAGCATCGCACCATCCGCCGCACGTCTTAATATTTCAGTGCCTTCTTCCTGCGTCCATGCCCACTCATCCTTATCGGCCTCTTTTACACCAGATGCATAGCCTGTAATCTGTGATTTCTTGACCCAGCCGAGGTCGCCGTCTCCGAGCTTTTTGCCCGTACTTAATGCGATTGGATAGTTTTGCCCCGACTTCGGATTCGACACAATCTTGGTCACGTACACTTTCTTACCTTTATTCTTCGTGCCGGTAGGGGAAGAACCGTAAGAGTCATAGTAATATTTTCCAGACTTGTATGTTACCTGGTCTCCCACTTGCAATTTGCCATCGCCCTGTGTAGACGTACTCTTACTCGCGCTACTGCTCGTAGTCGTTTTGGTTTCTGCCGCTGTCGTACTCGTGGTTGTCCCAGCCGTGCCTTGCGCGGAATCGGAGAGTGTAGAACTTGCTGTGTCGCTATTAGCAGTTGTCAGATTTGTAGTCTCGGTCTCTGCTTGCGTATCAGACTGTTCTTCCGCACTCTCAATCGCGGATTTGATAGCGCTAAGAGCCGTATTGATAGATGTCGCAGAAGTCTGAATCTGTGAGTTTACGCTGGTCACAACACCGGATACATTAGTCTCGCCCCAAATCGTTGTCATTGAATCAGTCAGCGTATAGCCCACGCTCTCGGCAGCAGATGTCAAGGTCTCATTGATGGTTGATGAGCTATCGTTGATTTGTGTAATCATATCCGCAAGCAATGCGTCTACATCGTCCAAACGGGCATTTAATACACTCTCTGCCTCATCAAAAAGGTTGCTTAAAAGCTCTTTCTGGTCAGAAATATAGCGGTCATACTCTGTACTTTCCAAATCCTCTCTCGCTGATTCGAGGTCAACTTTTATTTGCTGTATGCGACTGCGGCTCTCCTCGCTCGTATCGTTCTCATATGCCGAAAGCTGCTTCTCCAACGTGGAAATTGTAGATGTCTTATCGGCAACCGATTGCTGATAGTCATATAGCGATTTGGCGCTGTCAAGGGCATCCGTATAGGTGTCTATAAGCGCCTGTAAAGAGTCCAGTTCTTTCTCAATTCCGCTCTCCACCATATCCACAATGGCATCGCGCTCATCTTCGGCGGCAATTATCATCTCCTGCTGCAATTCGAGCAATTCTTCACGGCGGTCAATTAGGTCTTGATTGTACGGATCATCCGCAAGCTCCTTATCTATTTCCGCGATTTCGTCCGCATAGTCCTGCGCCTGTGCAAGATAGGTGTCATAATTTACAGCATGAAGCCCCATCGTTGCCAGACCTTCGTCTGTAAGTTGCCCGTTGTCCTCATAGAGCACATCGTTTGATAACAAATCTATTAGATAATCCGCTTCGTCCGTAATTTGCGAGATTTGCTCCTGTAGCAGGTCGAACGATTGCCATTCCAACTCTCTGATTTGGTTTTCGTACTCCATCAAAGCAGTCTCACTCTGTTCTAGCGCGTAGGTCACATCGTCAATTTGCGCTGTTAAGGAATACCAGTCCTCGCTCTCAACCGCAGTAGCGTCATTTGCAACCATTTCATTCAGCGCCGCCAGAAGTTCTTCTTTTTCAGCCTGCATCTGCGCGATGTTTTTAAGCTCCTGCGCTTCAAGCGCTTCATAATATTTTGTGCTTACCAGATAGCCGCTCGTCTCCTGCTGAGTGATAAATTCGTCTATCATATTTTGGTTGTACTCGACTACTTGCAAGATTGCTTCGTACTGTGAAATTACATTATTAAAGGCAGTCTCGTATAACTCGGATTGTGTCTCGGACAATTCCTCCATCGCATCCTTACAGCTTAAAGCTTTCTCATAAAGCTCCTGGTACTCCTGTATTTTGTCGTACAAATCCTCATCTGTAATCGTGCTAATGTCAATCGTGCCGTTCTGCACCATTTTCTTATACTTAGAAGATAGTCCGACAGAGTTAGCCTCTTTGATGTAGCGTTGATAAGCCGCCTGTTGCGTCTCAATTTCCTCGGAGACCTTGTTAATCTCATCCTTAAGGGCAGTATTACGTGTTGACCATGTCTTATAAACGCTGCTTACTTTTAAATCGAGACTTGAAATCGCGCGTTCAATTCGGTCAATAGCTATCTCTATCCAGTCAAAACTTTCTTCGAATTCATCCGTACCTGTACTGGATGATGTACTTGAAGAAGAACTACTACTTTTGGACGAACTACCACTTGATGTACTTGTCGTAGTCGTTGTAGTCGTCTTTTGGTTTGTTACCGTAGAGACCTTAATTCCGCCCTGTGATACTGTACTGGTCCCGGAGGCAAGCGCTGTACCACCTGCAAGGGCCAGCCCGCGAGATGCAACGTTACCCTCAGACAGTAAATCCTCGCTCTGCTTGTGATTAAACACAATGGAGCCTTTCGGAATATCCGCAAACTCCGCACCATTATCCCCAACCGTGTACCATCTGCCGGTATACGGATTAACTACAATCTCACGTCCCAACTCACCTACAAGCGTCCTGCCAGACTTTTTCGTCCCCCAATCGCCGCTTGTTTTGGCTGTGCCAGATGCATAAGCCGTACCCGTAACAGAGCCAGTACCGGAAGCTGTTGATGTAGTAGTCACATGATTTGTCGTAATCGTCACTACCTTGTCCCGTAAAGTAGAAAGCAGTGCCTTAATACTCTGAATTACAGGCGATGCTTTGTCATCCGCCGTGATTGTGGTTGTCTTATCCTCAATTTCCGTGTTGTTGACATCAGATATCCCCGTATCCGCATCCGTTGTGTCTGCGGTCACATCAACATTAGTGTCTGTGCCATTAAGAGCGTCAATCTGGGTCTGGCAATACTCTATAACCGCATTCGCGTTATCTATTTGAGTGGTGTCGATGTCCGGCTGCGCTTTTAGGCTCTCCATTTGTTGAATGGTATTCTCCAGGGTGCTTATTTTTGTCTCTGTGTCCTCGATGCCGGAAACATCAGTCACAATATCAAGCTCTTTGGTCGAATCTATTTGCTGTAAAGCTGTAGCCGCTTCATTTGCCGCTATCGCCATATCTTCCAGAGATTTTGACCCGTCACTCCATACAAACTCACTGCCTTCTGGCAGATATTCTTCCAGTTCTCCAAAAATCGCCTGTACAGTCTCTAATGACAATCCCATGCCGTCAGCAAAGGCCTGCATCGTCTGCTCACCGGCTATCTTATAAGATTGTGAATCTTCGTCCAGATACATTAACCCTTGGTCTACAGCGTCATTGATAAACTGACTTAGGTTAAGCCCTGTATAATCACCGTCATCATCAAAGGTCATGTATTTCTCAATCTCTTTGAGATAGCTGTAAACGGCCTCTTGATCCGCTGAGTCAACCGTGTCCGGTACAATAAAATCAACCGCTGCCTGGTACTTCTGTGTACCGACTTTGCCATAATCCTCGGAATCTACATCGTTGACATCCTTAATGGCTTGCATCATTTCCTGCATATCATCAAACATATCACCGGACTCGGATGCATTCAAAGCATCTTTCCACTTTTGATACTTACTAATGGACTCATCCAGAGAAGCGTTTAGTAGGTCAAGTTGGGTACACTCTGCCGTAATCGCGCTGTTATCAGACTGTAGCTTCTGAATCTGTGCTAATGTGTCGGCATACTCATCTGATGTCTCATCACACTCAGATAGACTCTCGGTAAGCTGTTTAATTTCTTTCGCATTTGCGGCATAATCGGCTTGTTTCTGCGCTTTTGTAGCCTCATTTGTGGCCTTTGTCTCTGCGACTTTGGCCTCGGTAATCTCCTGCACCTTGGTTTTGTTGAGTTGCAATGATCCGTTTACATACTCAAGCGCCGACTGATAATCTGCCAACTCATCAGATGTAAAGGACTCGTAATCAACCGATGTGCCTGTAGTCTGCGCATTCAGAGCATCTACAACCGCCGATATGCTGTCAATCGCATTTTGGGAGGACTCAACAACAGAATCAAACGGATTTTCTTCCGCAACCGTAAACAGGGCAAGTAAATCATCACGGTACAGCAATAGTGCCTGTCCTGCCGCTGTGGACTCGCCACCCAATTCCTCAAGAGTGTCATTGAACAAGCCCATAACGGTATCCGAATCGGCAGTATCATCAGACAGTCCAATGATTTTGTTCATAAGCTTCTGAATCGCATCCGCTAAATCCTCGGTATCATCCGTGTGTCCGACTAATTCCCCAAATTCAGCTTCCAACTCCACAATATCAGAATCCGACAAATCACCGGATAGCAGGTTTTCATACGCTTCCTGTAACGTTTGTAAATCGTTCGTATATTCTGCAAGCGCGTCAGAGAAATTATCATCTTCTTCATCTTCAAGTAAATCATAAAACGACTGCAAAGACGTTTCATTCGCCAATGCATCAATCCAATCCTGCACAGTCTGCAAATCGCTAATGTCGTAATTAAGCGCCACCTGGTAGACTATGCTTTTATCGGTATCAGAAAGGGTATTAAACCACTGTGAGATTTCGTCATACTCGCGCGTTTCATGGAAAGTATTCTTTAAATTAGCAAGCTGATTTTCCGTAAGCTGCACAGCGGATTCCGCCGCTTCGTCTACATCTTCGCTCACCTGCGTTGATATAATGCCCAAATCGGTAAGCATTGTAATCAAGTCCTCAACAGAGATACCCGCCTGTGTCGCATACCACTGTAGGCCTGTAACAGCGTCAGCCAATGCCGCATCATATTCTTCCGGATTTTCAAGCACTAACTGAAAATCAATATCCGTCAAACCCGCATCTGTGAGCCTGTCCGCATAGGTCTTAACAACTGACTCCAAATCATCATCTATGTTAATGCCCTGTAGCGCATCCTTCAGATTATTAGCCGCGACTGATGCAGTGTCCAGTTCACCACTGATTTCATCCACGTTATCGGCATAATCGCTCATATCTGTATTCTGTACCAGATAATCCATAGCTTCCGCTAAACTGTCATATGCCGCTTTTGCCGTCTCAATCTCTTCCGTGTCTCCCAGAGCAAGCGCCTCATTATAGGCTTCGACTGCTTTTGCATAGTCGTTTAGCCATTTTGCCGCTGTCTGCTCAGTGCCGCCATATGAGAAAGTCTGTGTATCAGCAATAATCTGCGCTTCTTGCGCCTCATCATAAATCTCCTGCCACTTCTCAAGGACCGAAGAAGCCTGTGTGATTGCATTATTCGCACCTTTGTAGAAAGTGTTTAGGAACGAATCATTGCCTGTAGATTCCTGTAAATCCAAAATCTGTAGCTTGAAGTCACTCAAAACCGTTTCTGCATCTTCCGCATTCGCGTCAAAATACAGTTCAATCCCGCCGTCCCATGTGGACTCTTTGCGAAAATAATCGGAATACTGTGAGATAATGCCCTCAAGCGCATCACCAATCTCGGTATCAGAATAATAGGTACCCAGAGAAAACTCAAAGCCCTCTATCTTATTAGTGGCCTTTTTGATTTGATCTGCATTGTCCTTTAAGTAAGTCTTTGCATCGGCTGTGCTTAACTGGTCTATAAGGTCAAGCTGTGTCTGCAACTCACCGTTTACGAGACTAAGCCCCTCTACCTGCTCTCCGTATGATTCGGAAAGCGATTGCTGAATTGATAGCAACTCGGTTTTTGCTTCATACGCATCTTCTTCTGATAATGTGCCGCTGTCCAAAGCTTCGCGTAATTCGAGAATCCTGTCACGGTACGTTGCCAGAGAATCATTGGACTCGCCCCATGCTTCGGCTGCGTCTGTTGCATTTTCGCGGGCTTCTTTCACTGACCTATTATAGGCCGAGAATCCTGCTACTGCCGCTGTCACACCTGCCGCTACTAACACAAGCGGATTTGCTAATAGTGTACTCCATAGGCCTTTAAGCGCCGAACTGAATGTTACTGTGGTAGTAGTCGCGCCGCCCTGTGCAGTTGCCAGCCCCATAGTCGATAGTGTTGCCTGTGCTTCCGCTTCCGACATACCTTGTCCCATTAAAATAGCTACGCGCTGCGCATCCGATAATGATGTACTGGACAAAATCAGCTTTGTTTGGGAGGTCGATAATCCGTTAGTCAACTGCAATAACTGGTCAAATTGGCCTGTAATATTGCCGGTTTGTACCATGTTTAATGCAGTGGAGAAATTGGAAAATCCGGTTACTACTTCGCGTACACTGCTTGCCATCTTTTCAAAAACTGCGACCGCTCCCGCTGAACCGATTCCTGCCAAAGCCGCCTGTAGAATTTGGGTATTATCGGCAAACTCAACAATGGCTGTGCCGCAATCTATCAGTTGGCCGTATAACTCGGATGAGATAGTATCGTTTGCGAGCGACTGGAGCGCCGCCGATAATTTTTCGATACGAGCTTGGAGGCTCTGCATATACTCTTGATTTGCTTCCGCTGCGGTCCCGGCGGAATTTAATGCGTCTTCATATGCACCGGCTGCATCTCCAAAGTTCGCCAGGAGCGACGCTATCACGCTGTACTGACGAGTGCCCCCGAGTATAGTTGAGACTCGCGCCTGTGCTGTATCAGACAACTTATCCCATACTTCGGAAATACCTTCAAATATCTCATAGATATTTTTATAGGTGTCTGTTGTGCCTTCTTCGAGGATCGAAAAGCCGGTTAGGGATTCCAGTTCCGATGCGTAGGTCGAGAACCCGTTACTTAATTCCGTAAATTCCGTGACATCTTCTCCAAGCTCCTCTAGTTCCTGCTGTCCGGCAGTTGTGCTTGAGCGAATTCGAGCACTGACCGTTTTCAAAGCTGTCCCGATACTGGAAGCCGATTGGTTTGCCGCATTAGCAGCCGCAAACAACCCAGCACTCTCTTCAAATGACGTACCACTAGCGCTTAGTGCTGCACCCGCCTTTTCGTAAGCTTCAATCAGTTCCGAGGCGCTGATTGCATAATTATTTCCGACTGCAATTAATGAACTTGCTATACTTTCGGCTTGATCGACCGAGAGAGAATACCCTTTTAAAATCGCAGT
This sequence comes from Clostridiales bacterium, assembly GCA_020859985.1. Taxonomy (GTDB): domain Bacteria; phylum Bacillota; class Clostridia; order Lachnospirales; family Lachnospiraceae; genus Choladousia. The sequence continues at coordinate 15,110 of JAJBVD010000069.1, forward strand.
TAATCCCGTAGTGCTGTCATCTGTACTAACATCCGCTGTATTGCTCAAAATCGCGGCATAGGATGCTAGCTGTGAGCTTTCTTCCAAACTATATCCTAAGCGGCTGAACACGGTCATTGAGTCCACAATGTCTGTTACACTCTGCCCTAACTCTTTTGCAAGAGAAATAGATGTTTCGAGGAATTCTGTCATTTCGGAACTGGTCGCACCTGTAACAATTTGCAGCTGCGTCATACTGCTATCAATGTCAACGACCGTCTGCACAGCTTCTTTCCCGGCGTTTATCACCTTATAAACTGCATCTCGGAGCAGTCGTGCCGCCGTGTACATCCCGAATACTTCTCGCAGTGTGCCGCTGAAGGACTGGAAAATCGAGTCTCCGCGCTGCCCGGCTGCATTGATATCATTTAGCCCCGATAATAGCGCATCCGCATTAACGGTATCCACCTCAAACATATCCAGATAGTTATACACGCCGTTCGAAGCGTCCGTCAGACTATCCGTGTTTACGTGCAAATCTACGCTTATGTCAGTGATATTATTAAGAGCCGCCCGAATCTCACTCTCAAGCTGCGCCGCATCTACCGTAAAATGTATTGGGAGATTAAGATTAGATAGTGCCGCATTAAGGTCATCCTGTAATGTCTGTTGATCAACCGTCACCGCAATGCTTACCGGAGCGCCCCCGGCTGTTACATTTGCCAGCGCATTTTGTACCGCCGTTGCCAGTTCAGCTTCATTTATATTGAGTTTTACTTCAATAGCGTTGCCCAAAGAAGAAGTGGCGTTTTTAATCGCCGTCTGGATATCTGAAATGATTTTATCAGTATTGACCTGCACATTGATTTCGACCGTATTTTGAGCGGAAGCACTCGCCGCTTGAATACTGGCCTGTAGTGACTCACCTATCTGACTCGCAATTTCGCCAACTTTTGAATAAGCATCGTTGGTAATTCCCAGATAATCCTCTGCACTTAAATCTTTTGCTGATATGGACTTCGTAACATCCGCTCGCGCCTGTTTGAGCAGGTTGAATGCCTGTACAATCTGGTCAACTTGATTCGTTACATCAGCCGAAAAGTGCTCTGGGAACAGTTCAACCATTTCGCCCCACAGTGAATCAATAGATATGCCCTTTGTCGCGTCCCGGACTATTGATCCGATATTATTTCGCAGCAGGTCTTTATATTCATCAACGTTAAAGGCATTCTTTAAATCGTCGCTGATGTAAATTTTCTTATTTTTAAAATAATTGAAGAACTCATCATAGATACCCATAGAGGACTGTATGATATTCGCATTCTCTGTAATCGTGTTTGCTAATTGGTCGAATGCCGTGTCAAATTGGCCGCCCAAATCACCGAGTTTGAAAGTCTGGCCGTTCCATGTGCTGGCCATCATAGACATGATTTGCTCGATTTGCGCTTTGATTTGTTTCGTTACGCCTTTATCAGAAATATTAAAGGCTTCTGTTATCTGTTTTGTTAGGTCAACTGACTCTAACTTTGTGCTTTTAAGACCCTTGTTGATAGAGTCCGCTAATTTTTGCGCTGCGTCCTTACCGTTACTGGACACATCAATATTCAGTTCAATTTTTCTGTTCTGAATTTCTTTCAGTTTTGCTTCCAGTTCGTCCGTCTGTAACTTGGCTTGTATGAGCGCTGAGAAATCGCCATCTGCCATATGTATCACATCCTTTTATGGCATAAAAAAAGAGAGACAATCGCCTCCCCGTGGTTATCAGTTCCTATTCTATTTTTTATGTTTTTTATATTATTTTTGTTTTTAATATTATTAATATTTTGGATTTTATGGGCAGAATCACCCTCATGAGTTTGTAAGATAGGCTTCTAATTTGTCAGCCAGGTACGGATATAAGTCAAATTTATTCCGTCTGAATTTAGATAAAACGCTTGTGCTGATGCCGGTAACTTCGGCTATGTAACACTGCTTTTCGCGCTTTAGCCGCTCATTATAGGCCTGTCTTAATTCGCCTTGTGTCATGCTCATGCTAACCACCTCCATATATTTTGTCATTGCTTATTTTCTTGTTATTTTTATCGGCGTTACCCGTAATAGCGGACAAACAGATAACGCCGAAGCTAAGGAAGAAATAATTATGTCATAATTAGGCGAACCCCTACTAAGCCTACGCTCCGTTCAGAGTTCTTCTTCCATAAGGAGAGATTAAAAAATCTCCAAAACCCGCTTATGCACTGACTTTTAAAAAGTCGGCGGCGGAATTTTCGTCATTTTTTGATGATTTTTTAAAACAATTCAAAAAAATATTAGGTGCTTTATCATAAAGCATTACCAGCGCATCTTGTGTGAATTTACTCATGCTTTTATCTGTAAAAAATGCATTTATCAGTTTCCGCATAGAGACATTACTAATTGTCAGCAACCTTATCTTGTCCATACACTTATCATATGCTTCCATACGTTTCTCGTATTGCTTGCTATGTAGAGCACCATAATTTTCTTGGATGGTGTCTTTAATCTTTTTTACTTGCTTACTATCAGCCCTTTTGTTGACATCTGCTGCATTGAGCAGGTCTTCAAGAGCAATTCTCTTTATTCTTTTACCGGTCACCGTCCGCTTATCTATCAGCAGCTTATCCTCTTTTATCATGCGATAGAGTATGTCCATCGGGCAATCATAAAATCCCCTGTCATCCCCAATATTCATCTTCTCCGAATCGCTTCGACTACAGTCTTTATCATCCTGTATTTCAGCAAAAAACAAAGGATACGTCGGTTCCTTTTTCATGCACTCGCTTTCCGCAATCCGCGCAATCTCCGAGGCGGTTTTGACATTGAAGTTGCGCTTTGCTGAATCAATCGCCAACTGCGCCAGTACAGACAGAATACAAAAGATTTCTTCTAACTCTTTTTTCTCATCCTCGCAAACACTATTATGCCAGTAAGATTGTGCCAACTGCGCCAGATTGGTTGCTCGTCCAATATCCATCTGCGCCCCAGCAATTTTATTATCCATTCGTGCATAAGATACCATGTCGTTTGAATAGTCGGCTGATCCGGTCTCCTTTATGCGATTAACTATTGTTGGACATTCGATATATGCTCTCCGAGCGATATCCACCACATCCGCTTGATTTGTAGCAAATACCGCATCTGTATCATAATCCGCTCCATTTAACCGCGCCTGTATATCTGTGCCTATGCCATTAACAACTATCACATTCTTACCGAGATTCGGAAAATACTCAAGCAGTTCCTCCGGGTACACATTTTTGAAGTAGCAAATATTATTCGGGCTGTTGTGCGGCGAGCGGAATGCTGCCAGATATTCACCATCTTCGAACTGCTGCGTATAACACTGAATGCAATCATTTGTCTGCTCAAAGCAGCCCTCGTCAAGAAAATTTTTCTGCCCTGTAGCTTTTTTCAGCATCGCTATCAAATTGCCACACAAAGTAAGATTATCTGCCCCCAAGAACAATCTTCCTTGCCTCATCTTGCATCTTAATTTTGACAATATATCCGTTTTACGGTCTCTGTAAAAGTCTGTGTATTTGAATTTGTCATTATGCCCGTACAGGTCAACCAGTACATTTTTTACATCATACTTATTTCCCGCCGTTTTGCGCAGGTAGTCTATAAATACATCATCATTATTTTGCATCTCGTTATGATAATCAATGCTCGTAGAGGCTATCCGCTTTATGACATCTTTATCTGTTGTCAAGAGCGTATTTATCATCTGGTAGGATGTCTTTTGTACATCACCATAAAAGGAACTATGCCCAGTCTTAATGATTGCGAAGCGTTCTTTGTCCGCTCTCATCCTGTCCCGCCAATATTTCCACGCTGTTTTAGGACTACTAGGCTCGCCCTCAGCGCACATGACATCTATAAATTTCCACCATTTAAGACTTTTCTCGGTCACTATCACTTTTATATCCGATACTCTCATGCTGCGTCCCGTATAATCCGTCAGTCTGGTTGTGTCATACTTTTTCCCGAAATAGTCCTTGAAATACTGTTGGATATTACCGCGAAAAAGGCAAGATTTAAAAAAATGACTCCGACAGTAAATAAAGCCGTTCATCTCCTGTGGAAAAATGGACTCATCAATTAGCCCCATGCCATCCCATAAAGTATTTTCAATTTCAACATTCTGGTCGCGGTCCATAACACATCCCGTTATTTCAGTGTATTTTCCCGTCTCCACTTTTGGGCATTCGTCTAAGTCAATATTGTACATCTCTAAGATTTTCTCTTTGCCCATGCTCCTATCAATATATCTTAGGCTTTGATTTTTCTTCTGTTCACTTTTATATAGTGTGTAACCATTTTGTCTTAATCGCTCATCAAAGGCCCGATAATCTGGTTTCATCTTCGGCTTGATGATTTTACTCTCCCGCACGACATACGCATTTTTACGCGCTTTTACCGTCTCATCCTGTAATACAAAAATATTACGTGTAGGAATTGTAATGTATCCTAGCGCGGTTGCTGCAACCAGAGACGAATATGCACTCATCTCCACAATTTTTGAAGTCTTGTCCGTCAGACCCATGTTGATATATTCTTGCATCCTATCACAAAAGTTATCATCTACTTTTGCAAAAATACACGAACCGTCTTTCGCCTTACCTGGGCTTCTCATTAAACGCCTGTAAGTAATGGTCTTATCCGTTCCGGGTATCTTTTCGCCTGTATCCCGGTTATATTGCCACCATGTAATTGTTACGCCGTTTTTATAATAATCCTCTCGGATTTTGTCCGCACTCACATACGGTTTTATGTTGTCCGGATCAGAATCATCTTTTGAAACATTATAGTCAAATCTAATGGATACAAAGTCATAGGTGCGATTGCGCTTGTTCACGTTGCAACCATGCTTCCTCGCATATTGAGCAAATAAGCTGTCTGGTATCGTTGCATTACCTACGTATAATTTCGTATCATAATAAAAGCAAGAGTTACCCTCAATTTTTTTATATTTATATCCATGCTCAATCATATAGACCCGTGAAGCCTCTACACTGTTAATCTTAATCGCCGCTTGTCTCTCATCGGCGTGTCCGCTTTTATTACTATAGTCCGCTATTTTCATGTCCCCCATTATTTTATAATCTTGGTCTGGCCGGATTCATCTGTCAATTTGATAGTCAAGCCTTTAAACCCGGCAACATCCAATATATTCTTCTCCAAAAGTTCTTCTGATTGCTGCACGATTTCGTGTGCTGAAATCGTCATGTAGTAAAATGAGATTTTGTCAATCTCGTAAAGCCTGTCATCTATAATCATGTATTGTCTATCTATAGCTATTCCCCCTATATCTAATTTGCACGATAAAAAAACGTGGAAAGTCAGTGTTTATCAGTGTTTCGGGATTTTGAATGCGGAAAAATGGGAAGTATGAAAATCATAGTATTAGGGGGCAAATCCACAAATATCTCTATATATATAAATGTGAATTTGACCCCAAAAATTCAATTTTTCATTTGCACGGAAAAAATCGTCAGAATCCAGTATTCATCTGCATTTCCGCGATTTGTAAAACGGAAAAATCGGAACCCTGATTTGCAAGATAAAAAACGTGGAAACCCAGTATTTATCTGCATTTCCGCGATTCGTAAAACGGAAAAATCGGAAGTGTGTATAGAATGTATTATATATTAAGCAAGTAGTTTAATATAAGCTACATCATTATCTGTACTATCATCAACACTCTCTGGCGTATCAACACTAATCTTCGGATCGTCACAATAGGTTTCGTCATCATATTTGTTTGTATGCTTCTGCATATATCTGTTATACCAGTTCCCAGACTCGCCTTTTTGCTGAATTATATCAATACATTGTGCTGCCTGTAATTCTTTTAAAGCCTCTACTATATGCGGCTCTCCTATTTCAAGCGTTCTATCCAGACTTTCTATGGTACAGGATTTGCCCTCTTTCATTTTGTTCACAAGACATAGAAACACCTTAAATTCACCCTGTGTAATTTGTCTGGAAATAAACGCCCTCGCCGCGCTGTAGTAGAACTCTATGTACCGATTATCCAATTCTTTTAAGCCACGCTTCATCTTTATGATTGTATCGTCATACGTTATTTTTCTTTTCTTGCCCGGCACCATTGTCGGCACAATCATTTCGATGCACCCATGTTCACACAATCTTTCCAGAGTCTTTTTAAAGGTCTCAATATCCATGCACAACTGCCATTTGCCACCATGCTTCCACTGCATTTTTATTTTCAAATCCTTGACCGTAAAACGTGCTCTGGAATTGGGCTTTAAATATTTGTACAGGATAGTCATTATCAAAAATTCATAGCCGCTCATGCTCTCTTTCCCATCATTTCTCAATCGCCCGTCTTTCAATAGCTTCTGTGACATCTTTACGCCGATATCCGGCTCAATCACAAGGCTCTTCTTTTCCACTACATCCAGACAGTGCATTCTGTCGCACTGGCCGTGAACAATCTCTTTTACCCGCTCATCAGCGATTTTGTCCCAGCAACCGTTTAATTTATAAATATCCTCTTTATCCAGATACCTGCTTATATCGTCTCGCATCTCGGCAGCATTCTTCGGCGGGCGGCATCGGGTATTCCAGTCCAGACAAACCTCGCGCACTTTCGCCTCAGTGAAGCCTTTAAAGCGAAGCATAGAAATGATCCGCCCCAGCCAGACATTTCTTTCGCCTTTATCGGCTCCTTCATGTAGTACCTTTTCGGTGCATAAAGTCGGGTAATAATTTGCTTCCAGTCCGTCCCCGGCATAATCCCATTTGCGGAACGGCTGCGATTTTGGTTGAAATTCCAGTACCTTTTTTGCATTCGACAGCCATCTCTGGATGCTTTTGATATTGCACGGGTGAAAGTGTTCGACTTCATACGGGTGATTCCTGTAATGGTCGATTTCTTTCACAAGCGGGAACTGGCCGTTTTCGTCCGGATGCTTGCGGTTGTACGTGCCTGGAACACGAGCAACCTGTGTCACTTTACAGGCATTGGTGTCGGCTCCGACAACAGAACAAATCTCTTTATTCAGTTCGTTTCTTTCACGGACATTGCACGATGGCGGCACAATCACGTAGTAGTGATAACCGTGCCCAGAATCATAGATGGCGTGTAAGAACAAATCCGGAAGCTTGTCTTTTATCAGTTTCGTGAAGTCTCGCGCATCGTTAAGTTCCGGATAGTCCTTTTTATCGTAGTCGATGAATAAGACCCGGCGGCTTCGCATATTCGCTTCTTTTCGTTTCAACTCGCCGTTTTTATCAATCTTGACGGTCGCAATGGCATTGTATACGTGGGCTACATATTTGTATTTGTTCACGTACTCTTGATATTGCTCAAAATTCTTTACAAATTTGTGGAACTTCTTTTCTGATCCGTCTTCGTTCAGAAGCGTATTCCCATCCTCATCTGTCTCCACAATAAACAGGCACACATATTCATTCTCTTTTAATTCTGCCGGGAATAGCATCTTGTAATATTTCTTTAAATACTCACTCTCTTTTTTAATAGCCTTCTCTCCCCTGTTCTGGCGCACCGTCCAGAGACAATGCGCCATATCCTGTCTATCCGTAATAGTAGCCCGTGCCTCACCGGGCGCACAGAACATCATAATGTCACCGACATAAATGTCGGGAACAAATACCAGCCGCATAAAACATCAATACGGCCAGTAGTAGGTGCGATACTCAATCTCCTCAGGCGAATATCCGCACTTCTGCATTTCGATAATCGTGTAATAATTGATACGTGCCATTTTTGCCAACGTGTCTGAATCAATGCTTACTCGATGATTGTATAAGAGCTTGTCCACATCATATTCCGCATCGGCCAGAAGTAGTTCACTTTGATATTTGAGTGCTTCCAACTGTTCCGAGTCCTCATGCGGCCTCGAAATCGCATTGACTTTTTCTTTAAATTTTCTGAATTCTTCGTCAGAATATTGCTGTTCCTTTGTGCCGTGATGTCGTTCGAGATAATTCGTAAAAGCAAAAAGGTCACATTCTTCTTTGAGCGAATCAATAGCCGCTTTCTCTTCCGGTGTAAAATCTTTACTCATAATGGTTTTCTCCTATTCTTTTATTGCCTGTTACAATTACTTCTTCTCCATCGCCATTCTCAAGCAATGTATTTTTTTAACAACGCCTCAGCCTGCGAAAATTTCAGATCCGTTTTTCGCGTTTGCTCCGCGCTGATAAGGCCTGTAATAGTAGAGTCCAACAACTCCGCCTCGTTGATATCGCGTGACTCGCACGGAGTATGAAACGTAAAACCGCTCAAAGCGTATACCTTCAGATAATTCGTCTCATGGCCCGGCAGCTCTTGGCGGTTAATCCCCAGGTACTCCATGCGCCCCTCATCTATTAACTTCTCCATCGCTTCGTCTTTCAGATGGTACAATTTGAGCATCCGAGTCTTTGAGGCGTGGCAAGTGCTATGGTCGCCCTCTTCGTATTTGCTGTTTTTGGTATCTCTGGATTTTTTGGCAGATTTGTTAATGATGTAAAGTGCTTGCGCTATGTTATCATCGCTTGCTTCTATCGACTGGACGGAATTCGCAACTCTAGCGGCCACTTGCTTTTTCGGTGTCATTTTCCCAGCTTTATACAGTTCAATCAAATCGGGGATGTAGGCAATATGCACCGTTGTCTTATAGTCAGAATATTTCATTCTTTTATCGGTGGTTCTTACTTGCCCGCTCTTTATCATATTACTAGCTTTATAGGCCGACACGCCAAACACTTCTGTAATATCCTTTATCAGTAGACCAAATTCGGGTAAGCCTTTAATATAGACATCTAGTGTATCTGGCGTCAGATGATTTACGGCGGCTTCTTCTATTTTATCGTAATTCATACCTTTGGTCTTGATTCGGAATTTATTGCCTAAAAAGCATCGCAACGCAGATATATCTATCAGATTTGCTCTGTGATTTGTAGTCCAACTTTCAATAATCTTCTCTTTCAGTTCGCTATCTGTCATGTATTGTCCCCCATTTATCTTTTACAGGCGGGGAGCAGGTTTTTGCCCGTTCCCCGGTCCCTATCAGTTTACCCATTCTATCCGCCGCGAGTTATACTCAATTTCCTCAGCGTAATCATCAAGCACCTTAAACAGCGAGTAACTCACGATTTCGGCATCCGGCCGATTCTCCGCATCATAGTGCACCGGCTCAAAATTCCATGTGCGAATATGGTACTCCGCGCCATCCACCGTCAGCCAAATACGGTCACCGTCTAAATCGTCAATCGTGACCTCAGCACAGTCTATGTTGCCGCTTTCCAAAACGCCCCGGACAAAGCCCTCAACCCACTGTTCGTAACTCTCACAATCTGCCTTATTGATAATTCTCATAAACCGTCTCCTTTAATTTTTGCAATGATTCTGATATTCAAAATCAAAGTTGCTTTTTACCCTAACAACTCTCCACCAGAAGTGCCGCCGTTCGATTTTACCCATAAAAACATTGTAATTTTACAAGAAAACCGAACGGCAAATTGGTTGGGTTACTCCTGCTGCGGGACACTAACCCTCTTGCGCTCCTTTGGCGGAATCCAATCATCCGGATAACCACGATACTTTTCAACTTCTGTCGGCTGTATGCTCATAGTAGGCATACCGTTATTAAATTTGATATTGCAAAATTTTGTATCTTCGTAATAATCAACAGAGTCTATTATCTCGTCTACACCGCTCAATCTGATTCCTGCGCCTCCATTGGTAAAGCAATTTCCGGCATCAATGTGCAGTTGGGCAACGCTTACGACATAGCGTATGCTCGCATTGGTGAAGAGCATATAGCTTCCTTTTCCGGTATACACAGAAAGGTCAATGCTTTCATCGCCGTATATTTTGCCTATATCTGATAAAGATATCTTTTTGGGCATATCAGCCCTCCTTTTCCAGTTCTGCTTTCAGATGCTTCATATAGGAATCTGACCGTCTGATAGTGAGCGGCGGCATATATTCGCTAAACTCGATACACGTCTCCTGTTCGGCATCGTCATAAGTGATGCTCTCAAACGGACTATCTTCGAACTCATTAAAGCATACGGAATAGCCCTCGCCCTCAAAAGATAATTCTTCGAAGTCCTCATCGTATACAATCTTTGCTCGGCGCAAGTCCATTGAGACACCGTAGGTGTCCTCGCGTGTCACATCTACCAGTGCTCCATCATAAACCACCGCCAGTTCCTTAGCTGTTAATTCCTTCTGCATAATTACTCATCCTCCTCTTTTGTGCAGATAAAGATGTCTTTTTCCGGATAAAGTTGAAATGGCTCCATATCCATAATCTGTTTATGGATTCTATCAAACGAGCACATCCAATCACTTATTTTACTAAAAACTTCTTTATTCTCGTATGGATACATTCTGCTTCCAGTCCAGATATTCCTACTTCTTAGCCAAGTTACCTCTGTTCGCATTTTCTGGTGACAATCAGATACAATGCTTTTCATATATTCCAGATGTGCCGCCAGACCGTCTGGAGCGGGAACAGCAGGAGTATCTGCCGCCGGTTCCGGAATTTCCTCCTGCTCTGGCAGATGAATTTCGCGCCCGCTCTCTTTCAGCCTTTGAAGTTCGTGTGCTGAGGCGTCATTCTCTCGTCTGTCTGCCGGTTTCTGCTCACTTGAGACAAACGTTGGTCTGATGTCCTCCGGTTCCTCACACTCATCATCGTTACTTACAGGCAACTGCACTACTTCTTCCTCTGACGCTTCACTTTGGACAAACGTTGGGCCAATGTCTTGAGCATCATTATCGCTGCTGACTGATTTCGCCACCTCAACAGATTTCTTACTCCTTATCTTTTTATAGGCCGCACTGATAGTCTTTTCTCCAGATAACATATCCTTTATCAGCTGCTCATCGCCAGAATTTAAGACAGTTTCACATTTCCGCACGGTTTCCGCACTTGTTCCTGCAAGCATTGCCAGTCTTTCTCTGACCTTTCCGCCCTTATCACTTGAGGCAACTGTTTGCTCAAGGTTCTGATTCTCAATATCTGTTCTACGGCCTTGATTCTTTTTCGCCTCCTCCTCAAAAATAGGCCTGTATCTCTTACTAATCACTTGTATTTTTTGAGCCGGATTCATATTTCGTCTTGCAAATTGAGTGTGCATCATCCATTCAATGACTTCTTCTTTGTTCTCAAATGACATTTCTTGAACTACAGGCTCAATATTCATTTCTTTACACAACTCATATCGGTTATGCCCGTCAACAATCGTATCATTCCAAACGACAATGGGATTTGTTGCCATAAACTCATACTTTTTGAAACTTTCCCTCATGGATTCTTTTTCCGCTTCTGACAGTTCCGGCATCAGCGCCTTTAATTCTTCATCAATCTTATACTCTTTCACGCCACAGTCCTCCATTCGCGAATCATCTTCTCGATAATTGCCGTTCTCGCGTCAATGTTGTCTTTCCTATAGGTAAGCTTCTTGCTCAACTGCGCAAATTCGCAGTCTGGCGTATAGTCATCAAAGAACTTCAAGATGCACTCACCGTATTCCTGCATAGACAGCCCCGCCTCATCCGCAATCTGTACCAGATACGCGAAAATCGGGATATTAACTTTTTTCATCAGTCTATAAGGCTTGTCCGCCTCCGGTAACGCTTCATTCAGCTTGCTGAACAAATCCGCAACATATTCCAGATCGCTCTGCTTGTGATTCGCCCGGAACCACTCCGCAAACTCCAACAGGCTCTTATTGGATGCGTCTTTGTAGTCGTAATCCAGAACCATCATGAGTGTTTGAAGAATGCAAGACTGAATCGCGCCCTGTTTCCGCTGTGTGCCGGTGAAGAACGCTTTCTTAACAAAGAACTCTTTTTCTTCCTGCTCATCGAGAAATCGCGCCAGTTCGTCTCCCAACACTACGCGCGTTTTCTGGTCTTTCGTCAGCGCCGTGCCGTTGTTCAGCCTGTAGAACTGTGTTTCGACATCCTCATCCGAGAAATCACACAAGAGGATAATCTGAAAATCATAGTCCATAAAAATCTCTTGCAGCATCCCGTCCAGTTCTGAATATCTCTTACCGGAAATATCATACTCGACATCTGAAAACTTCGGAATCCTCTCACCGTTTTCGCCAGTGACCGTTTCCAGTTTACGTAGTGTGATAGTCGGCAGGTTCTGGATCAGCGCAAAACCGTCATTCACATAATCGCAAATGGTAGTAAATCTCTGCTTGCCGTCCAATACCGAGAACGAATCATCATAGTTCTCATGAAGCTGTAAGGCGTATGCCTGGGGAATGGAATATCCGGCCAGAATGCTGTGAATCAAAAGACTCTGTTGCTCCTTGTTCCACTGTCCCGGCTTGCGCTGCATCGGATGGTCATAAACAATGTTGCCGTTCGCTGTGTTCTTTACAATCTTCTTAATAGAAATATCTCTCTTCCTTGTCTGCATAAAAGCATCTCCTTTTCTTCCTTATCCTTTAGTTCTGTGAATCAATAAACCGTTTACCATTAGGCGTTATATAGTATGTAGCTGCCGCGCCATCATCAAGCCCCGGCTTTACATATCCCAAATCAGCCATTTCAAGCAGGTGCCTGTAAATCGTAGGATATGATTTCCGCTTTTCTCTTGGCATCCGTTCCATCATTTGCGGAATTGTCATAGACGTAGACGGTTTTTCCGCATTTTCTTCCTGTAGCACAGAAAGTATTGTTACTCCATATTTCGTCATTATTTAAACCTTCTCCTTTTCTTTCGTCATTTAAAGGCAAAAAATCGCGATGATCCGGTATTCAGTTGTCAAGGTACTGCAATAATTGGAACCGCCAGATTCAGAACGAACGTTCTGGCTTGTATCGAAATGACATTTGATGTACAATGAATGAGTCTAAAGGATTGTACAGTCATTCGTATCTGTGCAGTTCCTGGAATCGGTTTGCCGACCGTTTCCAGCTCGGAAGTCTTGATGTTTGCCGACATCTGGGCTTCTTTTTTTATTCTCTTTTCTCTCTTTTCTCTCTCTTCTCGTTCTAATTCTTTTCAGAATCATTTAGAGAAGAGATGCTTGTCCCTTGGTTACGTGGCTCATTGTAAAACACATTTTTCCTTTTGTCAACCATATTTTTGAAATTTTCGGTAATTTTTTTCTATTTAATTATTTTCGGTATTTTTTTTGCTTTTATATTAACTTTCCGTTTTTTCTTGACCTTTTAGCTGCAAAATGGTAAAATCAATCAAACTTTGAGGAGGTTAGTGCAAATGAGCGATGTATATACCCTAAAAAACGTGACTATGACACCAGAAATAGGTAGAGCACTCAAGAATTATAGAATAGCTCATGATGTTTCTGCTAAAAGTATTACCAACAAATTTGGTAAAGCATCCTCATATATTTCGAAGTTAGAAAAAGGTGACATCAAAAAAGTAGAAAGTTTCTTTTTTATCAATTTATGCAACTTTATTTCCGATTCAACGGACGGTCTCGGAGAATTTATTTGCTTTTTAAGTAAATATTATCGTTCTTGCTCATTAGAAACTCGGTTAAGTATGATTAATATGGATGAGTTTTTATATGATCATGACATTTCGCTGTTTATGGAATATATAAGTAGCTATATCAGAAATCATCAAATAGATAAAGATGAGTTAGTCAAAAGAATAAATTCTAATACTGATATAATAGGAACGCCCGGATATAAGGTACTAATTGAAAATCAATGGATAGCGCTTAATGACAATAAGGATAAACTAGTTATTAAATATAATATCTCCAGAAAATATATAGATTGTATTTCTGCTTCTTGTAGAATCGAAGAACGCCCTCGCACCATCCATAGAGGTATAGCCGAAGTAGTTTTATCTTATCTATATGTTTTAGGGAAAGAAACAAACGCAAAAACTCTTATATACAAAACTCTTGAAGCATGTGGCATTGACCAAAAAAGAAAGACCAATACTCCGAAGAACACTTTTTCTAACGTCCTCGAACCCGACATCGTGGATAATTTTAATGATTTCGTACATTCTTTGCAAACAGCAATACTTCTAACAAATGACTATGGTGCAAAACGTTTGAAACAAATGTGTGATAATATGAATACTGATTTAAGTTTTTGTTTTGCATTTATGTCCGAAGACCTAAAAAGTCTTTCTTCCAAAAGCAAAGACACAAAGCAAGAATTTCTGAATGAATTAAGAGAACTAATTAAAAAATATGCAGAAGTTAATGACATTCTTGATTTATATGAATAGCTTATTAAATAAAAGGCCCAGACGTAATGTCCGGGCCTTTTCTGTCGCTTGCCCCATTTCGTGGGGGAACCGCATCATTTTTCCTTTACAGGCTCCCTTTCAGTTCTACAAAGTCTATCTGCAAATCTCCGTTGTAAATGCCTACAGGCACCTTGTCTGACATCGTGTAACTGCCGCCATTCTTGCCTTTAAAGTCGTAGACAGTAATGGAGTCTTTCTCCGGATCAACAATCCAATATTCCAGGACACCAGCAGTGCTGTATTTCATCATCTTTTTGAAATAATCCATTGAGCGGCTTGATGGTGAAACAATCTCGATAACCCAATCTGGAGCACCTTCGCAACCTCGGTCAGATATCTTTGACGTATCACACAGCACAGATAAATCTGGCTCGACATAGTTGTAATCATCTTGATTCAAAAACACCGCAAACGGAGACAGCAGCAATCTGCACTTGCCTTTATTGGACTTAATATAATCGCTGATTTGGTCGTGCAATCCGCTAATGATAAACTGATGCATCGGACTCGGCGTTGCCATATCATACATAACGCCGTCAATCAGTTCCGCCCTCTCCCCGTCTGGCAGGTCATAGATATCCTGTACTGTGTAAACCCTTTCTTTCGCTAATGGCATTGTAACACCCCCATTTCTTTTATGAAGCCAGTATAGCACAAACAGGCGGCTACTTCCATACCCTGTTTCAAATCGTGGCACGGAGTAGCCGCTTCTGTCAGTTATGCGCATTTCTCTGTATTGGATACTTCCAGATAGTCCGCCATAAGCCTTTCAAGAATGTTCAGCTTTTCGACCATCGTTCTCTTGTCCTTTGTGGCGCGATTCTCGTTTACTTCGTCATAGGTCTTGCCGTCAACCACCTGCTCGTGAAGTGAGTCCTTAAAAGCCGTGAGGAAATCTGCAAAACGCTCATCTTCCAGACCGTACTTGTCAAAAGTCGCGAACAGAGCAAACCAGATGAAGCTATCCTTTGAGTTGAACAGGTCAGACAGGTTTTCCGTGATGATTTCCTCTAAGCGGTCGATGATATCCGCAAAATCTTCAAATGTCTGCTCTGATGCGTGCTCCTTCAGGAATTCGCACATTGCCTCGTTTCGGTTCCAGTTGTCACGATAATAGCTTGCCATGATTCCCTCAATGACCGTCTTGTCAATGGTACCGTTGCGATACTCGCTCATCCGGTAATCGCCGCAATCCTTGAAGAATGGCATATCCGAGATTCTCTTCACCAGTGCGGAATACTTCGTTCCGAGTGCGCCCATGCCCCTCTGTGCGGCAGTCATTGGCTTTCCGTCATTGTATCGGCAGATGTGGTATTCGATATCCTCATCCGTGCAGTTCAGATACAGTGTGCAGTCAAAGGTGTATTCCAGAATGCGCTCCTGCAACTCGACAGGCAGGTCTTTGAAGCGTTTGCCTCTAATGTCGCAGGTCTTCACTTCTACCTGCGGGAAACCATCCGCTGAAAGAAGCAACTCGCCGTTTTCGCGCTTCGCAAATGTCTGGTATTCGATTTCCCATCTGCGGACGGCGCGGGAGATTCGGAACTTGTTGTTCACGTACTCATAGACTGTTGTACAGCGCTGTTTCCCGTCCAGATTCCATGTGATAACGATGCCGTTCATCACCTGCTCCGCAAAGGTCAGATTCGGGACAGGATTGCCTTGCAGAATGTCCGAAATCAGATTGCTTTTAATCTTTGGTGACCACTGGCCGGATTCACGCTGTGTCGCATTGTCGAACCGGAAGCCGTAGCCATCCATCTTGTTAATGATTGCCTGTATTGAATACTGCTTTACTTTGCTCTTTTCCGCTGTCTGTGTCATTTTGGTTCTCCTAGTATAATAATGATGTAGTCGATAAGGACTACTGGTTAATAGTTACAA
>JAJBVD010000046.1 GCA_020859985.1 Clostridiales bacterium
AGACGATGGATAAATGCCCGAACCTGAAGGCAATCGCGGTACTGGCGACCGGCTACAATGTCGTAGATTACGGGTATGCCAGGGAAAAAGGCATCCCGGTGATGAATGTGCCGGTATATGGCACGGATAATGTGAGCCAGTATGCGGTTGGACTTCTTCTCGAGGTATGCTCCCATATCGGATATCATGATACCTCTGTAAAAGCCGGTGAGTGGCAGAGCAACCCGGACTGGTGCTACTGGCATTATCCGATGATCGAGGTATCCGGCAAGACGGCCGGTATCATCGGACTTGGCCGTATTGGCATCAATACAGGCAAAATCCTGAAGGCAATGAATGTAAATGTACTGGCTTACGATTCCTTCCCGTCTGAGGCAGGAAAACAGGTGGCGGAGTATGTGGAACTGGATCAGCTTTTGGAGCAGTCCGATTTCATTTTCCTGCACTGCCCGCTTTTCCCGTCTACACAGGGAATCATCAACAAAGACACTATCGCAAAGATGAAAGATGGAGTCGTGATCATCAACAACAGCCGCGGACCGCTCGTAGTAGAGCAGGATCTGGCGGATGCGCTGAACAGCGGAAAGGTATCTGCTGCCGCAGTGGATGTGGTATCTACGGAGCCGATTCAGGCGGACAATCCTCTTTTAACGGCAAAGAACTGTATCATCACGCCGCATATCTCCTGGGCGACCAAAGACGCCCGCGAGCGGATCATGAACACGACTGCCGCAAACATAAAGTCCTACATGGACGGAGCACCTGAAAACGTAGTCAACCGGTAACCCGTCAACCCGATCGCCCATCCACGCGCTGCGAATGGCGATCTCTAAGAAAGAAGGGAAACAAGCATGTACCAGATTGATTTAAACAGCGACATGGGCGAGAGCTTTGGCGCGTACAAGCTGGGCGGAGATGAGGAACTGATCAAGTATGTCTCCTCTACCAACGTGGCCTGCGGTTATCACGCGGGGGATCCCATGGTCATGGACAAGGTCGTGAAGATGGCGAAGGAACGCGGTGTGGCAGTCGGCGCACATCCGGGCTACCCGGATCTCATGGGCTTTGGCCGCAGAAAGATGACGCTGGATCCGAAGGAAACCAAAAATATCATCAAATATCAGGTCGGCGCCCTGATGGCCTTCACGCAGAGCTATGGTCTGAAGCTGCAGCATGTAGCGCCTCACGGTGCGCTGGGAAATCTGTGCCAGTACGACCGTGAGACCTCGCGTGCAATCTGCGAGGCGGTCTATGAGATCGATCCCTCCATTATGATCTTTTACTGTGCAGGCGCTGTTCTGGGCGAGGAAGCGGAAAAGATCGGGCTGAAGGCTGCATCAGAGATTTTTGTGGACCGCGCCTATATGGACGATCTTTCTCTTGTGCCGCGGAAGATGGAAGGGTCGATGATCACGGATGAGGACTTTGCGATTGAGCGCTGCATCCGCATGGTAAAAGAAGGAAAAGTGACTGCGCTTTCCGGTAAAGAGCTGGAGATCAAGGGCGACACCCTGTGCGTTCACGGCGACGGTCCCAAGGCATTTGCTTTCGTAAAACGGATCACAGAAGCGTTTGCGCAGGAAGGGATCGTAATCAAAAACTTTCAGTAAGCGGGTTTCGCGAGAGGGCTTCTGCTGAATTCCCGGCGGACAGGAATGCTCTGCTGGAGGTCGGTTTTGGAGAAAATGTGTGGTCTGAAATATGTTTTGCAGATGAGGCTTTACAGATCTAAATGAATAAACAAAGGAGCAACGATTATGAAGGAACAGAAAAAAGGAATGACGATAGTCAAAAAAATGATGATCGCCCTCATCGGCGGTCTTGTAGTAGGACTTGGCTGCCTGTTTTTAAGAGAGGCGCTGAACTCCAGCGGCAACGAAAGCGTCTGGAATATGATCAACATGATCTTCTTCCAGGACATTACAGCGGATGACGGAACGAAGGCGCTCGGCCTGTTTTACATCATCGGCCAGCTGTTTATGCACGGCCTGCAGATGGCGATCGTACCGCTGGTACTGGTGTCCTTAAGCCTTGCGATGTGCAGCATTTCCAATTCCACCAGACTTGGCCAGATCGCGGTAAAGACGATCCTCGGCTTCCTCTGCTTCTATGTATGCGGCGCGTTTCTCGGCTGCGTGGTTGCGCAGGGCATCAAAAACCTTGGATTTTTCAATGTAACCCTGCCGAGCGGTCTGGCGGAAGCCTCTACGATTGACGCGTACAACCCGCTGGAAGTCATTGTTAACGCGATCCCGACCAATATTGTAAGTGCCTGCAGCACGAATAACAGCGTAATCTCTGTCGTGGTAGTGGCAATCATCCTTGGCCTTTGCCTGAACAAGCTCGGTTCCAAAGGCGACGCTCTGAAAAAAGTGCTGGAAAGCCTGAACGAAGTCATTCAGATGTTCCTGAATTTCTGGATCAATAAAGTCGGCCCGTTCGGTATCTTCTGCCTGATCGCAAGAACTTTCGCAGTATACGGCGTAGAGTACATCCTTCCGGTAGCGGCTTATGTCGTGACGGCAATGGTCACGCTGCTTGCTATTTGCGCAGTCCTGTATCCGCTGGGTATCTGGCTTACCACCAGACTCAACCCGTTCAAGTTCTTAAAGAAGATCGCGAAGGTTGGCGTATTTGGATTTTCTACCAACTCATCCGCAGCCTGCCTGCCTCTGAACACCCGCACCTGTATCGACGAGCTGGGCTGCTCTGAGGAGATCACGAGCTTCGTGCTTCCGACCGGTATGACCATCAACATGAACGGAACCACCATCATGCACATGTTCGCGGTTACATTTATCGCGACCGCAGCCGGAATCAATGTAACCCCGGCCAACATGGTTGTCATGGCATTCCTTTCCATCTGCGCGGCAATGGGTACGCCGGCCATCCCCGTAGCAGGTACGACGATGATCTACACGGTGCTTTCCGGTATGGGCTGGACTTCTGAGCTGTGCCTGATCGGCTACGCGCTGGTAATGGCGATCAACCGTCCGGTAGAGATGGCGCTCCTGCCGCTGAACGTAATCGGCGACGCTGCAGTCAACGTTATCGTTAACGCAAAGCAGGGCGAGCTGGATGAAAAGAAGTATAACAGCTGAAATCTGCCATGGATACCAAGCATCTGATCACATTTATTACGTTTTCTGAGGAAGAGTAAATCAAGAATCGCCTATATCCTACATATAGGCGATTCTATTTGAATAGATCGCAATATATTGTGGCATCGTGCGGCGCTTTAACACTGTCGTTTGTCGCTTGTCGCTTATTTGTCGCTTGAATATACAAAAAGTCGCTTACCGATACTTCACGATAAGCGACAAAAGAAAAAGCCCGGTAAAGCCATATAGACCTTACCGGACCGGCACGTTGTCCATGTTCAATTATCAGCACTTCTCCGCAATCATGCTTAACTGTGGTTCGTCCAGTACATCACAGTAGTCTGTCTCTGTCTCATCCGCTTTTGTGATGGTCAGCTTGCCACCCTCACATCTCACTGTAATAGGATTTCCAGTGTCAAAGCCACATTCCTTCAGCCATTGCCCTTTTAGTGTGATAGTAGGCGTTGCCTTGTAGCGATAGCCGCTCTGTTCATACACTTTCATGCTGCGATACTCCTTAAATGCCATAATGTCAGTTCTCCTTTCAATGAAAATCGTTATAAGGTTGTAAAATATGCGAACGCATACTTTCTGTGCCTTGAATTATACACCGGATTTTCATTTTGTCAATATGCTATCGCATATTATTAACTGTGTTAGCAGATTTTTGTAGAACGTGAAATAGGGTTTGACAGCTTATAAAAGATTGCTTATAATATCAAAAGAAATGCGAAGGGAGATTTTTTGCTATGATTGCATTCTACAGACTATGGGATAAAATGAACCGCATGGGAATACGAAAAAAGGACCTGAAAGACAAGAAAATTGTCAGTGCGGCAACGATTAATAAAATGAAAAATAATGAGATTGTCACTACGGAAACGATAGACAAGCTATGCGAATATTTCCAGTG